>NZ_CP025096.1:7569252-8182044 GCF_002831565.1 Spirosoma pollinicola | reverse complement strand
TTGCGCCACTCATTTGCCACGCACCTGCTCAACCGGGGTGCCGACTTAAATGCCATTAAAGATTTGCTCGGACACAGTAGTTTAGCCGCTACCCAGATTTATACGCATACCAGCCTGGAACAGCTAAAAAAGACCTACGATCAGGCCCATCCGAAGGCAAAACGGTAGGCTTTAGGCCGGACGCGACCGAAACCTGCCGAAGTATCGCCCCTTTTCCTTTAAGTCACTTTGGGTCAGTCACTTAGCAGCCTGAGTTATAAATAAGGGATTGATGCGGAAATAGGTGTGTTTGTCAAAACTTACCGAATAGTCTGATTTAAAATGAGTACTTTTTAGATAATAGTCGGTAGTTATGATTTGTGCTCCCGAATTACAGGCAGCTACAAAATTGCCAGTGTCATTTGCTCTGGCCTGCTGCGTATCTGAGTCCGCACGCGTCCGAATGATATATCCTTTTTTGACCAGTCCTTTTATGGCTGGATCGGTTGGATTATTGCGGATCATGGTGGCAGCTTCAGGCGTATTCGGGTCGGCATTTGTAAATAACACCCTTCCTTTGAGCGATGGATGACCGGCCATATACATAGCTCGTTTGGCCGATTTGTCATCCAGGATAAACATAAATTTCCCCTTTGCACTGTTCACTGTTGGCCAGTTGCCTCTTAGTACGGCTTCCTCCAGCGTACTGTAGTTGCTCCGCACATTATCGGGAATAATAAGATGCTTCGATCCTAAATAATCCAGCAGGGTTTTATCCAGTTCATCAAACAGCTTCTCCGTGAATTTTTCGGGTACCGTATAACCTGGCGTAGGAAGCGGCTGGTCTTTGCCTTCGAGGGTAATAAAAACCGGAGTGTGATCAGGATTCGCTTCTGACCAGGTTCGCAATTGCTGCAGGCAGTCGATTAGTGTTAGGCTATGGCTGCGAAAATCAAGATCAACAATATGAAAAACCTTAAAGCCGGGTTGGTCCATTTTATGGTCAGGATCGTATGGGGCCTGATCTTTAGCCAAATTCAGTCCTTTAGGATGAGCATACCGGCCTCCCTTTTCATCGGCGTACACATCAATTTCCAGATTCCGAAGCCCCATGGTCAACTGATCGGTAAGGGGTATATGCTCATAATCAATTTTACTAGCCGATACTGAATCTTTTTGTTGAAACGCCTTAAACAATGCCGGATCAATGGCTTGCTTATAGCTATTATGGGAACCGATAACCTGTATTTGATTGATCGGTAAATCGTCTGGACGGGTCCACATAAAGGCAGACAAGACAATAAGAAGGAACGTGCTTAACAGAACTTTCATTACGTTAACGGTTTAGGAAACAACGAAGTGATCTATACGTTATTGATCCATGAATTAGTCCGTAAAGAAGGCGACTTCCTCTTTCTGGAAAAAGGCCTGCCCCATTTTAACGTCTTTCCGCAACAAGCTGATCGGCTCAAGTACCGCTTCCGTTAAGGCCTCCAGCGAAACAAACACTTGATTCTTTAAGGCTTTTTTTTAACTGATTCCAGACTAATTCAGTGGGGTTCAATTCAGGACTGTAGGCCGGTAAACGTTCTAAGTGAACTCGACCAGGTCGCTCTTTCAAGAACGTTTTGACCGCTTCACCCCTATGAATCGAAGCGCAGTCCACACAGGCGGCCCTGCCAAATGATCAACAAATCCCGCTATCTTAGTCAAGTTATTACAAAATAAATATATTAGAGATATAGGATTTTTGGATATAAAATAAGAGTACACTCCTGAAAATTGACGTCGTAAAATAAGGATACACGGTTCTCTATTTGGCAATAATATGGGATGGTAAAATATAGCGTATAGGTCGCTAATTGTACCTACTTGTATTATGTCATGCTGTATAATAGATTGCCGAAGAAACGGGCAGTTGAGTCTGGAATACTATCTGACAGGCAAATATGTCCAGGTTGTTCGTTGCGGATTTCCTCTAAATGTGTTAGCTATGCGCGATCATGAACGAAGGTGTGTTTTATCATGGTACTAAATCCAACGAACGACTACTTTTACGTTATGAATATCCTTACAATGAGCCAAACGCTGTTCTACCTGATTGAGCAGCAACCTGATTCCGAAAAGGCGGTAAATTACCTTCGTCAGCAGGCCGATGCATTTGCGGACAATCAGCCAGTAGCCCTATTCTACCGTGTTTTTACAGCGATGCCGCGCTTTGTGGGTAAACAACTTATTGAAGTGCCAGCCGATATTCAATTTGCTCTGCAACGGGTGCGCCCCGGCTTCTCGGTGGATGGTTGGACACTAGACCGGCTTTCGCGGGTGTGGTGGCTACTTCAACTGCCTGCCGATGACGAAGCCGTTTATGTAAAAACTATTACCGAACTGTTTAAAGCAGGCGAAATGAATGAACTGGTTGCGCTTTATTCGGCCTTGCCGGTGTTGGCGCACCCCAAAGCATGGGTATTTCAGGCAACAGAAGGTATTCGCAATAACATTGGCGATGTTCAATCGGCCATCATGCTCCATAACCCTTACCCTGCCGATTACTTCAGCGAAGCAGCCTGGAATCAACTGATTATGAAAGCGTTCTTTACTGATAAAGACATTACGCAGGTTACCGGACTGACTGAACGCAACAACGCCCGGCTCGCTCAAACGCTGGCCGATTTTGCTGCCGAACGCCGTGCTGCCGGGCGCAGTTTGCCTGCCCACATGGAGGAGTTGATGTGATGTATAAAGTAGATGGCTAATGGATAATGAATAATACGTAATGGTTATGCCTTATTCACGTTACATTATTCATTTACCTAAGCCTGTTGCAATCAATAGAACCGGTACGAAATCCCGGCCGACAGCATCAGCGACGGGGCACTGTTCTTCAGCATATCGTAGTTGAAGAACACGTTCTGGTATTGCGCCTGAATCTCGGCACCCAATCCCTGCTCGCGTTTGCCGTAATACTTAAGCCCAATAGCGGGGGCAATTGCTCCTTTGAAACCATGCGACTGATCGGCCAGCGTGCCGAAGTAATTGGTATAGTCAACATAGGCACCCCCACCCGCAAACTGCACATACGGACGAATAGCCGCTGCATTGTCGGCGAAGTAGTAGGAGAGGGAAACCATTGCCGGAATAACCGACAGCGTTCGCGTTTGCACGGCCGAGATGGACTGGTCGCCATAATCATATACTTGCCGGGCCAATCGCTGTTTGTTGTATTGATAGCCCGTTTTTATTCCGATTGAAAACCGTTGAGGAAACAGCCACTCGCCATCCAGTGCCAGGTTGGTAGGCGATAGTTTATCAATATACCCCTGTGTGCCGCCCATAGGAAAAGCAACGCCATACCGGGCCGAAATATTAAACGTTACGTATTCCTGATAGGGTGATGGAAACGCGGAGTTTCCCTTATTGTCGTTCTGATACTGCGCCCAGGTCGTTGTTGTTAACGCCATCAGGGCAATGAATGCTATGATCGGTTTCATGAGTGCTTATTCAGTAGCCTTTAAATAAGGCGATTGATTGAAAATTGCGCTAATCGCGGTGTCGACGGCTTGCTGATCGGTGATGTCGGTACCCCGAATGGTTGCGTCGTAAATAACATTTAATTGGGGCTGTTCTGTGCCTGTGCCCGTTGCCGGACGGTTTTTTAGATCGACAATCTGAACTTCCCAATACTGGTCGGTAACCTGGTAGGTGTAGTAACTGGGGTAATAGGGTGAATAGCCATAACCTCCCAGACCACCATAACCCCAATAGCTCGAATAGTAGGAATACGGATTCGACGCCACGCCCGTATATTGATTATTAACCCGGATAATCGCCACGCCCAGATCGGCGCTATCACCTTTGCTAACTCGCTGAAACCCTCTGGCGGTCATGGCATTAGCTACGTTCGTTACAAACCGGCTCGAAATTGGAGTCTGATCTGCGCTATACGCATCGTTCGACTCAATTATCACCGAATCGGGTAAGCTAAAGGTTTTGTACTGACTAAAATTAACCGAGCGGTCGTAGTTTGTGATATATACCGGACTGTCGGCTGGGCTAAGGTCATTGATAGCATTCTCCCGGCAGGCTGTTAATCCGCCACCTGCCAACAACAGTAGAGTTACCCATAGACTCCACTTTATTCTAACACGTTGATGGTACATTTTCATGGTTGCATTTGTTGTATTGTTATCTATAAAACGAATAGACTAAGGCGAAGTTTGATTAAGTTGAATTAAATGTTGATAAAAATCAGGTAGAAAGGGGGCGATTTTTGCAGAACTTTGTTGACTGATTGATGCTTGATGAATGCCTTTAACATAAAGAGATTATGGATTTTATGAAGTCAATTGGCGGTATGTCATTTTTCGATATGCACGTCCACATGAGTGCCCGTACAACAGATGACTATCAGGCGATGGCCGATGCAGGCGTAGTGGCTGTCATTGAACCGGCTTTTTGGTTGGGTCAGCCTCGTACCGGTATCGATTCTTTTCGGGATTACTTTGCCAGTCTGGTTGGCTGGGAACGTTTCCGGGCTTCGCAATTTGGTATTCGGCATTATTGCACCATCGGGTTGAACTCCAAAGAGGCAAATCAGGAAGCACTAGCCGAACAGGTTATGGAAATCCTTCCTTTATTCATCTATAAAGAAGGGGTGGTGGGTATTGGCGAAATTGGCTATGACGATCAGACACCTGCCGAGGATAAATACTATCGGGCGCAACTGGAATTGGCTCGCGAAGCAAACCTGCCTGTGCAGATTCACACGCCCCACCGCGATAAAAAACAGGGAACCAGCCGGAGTATGGATGTTGCCATCGAACACGGTATTGCGCCCGGTATGGTGATCGTTGACCATAATAATGAAGAAACAGTACGTGAGGTACTGGACCGGGGATTCTGGGCAGGGTTCACGATTTATCCGTTTACTAAAATGGGTAATGAACGAATGGTGGAAGTAGTGAAGCAATATGGGCCGGAGCGCATCATGATCAACTCGGCCGCCGACTGGGGCATCAGCGATCCACTCGCCGTTCCCAAAACGGCCGCGTTGATGAAACAGCATGGTATTTCGGATGAGGCTATCAAACTTGTTACCTTTACTAATGCCTTAACGGCCTTTGCTCAAAGCGGGCAGGTAAGTCTGGAAGACCTTACCCAACCCATAGGTATTGACCAAACTCAACGCTACAACGGCAGCTCGATTCTGCGTGGCGGACAGGCACCCAGAGTAGATAAAGAATCAACGATCATTAAATAAAGAGCGAAAGAATGAAAGAGCGAAAGAGTGAAAAGTTGACATCAGTCATTTTCACTCTTTCGCTCTTTCATTCTTTCGCTCTTTCACACTCTATGCTAAAAGCACTTCTTTCCTTAACGCGTCCCGCAAACCTAGTTACGGCTGTTGCCGATGTATTGGCCGGGATGGCCATTGCAGGTTATTTTCTAATTCCCGATTCTTCTGCCGCTCCGGCGGCTTGGCTTTCGCTGGCAACGGTTGGGTTGTATGGGGGGGGAGTTGTTTTTAACGATGTGTTCGATGCCGAACTGGATGCAATCGAGCGGCCGGAGCGCCCTATTCCAAGCGGAATCGTCAGTAAATCGACGGCGACTTTGCTCGGAACGGCATTATTCGTGATCGGGATTGCTGCATCATTCCTGGTCAATCCAACGGCTGGATTATTAGCTATTGCCATTACCATCGCGTCGCTTGTTTACGATCGGTTTGGCAAGCACCACAACTGGTTGGGACCTGTTAATATGGGTCTTTGCCGGGGGCTGAATCTGTTGCTGGGTATCAGCATACTGCCCGAACAGATAATGCCCTGGGCCTGGGTTGGTCTGGTGCCAATTGCCTATATCGCAGCGATTACCATGATTAGCCGGGGCGAAGTTCATGGCGGAAGCCCGACTATACTGCGCGCTGCAGGAATACTCTATGCGCTTGTTATTGGGTGTGTCGCTGCCCTGGCTCAACGTCAGCAACAACTTGGTACGGCTTTACCTTTTCTGGCTTTGTTTGGCTACTACATCTTCCCTCCGCTCTGGCGGGCCGTGAAAGACCCCGTTGGTCAAAATATTGGTATGGCCGTAAAAGCAGGTGTACTATCGCTTATCGTCATGAATGCGGCCTGGGTAGCAGCTTTCGCCAATTTTCCAATGGCCTTTCTTGTCTTTTGCCTGCTGCCGTTGTCAAGATTCTTGGCGAAGATTTTCGCGGTGACGTAAACGTAACGCGGATATCCTGTCCGCATAGCCCTACATTAAGTAGTTACCATGCGGACAGAATGTCCGCGTTACCTATGCGTTTGCTGGCGTACAGAACTCTTCCAGTGCCATTTCGAGGTGCTGGGCGATCATCTGCGCCGAACGGCCTTCAATGTGGTGCCGCTCAATGAAATGCACGAGGTCACCATCTTTGAAAATGCCGATTGCTGGCGATGATGGCGGATACGGAAGGAAATATTCCCGCATTTTGGCGGTTGCTTCCAGGTCACCACCCGCAAATACAGATACCATTTTGTCTGGTTTTACTGGACTAGCTGCCAAAGCCGCTTTCACGCCCGGACGAGCCGCACCAGCCGCACAACCACACACCGAATTGACCACAACGAGCATGGTACCTTCGGCGTTTTCCATTGTGTTCACTACGTCGTCGGCAGTGGTCAATTCTTCAAACCCGACGCTGGTCAGGTCTTCCCGCATTGGGGTAAGCAAATGAGGAGGATACATAATAGTTTATTAGTTAATAACTTACTGGCTAAATGTTACATGAATCCAAGTTCAAGCTTGGCTACTTCCGACATTAATTCGGTTGAGTAAGGCGGTTCGAATGTAAGTTCGACACTCACGTCGCTCACACCCGGAATAGCACGCACTTTCTCTTCGATTTCAGCCGGAATCTCCCCCGCCGATGGGCAGGAAGGGGAGGTCAGTGTCATCAGGATATATACATTGTTGACCGGAAATATCTTGATATCATAAATGAGTCCCAGTTCATAAACGTCCACCGGAATCTCGGGGTCATAAACGCCTTTGAGGGCCAGTACAACTTGTTCTTTTAGTTCTTCTTCTGTCATGACACGTATTAAACAGTTTTTTCGGTATAGGCGCGGCCAAAAGCTTTCATGCGCTCAATCATCGACGCAAGTCCACCGGCACGCAAAGAGGTGATCAAATTACCCATGCCAACGCGCGGAATAAAATACAAATCAGCGTTGGCGATGTCTTCGGGTTTCTCACCCGAAAGCACCCGAATCAGCAAGCCAACCAGTCCTTTCGAAATTTGAGCCGTTGGTTCGCTATCTCCATAAAAATAAAGCCCATCTCCTTTCAATTCGGCATCGACCCACACTTTCGACTGGCAGCCCATAATCCGGTTATCGTCGGTTTTTTGGGCTTCGGGCATTGGAGGGAGCTTTTTGCCGAGGTCAATAATGTATTGCGTCTTGTCGAGTTGGTCGTCGAACAAGTCAAATTCTTCAATGATTTCGTCTTGCTTTTCGTTAATTGTCATAATTACAACTTACCTAGGGGTCGACCCATTGGGCGAATGGCAAGTATTTTCAGCGTTTTTTCCTGTATGCTATACACTAATCTATACCGACAAAGACTTCTCGAATGAATGAAATGTAAAAGTCTGGCACCATTCGTCCCATTTCTGGAAATTGAATTAGTAGACCTAATTTCTTTTCTAACTCGTCTGACCATTCGTCGGCTACAGCAATTGACTGATCAAATAAATATTTGTAAATCTCCCGGACTTCCTCTCTTGCCGATTCTTTCCAGGCAATCATACTTTTTTGTTTAATTCAGCCAGCTTCTGCTGTTTTATTTCCTTCAGTTCCTTCATGACTTGCTCATGAGGTACTTCAGTTGTTTCCCGTAATCTGCTTTCAATCAATTTTATAAACAGAATACGCTCGATTAAGTCTTCAGAAGATACTTTATCGGGCAATTCGCTGAGACTGGCAAGTACCTGATTCTTGTCCAATAAAATCTCGTCAGGAAACATAGTAGTAAGCTTTAAAAATCACAACATCATTTTCTGAACCCGGCGAATACCCTGTACAAGCCGGTCAATCTCATCTCTGGTGTTATAAACCGCAAATGACGCCCGCGTAGTTCCGGCAATACCAAAGCGTTGCATGAGTGGTTGGGTGCAGTGATGACCCGTGCGCACGGCAATGCCCTGCTGATCCAGAATGACGCCTGTATCTTGGTGGTGAATGCCGTCCAGTACGAAGGAGACAACACCAATTTTATGTTTAGCCCGCCCAATAATACGCAGTCCGTCCAGCTCGCTCAGTTGTTCGGTGGCATACTGAAGCAGGTCGTTTTCGTGGGCCGCAATGTTTTCTTTTCCTAGCCCCGCCATGTACTCAAGGGCGGTTTTGACCGCTACGACATCGGCAATATTAGGTGTACCCGCTTCGAATTTATAGGGAAGATCGCTGTAGGTTGTTTTGGCAAACGTCACTTCTTTGATCATTTCGCCACCGCCCCGGTAGGGAGGCATCGAGTCAAGAATTTCTTTTTTGCCATACAAAACCCCCATGCCCGTTGGGCCATATAACTTATGCGCCGAGAGGACGTAAAAATCAGCGTCGAGCGCCTGAACGTCAAGCTCAAGGTGCGAGCTGGCCTGAGCGCCATCAATTAAAACAACCGCGCCAACTTCGTGGGCTTTGTCGATGATGGTTTTGACCGGATTGATCGTACCCAGTGAGTTCGAGACGTGTACGCAGGAAACGATTTTGGTTCGTTCCGTCAGCAGTTTTTCGTACTCGTCAATGAGCAATTCACCCTCGTCGTTGATGGGAATCACTTTTAAAATACACCCTTTCTCTTCGCAAAGCATCTGCCAGGGCACAATGTTGGAATGGTGCTCCATCGTCGAGATAATAATCTCGTCGCCATCTTTCAGAAAATGGCGTCCGTAACTCTGCGCCACCAAGTTAATGCCATCGGTAGTGCCGTAGGTAAAGATAATTTCCTGCCAGTGTTTGGCATTCAGAAATTCCTGCATGGCCCGCCGTGATGCTTCGAAGGCCGCCGTAGCCTTTTCTGCCAGGTGGTGGATACCCCGGTGAATATTCGCGTTATACCCTTCATAATAGCCGGTAAGGGCGTTTATGACCGAAATCGGCTTCTGGTTCGTGGCTGCGTTATCGAGATAAACCAGCGGGCGACCGTTTACCTGTTGATCGAGGATGGGGAAATCCCGACGGATTTGCTGAATATCGAGGGTAGTTTCTATCGCTGATTCCATATCGTGTTCGTACCAAAAAGGGGCAACTGACTGTAACGTTGACCAGAGGGTCGTCTGTAAAACGTAAAATAAGGGTGGTTAGGTTCGTATAAACGCTACCGTCTTTTCAAAACGATGACCTGGTTGCGGAGTGTTTTATTGACGCGGAAATTATCATCCGCCACGAGTACAAGGCTGGTATGCTGTTCATCGGCCCAGGCCATTGCTTCCAGATTGCAGATTGTGCCCGGAAATTGCTTGTTGAAATCGAATGCCAGTTCCTTTTGCAGGGTGTACGTTTTTTCGTTGGGCGTTGCCAGAAACAGGTTGGCCGTAACCCGTTTCTGGCTGGCGTCGTAACATCGTTCCAGTACCAGTAGTCGGGTATCATCTACAGCCACTATTTCCGAAATGCCGCCAATGCGTTCTTCACCCTGCGCAAACGGGCATCGATTTATGGGGTAGGCAAATCGCTCTACAACTGGATCGTTAGCCGTTGGATTTGGGTAGCGAAAAAATGTGATAGTGTCCTGGCTCATGCGGGTTTCACCTTCCCAACCCGCTTCGGGGGCAATCCAGAGGGAACCGGTAGACGTGAACGCCAGTCCTTCGAGACCTTTGTTGGGGGCGGGGAGGGTCATTTTTAACAATACCTGAGCGGCACTATCGCGGATGGTTTTGCCGTATTGGATGGAGGTAACATACTCGTGTTCATCGGCCCAGAAATAAGTCTTGGTTTTCGCATCAAAACGAACGCCTTCAAACCAGTAGGGTGTTTTTTGTGCACTTTTTAAGCGTGAACTATCGCCCAGATCGCGGATGCTGCGAATGTTGGCGAACGTAAAATGCCAGCCTCGGTCACTCACCAGATGCCACTCGCCGGTGGCCGGTACGATCTCCAGACCCGAAATACCCCGCAAGCTGTCCTGAACGAATGGTATCGTTGTTGAATCGCCTTCGAAAATGAACTGAACGCTTTGGCCATAGGTGGGGCATAGCGTGAGCAGCAAGCAGACCAGTACGTAAAGACGGCCCATAAGTAGTTAAGAAGTAAAGGGTTATGAGGATTTGATAAGGCAGGTAAATAACTTGAGAACTCAAGTCATATGGCATAAAAAAGGTGCCGGGTTTGAAAACCCGACACCACGAAAAGTTTGGATAATGTACAATGGCTCATCAGGTAATCACTATCCATTGTCCATTATCAATTATTCATTTTTTACTTCGTCAGCTTCTCCCGAACAACCCCTTCGAGGTATTCGCGGATGGACTGTATTTTTATCTGACTCAGTACGTCCTGCGAGAAGGCATACAGCAAAAGCGTCCGGGCTTCATCTTTAGGAATACCCCGTGAGCGCATGTAAAACAGAGCCTCATCATTCAACTGGCCCGTTGTCGTTCCGTGCGAACACTTCACATCGTCGGCATAGATTTCCAGCTGCGGCTTCGTGTTCATTGAAGCGCCTGACGATAGCACCACGTTCTTACATGACTGATAGGCGTTGGTTTTTTGCGCGTCGGGCCGAACGAAGATTTTACCGTTGAATACGCCCGTGCTGTTGTCGTCCAGAATACCCTTGTAGAGTTCATTGCTGTATGAGTTCGGCAGGGCATGATCTACCAGCGTGTGGTTGTCTACGTGCTGGCGGCCGTTCGGCATATATAAACCGTACATAAAGGCTTCGGCATGTTGGCCGTTTAGTCTGATGTTCAAGTTGTTGCGAACGAAGTTTCCGTTGAGCGTTATAGCCGCCGAATAGAAATGACTGTTATCTGACTGGCTTACCTGCGTAGTGCCAATGTGATACGCCTGTTCTGTTTCGTTAAGTACTTTGTAATACTGCATCCGGGCATCGCGGTCGAGAACGATTTCCGTTACAACATTCACGAAACTGGATTTTTCGCCAAGTGTCCGGTAAGCTTCGGCCATCATTACTTCGGCATTTTTACCGATAACGACCAGGTTACGAGGTTGTGAAGCAACGTTTTTCTCCCGGGCATCGGTAATGAAACGCAGAATAATAGGTTGCTCAACGGTGGTATTTGCCGGTACCCGAATCACAACGCCATCGCTGAACATAGCTGTATTCAGCGCCGTAAAAGCGTTCTCCTGATAATCAGCGTATTGAGCAAAATGAGAGCCGATAAAGTCGGCATCAGCTTTAATCGCTTCGGCAAAACTTGTAATTTGTACCTCATTGGCCGGACTAACAATCCGCGATAGTTCGGGATGATAAATACCATTAATAAAGTACAGGATGTTGCCTTCCAGATTCGGGATTTCGAGCGGACTCAGGTCTTCAGCCGTTAGCGTAGACGTTGCGTCGAGACCGAAATCTTCTTTAATAAGCGCGTTGACGTTGGAGTATTTCCATTCTTCATGACGAATCGTAGGAAATCCAAGCTGCTCAAACTGTTTCAGAGCCGCCCGTCGAAGCTGGTGTAACGGAGATTTCCGTTCGCCGTTCATACGCTCTTCGTTGTCCCGAAAAGACGTCAGCAACTGCTCTTTAAAATCGTTATATGATGCGTAAGAGGGAGTCATTTTATAGTTAGTGAAGAATGTAGAATGTAGAATGAAACGTACAAAGCGATTAGTAGGCACGTTTCATTCTACATCCTTCACTGATTTACTTCGGCTTCTGCCTTTATCCAGTCGTACCCTTTTTCTTCCAGTTCGAGGGCCAGCTCTTTCGGGCCGGACTTCACAATACGACCTTTATATAATACGTGCACGTAGTCGGGCACGATATAATCCAGTAAGCGTTGATAGTGGGTTACCACGATGGTAGCCCGCTCCGGCGACCGAAGCTTGTTGACACCGTCGGCCACAATACGCAGGGCATCAATGTCAAGACCCGAATCGGTTTCGTCTAGAATCGCCAGTTTCGGTTCGAGCATGGCCATTTGGAAAATTTCGTTCCGTTTTTTCTCTCCTCCCGAGAAACCCTCGTTCAATGAACGGCTTAATAAAGACTGGTCAATATTGACGAGCTTCATTTTTTCTTTCATCAACTTCAGAAACTGCACGGCATCGAGCGATTCCTGACCGCGATACTTGCGAATTTCGTTGAGCGCTGTTTTCAGGAAGTTTGTTGTGCTCACACCCGGAATTTCAATAGGGTATTGAAACGCCAGAAAAATACCTTCGGCAGCCCGATCTTCCGGCGCCATATCTAATAAATCTTTGCCATCGAAAATGACACTGCCGCTCGTTACGTCATAGTCCTCACGACCTGCCAGTACCGATGCCAGCGTGCTTTTGCCAGCACCATTGGGACCCATAATAGCGTGAACCTCACCGGCGTTGACTTCCAGGTTGAGTCCTCTTAAAATTTCTTTTTCGCCAATCGAGGCATGTAAATTACTGATGGATAACATAATAGATTTATCGTGACAGCGCTAAATAAAGCCGCAAAGTTAACAGATGAAATGGCATCTGCGTTCTGGGATAACAAAATAGGACGTTTAAAAGTTGACCCATTTTTAGCTTATTCGCTCTTGAACAAAAAACTCCTGCTTTGCCAGAACCAAAATAGTTTTGGTCGTGGCAAAGCAGGAGCAGAAATACGACGCCTGCCTTATGTCGTTCGGGCGTGTGAAACCTGACTTATATCCATCTACTCATCACAGTCGACTAACTGTTATAGGGATACAGTCTGTCGATAGACAGGGGGGCAATGCACAACTTTGTGGTGAGATATAGGTAGAGCTTGTATTGTTACAACCTGTCAGACTTGTTGACACTGTATGCGCTGCCCCATCTGAAGTAAGGCCTGCCAGTGAGAAACTGGCAGTTGTTTGATTGGCTGTTATGGATACAATAGCCGACAGGTTGCCATCAGCAATAAGCAGGCTGCCAGCCGTAGCATTCGTTAAACTCAGGGTGCCTGTTAGTGTATATTGGTTGTTGGCGGTGCTACAGAGGCCAGGCGTAACAACGGCCGACAGCGAGCAGACCGGAGCCGCCGAAGTCGTAATGGACAATGCACTCTGTGCCGAACAGGACTGGCTGTCAGTAACAAGCACAGTGAATGAAGTCGTGGTGGCTAAGGTAGGCGTACCCGAAATCACCCCTGTTGTTGGGGATAAACTCAACCCTGCCGGCAAACTACCTCCCACTACGGTGTAGGCCAGGGGAGCTGTGCCACCACTGACCGCCAGGGCCTGGTTGTAAGCCGAACCTGCCTGACCAACGGGAAGGCTGGGCGTTGTCAGACTCAGCGAACAGACTGGAGCGCAACGAAGAACGCCCGCCTGATTTACGCCTGTGAATTGACCGGTTTGAATTCGAACCACGCCATTGTTGGCCGGTACGGCGTTGAAGCTGCTAAAATTGGGGACAAAATTCAATGCTGGATTACCATCCGGGTTTTTTACGTTAAACGTGATCGTGCCAATACTGACCCAGTCTGTATTGTTAATTAATGGACAACTTACGGATGTACTGTTCAGTGACATTGTCAGGTTAAACAAACCAGGGCTGGTCCCGTCGGAACTATGCATATCCCAAAGTGCCTGATCACCACACAGTGAGTTTTGGTCGAAATTGAGCGATTGATAACTGACAAAGGTCAGGGAGTTGGGGTCATAGGTTAAAAATACAGACGACGTGCCAATAGAAAAAGAGGTTGCATCGCTAGCCCGAATTTGCATGGTAGCGAGATAGTGGCCACTTGCGCAATCGAGTTGGGTCGATACGCTAAGGTTGGCTGTTTGTGCCTGCGCATCATGCGTGGCTAAGCAAATGACCAGCAGGCTTAAAACAGCACTGGCTAAGAAATTCAAAAAATTGTTCATGTAGCTGTTTTGCAAATGAATGGAAGAAATTATAAGCCGGGGATTCCAATTTTTGACCGGTTGAGTGTCCACTTGTTAAAGTCTTGATTGTTAACGATTCCGTTGCCATCTCCGTCAATAGACAGATAGCGCCCAACGGCCGACGCATTTACTTTCCATTTGTTGTAATCTGTGCTGTTAATGACACCATTAGCATCATAGTCGCCGGAGTACATGGCCAGTTTGCTGCCTATTTGGATAAAAGGCTGCGTGCCTCGTGCCGCTGTGGCATCGGTCGTGAAATCGACCAGTTGATTGTCGACGGCCTCGTTGGCCGATAGAATGGCCAGATGACTGCGATGATGTATCGACATATAAACTGGTTCCGGGATCGCTGTGAACAGGATGCCTTCGGTGCCGTCGAGGTCAATGAGTATCCCGTCGTTTCGAATGAAGGCCGCTTTTCGAGCAATAATTACATTCGACGCATTTCTGGCCATCACCAGCACCCAATCGGTTACGTTGGCTGGAAAGTTTGTAACCTGCTCTGGTCCTGTATAGAGCCAGGGTTGGGCCGAAAACGGTTGTTGCTTTGGTAGTAGGTTTCTCAAAGCCAACAGGCTATGCATTAAGGCCGTGTTCGCGTCGATAAACCCCTCAAGAAGTACCTTGCTCCTGAATAACACTGACTTTATGCAGGGAGTCGCCAGAACTGAAGCCGCTGCCGTACTGGTACAACCCGCTGCACTGGTGATCGTGACCGAATAAGTGCCGGAATTCATCACAACTAGCTGTGCGCTGGTTTGACCGGTGCTCCATTTATACTGACTGCCCTGGCTGGCAGTTAGTTTAAGTGCTAGACCACTGCACACCGATGCACTACCGGGCAAAATAACGGCCTGATTTATTGGGTTTACTGTAACGGTTGCCGACGCTTTTACCAGACTGACCGAACAGTTTTTTGCATCGGTTATCGTTAGTAGTTGATACTGGGTAGTATTGTCGGGCAAAACTGAAATAGGGGTGTTGCTTGCATAATTCGTAATCGTGCGTACAGTCAGCCCATCGCTCAATTGTAGCGTATATGGGCCATTTTCACCGGATACCGACACGTTTAACGCGACCGCGCGGGTGCCACAAACGACCGTTGTTCCCGTCAGGCTGGCCGAAAGCATGGCGGGCTCAATGATTGTGACATCTAAACCGAGTTTACAGGCATTGGCATCAGTTACTGTAGCCCTATAATTACCGGCTGGTAAGTTGATAAATGTGCCGGTTGAATTTGACAGGTTCGCTACTGAGTAGGAGAAGGGCGCCGTACCACCTAGCACAGAAAGACTGACAGTTCCATCGCTATTGCCAGTGCAATGCACAGGTGTCGCCGAGGCCATCAGGCTGAAACAGGCTGGTGGAGTTGGATTGCTGATAATCAGTGTATAATCTTCGGCTTCGCCAAACAAATAGGGGTCGCAGGGGCTTTCTGCCAAACCATCTGGCGCGTATCGACTTCGCAGGCGAAGCTGGGCCGGGCCAATAGGCATAGATGCAGGTATACTGATGGTACTCGTTAGTGAAGGATTTAATAATTGGCTGGCCGACGATTGAAAAAGGACTTCTGTACTGCTGAAAAGACCATCGCGATTACTGTCGAGCCAGATCGTTAGGTGCTGGTTAATGAAACTTCCCGAATTTCCCGTCACCGCACTTGCCGTGAACGAATATGTTCTGCCAGATACGACGTTATGCTCTATTGTCGTAAAATCGGAGTAACCGACTTTCCCCGCTCCAGTTGCTATGGAACGCAACGTCGATTGACTTCCTGTTAGAATAAAGTCATCTATTTTGGGCGTAAAATTTTCGACAGGCCATGTGTAGGTTGGGATACAATGAATCAGGCCCGTCGTGATCATTTGTACGGCACTATAGTGAGTAGATGCATTTGACGCCTTTATTCGATAGTAGTAGGTGGTATTGGCGACCACTGAGCCATCCACATACACGTACGAATCTGGTGGCAGGCTTCCAACGACTGTAAAATTAGCCGTAGGCTCCAGCGAGCGTTCTATAAAGAAACCGGCTGCATCATTTCCGGCATAGAGAAATTGCAACTGAACCCCGGTTTTCGTGCTGCTAACGGTTAAATTCGTTGGTGGTTCTTGTAAAGTACCTGCGCAATTCAGGGTATACTCATTCGAGGGGTCAAGCCGGAAATCAAGCCCTGCTACCAGGCGGGTATATTGGCCAGGGGTAAACGTACTAGCCTTGTCGCAGGTTAAATAATAGGACATTATATTCGACATCATTGGCTGGAATGAATCACCATTTGCGTCAGTAATAGTGCCTGAATACGTACATCCCGATGTGGTGGCTCCTGGAATGCCATAGGGGTCGGCGGGGGTATCGTATACGAAGTCGCCTGCGCTTGTGCAGTTGGCTGGAAAAGGACGACCCTGCTGTAGTTCACCTGGTCGAATGACTAATTCCCGGCTGGCTACATTGCTGCTTCTGTTACTTTGGAATGTATGGTATAAATTAAAATAATGACCAAGCTCATGACTAAGCGTATTGGTTGCTACCTGACTGGCCTTAACAAATAATCGATTTGTCATAGCTATTGATGAGGGGAAATAAGAATAGCCTGCTACCTGACCACCGCCATAGCTTACCGTATTGGGTAAGTATATGTTGATCGCATTGGGTACATCATTTTCATCAGCCAGGGTGCTCTCTTCAGTACTGTCATAATCAAAAAGCACTGTGTTATCAATATAATGCGGTTGTGTACTACATAAATAAAAGGCAATATTTATGGGCTGATACACCTGGTTGAGTAACACCAATGCCCGATTCAGGCTAGTCATATCAACACCACCAGTGCCATCGCTTTGCCGAACTACATGAAATCGGATGGGTATATACTGAATTTGTGCTGCCAGGCGAGCCGACGGTTTATTTTTTCGTTGAACGAGCCGCTTTTCCTGTAAGGCTACTTGATCATCAGTTAGTTGTGGATTACCACAAACAGCCTGAGCCAGGCTTTGACTACCCGTAGTAAGTAGTTGTATGACAATGATGAAAATGAACCCTATATTGAGTCTGGACATGATCGTTCACTAAAGCTTAAGGCGTAACCTTTAAGGTACATATAGTTGTATATTCGTTACATCCCAATTATTGTGCCAATAAGTTAGTATTGCATATACATGACAAATTATTGTTCTGATAATCAACACTTTGTCGATTGATGTAAATGTCCTTTTCCTTTACTTCTTTATATAAACAATAAATAAGTAGTCTATTTATTGAAATTTGTATACCTTTAGGCTAATAAAGCTGATAGTTTAAGTGAATTCTAACATCTGGGTTAATTACTTATTGTCACCTTCTACAGGCTGGGCTTAGGGCAAAATTGACGTCACTTTAGCGCGGCTATAAACAAAGCTGGCCCGCAACGAAGGCGGGCCAGACAGAAAATAAATCAATCGTTTATCGAAATACTAACGCGCATCGCCAATGCGCCTGACCCGTTTGGATTGACTAATCACAAAGGGTACACACACTTCTGCCGGACAACTGCACTTGGTGGGTACCAGCAGCACTGTCACATCCGAGTAACAACCCGAATTAGTATAAACCCGTACCGTGTAAGCCTGGGCTTCGCTGGGATTCACCAGGTTATGAGCCAGGACACCGTCCGTCGGTATCACTTTAGCCGAACCCGATAAGGAAGCCGATTCATTGAAGGTCGCTCCCAGCGAATACTGATAGGTGTTGGTGGACTGAACGTTCGTTACTACCAGTTGGCCATTGCTCTGGGCCATGTTGCCTATACAGCTTACAGGCAAGGCTTTGGCCTTGAACGTTGGCAAACTATCTTCGTCAACGATGAATGGGCAGCAACTGAAGTCGGGACATTTACCGGCCTGATTATCGACCGCCAGTTTATATTCACCAGGCTGAGTTATATCCAGCACATTGGTGGTGAAACTGGTCAACTCGGTGGTGACGCCCTGGAAAGTACGGAACCACTGGTAGGCGCTGCGGCCGGGCACAGCTGTAAGACGGAACGTGTATTTTTCTCCCACGCACACCTTAACGGGCACCGAGGTGCAAACCGTAGCCGTATCGCCGGGGATGGTGGCCTTGTTGTAGAGGATACCGGAACTGTCGGCAATGGCCTGAAAGGTGAGCGAGAGGCTTTGCCCACCACTCAGCGAGGCCACCGTCCAGGTACTGATCGGAGCGCTCGGATTAACGGTCGTACCCGGAGGGGGTACTATTGAGCTGGTTATGTAATGCAGGCCCGCCAGCCTTGAAATCTGGACAGCCGTCATTGCCGCCGACGTCGTTCCTGTGTTGGTCAGCACGACGGTATAACTCACAAGTTCGCCAATTTTTGCTTTCGATTTATTGACAAATTGTTGCAGATCCAGCGTTACCGGGGCAGGTGGAACACAGGCGGTTGACAGCAGGGTTACTGTTTGATCGCTAAAACAACCGGTCGCATTATAGACTCTTATCGTATAGGATTTGCTGGTTGCCGGATTTGGCAGAGTGCCCGCTATAATCCCATTGGGAGGAATCGTTTTCGGTTCTCCCGATATCAAGGCCGTTGCCGTAAACGTGGTTCCTTCCGTATATTGATAGGTATCTGTAGCGCTGAAACCAGTTACTATTAGTTGGCCATTTGCCTGGGCAACTCCCGAACAACTCGCCGGTACAGTACTCGCCTGAAAAGCAGGTACAGCGTATTCTTCGATAATAAAAGGACAGTACGATAAGTCGGGACACTTGCCTGCGACGCTATCAACGGCCAAACTGTAACTCCCCGGAGCAGTTACGTCAAGAAGGCGGGTTGTCTGACTGGCGATTTCAATACCGTCTTTAAACCAACGGTAGCTGCTTCGTCCAACGGGCCCCGCTAATTGAAACAGGTACGTATCGCCTTTACAAACCCGTACTGGAATTGACACGCAGGCAGTAGCTGTATCGCCGGGGATGGTTGCCGTATTGTACATAATTCCCGAACTATCGGCAGCAACCTGATAGGTCAGACTTAGGCTTTGGCCGGCGCTTAAGGTAGGTATCAGCCATTTAGTGACAGGAAAGGCTGTTGCGAACGTAGTGCCGCCGGGTATAATCGCCGAATTGGCTATATAGCGTACACCAACCGAACTCGAATCCCGGACAAGAATATCCGTTGCGGTGGTTGTGCCCGTATTGGACACAACAAGTGTGTGTATAAGCACGTCGCCCTGATTGGCTTTCGCTTTATTGATAAGATTCGTGAGTTGAATGGAATTAGTCGCTGGAACTTGTGCCTTAACCTGACTGACCATACCTGTCAGGATAGAGATGAGAAAAAATAATCGACTAATCTCATTTATGTTACTGATACGTAATTTCATAAATCGTATGTAGGGTAATATCATCGATACATGTCTCAACGTGTCAAACAGTGTGCCAATATTTACTATATATCATTTACGGTAAATTATAGTTTATTTTGACTATTTGTTGATAGGTAATATTATTAATTATGTTTATTTATTTCTTATTAATCCCGTTTCTATCTGATAGACAACTTGAATTGCGATGAGAGAAGGAAAAAAAATCGCTGGTTGTTTCTATATGTTTTCAGGCCAGGCAGTCTGAAAGCATGTAGAAAAAGAGCTTAATGACACTAATAAAATGGGGTAATATTGGCCAAACCTGTACCTTGCGTACCTGGCCTATTGCCGGATTTTAGCTTGAATTTTATATGAAGAATACAGATAACACCACTTTTGTTGACTTGATACGGACAGATAACGATCCTGAAACCCTGCCATTTTCCCGCATAAACGTATCCTCTGAAATTGGTACGCTGCGTAGATTACTCATCCACAGCCCCGACCGGGGGCTAGGAAAAGTGGTGCCCTCAAAAGCGCAGGATTGGCTTTTTGAAGATATCGTGCACCTGGATATGATGCGTCGGGACGAGTACGATTACTATGTTAAGATCCTGTTGTATTTCCTGGACCCTGATAAAGTGAGGGGTAAAATAGCCGACATCGGGCCTGACTCTGACCGGTCGTTTTTTAAGCCCGATCATGCTGATTACTTCAAATCCGATAAGGTAATCGATATTCAATGTCTGCTCTCCGACATTCTGGGCAATGAGACTATCCGCACTCAGTTGATTGCCGCTATTTGTGGAATAGAGCGGACATCGTACCAGACCCAGCAGCAGTTGAGGCAGTACGAGCCCAACGAACTGGCTAAAATCATGATTTCCGGATCGCTGCCCGATTTGACAATGCTCTTTTCTCCCCTCCCGAATTTTATTTTTACGAGGGATATCGGGATTGTTATTAACGATCACATTCTGCTCAACAAACCAGCAAAACTGGCCCGCACGCGTGAAGCTCTACTGGCGCAGTATATTTTCTTTAATCATCCATTGTTTGTTGATTATCAGGATAAAATACTTGAGATACCAGATAACGAACACGCCTTTTTACTGCCCGAAGCCGATATGAACCGGGATGTTACACGCACAACCCTCGAAGGGGGCGACGTGATGATGATTGGCAAACGACACCTGATCGTTGGCGTAAGTGAACGGACTACCTTATACGCGGCTCAGCAGGTGATGCGGTTGGTATTTGCCAAAAATGTGGTCGATAAGGTTACGGTTCTTCAAATTCCGAAAAAACGCGACTACATGCACATCGACACGGTTTTTACGCAGGTAAAACGTAATATCTGGGTGCTGTTGGGGTCGTTGGCCCGCACGGGCGATGAAGCAAAGAAACGCGATGTAATCCATTTTTTTGCCCCGAAAGATGTGTCGGAAGACTTGAAAATAATGCAGTTCAGGAAAGGACAGGAACAGAAGCCATTCGAATTTGAAAACCTGGAAGATCTGCTGATCGATATTAGTACAAACGATCTCGGCGCCACCGATCCCGTACAGTTTATTTATTCGGGTAATAATGAGTTTCCGTTTGGTGCCCGTGAGCAGTGGACGGACTCCTGCAACCTGTTGGCACTGAAAGACGGCGTGGTGGTTGGATACGACCGAAACGAAAAAACCGCAGATGCCTTTCGGGCGGCTGGCTTTGAGGTGATCGGTGCCGCTAAGTTACTGGCACGTTTCGAACGGGGGGAGTCGTCTCCCGAAACCATTGAAAATACGTTTATCATGTTGCCATCAGCCGAGTTAAGCCGTGCACGTGGCGGTTCTCACTGCATGAGTTTACCCCTTTTTCGGGAAGAAGTATAGGGGTTGGTAAGTCATATCAATGATCTATCTGACTTATCGGCTTGGGTATATTGACGAACAGCAACAACGTAAAATCGTTTTGTTAACTGAAGAGTTGTCAAAAATGGTAAACGCTTTCAGCAGGACATTGAACAAATAGGCTGATCGTACTAACTTGCTGAAGAAAATGAGTCAGTGAGTCAGGTAAGTCGGTAAGTGACTGGCATCAGTCTTGTTCATGCGCCAGCCACTTACCGACTTACTTACCTTATCAACTTATAAAAACACTTACAAATCACTTTATGCAATCACAGGCTACTTCCCGAATCTTAATGATTCGTCCGGTTAATTTCGGATTTAATACCGAAACCGCCGACTCGAACGCGTTTCAGGATATTAAACTGGCTGAACAAACAAAAGATACAGTTCAGCAGGAGGCCCAGCGGGAGTTCGATGAAATGGCACGCCAGCTTCAGACCCTCGGCGTAGATGTGATGGTTTACGAAGATACTGTTGAGCCGTATACACCCGATTCAATTTTTCCGAACAACTGGGTATCCTTTCACGCTAGTGGAACGGTAGTACTCTACCCGATGCAGGCCGAAAACCGTCGGCTCGAACGCCGTCAGGATATAATTGATGATCTGGCCAAAAAGTACCACGTTGCCAAAGTCGTTGATCTAACGCGCTTTGAGCAGGAAGGCAAGTTTCTGGAAGGCACCGGCAGCCTAGTGCTCGACCGGATGAATCACGTAGCCTTTGCATGCATGTCGCCCCGAACGCACCCCGACGTGCTGGCCGAGTTCAGCCAACAGACCAACTACCGTGTTGTATCGTTCCACGCAGCCGATGCAGCTGGCAAGGCTATCTATCATACCAATGTGCTGATGTGCATTGCCGATACATTTGCGGTTATATGTCTATCGGCCATCAGCGACCCCGACGAGCGGCTCATGGTACGTCAGGAACTTGAAAAACTGAATAAGCGTATTATCGACATTTCGCTGGAGCAAATGGCCAGCTTTGCCGGGAATATGCTCATGGTTCAGACCCAAAAAGGGCAGAAGCTGCTGATCATGTCTACGCAAGCCCACGAGTCGCTCACGGACAAACAAATCGACTTATTAGACGACTATACCACTATTTTTCACTTCGATCTGTCAATGATTGAAGGCAACGGTGGCGGTTCCGCCCGCTGCATGATAGCCGAGGTTCATTTGCCTAAGAAGTAGTTGGTGATTGGTGAAGTGGTGGAGTGGTAAATAGTGAAGTAACTGGCATACTGGAAATACATGTGTCACTACTATACTATTTACTACTTCACCACTTACTACTTCACCACTTACCACTCCACCACTTCACTATTCAACTATTCACCACTCCACCAATTACAAATTATTTTTCCATGTTGTTTGCACATACAAATATCATGTTGTATCTTTGTATCATACTTTCAGAACGGACGTAATGACCGAAGAAAAAACAGTAATCGAAGAAGATAAATCAGTAACGCGGTTTAGTGCTTGTCTGCTGTTTTCAGCAAATGCGTTGTCAAGAGCGATCACCGCAATTGGCGATGAGGAGTTTGGTCGGTTTGGCATGTGTTACTCGCACGCCTATATGCTGTGTGAGGTGGTAGGTCAGCCGGGCATAACACCCTCTGAATTGAGCGAAACATTGTATTTGACACCATCGACAATTACGCGACTGGTCGAAAAACTGGAACAGAAACACTTGGTACGGCGCGAGTCGGAGGGCAAGAAAACCCTGATATATCCAACGGCTGAGGGCATTGACCTTCAACCTGAAATTGCAGAAGCCTGGGATCGGGTAGGGAAGCACTACTCCGAGTTAATTGGCGAAAAAGATATTTGCCGCTTAACCCAACAAGTATTTAAAGCAGCTCAGGCTTTGGGCTAGGGCGCTTTAAAAAATTTGTCATAAAGATTGTTTGCACATACAACAAATAAGTAGCCATGAAAACGAACGAAGAAACCATCGGATTAGTAAGCAGCAATGCTTCTGAAACCACTAAAGACATTTGCCGCTCACTGGCTAAGAAAGGCATCTCAACGATTGTTGTGCAAAAAGATACTGCTCAGCATGAGGTAGAAGAGCCTGCAGACCATCACCACTGGTCGGGACAACCCGGCAAAGACCTGTTTTTTAATGGTTGGAAACTACTATTTTAATAAGTAATCGGGGCCGATTACACACAGATCGGTTCATACTAATCGACTTACGCATGAAACGCTTATTTGGAATGGGGACACTATTCCGGGTAAGCGTTTTGTTATGTTTGTGGATCAGGAATCCTTATAATAACAACCCAATTAATCAGACGCATGAACATTTCAAACAATAAAATACTAATCACTGGTGGTGCATCGGGCATTGGCCTGGGACTTACCGAGCGGTTCATTCAGGAAAATAATACTGTGATCATCTGTGGAAGGAGGGAGTCAGTATTGCAGGAGGTGGCCGAAAAATTCCCGTCCGTAATGACAAGAGTCTGCGATCTGTCTAATGCCGACGAGCGGCAAGCCTTGTATCAGTGGATTTCGGAAGAGCATAGTGATTTATCGGTGCTGGTAAACAATGCGGGTATTCAACAATGGATGGCTGTTTCGGATGAGGATTTTTTCCAGCGTGCCAAAGAAGAACTTGTGGTAAATATCGAAGCCCCGCTTCATCTTACGTCCCTTTTCATCAACCTGCCATCGCTGACATCCGTCATTAATGTTACGTCGGGATTAGCTTTTACTCCGCTGGCCAAAGTGCCGGTCTATTCGGCTACCAAAGCTTTCTTTCATTCCTTTACGTTGTCGCTGCGCGCGTTGCTGAGCAACAAAGGAATTGAGGTAATCGAGATGATTCCGCCCGCACTCAATACCGACCTCGGCGGTAAAGGATTGCATGATCAGGCACCACCGGTTAGTGATTTTATTAATGCTGTTTTTGACCAGTTGAAACAAGGCAAAACCGAATTGACTTTTGGCTTTAGCGAGGCTATGGCAAAAGCAACGCCCGACGACCTGCGTAATACATTCAGCAGAATGAACGGAATCGCTTAACGTTTGTCGCTGGTTGCAGCGGATGACTAGTCTATAAACCAACTCTTTTATACATGAAAACGGCATTGATTACGGGGGCAAACGTTGGTATTGGGCTGGCAACAGCCAGGGCGCTGGCTCGCAAAGGAATTAACCTGATTTTGCTTTGCCGGAACAAAGAAAAAGGGCAGGAGGCTCTGGCAACTATACAACGCATCAATCCGGCTGTAACCGTCGAACTGTTGATTGCCGATCTGAGCGATCTTGATTCAATACGCAGGGCCGTTCAGGAAGTCAAACTGAAGCACCAGAAACTGGACATATTAATTAATAATGCCGGGTATTCGCCCGATAGAATCGAGTTCGTTGATAACGTCGAAAAGTCATTTTATGCCAATCATATTGGCCATTTTGTGCTGACCTATCATCTGCTTGATTTACTCAAAGCGGCTGGAGAAGCACGCATCATTAACCTATCGTCGGCGGCCTATGCATTGGGCAAAGCCTCACGCTTTTTCCAGCGAAACCCAACAATGTCGATCATGTCGGCCTATGGTGATGGGAAACTGGCCAATGTGTTGTTTACCAAAGAATTAGCTAAACGCTATGCCGATTCGGGGATTACGGCCTATGCTGTTCACCCCGGCGTGGTCAACTCGGGTTTCGGCAGCAACTTTACGGGTGCTTTCGGATTCATGATGGGCCTGGCGCGTCCCTTTATGCGGTCGCCGGAGCGCGGTGCCGAAACGTCCATTTACCTGGCCACGGCACCCATAGCGACACTAACAAAGCTGGATGGGAAAGCAGGCGGATCGGGAGGGTATTTTGCTGATTCGGCCCCAAAACAACTCCGTCATACCGATTTAACAAACAGGCAGGCCGACGATTTGTGGACTAAAAGTCTGGCCTATGTGTAGTTGGGTTTACCTGTTTTTTTATGTGAGAAGGGATCGATGGCGATCCCTTTTTTTATGAACAGCCTCGTTCAAAAAGGATACCGAGAACTGGTATGCCACCTATTAAACTTTCACTATCTTTCATAAAGGAAGCAACGTTCATAAATTAAGAACCTCTTTTCTACAACTACGCAACGATAAAACTAAACCTCTTTACCATGAAAACGATCACAAACGTGTTGACCATTGCCTTCGCAACCATACTATTCCAGTGTGCATTTGCCCAGAATTCTATTGTTGGAAATGGTGAGATTGTAAAGCAGCAGCGTACTATCGGTAGCTTTACTAAACTGTCTGTTCGGGTAGGTATGCGCGTTCATATTGCGGCTGGAAATGCGGGATCGGCCGAACTGGAGGGCGAAAGCAACATCCTCGAACATGTTGTGACAGAAGTCAAAAATGGCGAACTAACCGTCATGCTGTCGCAGAACAAAAGTTATAATCAAACGAAAGGCGTCACGGTAACCATTCACGTTGCCAAACTCGATCAGGTGATGGTTAGTACGGGTTGTTCCGTTGAATCAGACCTGCCCATTACAGCAACGAATTTAACCGCTACTATCGAAACCGGCAGTCGTCTAACTGCGCCAATCTCGACTAAAAATCTAAAACTGACGGTGAAAGATGGCTCGCAGGCCAATTTGCAGGGAACAGCCACGGACGCCGATATTCGACTGTCGGGAGCCGGTAGGCTAAGTGCCGAAAAGCTAACGATTGCCCGTGCCGACGTACAACTCAATGGGGCCAGCCGCGCCGATATTCATGTGACAGAAACACTTGAAGCATCGGCAGATGGCGTCAGCACGGTTAATTATACGGGTAATCCAACGGTGAAATCGCAGGAAGCCAATGGTTTATCAAAAATCCGGAAGCAAGGCTAAATGCTCCGTGCTGTAACAAGTACCTGAGAAAGATTTATTAACCACAGAGGCACAGAGAATACAGAGGTGCAATGGTCTGATAGTAGGTCAATTACACATCTGCATTCTCTGTGCCTCTGTGGTTAATAAATTTGCGTAATTACTTAAGTAATCACGCAGAATTAAACTTCACTTTATTTCGATTCACTAACCCGTCAAAACAGATCCGATATTCTTGACCAAATAAACGAATGATAGCAAAAACGGCCTTTTTCAGACGACTCCATGAACTGTAATGGAGCTTCTGCAACCACCGATACTTTAGGAACCGCCACAGAATTTCGATCGGATTCAGGTGCGGACTGTAAGTCGGCAAAAAGAATAGGTACATGTCCTGCTCTTCCCAGTTGGCCTGTTGGTCGTAAACAGCCTGACAGCGATGAATTGGACCATTATCTAGCTAGCTAGAGGGATGGTACAACCGCCGACGGAAGCATTCAGTATTGAATTACCGCACGCCCAGTCAACAGGAATCTTATTTTTACACTTCCTCAATGGCCGCCTAAAAAATCTCCACTATACTGTTGCAAGTCCATAACGAACAACCCGGGGGCTTGACCGCTACGTCTGGCATCAACGCCAAAATCTGCTCCCTGGACCGCTTGAGTCGGGGCCGCAATTCATATCATCCAGAGTAAGTAAGTACTGGTGAGTATCTTCCAGTGAATAGACAAGCAAATGATGAGCCGTATGAACATCGTCCTTGGTGAATACACGAACCTTTCGTAAAAACAGCTTGCAGGATTTTATGGCGACTTGTTAGGTAAAACCGCAAGTAAAATTCAAACAGGTCGGTGGTGTTAAGCTGCTCTAATGAGCATTGGTCGATCCGGTGAGCCAGGCCCCACTGATAATAATGGGGGGATGGTTGAAAGAATCTTTTCACCAAGACGGGGTCAAGGGTTGTACATGCTATCTGGTGGGCAATTCGCTCGTCGCGTTTCATAACATTAAGCAGTGGTTAACCACTGTATCTAATACCTATTGAGAAAGCCCGGCAATCTGAACGCCTCGGTCCAGTTCTGTATACGTTATCAGTAGATGGGGTTGGTCTACGGATTAATCAATAGAACGTAACTTAAACGATCATTGCTGGTTATCCTTACCACGGACTACTCCACCGTGCAATACTATGCCTGTCCTTGAGCGCCGTCCGACCGACCTGTTAAATGCCCTACGCCTAGTCGTGTTTTGTGTTGGCATCGAATTACTGGGGTATGCTTTCTCGGGTAGTTATTCGGTGGGCAGCGTGGTGGGGGTGCTCCTGGGAGCGGTACTGGTTTATGGACTCCTGCGTCTGGTTCACCAGGGGGTCAACTGGGCTAGATTCATTCTGGCGGGCGTGATCGGTTTAGGTCTACTTAGCTCGCTACTCTCTTTTGCAACGGCCTATAGGCTACATCCTGGATCGACGGTGATCGATTTGATCTCGACGCTCTTTTCGCTGATCGCCTTGTGGCTCTTGTTTACGCCAAAAAGCAATACCTGGTTCCGGGCTCATCGAGTGCTCGGATCAAAATACCCTTGAGCTAATCACGTTCGTTCATCTTAATTACCCCACAACCAGGCGGGCCTAGTCTAATCCTTGTCAGTGTGACGTTTACTATTAGCAGGAAGAAGGAATAATTAGTTTACAAAGGTTTATAGTATTCAGCCTCCTGGCTATCACTCATATATTTATGAAGTTGGCTTAAGTAAGCCTTTACACTGCGATTCCACGCTCGCAATAGTTGAGCTGTCGATGTACCATAGTCATACGTCTTTTGGTCACACTGATACAATTCACGAATCGGCAGGCCTAATCCAACTGAATCAGGCTGGGCTCGGAACTGACTTAATCGATAGCGATACCGGCCTGCTTTGACCCTTACCTCAATGGTGACCCGGTAGTCTTGAGGTGTACTGGAGCCTACTAGGGCATGCTGTAAGGTAATGATGCCGCATCGGTTAATGTGGTGTTTTGCGCCATGATCCATAGGCGAAAGCGAGCCTGTATGTAGCGTATGGGCCATAAAGTGTTGGGCTCGATTATACAATTGCGTTCTAGACGCTCCCCTTACTAACACAACAGCCGTGTAAACGATATCACCCGACTCGCCATCGATGGGCACCAGTTGGTAGATGAAGGACCGGGGGGATTGAGCCTGGGCATAGAGATGAACTGGTCCCTGAATCAGCCAGGCAATGGCCATGAGTTTGAGCCAATGGGGCCAGCATTGGTCAACGGATTGGAAGACAAGTTTGACTAACTGGTAAAACTCCATAAACGAGTAGGCATTAGGTTAACTGCTAGAAGTTAATTGCTACGCTGGTGAATGGAAGTAGAGCCGTTTCAATCGTTAGCCTAGCTCAAAGATAGTCAGCTTTTCACCAATTGCACTTGCTGATGAAGGGGTATAGGTTGGCTAGCTATCGAAACTGATTTAAGGGACAGTTCAAAACAAGTTATAGGTGATCACTGTAGCGTAGAGGCCACGTCCATTTACCTGTCCAAAAGGATAGTAATGTTGCTGCAAAATGTCTCTATGTATTGTATTACAAGGCTTAAACGGTCGTTCAAGCCTTGTAATACACCAGAAAAACTATACTTTTGAGCCGCTAAAGCAAATAAGTTATGGTCTATTACGAAGTGCAGTTTCTTAGGATGGTAGAAGGAGACTGGATCACCGTTAACGATTTCGATGACTCCACCGGTGCCCTCCTGCCCCTATTCGACTCGGCCGAGGAATTGAGCTTGGAGCAAGCCCAGACACGTCTACTGCTTTTCACTAAGAAGTACTCATTCCTTACCTTCCAACTTAATAAAGTAGTTCTGTAAACGAATGGCTAAGAAATCAACCTTACCGGTGGCAAGGGCGGAATTGACCCGGTATGTCGCCTACTACCGGGTATCCACCAAGGCGCAGGGTGAATCTGGTTTAGGATTAGAGGCGCAACGGGCGGCGGTCGCCGGATTCGTAAAAGGGAGGGTACTCGCCGAGTTTACGGAAGTAGAGTCGGGAAAGAATAATCAACGCCTTCAACTAGCAGCGGCTATTGATCGGGCAAAGAAAGAGCGTGCTGTTCTGGTCATTGCCAAACTTGACCGTCTGAGTCGTAACGCATCGTTCATATTTACCCTGCGGGATTCGGACGTAAACTTTCAGTGTGTCGATATACCCGATGCCAACACCCTAACTATTGGTATTTTTGCGACACTGGCTCAGCACGAACGGGAATTGATCAGCTCGCGCACCAAGTCGGCTTTAGCCGCTAAAATTGCTCAAGGGGCCAGGCTTGGTAAGCCCGAGAATCTCACGGCCCAGGGCCAGCAGAAAGGCGGCGAAACGACCCGGCGCAACGCGCTGGCCAACCCGGATAACCGACGGGCGTCATCGGTTGCCGAGATGATGCATAAGGCCGGAAAGACCTATGCTCAAATTGCCGAACATCTCAACCGTACGGGTTTTCAAACCGTCAGGGGTGGCACCTTCCAGGCCACTCAGGTCATGCGCTTAATTAAACGACACGGGGCGACAACCATCGACTAAAAACTAGCCAGCGAGTTGGTTGATTACTTAAAATATGAAGTAGAGAAACGTTTACTGGGTGTCAAATCAGCTGGCGGTATTGGTTCAGCCATTGTTTCTAGCAGGCCATAAACCTTGACTGTATACGTCGGTGTGCTTTTTAGGCCAGTAAAATCAAGGCGCTATAGTCAGAGCAAACATGTAAGTTACCTGAACTACGAACCAAGAAATAGGGGCGGTCACTTCCTAGCCCAGATTATTTTCTAAAGCGCCCTTTAGTTCACCCCAGGCATGTCAGAAGGATCAATCAGTAAGAAACCCGGATTGATGCAAGCCCCATGCCAGCGCACCCCAACATGCAAGTGAGGACCCGTTACTCGGCCCGTCTCGCCAACCAACCCAATCGATTGTCCTTTGGTAACGGTTTGATTGGGCTTTACCGAAAAGCTCTTTAAATGAAAATACTCTGATATCAACCCATTGCCATGGTCAATATAGACTGCATTGCCACTATAAAACTGATTGGCTGCCAGCAATACCCGACCATTCCCCACGCTTAAGACAGGCTTACCCACCCCCACGGGGTAGTCCTGACCCGTATGCCGATCGCGAGGCTGACCGTTTAATGTCCGGCAAGCCCCAAAGTTGCCCTCTCCCTGGGGCAGGTTATGGGCAGGCTTGCCAACGGGCAGGTCGAAAACCGCTGGGCGCTCCTTGGCTTGAAAGCGGATGAGGGGATTGACTAGCGATGCTTCCTTGGTGGCACGAGCCTGATTTGTCGTCGATATAGTAACATATTCCTTCTTGGGAAAGTTAGCAAGATCTTCCTGGATGCACTCTTTGGCCGCTACCTTGAGAGTAGCCGTTTCTAACTTTCCGCCCGTTGTACGCCGGGAGATGGTATAATGGCCTGGCTTCATATCCATATCCACGGGATAGTAACAGGTGCCGTTAACGGCGGCCCAAGCCCGTTTTTCCAAACTACAGCGTAGACAGTTGCCCGCCCAACGAGCGACCTGGCCTTGGGCTACACTGACCGACTTAGGGGGTAGACCTGAAGACGTTTTCTTCGTCTGTGCTTGAGCCACTGTCAAGCTGAGGTAAACACCAATCAGCGTTATTACTCGTACTAGTTTCATCGGTTGGTAGGGGACGTAGGGATGTAGTAGTAGTAACCTCTCCACCCTAGGCTATGTTCTAAAGCCAGTCAGTTTAAGGTAAATGGCTTAGTTTGGGAATCAACTCTGTTGTTAGTCTGTAGTAAGCGTTCGGGCAACCCGTCAAATGGGAAATGCTCTAGGTTCCTACCGCTTACGCGTACCATAGGAACGTTTAATAAATGTAAAATCTTTCTAGGGCATTATTTTAACGGTCGTTTGTAAAAGGCCATAAACTTAAAACATGCTTTCCGCCAACCTGTGGATGTATCACAAACTCAAGATACTATTGAAAATTAGACGTTGATTTTTGAGATAACAATTTGAGAATGCTAGATAAGCTTATAGGTTGCCTTCGATGATATCAATCAGCTGTCCTAGTAAAATGGGCGATTAAAGAGACACTAAATTTCGACCAGATAACAGTGATTTTCGGTGCTGCCCATAGAAGTCTGTACCTTTATTGAAATACCCTACTTGACTCTGATTAACAACCCATGACCGAATAATAAATTCGGCAGTTACCCGAATAAGTTTTGTTAGCATACATTGCTTATAGATGAGTCAGTACTTATTGTTGTGTACAGGGAACAAAAGCACAAAAATAGTGCGCTTAATATCTACGTATTGATTTTCAGCAAGTTAACATTAAGCGTTATTGCGTACAATAGTATGTTGGGTGGACACAACAGCGAAAACAACGTAGTGGTAGGCTCGTGTGCGACAAGCTGCACGTCCCGAAGGCGGGCTTTTCGGCTCTTTAGGCGGCTTCGGTCGACACGAGAAACGTAGTAACAGGGTAACTTTAGGTTTGTTGGTCGGCTCCGGTTGACACGAGAATTGCCACGACAGGCAAATAATATTAATATTTGTTACGTAGCGTATTAACAAATGGACGTTGTAATAAATGAAGAGGAAAAGTTCGAAAAGGACTTTAACAAGCTTTCTCTAAAAGACAGAGTAGTTGTTGGCAAAAAAATTGATTTCATTATTGAACTTATCAGAAGCGGACAAAACACTTCAAATCATATTTTTAAACTTCATAAAATTCATTTCCCCAATAATCTTGACAGTTCACTTTATGTTTTGAGAATAAATAGAGATATAAGAATCATTTTGACGTCTGAGAAAGATCCTTTATTTGGTGAACACATCCTAACTTTATTTAGAGTGGTACGTCATCAGGATTTAGATAAGACATATAGTAGTCTTGCAGAATCTCTTTATCAATCTTCTTTCAACAAGGAAAATAAGCAAGATGGCTGAAATTAAGAAGTTACTAGATGAATTTGGAATCATTCATGAAGCAAATAAGATTTTGCCTGACGAATTTAAAATTCAATTTCTAGAAGCTTTAGCAGAGCTTGAAGACAATGAATGTCATAGAACGAGAACATTTCTTAAGACAAGATTACACAAGATAACAGGAGTTGAGCAAGCAATATATAGGGCTGATATTGATAAAATATCAGGCTGGAGAATTCATGTTCAATATGAGAAAGACAGTGGTTATTTAATCTTGAAAGATATTATTGAAGGGCAACAACATGATAATGTCATTAAAGTGATTAAATCAAAAAAGAATAGGTATCAATAATCATTAGGCTGATGGTGCACCAGTTAGCCGCTCCGCGTAGGGTAGCTTTCCTGTGACAGGACGCTCGCCGGTTGGGATGCTGGGCAGCCCAACCAAACGAGGGAGTAAAGGTTCAAGTAACGTCGTGCAGTGAGCTAGTTCGCCCACCATCATCCCTCGCGGGCGTTGGGTGAACAGAACAGCCTGAAAAACAACGTAGTGGTCGGCTTCCGGTCGACAAGTTGAACGTCCCGACGGGCAGGCGGTTTAGCTCGTTAGTCGGTTTCGGTTGACACGAGAAACGCCCCGGTCGGGCAAAATAAAAAGTGGGTTTGCCAAGTAGCGGTCGACATACTAACTGCCCCGCTAGGCCAGTTTTGGGCTTTATGCTTCGGTTTGAAACAGTTATTTAGGTTTTTTAATTGAGCAAAAACAAAAGCAAAGATGGAAGCCGATTAATTAATTGGAATTTGGGTGTTAACAGTGTTCGTTTTGACAATTCTTATAGGTTATTTCTTTCCTAATTATTACAAGCGCCCTAATCGAGTACATTTAAGTTCTCATGGCTTTTTCATATGATACCGATTTGTTTAGTTGCAGCGTTCATAACTTATATAATCAACACAATTTTTGGAAAGCCATAGTTGGAATAAAGCTGATATATCAAGCCTTCTTGACAGATGTTTTTTTTCGCGTCAGTGAGCTTCTAATTCACTGACCATAATCATAATATGAAAGCTAAATATGAACTCATTTTCTCAACATATTATATCGAACTTTTTTCAAACTTTCTACCACGAAAGAATTGAAATAGCCAAAGAAGTTGGAAAGCATTACCATAGGCAACTTGACACCGCACTATTAACATTTTGGTTTTCTGTCATTGATTTTTATGGGGGAGTTTATTACATCGGCAAAAATAACAGAAAAGAAACCTACGATAGAAAGCCCCCAAATGGACAAAACCTCAAATTTGCCCATAAACAGTCTTTCATAGAGTTTGTAACAGACTTCTTTCCCACACCAGAAAATGCTTTGGGAGAATTCTTATATTCTGTTTTTCGTTCGGGCTTAGTCCATCAACTTACGCCCAAAAAGAGTAGAATTATTTGGGATGCATCTAATCCCAAATTATTGTGGATAGAAATTGACTTATTGAACACGGATGATACTGCAAATAAAATCGCGACTATAAATATCTTCCAGCTTGAAGAGATAGCCTACAACGCTTATAAAGAGTTTCGACGAAAGGTTGAAAATGACGAGATGATAATAGAATGCGAAAGGATATACAATCATCTGATAGTAATCCAAGATGGACTTGAAGATGGAATTACATTACACAAACAATTTTCTAAACTTCCTGAATTAGTACAAAATTACATTACAATTTGAAAACACGTCGTTGATTCGCTCCGCGTGGGGTAGCTTCCTGGTGACAGGGAGCACGTCCCGGTGGAGGGTTTGCAGCCCAACCAAACAGGGGTGTAAATGTTGACACTCTGGTTGTTGTCTGAAGTGGTTCGCTCATCCATCAGCCCCTGTGGTCGTTAGGTGGAATGTCCAAGATGTGCTTCAACGTCTGATCGCTGGGCGACAGGCCGCACGGCTCGACAGGTAGGCTCTTAGGCTCGTTCGGCGGCTCCCGTTGACAGGCCAACTGCCCCAACAGTCAGGCTTGGACAACTCAGGCGGGTTTGGTGCGACAAGCCGCACTTGGGTGACAGGCGGCCTTTTACGTTTGTAGGCTGGACACCGTTTGGTAGAATAGGTTAATTTTCTAGTCAAATCATAGACATATCCACGGTGTTATTGTCTATGTTTGATCCATTCATATTACTGGACAAAACAGTTAATCCATTACATCTAAAGTTTATGGAAAACGGGTTAGATAAATTAAATGAACTACATGCTAAATCAATGGAGTTAGTTCACAAATACGAACATCTACCAGAGAAAGATATTCGAAAGAAACATTTGGAAATATTGTCAACCCAAATCGCCGTATGTCTTGTAAATCTTAAAATTAATACTAGATTTTACGAATTAAATAGAGAAGAGTTCGAATACATTTTAAATAATGATCAAGAGCAAATAGACAACTACATACATCATTTTATACAAAATATAAGTGAGAGTATAATTGATGCTGCCCTTTTTCAATCTGAGTTGATCTTTAGATTTTACTATTCAAAAATTACAGGAAAGACGCCAGGGGAAGAGCGTAGTCTACATAAGATCACGGCAACTATTTTCGAAGACACCGAAAATAATTGGACAAAAGAAGAAGCGAAACTTGTGATTCTCCTGTGGACATTAAGAAATACGATTCATACAGGTGGAATTTATTTTGCCAAAACAGCAGGACATACCTTATCATACAAAGGTCAAGACTTCAAGTTTGAGTATGGAAAAGGTCCTAACTTTTTGCAAGATAGCTACATAATAAGTTTGCTTTCTGATTTGTTAGAGTCTTTAGACTATTTGTTCAGCAGCAGCATAATAAACGATTTAGGAAGTTTTGAACATCCATCATATTATGCTCTGGGCCAGTGAAATGTTTATCAACAATAGCATAATCGCTCCGCGCGGGGTCGCTGTCGGGTGACAGGAGGCAGGCCGGTTGGGCAAGCACAGCAGCCCAACCGGCAGGGGGTGTAAAGGCAGGTGAGTTGTTCACCCATTTCATCTAGCTTGCGGGGCCATCAACCCCCTGGGTCGTTGGGTGAAGTCCAAAAAGTGGCTTCCATTTCCGGGTCGCGGGCGACAGGTTAAATGCCCGGATGGGCAGGTTTGGGCTTCAAAGTCCGGCTTCTGGCTGACAGGGCAAACGCCCCGGTTAAGCAGGTTTAGGTTTGTGGGGCAGCCATCGAGCGACAGGGTAAACGCCCTGCATATCAGGCTTTGGTTATTTAAGCTGGTTTCGTCCGACAAGTCAAACGCTTTAACAAGCAGATTCTAAAAGTGTATAACGTTCATGATTGACTATTATAAAATTTTAGGGTTGTTGCCTACCGCGACAAACGAAGAAATTAAAAAGGCATACCGACAGCTTGCATTAAAATATCATCCTGACAGGAACCAGAACAACAAATATGCAGAAATAACTTTTAGACAAATAGCAGAAGCCTATCAGGTTCTTTCTAATTCGGATGAAAGAAAAATCTATGATTATGAGCTTAATAAATCTAAATTCAGCGCGAATACAAAGAATAGCCAACAAGAAGAAAACAGTAAGAAAAAAGAGACAGTAACCCCTCAAACCCTTCTCCTCGTATTTCAAGACATTAGAAAGAAGGCAATTGGTATAGGTAAAAACTCTATAAATCAGTCTGCCCTTTTCAATTCATTAAAAGGTTTGCTCATAGATAATAATATCGAGTTTTTACTAATATACAATGACATAGAGATAAACAGATTAATAATTGAGGAGACTTTGTGGTGTTGCAAATTTCTTGCATATCCTTACGCAGAAAAAGTATGTGTTCAGCTTACTAAACTTGCAAATTCTGATGTAAACACTCAAAGAAAAATCTCCTCCTATCTTACCAAGAAAAAGTACTTTACTAATGCTATGAAAACCTTAAATTTCATAGTAGAGTATAGAGCCATCCTATTTGTAATAGGTCTGATATCTTTTTTTGTATTTGTCTCCAAGAACGAGAATAACGTTTCTGTCAATAAACCCAAAGATGGTGATTTAAACAATACATTTGTTGATGGAAACCCCACTCAGCCAGCAGCCCCCGTATTGTCACCAGAAGAAAAGCTACAGCAAGAAAAAGATAGACTAATTGCTGAGGGTTGGCGGGGAACAGAAATTCGTAATGGTCAACTACCAGCATGTTACAATTTCAGTCCCAAGAAAAGTAAGGTTAACAATTATCTTGAAGTCCATGTAGGCGGAGGGACAGATGTAGCCATCAAGGTTATGAATGCCCAGACAGGTAGATGCATCCGTTATGTATTTATTAATAGTGGTTCGACTTACAAAATTCGTAACATACCCGAGGGACAATACTACTTAAAGATTGCTTACGGAAAAGATTGGTTTTCAAAAGCTGACAATAACCAGTGCATTGGTAGGTTCATCCGAAATCCTATGTACGAGAAAGGGGATGAAACAATGGATTTTAATATTAAACATACTTACGGCGGATATAGCATTCCAAGTTTTCAGTTACAACTTGATGTTATTCAAAGTGCCACCATGAATACGTTCAATTCTCAAAATATTTCAGAGACTGAGTTTAACCAATGAATTTTCAAAGCACATCCCCACTATGAACACATATATAAAAGTTGTATTAGCTTTGCTTTTGGGCCTATGTCTTTTTGATATGCCTTATGGATTCTATCAATTGGTTAGATTTTTAGCTATGATTGGCTTTGGAATATTGGCTTTTCAAGCTAACGAACAGGAAAAGCAAACTGAAACTATCGTTTATGTGGCATTAGTAGTGCTTTTCCAGCCATTACTAAAAATATCACTTGGTCGGGAGTTGTGGAACATCGTAGATGCGGTTGTAGCAATCGGTTTGGTAGTAACAGTAGTCAGAAAGTAGCATTTTCGCTTCGCATAGGGTGGCTCTCCGTCGACAGGCAGCACGTCCCGATGGCGGGTTTGCAGCCCAACCCAATGAGGGTGTAAAGGTTGGGAGTCTTGTTGTTCAAGGACGTAGTACTATCATCCATCAACCCTCATGGTCGTTGGGTGTTCGACTATGCCGGGTTTCCATTTTCGGGCTTCCCGTTGACAAGTTAACCGCCCCGCGTGGGCCAGTCTGGGCTTCCATTTCTGGGTTCCGGCTGACAGGGTGAACGCCGTGTCAGGAAAGTTTGAGTTTATAAGACGAGTTTCGGTCGACAAGCCAAACGCCTTACAAAATAACGTTCTTAGATTCCACATTCAAATTCTATCAGTATCCGTCATGGTTGAGAAACGAGAGTATGTCAAACGCTTAGGCGTTTTTTTACATCAGAATGGAACAACGATGTCCATTACCGAACTGGCCGATCATCTAAAACGCAACCATTTCAAAACCGACTCAGGGGCTGACTACGAAGGCGGTCGAGGTACGTATGGTTTCATCAGTACCACTTATGACTGGTTAGTCGCACAGGGACAGCAAGCTGAAGCTGATAGTGTCGCAAAGGCTTTCACCAAACCAGACGGCAGCTACGCTTATTAAATTATGCGTTGGTGGTCCGCTCCGCGTGTGGTAGCTGCCGGGTGACAGGAGGCAGGCCGTTAAGCCGAGGCCATCAACCCCCTGGGGCGTTGGGTGCGCCAGGCAAAAAAAAATAATGACCTTTCATTCGATAGCCAGCGGGTTCCTACTTTTCAACCCATTTCTAACTACGTCTTTCAAAACGCTCCTAGATGAGACAATAGAAGCTTCATTTACCAGCATCATTAGTAGGGCGTTCAAGAAGACCATTAATTAGGGGCTGAGAGAGTAATTAGAAGTTCACTCTCCCGTTAACCATATGCCGTTTAGGTATGAATTCTATTAAAAAGCTAATGAAAGCTTTATAGTAAATTATCTATTTTTAATTGTATATTTAAGGGTTAGTTAACATATTTCTGATTATATAACATAGAGTGAGCTTGTGCGTTACGCTGAAAAAAGAAGTTGTTTATGAAAGCACCTCTGATAAGCTTTATTGTAATAATGACACTTGCACCAGCTTGTCGGGAAGAGTTTCATCCTTTAGCTCCCCCTATTAACCAGTCAGTCAGTGGGTCAACCTGCAAAGCCCCATTACTCAAACAAAACATCGTTGGGCAATGGAGCTTTCAAACAAACATAGGTGTACAAGGTATCTCTATGCCAATGAGAGAAGGAGTGATTACCTTTTCGCCAGACGGAAGTATCATTGATCCAGACTCCTTATTTGAGAACCGGCTAGATATAGGCGTAGTGGTTTCAAAAAAGTACGGTGTTGACATAATGGACAGCACAATTTTTCCTGAACTCGGTTATGCCTATCCTGAGCTAAAGCAATATGGCCCTATGTTATGGATTCGCCAGTCTGTAAGGACTCAATCGTTGGGTGTTCGATTTGCTCAAGGGTGGTATTTCAAAGAAGTAAGCAATAACTGTAAGCGAATTGAGGTGAAGAATCCTTCACAGAAATATGGTGATATTATCTTGACGAAGAAATAGGTTAACATAAAGGCACTTATACAACAACTTCACTGGTATGAAACGGGTCATAACATGGTGCAGTATCCTCCTAATCATTGGGCTGCTAATTCCCTTTATCAATGCACAGACGGGTTATCCCCCTCCCTGCACTGAGGTGAAACAAGTTAAATTAGATACAGACCAAACAAAGCGACAAATTCTAGCCGAATTCGTTAGTAGATGCGTGTCTAACAGCTCCTGGAAAAATGATAAAGGAATCGTTCTGCTGAGAGAATACCAAAATGAAGAGGGTAAAGTATGCTGGTTGCTCTCACCCAGTATTGACGATACCTATAAGGATAACCCACCCAATCGATTTGCCTCTTTCAACGGGGATATTATCTTGGTTTTCGATGCTGACTCAAGGGGAATGAGCAAAGAATCGACCGGCGATAAGGACGCTTTAAACCAATGTTTAGCGCAGATTATTGGTGACCGCGTTTACATTCGCCCTAGTATAAAAAGCCGTTGGACTAACAATGTGATGCCTTTCACGAATCACAAGATGAAGAGTGGAGCACGACGAATCCAGGGTGGCAATGGAGGAAGCTTGATTATTGTTTTTAATGCGGATGGTAGCTATCAGAAATTACTGCCTGTTTAATACACTGGGTATAAAATAATTCCGCTATAACTCTTTTGTATTGACTTATCCAAATTCTGTTATTTATCACATAACATAATCAAGATTATGTAACAGTATATTACTTTCTGGAGTACTTTATCGTCATAGACTCTATTACTAACTAATGGATAAGCTTAGGAACATAATCGTCTTTGCGTCTGCTCTTTCAGTTACAGGGATTATCGTCGATAATCCCTTCGTAAAGTATCCGTTATTGACTATTTCAGTAGCGTTATCTCTTTACGCAGTCGTTGAAGACAAGAAAAAACGTAAGAGTAGTTAACACAACATTAGTGGCTGTTGCAAAAGTCAACAGGGCCATAAAACCCGCTGTCTAGTAAACGATTTTTGCCTGATAAACGGCATGGAATCGGCAACTTGTCATAGGCCACCACACCCATTTTAGACTTTTGCAACAGCCACATCACTTATACAACAAATGATATCAGTCAATTAGCTTCGTCTTTGTATTATGCTAATGCGAACAAAACCTCTTTTTCAACTTATCTATCTTGGCTGGCTGGTCTTCACCTTATTTGCTTGTCAAAAGAATCTCGATCCGTTTGGGGAGGTCCAGAAGATAAGTCTAAAGGCTTCTGTAAGCTTTTTAAATGCGGATACCAGTAGCCGATTGCCTCTCGCGATTAGTGTCATTGACAAAGCAGGCAATGCGCTTAACTACCCTGACTCAGCAATTCAAATCTATGCCAATGGAGTATGGCAACCGGACATACAGGTGCGTAATAACCCCTATTCGCCCCATGCTTATTACAGGTCTAAACAGCCAGGTCAAATTAGTTTGCAGGCACGCTGGGGACCACTCATTAGCCAACCACTTATCCTTACAGCACGACCCAAAAAAACCTATCCAATTATCAGGCTTCCTGTTATTTTCCACATACCTCAAAGTCTTGATCTACCCAAAAAAGGCATTGTTCTGAAGCAAGTTATTGCTGGAGTCAATCAATTATATCGAGATGCAATGGCTAATTCTGATCCGAATCATGCTGATTCATTCATTGAATTTTATCTGGCCGCTACTAATCCAGACGGTTACCCCTTGCTACAGGCCGGGCTAAATCAGTTAGATTTTGATGACCCAGCTACTAATCAAGCTTCTGGCGCTAAGGTGGACAGTATTCTAGCTCATTGGTGCATCAAACAGTATGTGAATATCTTTGTCAAAATAAATTGGGAAAAAGGAGCGCACCCGGTTGGGTCTTCATTTAGTTATATGCCCCTATATTCAGTTGACCCTTACCCAGGGGATGCGACTTGTGCGAGTTTATCTAAAGCAAGAGCAGCCATCATGATCGCTGATGAAAATGCATTTACATTTTCTGTAGTGGCGCATGAACTGGGGCATGCGTTAGGCTTGGGACACACATTCGGTGACTGCTTTTGGTATACTGATGACCATGTCAAAGATACCCCCAGACAACAGGAAGCCCATCCGGACGGGACGAATCAGAAACAAAGTTGCGGGGGTGTGTATTTCTTAGCGACCAATGTGATGGATTATTACAATCGCCGTTCTGGTTTGACCCAAGATCAGGTAGCGGTTATGCGAACGATCATAAATTATCCCACCTACCTTCCTATTCACGTAGAAAGCTCAGCAGGTGGTCGTATGGGTTATCGGGACGTACCACCTGTGGTACTAATCGACTGTAGAGAATAAGTGAAGCAATGCTTATTCTATCTTTAGTCTCTTTACATAATGGAGGTGGCTGTTGCCAAAGTCGCTACCCGCTTAGCAGGGATTCCTAAGGTGGCCATTTTTAGTCATTCAGTAACCAACAATCAGCCGACCCACCAAGCTCCTAGGCCTGATTCTAGACTTTTGCAACAGCCACTCCACTTATATAACAGAGTTACTTCCAACCATTTCATTGCCTTAAGTGTCATCTTTAAAATGCTTATCTATTGACATATGAAAACGATACTAGCTACTCTGCTTTTTCTCTTGGTAATTGTGTCTACCAATTGCCAGCACACCGTATCTCCTGAATCAAGTGACACAGTCGATCAGAACTATACGACTGACTTGAATCAAGGAAGAAAGTGGTTCGAGGGCAAATGGAAGTTAACAACTGTTTCAGCCATGATCCCCAGCCCAACTGTACCAGATGTCCAGCTTATCGTTAACAAGAATCAGATTACTCTTATTCAAGATGGTAAACAAACGGATCAAGTCAGCTTTGAGATTATACAAACACCTTATGACTTCCAACTCAAAACCAATTCTCAATATCAAAACGGGTATTTAGGTAATTCGGGGTTACGAATTTCTCGGAATCGGCTGTTCATTGATAAAGGCATGGCAAATGACTTTCCCGGTTTTGAATTTAAGCGAATGGAATAACTTATTGGCATATAAAGATTTTAAGAATAGTGCTTATTAACCGCTTCTCTATTTTATAAGGAAAATAGATTAACATAATTCTAGTGGCTGTTGCAAAAGTCGGCGCAGGGAAAAACTCCCTTTCCAATCTCTCATTTTCGGGGCAACATCGAGGAGTATATGGCCTGTATACTGAACTCTCCAAGGAGATTCTAGACTTTTGCAACAGCCACCCTAGTTATACAACGCTTCTCAACAAAATCTAAATTGTCAAGTTCATGAAAGTGAACCAGTTATTAGACTATTTTAAGATGAACACTTTTCATCTATTTTTCTTGATGGCCTTGCTCATTGGGGCTAATGGTTGTAAAAAAACAGAACTAGCTCCAACAGGTAGTCTAAAAATTAATACCACCAGTAATGCCGATGCTAGTTATTATCTGATGACCGAAGCTGCCGCTGGGGGAAGTCATCTGACGCTACGAGATGGAAATATAAGTGGTGCTACCTCATTTGTGATTGATGACTTGAATCCGGGTGACTATGTGTTAGGCCTTAGTAATAATATTAATCATAGTCAACACGCCGTACAAGTAACGGCTGGTCAACAACGAGAGTACTCTTTCTAAATTTCTTTAATAAATACAAAATACTAATGGTGGTCTAATAGGTTACCATTGGCATTTTTTCAATATGCGTTGTATAACTAATCTTATGTTATGTGAATTAAAACAGACGGATCGAGTAAAATTAGAAAGGTGCATTGTTGCTAAAATTCTATTCAGCCCTTTTTTTCAGCAGGCCAGGCACAAATAATAGACCAGCCTGCCAAGTACGACTCTTGAAGCCAAATCGAGCGCCTAAATCCACCGATTTGTATTCGTTTAGAGCTTCGAAATAACTTACCTCTAAACCAATCCATTTGTAGCGATAAGATAGCCGACCAGAGAGGCCAAATTCAATTGGTGTCACAGTAGGACCATAATTGGCTCTTTCTACACTTTGTCCCAGATAAACATTAGCCTCTGGGCCCACAAAAAGACTCAGACCCTTTAGAGGGGTAATACCAATTAGAGGAGTCAAACCGGCGTAGTGAAGTCTTTGATGACCGACTATACTGCCAGTTTGGTCTTGCAGCTCGATGCCCTTCTGCTGATAAGTAAGGTCAACCCGATAGGCAAACCAACGCGATAAGTTATGGTGATAAAAAACTCCTGCATAGAAGCTATTAAGCGGCGCTATACCGCCTAATCTTATATCATTACGTGAGCTAGTTAAATCGGTTGATGCTTTCAGATATCCGGCTCGAATACCAAAATAATTTGGTCGAGTTGGAACCTGAGCACGTGTTACATTAGTCATCAGGACTAACAAAACAAGAGTTTGAAAATAAAGAGTTTTCATAGTGTTGAGTTGAATTTTGATGTTGTATAAGTGAGATTATGTTAATCACCAATCAATATTAGCCCTCCTTTTGTCCCAACCTCAGGCAGTATCGACCTTATGCGTACAAGTTCAATAGTAGGGTAACCAACGCTTTCGGCTAGTACAATTAGCCAATCCAATTGAGAAATATATATTCTACTCGTCCCATATAGGTCTATACTCAAACCCAACGTTTGGTTAAACTTATCGATCAGGTTAGATAAACCTCTATCTACTTTAAGAATACCAATTTGTTTCTTACTCGAACCCTCCTGCCAATATACTTCGAGTGCCATTTCTGTTGTATAATCTACAATATGTTAAGTACTACACAATGTAAGACAAAAATAGGATCTGTCATACATTGTGTATGACATCATTTTACTGGGCTCAAACCGGCCTTCAGTAAATTTTCTAGATGACTATAGCCTTTCGATAAAACATTTAATACTCGGGTGTAAGCATACTTTTCTTCAAGCTTGATTAGAATCGGTTTTACAACTACTTTTACAACTAAAACTACAACCCTTTTCTATTCTATATTCGCAATATGATTTATACCGTGGGTGGAATCAAAGGTGGAAGCGGCAAGACCACGCTAGCTACTAACTTGGCAGTTTATTTAATACAGCAAGGACGTGACGTAATCTTAGTAGATGCCGATGATCAAGAGTCGGCAACAGATTTTACTTCTTTCCGGCACCAAACATTAGCTGGTGAAATAGGGTACACGGCAGTTAAAATAACAGGTCGAGAGTTGAATGCACATGTGATCAGGCTGGCGACAAAATGCGATGATGTTGTCATTGATACAGGAGGCCGGGACACGGTTAGTCAACGTTCAGCTATAACTGTGTCAGATGTATATTTAGTCCCATTTGCTCCCCGCTCATTAGATATATGGACTTTACGAAAAGTAGAAAACCTGATAGCTGAGATAATGCCTTTTAACCCGCGTCTCGTGTGCTTAACTTTTATTAATAAAGCTGATGCTCGAGGAAATTATAAGGAGGACACTTCAGATCTTTTACGAGAATCTACAGTCCTTCAATTCTTAGATACACCAATTGGGAATCGTATCTCATTCGCTAACGCTGCATCATCTGGTTTAGGTGTGGTTGAAAACAAACCCACAGATGAGAAGGCAGTAAATGAAATGAAGGAATTATATGAAGGTATTCATAAAGCTCTGACTAATAAAGGCTAAGAGAATAAAATTACAACTTGATTTACAACTTTTACTAGTTCTAATGTGAGTTGTGAATACTAAACTAGAAATCGAGCATGAACTCAACAAAAAATAAAAGTAAAATAGCTTTACCACCTACAGCTCTCAATAGCCCTGCTATGCTTGAAGTTATTGATAAGGGTGGCACAGTCAAAGAACAGAAGGTTACAAATGCGAAGCAACAGGCAGCTGACGAGGACCCGTTGAAGTCCTTCACGTTTAAAATTTATGAGAGTGAATTAGCCCAGATCAGAGATATACAGGCTCGACTGCCTAAGCGTGATCGTATTTCTATCCATGATTTTGTAGTTGCGGCTGTCAAAGATAAAATCAGTAAGCATCTTAAAAAATAGACAAATTACAACTCTTTCTAGAACAAATATTAGTTGTAGAATCAGTTGTAAAAATCCTAGTTAGCGATACAGTCGTGCTATCTGAACCTAGCAAAACCGTTCTAAAACTCGTTTTATTAAGTTGTTTTCTGCGCTAAAACCCGTGTTTTTCCGAGGGAAATCGTCATTTGTCACTTATAGGAAGGCATTTATAAGGATTATAGCAATGGAAAAGCCATCTTAAGCAAGATCGAAAAACTCCGGTACAAAACTCGTTTTATTCAAGCTTTATTAGTTTAGGCCCGATTTTGCAACTGACTTTTTGTGTAAAAATCAACCCTAATCACGCCTAAATAGACTTTTCTGTTGAATTATATCAACCTATAAGTTGAAAGTACTTATGAAAAGAATCCGGTATATAACTCGTTTTATACTGGATTCTTTTGGTTAGGTGTATCATAGTTCCGCTCTAAAGCAGACTGAACCTCCTTCTTCAGGCGTTCCTGAGCTGCCTTACCGACTTTGACAAATACAGCATTGCAGTATTTTAGGCGGTCTTGAATCAGCTCATTAGAGTTGGATTTTATCTGCCATTCATACACTAGCTTGTTAGCAGCTTCAGTTCCAATGTCTTCTAAATAAGTAGCTATATTCTTATCGGTCACTTTCCAAGATCGAAGGTTATTGATCACCCGTAACACGATGGCATTGTTAAGCCAAAAATCTGGAATTCTGCCATCTAACTTGCGTTGAATTGTGAATTTGAATCCAGTTACTTTCTTACGCCCTTTAGTGATGCGTTCAGATTCGTATATTGCCTCGTAAGTAAAAGCCAAATTTGTATTAGCCAGTTCTTGTATAGCTTCACTCATAGTATACTTAATGAGGTCAGCGGTTTGCGGATATTTAAGTTTAAGAGTACCGTCCTTATTTTTTTTGTTATTTCCTCTTTTGTCCTTTTCATACCAGCAATCCATTAACTGTCGATACTGTTCGATATTAGGAGACCAAACACCTGTATCTCGAAAAGCTGATAGAATTTCGAAGAAACGCATTGAATACCAACTTCTTAAGCTCATGTAATTACTGAGCTGATATTTAGTATAATGAGCAACTTTAATGAAATAGGGCTGTAAGGCTGGGTTTAACAGAACCGTGATAATTCCGTTCTTGTAACCCACTGGCATTTCATAATTAGTTGTGTCAAGTAAATGCCGTACATACCATTCTTTACCATCCAGGCTTTCAAATTCCCACTTTACGTCCGTTAATTCACGTAACGCTGCTTTAATAGGCTTATAGGCTGTATCTTGGGTAATATCTGCATCAGCGATAATATCTCCAATCCTAAACTGATAGTAAGGTCTAAGCGCATATTCATCATCCCGTATTTGATCCATAACTCGGGCCATTATACGTTTGGCAGCCACACTCATTTTGCCCTGTCGAGCAAACGTTACATTCCAATGCTGCTTAATGATTTCGTTATGTTGAGGCTCGTACGTTAGCTCCAAGGGAATCACTAACTGAGTATTGCGTTTGTCCTGTCCAATCATACAAATAACTATTTCGATGGCAAACTAATAAAAAGAGTTATAAAATACAACTCTTGCTTATACGGTATATATCTCGTTTTATTGGCTGTTTTTCCGGTACACATCTCGTCTTATTGAGGAAAGAATCCGGTACATATCTCGTTTTTTACTAATTTACTCAGTATATATATTAACTATAAAGTAAAATTTCCTACTAGAATAGTTTTGCAGCGCGCGTTGCTAAAAAAAATGTGGATAAGGTTAAAAAGACTAAAAAATACCCCACTAAAACGAGCGGAAAAACAAAAAACAAAAAGGACCGCGCGTTTGCTAAAAAAATGAAAAAGCCCGCAACTAGATTTTTAGTTAGTAAGTTGACATTGTCCCAAGCTTTTGTAATTAGATATTCTAGCTATATTGCATTAGTCAACAAGTTGCCTGAGAAGGCAAAACAGGCTCAGTAAGCCACAAACATGAGTCAATGACAGTTACAGGTCGATTTGTTCAGAAAAGTGGCTTAAAAGGCAATTATGCGCTTTTTGGCGGAACTGGGCAATGCAGGGATGCAACCCGTCAGGGATAGGCCAAACCACGTACTGAAGTACATTAGTTAGTTGGATTGATAGCTAGAAGCCTCCAACTAGACCCCCCGATCTTGATAGCTCTAAGCCAGATCGGGAATTTATCGATCAAAAAAACACCAGATATATGTATAATTTAATATTCAGTGGCTACTGCCCTAAGGACAGTATATTTGTAAAAAGTTATCTTGAAGAACCAAAATCTAGACATAGCCCTATGGTTGACTTCAAAATGAATAGTATAAAAGAGTGCTTTCAACTAATAGAAAAATTAACTAAAGAAGGCTGGGATATTTACAGATTTACAATTTTGGATTCAGATCAAAAAATAATCGTGCAAGTATTAGAAGAAGATTCTCACGGAAAGTCTATTCTAGAATGCATTAACGAAGTTAAGAAGGCAATTAAAAGACCAGCTTTTCTTAATACATATTTACGACAGCTCAGCAAGATATTAAACTAGTTTTATCCTCAGATTCTGAGGATTTCTCTTAGGCATATCCCACCCCTGATGTACGTCTGAAATACTGTTATGAAAAAATTCTTACTTGTATCGCTGTCTTTCTTTTCATACTCCGCAATAGCACAAGTAAGAGAAGCAATTACATACACCGATACTATAAAGACCAAAGAATACATTAAAGAAACCTTATTATCAATATCAGAGAAATCTTTTTTATATATCGAACATAGAAAATTTAATAAGTTAAAAAAGATAAGTATGGATAGTATGGTATCCGGTACTATAGACGATGTAGAGAAAGATTCATCCGAATACTATCGAGGTACAAAAGAAACTCTTATGATAAGGTTAAAATCTAGTAACGGAAAAGACTTCCAATACTCTGAAAGTACTAAACTAAATGATAAGTATATAAAGGCTAATTTATATAATATAAACAATTTCACTTTTGAAGTACCAAAAGCTTATTTACAAACACTTCTTAAAATATTCTGGTAAAGCTTTTATTTGTTTTTCCTTTCCCCATTTGTCTTTTTTAATGTACGTTGCAAGCTATCTTGAACAAATGTTATAGAGTCCTTTCTGAACTGTATATAGCTTGTAGTCATTATATCAGACCAAGCAGATACACCATTTCCCTCTCTAGTACCCCCTACCTTTGTACCCGTATAAACTGTTTTTTTGTTAGGTGATTGCGCATAACCATAGCTATTGACAAAAATTGTCACAAAAATTGAGACAACGATTTTCATAAAAAAGCGATTTAAGTAATTTGTTTGTATCACAAATCTAACTATTTTTAAGCTCACTTAAATCATATACGATTATGAAAAAGTTAAGCAATTCAGGATCCCTTCTTTCTAAACGCGTAGTAAGCAACCGGCAAACCAAAATTAAGAAGTGTGACAATCCTAAGTCAGCTAATGGAGCATCTACAGGTAGCGTTATCACTTGGGCTTAGTAATTAGTAGCATCTCAAACGGTAAAGCCCATTAGATTATAATGAGCTTTACCATGTCAAATTCAGATGAAAATTAGAAGGTTTCATTACTCTGCTAAAATCGCCTTCTCCTACGGATTCGGCGGGAAAGTGATTTCTTTTCAGAAATCAGCAAGAGGGAAGGGGTCTTCGACACCCTTCTTCTCTTGCCCTTCGGGTTTTATTACTGACAATCAAGCACTTATGTAAGAAAACTAATATACATTATTAATTATATATTAATTTTCTTATATAAGTGCTTGATTGTCAATTATAAATTGTTAAAAATATTGTTAACTTCATGGAAAAAGAGAAGATACATCACATTACAGCAAGTGCGGCTACATTCACAGATTTTGAACGTCTGGCAAATAGTTACGGACTTACTAATAAAGGTCTGTTAGAAGCAATGGTCAATCATTTTAAGGTCACAAAGGCAGACCCTAGGGACCCCCGAGCGGATAACCCAACAGATGCTATAAAAGCACTTGATAAGCGGATCGTAAGTTTTATAAAGGAGCAGGAAAAGAAAATATTAATTCCAATAAAAGAGGCTGTTTTTGATATGGCAGGTACAGAAGGAGTAGCCCGACGTTCTGATTTGAGGATAGTAAATTCTAATGTTAAGAGGATAATAACAGGACTAAAAATAGAAGAATAAATGCAGACTAAATTCACCAGTCCGATTAAAGCTAATAACAAAGGTAGTTGCTCAAAATTGGTAAATTATTTGGAGAAAGAGAACGATAAAAACTTATCAGTAAATAAAGAGTATTTCTTCTCGTCTGATAGGGATAAATGTAACAAATGGGAAGTAATTCAGCAGATTGATAATAATGCAAAAGGGCAAAAGATAGAGAAAGAACAGGATAGATTTTTTTCTATTGTTATCGCTCCTAGTCAAACAGAACTTGCACACATAGGAAACGACCCTGATAAACTAAAAGAGTATACCCGCCAGACTATGGAAAATTATGCGGCTGGCTTTTGTAATAATAAAGGTGAAAATAGAGGATTGGAAAGCAAAGATTTGGTATGGTATGCAAAAATTGAAAATGAGAGAAAATATAGTACTTTAGATGCAGAAGTAAAGGAAGGGTTAGCCAAGAATGGACAGTTAAAAGTAGGTGATCAACGGCATGTGCATATTATAGTTTCTCGGTGTGAGGCTCGCGAAAATAGGCATGTTTTAGAGCTTGAAAAACAAAAGCAGGAACAAACTATACATTTGTGTCCTTCTGTTAATAATCAAAAAATATTTAATAGAGATGAGTTTATAAGGCAAAATGAACAGGATTTTGATAAAAGGTTTGCTTATAATCGAAGTCATGAGGAATCGTATGATTATTGTAATTCACTAAAAAACGGAAAACAACAAGATTATGAAAAGATAAGACAAAGGGGAAAAGAAAAGATATTTGAAAAAGGAATAAGTAATGAACAAGATCACGAAATTGGTTATTAAGTTTTAACTATAAATATTTAAAATCATGTTCAAGTTAGGTTCAATTGCAGGATACATTTTTGGTCTTGTAGCCATTCCGATACTAATATATATTGCAGCTAGTGTAATAATAAAATTTTTAATTATTTCGGTTGGTTTTCCACGAATAGTCGGCGATGTAGTTGGTGGAATAGGTGGATTTTTACCGGCTGGATACATAGTTTATCGACGCATGAAAGGTAATGGTCGAACAGAAATACAGAGTGCTTCACAGGTTACCAAGACGGGTATCAAAGTCAAAGACTATGTTTTTGGTATCCGAACCACAAAGGGAATAATAAAAATAGTCAATCCATTTGCTGGTCTGTTTGTAGTGGCCGGGCCAGGAGCCGGTAAAAGTTATGGAGTGATTGAACCTATAATTACACAAGCGATTAAGAAAGGATTTACGGGATTGGTTTATGATTATAAATTTCCCTCATTCGCTCAAGTAGTTCAGGCCGCAGCTAAAGACACTAAGGCTAAAGCGTATTATGTCAATTTTGATGACTTGACTCGTAGTCATCGAGTCAATCCAATCCATCCTGATCTTATAATTACAAAAAGCCACGCAGAAAGCGCAGCTGATGTAATTATAAAGAACCTAATAAAAGGAGAAACCAACTTCTTCGTTAGTAGCGCAACAGCCTATTTAGGAGGCATTATTTGGTTTCTACGAGAAGAATATCCAGAATACTGCACGTTACCTCATGTACTTAACTTGGCCGCTGAATCAGTAAAGCAAGTAGTACCCTTAATTAGTAAAAATGAGGAAGTTAGAATATCGGTTGCTAGTTTGAAAACTGCAATCGATGAGAATTCAAGTAAACAACTAACCGGTGTTGTCTCGACTTTACAAGATGCATTAGGCAAGATTAATACCCGTTCTATATGCTATGTGTTGAGCGGGAATGACTTCACACTTGATTTGAATAATCCTGATGATCCTAAGATTATGGTTATTGGCAACAATGACGAATTAAAGCCAGTATACGGGCCAGTAATTTCCCTAATCGTAGCAAACACGATTAGAAAATTAAATAAGAAAGGGAAACTTCCTTCTATAGTGTGCCTTGATGAAGCACCTACCTTGTTTATCCCTGAGTTTTCAAACCTACCTGCTACTGGTCGAGAGAATAAAATTGTCACTTTATTTGGTGCACAAAACTTTTCTCAGATTGACACAATGTATGGTCCTCAAGAGAAGGACTCTATTTTAAACACATTGTCTAACCGTTTTTATGGTCGGATGCCACACGAGCCGAGTGCGGAGTACGTGGTTAAAACTTGGGGTAAAGAGTACGTTGAGCAACGAAGTCAATCGATCAGTCAGGTACGTTTAGGGGAAGTCTCAGCTTCTAAATCAGACTCATACAGTTTAGTCCATCGTGATCGAGTCGAAGTACAGGATGTTATGAACCTGAAACAGGGTGAATTTTTTGGTCAACTCGTGGAAAGCGATGTTAGCTATTTTCGTACGCAGTTAAAGCCAGATCCTATAGACCGTCAACCAATCCCGGCTTTTAAAGAAGTTACCGAGGCCGACGTAAAAGCGAATTATAAGAAGGTCGCTGAGGATATTAGGAATCTGTTGGCCGGCCCAGTTCCGAAGCCTTCAAACCCTTCTGGGCCTAATAGCAAACCCAAAGACGAATTTTAACTCCCTAGATCAAGACGCGAAATGAAAATATATACATTTCTCTTTCTTTTGGTGTCTGCACACTGTATAGGCCAAAGAAGCGAGTACTACAGCAACAATCTAGGGAAGTCTAATCTTATGGTCAGAGTAGGTGTAAATCAGAACGTTGGGATTAATAATAGTTTGATAATGCCTCAAATCTCTTTATCAATTCGGACTCCGTTAGGTATGTTTTTAAGAGAGCCGGAGCTTGTAATTAAAGGAGAATCCGCAACATGTATTACTCCACCAACCTTGCAACCAGCAGGATCAATGCCAGGTGAAAACTTTGAGCAATTAAGTTTTTCAGGGGCCTCTGTTCAGCTTAATTTTCCCGCAATAGTGAAGTTTGGTGCTTTCAGCTGGTTACTTGGTCCATCTGTACAGATACCTTTTGTTCATGTAACACTACGAACGCGCATAAAATCATTTTCTAATGACCCCATGTATGTAGCGGATTGGCAAGCTAAAGTAAAGCCGTTTTTCAGTATGTACACTGCTTTTCAATATGATGTAAAGCGTTACAGTCTCAAAATTAACGCTTCGAAAATGACCAGTTTGTCTTATTGGGGAACAGATAGCGGAAACTATTATATAAACACTCCTGTAAACTTAGGGGCAACTTTGGGGTATAGATTTTAGGGCTTTCCCCTTTATCCCTGTGTTCGCGCCAGCATTAGCGATACTTTGAGCGGTGGTCTACAAAGAAAGTTCTATAACAATCTTCGCTAAAAAGCATTTTTTAAGTAAAAGTTAAAGTAGAGTAGAAATAGGAAAAGTGCAATGTTTGGTCCTTTTCACGAAAAGGACCAAACATTGCACTTTTCCTATTTTGTTATATAATTATCATTATGTAATTAGATTATTTGAAGCAACTCAGCTGATTAATAGCAGTGATACACTACGGTATAATGCAACTAATTCGCTTCCTTGACTGAATAACCTAATATGTTTTGTTAACATATAAACGACCCTTTACATATGGACAAAGGTCAGTTATTGGAGTTGGAAAGGGGGATGAAAATGGTCAACCCGTCTCACGAATGGGTTAGCTGCTCTAGCAAATCTATCCTTGGCAAATCATCGATTAGAGACGCCAGCGAGTCCAGAGCTTACGCCAAAACGAAACGTTGCTAACTACGGGGACATCTTCTGTGGTCAGAATCGAGGATAGATCGTTGTTTCTCTGATACCCCATATACTCATCCCGTAATTCCACTTCATATCGGTAGGGTAATTCCAGCAGCCTAGCCCAGTCATTGAGTCGGCTAAACACCTCCATATACACCTGAGCCATGGAGGCTTCGGGCAAATCAAACCGGTAACCATAATCCATAAAATTGAAGGAGGGATCGATGAAGTGGCTGATGCGGTAGAGCATGTAGCCCCGATCTCCTTCCTGAATGAAATGGGTAAACCAGTATAAGACCAACTCCTTTTCGTACCCTACTATGACATAATGCAGGTCTGTATCGGCGCTTTCGATGACCCCAGGTAAGGGGGTGGAGGAGTCAAGCTGGCGTAGCCGTAAGAGAACGTCTCGAATGATGCCGTCGTCGTCGGCGTACATCATGTTATCATCAAAGGGAAACGCTTGCCAGGGTACACGTTGAAAGACCCGCTGGTAGGCAGCAATCATGCTTTTAGCGTCATCATTCATAGTCAATGTAGTTGAGGTAAAAAGGCTACCAGAAGTAAGTTAATCATATCTAGCAACGGTCTTTTAACCAATCACCGTTTACGGCCAGACTAATAAAAAACTGGTTGAGCAGGTTAGGAAGGAAATAAAGACTATCGGGTCTCTTTGCAGAATCGTACATAAATACTCATCCTATAATTAATGTCTGCTCAATCTGAGACAAATAGCGTTTTACGCTCGAAATAGGGCAATTCTACCGAATCGTATGGCACCGGCCGTCCGGCAAATCTGTCCCTTCGATATAAAATGGAATTCAATGAGTTCATAAAGTCGGTATCATAAAGTGAAATGGCTATTTCTTTTTGGACCTATTTTTTGAACCCTCCCTTTGGGTACTTCTATATTCTTAGCGGCTATAAGACTGTGGCTCAAAAAGGTAAGGCTTTTTGGACCTACCGATGAGCTAGACAAACCACCGTTTTTGCCCTTCTGCCTGGGCCTTACTACCACTGAAACGTCGGCAATGTTACTGAGTCAGTGATACGATGAGTATTTATGTACGATTCTGCAAAGAGACCCACTATCAACGGGTCTGGTTAACTTGCTGGCTACTTCACCGAATGCCCAATGAATGATCACATCGCCTTCCTGGATGAATGGGGAAACAATGGCCTTGACTTTACCAAGCAAGGCGTCTCCACTCACTTTATCGTCACCGCCATCACCCTACGCAAAGAACAGCTTAGTGAGGCTGAAACTCAATTAGAAGCGGTGCGTAAACGCTTCTTTCAAACCGGACCAATTAAATCGGCCAAAGTAGGCAGCGATGATAAACGCCGGATCTTGATCCTCAACCAACTGTTAACCGTTCCCTTTCAACTATTTGCGCTCGTCGTCGATAAACGAGAACTGCGTGGGGAGGGCTTTTACTATAAAGGGTCCTTCTACAAATTTCTGCATGGACTAGCCGACCGAGAGCTGTACCGGAGCTTCCCCAATCTGGAATTAGTGGCGGATCGGCACGGTGACGAAAATTTTATGCAAGGGTTTACCCAATACATCTATAATCGGCATGTGCCTACGCTATTCAACCAAGCCAGTTTTCGCTTTGTGAACAGCCAAGCCAGTTTGCTTCTCCAGGCGGCTGATTTTGTAGCAGGCACCCTAGCCCGGTGTTATGATGAAACGGTTCTATCACCCGAACGAGCGAGCTTCGTTCAACTGTTGAAACCCAAGCTACTTACCTTAAAATACTGGCCGGACGTATTTGCCCCCGTAGTAGCTCAAAGTGTGCCCGATCAAGCTAACTACAATGCTGGCTTAGCTGAACTGTGTGTTGGTTTAGGTCAAGACTTCTTGCATCGCAAGCTAGCCAGTCGATCACCTCAGGAAATCGACCAGGTTACCTGCTTAAACTATTTATTGTTTCATTTCCGTCATGTTGATCCCACGCGTTACATTTCGAGTCGGGAACTGATGGCTCACATTGACGAACGGCGAAATAGTCAACCCACCTTGCACTATTTTCAAACGCGAGTGATTGCCCCACTACGGGATGCGGGTGTCATTATTGCCAGTAGTACCAAAGGCTACAAAATCCCGTCGTGTGAGGGAGATCTCTACGATTTTATCAATCATAGCAATACCATCATTCAGCCGTTGTTGTCTCGGATCAGCAAATGCCGGGCTCGAATCCGTTTAGCCACCAACGGATCGATTGACCTTTTAGATAGGGAGGAGTATGCGAATCTAAAACAGTTGTTAACCGATCCACTGATGACTGAATCTGGTCGTAATGGGTAGGGGTTACAAACCAGGAACGACCCTTACAGATCTATGACTCTTATTCATCCGTAAAAGGATCGTTAATTGAACGACTTTTCAGTTGGGAAAGCATCTAATGGAGCAAGGGCTAAGTTTACGAACGGGCAAAATTAGCCCTTGCCTGTGGTTATAGTCTAATTAGCTACCCGCTAGTTAGACTGATTTGACAGAATATAAGCTAACCAGTACCACCTATGCGCTCCGATAAAGCCTTACTGCTGCTCATCATGCTTACATCAGGCTGGACCATCGTCCGGGCACAAACCCCCTTCAAGACGCTCAATTGGCTCTACCAGATTTCAGGTACCCGAACCTTAGCTGGACAGCACAACCGAGAGCCGAATGCTCAACCCGCTCGCTGGACCACCCAAATGCAAGCCCTGACGGGACACTATCCCGCCCTATGGAGTGGCGATTTCTTATTTCAGGCCGATAACATTGACCATCGAGCGACAATGATACAGGAAGCCAAAACCCAGTGGAAACAGGGGGCCCTGATCAATCTGATGTGGCATGCCTGCAATCCGGCCCTGGCGCAACCCTGCGGATGGGATTCGCTGGGCGTGCTGAGTCACCTGACCGACGGGCAGTGGCAAGAACTGTTGACTGATGGGAGTGGGCTGAACCGAACTTGGAAAGCCAGGATGGATGAGGTAGCCATTTTTCTGCAGGAACTGCAACAAGAGAGAGTAGAGGTTTTTTTTCGGCCGCTGCATGAAATGAACCAAGGCCGCTTCTGGTGGGGCGGCCGACCAGGACCCACCGGCACGGCGCAACTCTACCGATTGACGCATGACTACCTGGTGAACCAAAAAAGACTAACCAACCTGATCTGGGTCTGGGATGTGCAGGACTTTGGCACCTTAGTCACCGATGTGCAGGTCTATAACCCCGGCAACGCGTATTGGGATGTGGCCGCCCTGGATGTCTACGATGGGAGTGGGTACACGATGGCCAAGTATGAAACAATGGTCGCCGTCGCCAAGGGCAAGCCGGTAGCCATTGGCGAATGTCAGGTGCTACCAACCGCCAGCCAATTAAAGGCGCAACCCAAATGGACGTTTTTTATGGGTTGGTCGGAACTGGTTCTTAGCCACAATTCAACCCAAGCGATCCAGGCTCTTTACCAAGCGCCCAACGTCCTGACGTTGGATGAACTCCCGGCCTTTTTCAAACCTTGAGAGGCGCTGGGGTTCTTCCATTGGAGCTAGAATCTACCCGTTTACTCCTTGGTGCGGTACGCTTTGATAAAGGTTGGGTCCAATACGCCAAAACGAGCCTGAATGTGCATGGCGGTACGAGTTGGTTAACCGTCTATAAACCTTACCCAGCGCATTGAGTTAAGAGGTGAACGTAATTTCTGGCTATTTCTATGCAAACCGACGATAGTAAGTCTACCTTAATCCATCAAATCAAGGAATTCCTGGCCTACACGGCCGATACGGACAACGATACCATCATGGCTCAATACACGCTTATGAGTGGTTTGGTTGCTCAGTTGGGTCCTTCAGACAAACCTGACTTTGATCGGGACGAATCAGGTCTTGACCCACAAAATAGGGCCGACTATGCTTACTTTCTAAATGTGAATACGACGAATCCTCAGCCGATTGATCGAAAACAGTATGCCTTGGAAGGGCTCCAGGAGAGGGCTAGACGACTCGTTGCCCACCTTCAAGAAAACCAGTAGCTGAACGATCGTTCAGCTACTGGTTTTCTTGAAGCGCCTTTGGCCCAACAGCTCGGAGCTACTTGGCCTAGCTTCCGAAAAATTCAGGAATCTTATGTAACTTATTGTGGTTGACAGGTATTAAAAAAAATAGTGTCTTATCCTGATTTTATTCGGAGGTTTTACTGAACAGAGATCTAGTAGGAGTGAAGGGGCTGGAAACGGTCCTTTTTGCGTTCAATAAATCCGTTCAATTTAGTAGTTCACAGTTTTTTAGTTGTTCTGGAATTATCTGTACGGTTTTGTGAAAGTGTCAATTACTTTCTACCTGGATTCAAACGGCTATTTTTGGCTATTTTAGGTGAGGTTTCTTTACCGTTCATTATGAAATTTTCGGAGTTAATTACTACGCTGGAAGATTTACAACAGCAACTTAATCGTCAGGCCGTCCGTCAAGCCGATCAGTTAATGGCTCTACGCAACTGGCTGATCGGCTTCTACATTGTCGAATACGAACAACTTGGTGACGACCGGGCCACTTACGGCCAAAATCCTATCCCCCGCATTGCACAAGCTATGAAGCAACAGGGCGTTCGGGGCTTCTCAGACCGCAACCTGTACCTGTTCAAAAATTTCTACCTGACTTATCCAAACATTTTGCAGTTTTTGACTGCAAAATTCCAATTAACTGACTTCGAGGCAATTGACAAAAAAGCACTGAGTAAGTACACGCCCCCGGATGACATACCGCTAATAAATTACGGTCTGTTATTTGAGCGATTAACGTTCACGCACTTTGTCGAACTTATGAAAGTGGAAGATCCACTTCGCCGACGGTTCTATGAAGTTGAGGCACTCAAAAATGCCTGGACAGTAGAGGAGCTGAATCGGGCTATCACGACGTCGCTGGCTGAACGAACAGGACTTTCAACGGACAAAGCGGCCGTAATTGCCCGAGTTAAGGACAACGCCCCAGCCGGGCTAACCGACTATATCCGAAATCCATACCTGTTGGAGTTCCTCAACATTAAGGAAAAAGCCGAGTTTTCGGAGAACGACCTCGAAACAGCCATTATCAACCACTTGCAAGACTTCCTGTTGGAATTAGGCCATGGGTTTTGTTTCGAGGCTCGGCAAAAGCGCATCAGCTTTGACAACCGTCACTACCGTATTGATTTAGTTTTCTATCATCGGGTCCTAAAGTGTCACGTCCTAATTGACCTTAAAATTGGGGAGTTCGACCACGCTGATGCTGGCCAGATGAACATGTACCTAAACTACTATGCTGACCAGGAAGCCACTAAAGGCGACAATCCACCTATAGGTATAATTCTCTGTGCCAGCAAGAACAACGCCATGGCTAAATACGCAACTAGTGGTCTGGCACACGAGGTTTTTGTATCGCAATACCTGACCAACTTGCCAGCAAAAGAAGAGCTCCAAGCATTTATTGAAAGAGAAAGCCGAAGTATTGTCAATCAATAAGGTCTCTGTTATCAAGGCTAGATCCACTGTAAGTCTGGGCCAATGATGATGCGTCTATTCGATTTACCTAAGGGCGAGAAGCCGCCGAGCGGCAATAACCGGGCAGGAGCTAAAGTGTTAGCGAAGACTCGTACAGCAGCTCGGAGATAGGCATGTACAGATTCGTGTTAAGCGCCTATACTCGATGTTTTGAACTATATTCGTTTCAAATAGTTACCATCCCCACCACAAGAATTTGTCCATTGGAAAGGTGGTACTATTTGCCTTTCTCCGAATACTCTTATTTTGTCAAATACTGTTTCCATGAGCGGGACACGCCTCGAAAGATTGAAAGTTATCGAGAGAGCAAGACACAATCATTTGTAGATTGAGACTAACTTCAGCCAATCAGAGCAATCAAGATATAAGTGGTACTGAATGATGCTTACATATGGAAAACCATCATTTGTTAAATACTAAGTGAAAACTTGGAACAGTTCATCAACCTCAATCGTACGTTTTACCCATTACCTGCTAATTACAGCCACGCGGCCAAGGATAGGGATATAAATACCTTAGAAGATCTCGGCTTTCCAACTGAAGGTATGCTCCACTGGGACAAATTATCAGCTGAGTTCCGAGTTATCATTCTAGCTGAAGCTGGAGCTGGAAAAACGCAGGAGATCCATCAGGCAGCAAAAATTCTCAGATCGCAGGGGAAGCCTGCCTTCTTTCTGCGTTTAGAGAACATCACGGGCGGACTGGGGGGATCATTCGAAGTGGGCACCAAGCAAGAGTTTCAACGATGGTTAGACTCTACTGAAGAGGGCTGGTTGCTTCTTGACTCTGTTGACGAAGCGCGACTTAGAGATCCAAAAGATTTTGAAAGAGCGATTCGACAGCTATCCGATATAATAGCAGTCGCCATCCCGCGAACACATATTATTATTACTTCACGCACTTCTGCCTGGAGGGGTGAAACAGACCTAAATTTATGTAGTGCGAAGTTCCCCCCCGTAGACGATAGAGAGACGCAATATGAAACCGATGAAGCTACCCTAGACGACATTGTTGCGTCAGAGCCTCACCCCGAACCTGCAAAAACACATACTAATAGTAGCTCAGACCATGCTGATACAAAATTTAAGGTATACTCTTTGGTCAACTTGACCAAAGATCAGGTCATTACTTTCATAACAGCAAGAGGAATAGATGATAGCGATAAGTTTCTAAGCGATGTTGAAAGGCAAGATGGATGGGCATTTATGACGCGTCCGCAAGATTTGGAAGAGCTCATTAGCTTCTGGAAAGTTAAGGGACGGATTGGAACACGTTTTGATATGATGAATTATAGCGTAAAGAGCAGGCTTAAAGAGCGAGATCAGGATAGAGCCGACTCAAAACCTTTTACGCCTGAAAGAGCTATAAAAGGAGCGCGTATTCTTGCAGCCGCCTGTGTTTTTACAAACGAATCGTCAATAAGGGTACCAGATGGAAGTCAATACGCTCAAGGAATTGAAGTAGAATCCGTATTAACCGATTGGGATACTACAGCATGTCAGATTTTGTTGAGCCGCCCTATATTCGATGAAGCGATTTATGGCACTGTTCGTTACCATCATAGATCCGTACGAGAGTTTTTAACCGCACAGTGGTTGTCCGAAGAATTGAAGAACGAAGGTTCAAGGGAAAAGATTGAAAGTTTATTTTTTCGTACTCAGTATGAGCAAGTAGTCGTAAAACCATCCATGAAGCCTGTTCTGTCATGGATGGTTTTATTTGACGCTAAAATAATGCTCAGGGTCTATAAGCTTGAGCCTGAAATTATTTTATTAGGTGGAGACCCAGGCAAGTTGCCTCTTGAAGAAAGAAGGGCAATCCTTATCTCTATTTGCCAAAGAATGGCTTCAGGCAATTATGATAAGTCTGTTGAGAGATATGCCGCTGTTCAACGATTTGCATCACCTGACATGGCTGATGATATCATTAGTTTACTAGAGCAACATAAAAGTAGTAGCTGTATCACTGATTACTTATTGAATCTCATTTGGCAGGGACGAATAAAGAAAGCGTTGCCAGTAACGACTAAATTTATCCTAGAGGCTGATACTGAACAGTATGGGCAGTTTACAGCACTGAAAATTCTGAAAGAACTAGGATCAAGAGATGATTTAAACTCGGTCATACAAACCCTACTTTCGAGCGAAAAACCGCCTAGTCGATCTTTCCTTGCAGAGCTATTTACTGGTTTGGAGCCCACGAAGAACTCAGTTAAGCAAATAAAGAAGAGCCTAGAGAACGTGAAAGATGAAAGCCGACATGGACACGATTCATTAGGATATGCACTTGCGGGTTTTATTAGACGCTCTGATGTCGATACTGTGACCTACTTCATCCAAGAAATTGGTCAGTTTTTGCATCGTGAACCTGTTCTTGAACGCAGGTATTGCGAGGTTTCGAAACAATATAGTTGGTTGCTACCAGTATGTAAGTTGGCCATTGAAAAATTGATACTTGTCAAGCATTCAGGTGTATTCAGTTTGGAGAGTCTGTTTGTCTTAACACAAGCACCTGTCTTCAAAGAATATGATGATTTTAGCAGCTCAGACTCTACGCACAATATGTCAACGCTCATCGCTGATTGGAGCGAGTTGAATCATGCCTTGTTTTGGAATGCGGTCAAAGAAGCACGAAGACATCTAGACAAGAAAGGAGAAGATACCGTAGATAGTTTTTGGCACGTATACGTCTCGGAGAAATATTGGGACTTCAGCAAAGTAGATTTTGAGCGTGTACTTGATGCGATTATTAGCCGTCCGCTTGTAGATGACAAGTTTATCGCATTGACTTTAGCTTTTGTGCTTTATAAGAAAAACGATCGCCCTAAGGCATGGCTTACGGCTCTAAAGAGAATAGCGAGAAATGACGACAATCTAAATCAAAAACTTACGGAGCTATTGCAACCACCTACTCAGAGTGATGAGATAAGAAAGTGGAAACAAGAGGAGGCCAGGTGGCAACGCCTAGACAAGGAGCGCAATAAGAAACGCCAAGTAGAAGATGATGCGGCCATAAAATGGCTGAAGAAAAACTATCAAACTCTTCGTGCTAGTGGTCTAGAAAAAGGCCAAATCTCACACAATCAATACTACATGTATGATCGTATGCGTAGCCTTGATGATAATTCAACAAAGTGGACCGCTGGTAATTGGCGAGGTTTGATCAAGGACTATGGCGAGGGGGTGGCAGCCGCTTTCCGTGACGGCATGATTAGCTTCTGGAGGTCATATGTTCCTTTACTTCGATCGGAGGGTTATAAAGAGAATGAGACTAAACTGGGTGTTTTATTTGGCCTATCTGGTATTGAAGTAGAGTCAAGAGAAAGGCCGGGTTGGTTCGACGATATAACGGTGGAAGAAGCCGGGCTTGCCTGCCGGTATGCCTTTCACGAGCTCAATGGGTTCCCCAATTGGTTTCCAAAGCTGTATGAGAAATTTCCTGAACTTTTGCAGAAGCTTATCTTAAATGAAATCACTTGGGAATTGGAAACCCAATTTCAAAAACCCAATGAAACGCGGCATTACGTGCTCAGCAAAGTAAGTTGGGGTTGTGAATGGCTGTGGAATGGTATTGCCACACAACTTGTGCAAGTACTAAGCGAAGAGCCAGTCGACGCAACAGATCTGGGTGAAGCGCTAAAAATCATCGAAGGAAGTTCAGTGGTTCCAGATCAAGACCTTGCTGAACTCGCACAAAGTAAATGTGGCACTGTCAATTCGAAGCATAATCTTGCCTGTTGGTATGCTACCTGGATAGGAATAGAGCCACAACTGGCCATACGATCTTTCTCCTTATATCTTGATACATTAAATAACTACGATCAGGATAAAGCGGCAACGCTAGCGATGAGGACGGTTGTCGAGTTAGTAGGTGGCAGACGTGGTGGACCACACGTGAGAGAAGCTTTTAAAGATTCACAATACCTAAAAGAACTTTACTTTCTTATGCATCGCTATATCAGGGTTGAGGATGATCTTGACCGAGCTAACAAAGGGGTCTATTCACCAGGCCTGCGTGATGACGCGCAAGATGCGCGTGATAGGCTGTACTCCATTCTTAAGAGTATACCTGGTAAAGAGTCGTACCTGGCTATGATTGAGTTGTCTCAAACACATCCCGCTGAAGGGTATCGCAACTGGATGCTCCGCGATGCTAAAGAGCGAGCGGAAATGGATGCCGATGGTCCCTCTTGGACAATTAGCCAATTCAATGAATTCGCTAAAGCTTTGGAAAGTACGCCAACCAATCACCGAGAGCTTTTTGATCTAGCTGTACAACGTCTCAAGGATATGAAGCACGATCTTGAAGAAAGCGACGGAAGCATTGCGTCTACATTAGCCAAGGAAGATCAAGAAACCGGTATTCGAAAAGTAATTGCTAAGTGGTGTAATGATAGATCGAAGGAAAGATACGTGGTGACGCAAGAGGAAGAACTTCCCGATGCAAAGCGACCAGATTGTCGTTTTAGAGGTTCAAACTTCGACGCTCCTGTACCATTAGAACTTAAACTCGCTGACAATTGGGGAGGGGCACTTCTATTTGAAAGGCTAGAAAATCAATTATGTGGCGACTATCTGCGTGACAGCAAATCAAACAGAGGAATATTCGTATTAGTGTATCGCGGTGACAGGAAGAGTTGGCAAATACCTGATAGTAATCTTAAAATTACTTTTTTCGAACTTGTTGAATCATTACAAAATCATTGGAAGAAGATAGCTGCTAACTATCCTAAGATTGACGAAATTAAGGTTATTGGTATTGACTTAACAAAGCGGATGGATCGCGTCAAGACGGCAAAGAAAAGTAAAGCTAAATAAACGAAAAATTGCAAAACGGTTAATTAGTAAAGTTATTGGTGGTGGCTGAACAGTGTTGATTAATAAACGTAACTATTGACTGGATAATACATAAAGTATTGAATACGGTACGCTTACGCCTTACAATTCTCTATGCTTTCATCCATGAATAAATGTCATCAACACAGCTCAGCCACTACCTGCAATGTTAATGATTTTAATATTATTAATATATGAGCGCTATGGTTGTTGCTACATACCAAATTAGGTCCAATCTGATCGAGTAAACGAAATAATTATTTTCCATTCTGAGTTTTCCATGTACTATGCTTGAGTCCATTGCTATCAACCGTCGTGTTCATCCTAACCTTAAACAGCCCTTTACTACCGGTCACTTAGCTGAATGTCTATTGTTTTATGGACAGGTGAACGCAGTAATATCTCCCTCCGAATTCGAAGAGCTGGTTCGAAAGTGTAGTATCGATAATCTGAGGTATTTACTTGCCTCAGAAGCATTAAAGCTTCACATTCGATTAGCCTCATTCGGGTCTAATCAAACACCTGGAACATTACGATTAAATTACGCTGTATATACTCAGGTGGGCTTGACGTTGGAATCAATTATTTATCAGACGCTATATAAGATTTACCATAACTCCTATAAATGCAATGTTTATGTGAAGCAATTGATGCCCTTCCTAGATCTATTTGAGCATGAATATAGTCTGATCGATGGCTTTTTACAGATGCCCGAATTCACTACGAAAGCATTCCGTGAAATTGTGTCCCAAGTGATTCCAAATTACCCCATTCCGCTTAATCTGTTTTTTCGATTACATGAAGTACCTAAAGGAAATGCTCCTGAAGAATTAGGGACTAAGTTTACCTTTGAATCGGAGACAAACTTTAATCTCCAACAATTTAAAACAGACCTGCTGAGTCAGGGCATCACAGGGCATTCCGACTTTGGTGTCACCTTTTTAATGAGGGCGTCGGATGCCATCGAGGATGTTGATGTATCATCAAGATTTAAATCTGAACTCTCTGCTGACGACTCAAACAGCCCAATTGTCCAGAAAGCTATTCTCGATCTGGATCAGTATAAGCCCAATAATCAAGAAGCTATTACCCAATTTAATGAACACGTAATTACGGACTGCCCATCAGTTGCAGATGCCATCGATCAGGGTATGCGTTCATTCGACGAATTCATACCCTTATTTAAAGAATCCAGAAAATTTAGGCACTGGATCCATTCCATACCTGATGATGAAGACTATCGCTCTATTGTCAACGAGTATATGAAGGAAAATAACGCAAAAGTCTTCACAGATGGCGTTTTTTACAAAGTTTTAAAGTTTCTATCTGTTACAGCACCTGTAGCAATAACACCTATTGTTTTGCCGAAGCAGCCTGAAATAGGCAATGCGGTTGTTAACCTTGCAGTTGGCACGGCGATGGACAGTTTTGCAGATGTAGCCTTTAGCCAATTTAATGGCTGGAAACCGAACCAGTTCGTTCAGAAGGATCTAGTACCATTTTTGAATCCATAGTGTCAAGCGCTCAGCGTTTACTTTTGGGGTAATTTTTCGAACATGCTAGTTTAGCCTGCTACCAATTCGTCACCAATTGTAGATAAATTCATCATATCACAATGATATCTTACACTAAAGCAGGTTTTCAAATTTCCCAAAAAAATTGATAACGCTGCAAGACCATATTCGTGATTAATTCGTCTTGAAATCGTTCATTTAAAGGCCTTACGCTATTAATAATTGAACTACATAAACGGTTGTAAACTAATAAATTATAAACGTTTAAAGGCTCTTTCTGAAATCGTTCAGGAAAACCCTTGGCCAAATGAACGCTTTCTGTTGGCAAAAGAAATAGTCTGACTCCTGCTACTACTACCTAAAAGCGTTCACGAAAAGGTTTCGTTTTCTGAACGGTTACTATGAAATGTACAAATTCTCAAAAAGCGTGAGATTAGCTTCCCTTTATTTCAAATAACGGTAAAATACTATTTGAAGATCGGATTGGGCCGCTTTATACATCCGAAGCATCACGATTTACTTCGGAGTCGCGTACGACTTGCGGGCGTGGTCATGTTGGAAGAATATACATGAAAGATACATCGTCTCACTTAGGAGCGTTCCAGGAGAATTCGTAACGCTCAGTTACAACGTGAGGGGTATGGGTTCTTACTCAGCAATTACTTACTTTTAAATCAATTCGCGGCTCCGCTTCTTATCAAACTACAGCCAAATACGTTTATGAAGGTAGTTCTCCTGCTCATCCTGTGTTACATAGGGCAAGCGCTCTCCCTCGCTAACCCCTTACCCAAGACTAGCCCCGAACGGAACTTCGAGGCTTTCTGGCAACTCTTCCAGCAGCACTACGCCCACTTTGAAACCCGGCACCTCGATTGGCAGCAACAATATCAACGCTTTCGAGGACAGGTTACCCCGGCCACCACGGATGCCCAACTACTGGCTATCTTTCAGGCGATGGTCGCTCCCCTTCAAGACGGGCACGTGGCCATTTCACCCACTGGGGATTTACCCGCCAGTGCGCAATACTCTCCCTTCTATCAGCAGTTCCCTACCAAGGCTCTACAAGCCCAGTTTCACCAAGTCACTTTGGACCAACTACGGGAGCGGGGATTTGGACCATTGATTCCCTTCCGGAGCGCACCCTATCAGATCGGCGGCTACTGCCGCTCGAAGGACTATGGCTATCTTCAGCTCAATGGCTTTGGGGGCATGCCTTTGGCCACCTTCAGCCAACAACTAGACCAGATGGTTGACTCCTTTGTGGACGTTAAAGGATTGATTCTGGATGTTCGTATCAACGGGGGCGGATCGCCTGCTTATCTGGAGGCCCTGGTAGGTCGATTGATCCAGGTAAAGCAATTGGTGGGCTTTGGCCGCACCCGGATTAGTAAATCCAAGCAGGAATATACCCCCTGGACCGCCTACTACGTAGCGCCCAAAGGAGAAAAACAACTCCTCAAACCGACGGTGCTCTTGACCAGCGGTGCCACTATCAGCGCCGGTGATCACTGTGCGCTATATTTGAAAGAACTGCCCTACGTGAAACTGATCGGAGAAAACAGCAATGGTATCTTTTCTCCTATGTTCGGCCATCGGCTACCTAACGGCTGGCAAGTAGCCTTATCCAATGGCCAGACCGTGAGCGCCAAGCGGGTGAGTTATGAAGCTAAAGGCGTACCCGTTGATCTAGCCGTTACTCACCACCGCAGCGATATGCAGCAAGGCACTGATCCCGGCTTGGAGACAGCCTTTACGTTTCTACAAACTCACCAAACCGAGTTAGCCCAGCAAACCCGGTGTTATGAGCAATTGGCGTTAGATTTTTATGCCGACAGTTTGCTGGTGTCAAAAGCGTATGGTGATGTAACGGCCTATTCGACAGGCTTGGTTGAGGAAGACGCTACCTTGCTGGCCCCTTTTGCCCGTAAATGTTATTCGCTTCAGGGTGTAGCTAACCTAGATCGGGTTCAGCAGCGTATCCAAGCCGAAGGGGAAGCGGATTCCAGTTTCTATCAGAGGAATGTCAAGCATCGTTTCTACGTCCATCTTCCTGGGGCTATTCGGGCCAGGATGCAATGGCCCTTTGTCAGGCGCAATGCCCGGCGGTTGACGATTGCGCATCATATCAGTTTAGGTGAGAAGAAATATGTTCGGATTCACTTGAGCCAAGGTGGTGGAAAAGGGGAAACGGTATTAATAGTGTTGGATCAAGCGGGTCATGTTGTAGAACACTGCGCTTTGAGCTACAACTATCTGAGTAGCCAATTCTACCAGTAAAACATGAGGATAAAAGTATATTGCGTTTAGAGCATTTTATGGGACGATCACTTTTTTGCTTGCCAATTTAAACGAGACATCCTTTCCTGGTAACTCTTTCCACAAACCAAACCTAAAAAAGTAAAACAATAGAAATAGACTACACTACGCTTTAAAAGGGCAGGCAATTTGACTTGGGTTTCCTTGACGGTCCCCTTATGTTCGTTCTATGCTTCCTCATCGATGGGCGCTTTGCAGCGTATTAACCGCTTTATTTTTTGCCTTTGCCCCGCATTGGGCTAGGGCACAGGCTCCTTCGACAGGGCCTCATTTCGTGGGGCCCTTGGCCGTCGATTCTGCGTATGCGCCTGGAGATAATTTTTATCAGTACGCCAATGGACGATGGGGTAAGCGTACGGCGATTCCACCCGAGGGCTACATCTCAGCGCTGACCGAATTGATTACCCAGAATGACGCCTTGTTGAACGACTTGCTCAGCAAGGTGATCGTTGGTCAGTACAACCACACGCAAGCGGGTCGATTGCTCTATGCTTTTTATACCAGCGGTGTAGATTCCTTGCTCAGTCCCCAAAAAAGCAGAAGCTCGTTACAACAGCACTTAAAGCTCATTCAGCGATTGCGTACCAAAACCGACTTACAACACTACCTGGCCGACCAACTCGAACTGCCAACCAATCGATTGATGGGTCTCTACGCCGTTGATGATGTGGACACCACTCGAATCGTGCAAGCGGTGTTGGGCCGGGCCGGGCTGATTAGACCCCTAAAATACTATCAGCCCTCTTCGATGAGTCAGCCAGCAGTACAAGAGGAGTATTTGCATTTTTTGGCGACCCTTTGGACTTACTTAGGATACAACCCGACCACCGCACAACAGAACGCAGCCCGTGTACTAGCCGTTGAAAAACAGCTGGCGGCCTACAGTGATTCGACTACATCGACTCGTCGGCTCCGCTACGATCAGTTAGTAGCCTTATTTCCTAATCTGCCCTGGCGACGAATTTATAGACGGTTTACTATCCCGCCGGAGCTACCCATCTCGGTGGAGCACCCCCGCTACTACGCTGGTTTAAACAAGCTGCTAGCGGTTATACCCTTGCCGGATTGGAAACTTAAGGTAGAGGCCGATTTTGTGCTTTATAACATGCCTTATCTAGGCCCTCAGATGGCCCGAACCCACTACAATTATGTTCAGAAAGCGTTATGGGGAAGTCAGATGCCGTATAATCCCCAGCGCCAAGTGATGGATCTGTTGACGGATTATTACGACCCTTATAGTTTAGCCGATATACTCGGTGATTTATATGCCCGCCATTCGGTGAGTCAAACCGATAAAGCCAGGCTCTATCGAATGGCTAATCGGATCAGAGATGTCTTCACGGCTCGATTGAAGGCCGTGGATTGGCTGGCTCCCCAGACCAAACAAATGGCCATCGAGAAGATGCGTAGCCTCTCGATTAAGATTGGCTACCCTGACACGGTGGCATCCATGCGTCTGGCTTTCACGACGGATAACTATCTAGCCAATTATCATCAACTCTTTGGGTTGAAAAGGCGGAAGTACTTGCAGGCGATTGGTAAAGCGAAAGACCGAACCGCTTGGCGCCGTCCCCCCTGGAGCATCGCCAGTTCCTACGAGCCAGCCTATAATGGGTTTATCATTGCGGCCGGCAGTTTGAAACCTCCTTTTTATTTCCCGGAGGGAGACGATGCCCTTAATTACGGGGCCATTGGTACGCTCATTGGCCACGAACTGTCCCACGCCTTGGACAACTTAGGCAAAAACTACGATGTGTATGGTGTTAAACGAACGTGGTGGACGGTAGCGGACTCGATTAAATTTACTCAGAAAATTAGCCCCCTCATCACTCAGTACAATAGCTACAAGGTGTTGGATAATATCCCACTCAACGGCGCTAACACCGTGGGGGAGACTATGGCTGACTTGACGGGTATTCTGGCTAGCTATGAAGCCTTTCAGCAAACGGATCAATACCAGGCGGGTAAGCCACTGGAGGGGCTAACCCCTAGTCAACGATTTATCTTAGCGTTTGCTCAGCAATGGCGGGCTAGCTATTCTGATAAAGCCTTGAAGGAAAACGTTCAAAGCGACGTTCATCCACCGGAATACATTCGGGTGAATGGTACTTTGAGCAATTTCCCTGCCTTTTATGAAAGTTTTCCCGTTGAGTCTGGCAACCAACTCTACCGCAGCGATTTCTCAAGGATCAAAGTATGGTGAGCGACTCTGGTGGCCTTCTTTATATCGACTTGTAGGCTACTTAAACAGCTCACCAGCCATTGTACTAAGTTAGAAAAATATATTGTCACTTTAAACGCCCGTTTTTCTGAGATAACCCTTATTAGGATAATAAGGATGTTCTTAGAAAATGGTTGCTGTCTTATATTGCCATCTCATTAATCAACGCCTTATTTTGTTTTATGAGATGAGTTTGTAAAACAATTGGTAAGGGGTCATAGCCAAGCAAATGTTGAGGGAAATGATTCATGTACCAGGCTAGCCAAGTTTATTCTAGGCTAATAGGAATCATACAATTAGATATTATCCTAAACAGCTCGAATATGTATTTCCATTATCTATAAAAAGTGCAAAAATGGTTTTTTGAGCTTTCGTTCACGAAAACCCTGCTATTCCTCTTTATTCGGGTCTGTAATTAGTGGCAGCCGATCTAGGTGACCTATCCATTATGGGTGGCAAATCGATTCATCCGCTCGTTATAACTATCTAAGAGCTGATCATTAATCGTAGCCGCATGCTGAAGTTCGAATCGCAAAAAATCGGCTCGGTCAGCCCCTTCGATCATTCCCTCAAATTTGAGTTCTTCCTTTACCCAGCCCGCTGTTTTTTGAAGGGTGATGGCTTGAGCTAGAACCGCCTGAAAAATTGCCGTTGTCCGATCTGTGTTCTGGGTGGTTAGTAGCAGGACACCAATGTCGGTTTGATAGTCAGCATAGGTAAGTGCTTGAGCTGGTAACTCGGCACGAACCCACTGTAAGGTCAGCGCCTGAATTAACTCTTTATAGGGAGTATTGTCAAGGTCGTCGAGACGTATGCGTCGATTCATGGAGTAAACATACTAAAGAGAAGTAAATGGAGCTTACCGGAGAAAGTAAGCGAGGTCACTGACGAACTGGCAGCTTGGGTTCGCCAATTTATTAATTTGTTACAAATGATAAACGGACAGTTGCGGTTTGAAACTGAATCAATACCCGTCCGACCAACGATGCTTATCGTCTTGCCACGAATCACAAAGGAACTACCAAAATCTATGACTGAGTAAACGCATAGGGTTGGAGCGGTAACGTTCCGGGAGACTTTGGCGACGGATTAGTTTACCCCATTTTCTAAAGCTATCCGGGGCCTCTCCCGCGGTTGTACTACCGGCTTGTTTTCATTGTGCCCCTCCACTGCCAGACTATGCTTAACTCGATAGCTAGTAAACCTAGCGAGTCTACTCTCTTCAAAGGATCGGCTACGACCACCAGTAGACTCCCAAGGCCAGCAGTCCAAGAAGGAGTAGAGCCAGGGCGATTAAGCGATTCTTATCTTGACGCTGAGACATACGATACGCTTGTTAATGATCCAGTAAATTATCAATTAATCCTGTGATGATCCCACTAGCCGGTTAATGCCTAGTGGGAAAAGTACCTGGTTAGAGAGGGGCCACCCGGCTACGCCTTATTTTCCCGCCTTAAGCTGATCAATCCAGCGTAAAATGGAAGCCGCTAATGACTCGTACTTAAGTAGCGAACTAACCAGTAAAATCACTAAAATAATGGCTCCGATGATTAAAAAGGCTCGTAGTGGCCTAGGGGACTTACTCATAAATGATTTTTTTTAGGTTTTCCTCAATTAGTCTGGACTTATGCTCTGTTTATCAATTAAAAAGACGTTTCTAAATAATGAACTTGCTACATTTGACTGGAGACTTTTTTTAGGCAGATTTGAGGCCAAACTTCAATTTGACCATGGTTAAACGACGTGTGTTTGACGAAGCATTCAAGGAAATGGCTGTCGAGCTGTCTTATGTCTAGCTAGCTAGACAACTCCTAACAACCTACCAAAAACGGTGGGGCATCGAGGAGTACCACAAATCGCTCAAACAGAATGCGTCGTTGGAAAAGTCACCTACGCGCACTCACCGCACTCAAATCAACCATTTGTTTGCCAGCATTTGCGCCTACGTCAAATTAGAGCGTTTGCGGCTGACCGCTCATGTGAACCATTTTGCTTTGAAAGGCCGGTTATACCTCAAAGCTATGCAAGCGGCCTTTGCCGAGCTAAATGTCTTAAAAAATCAACTTAGCCAACAGACAGCGATGGAATTGGCGTAACATCAGTTATACAGGTTAACAATAAGCCGCCTTGATTAAAAAGCAGGGTGGTTGTTTTGTGACCTATACTGAGTGTAACCTGTGCTTTTTTACTACACTATTTTATTTCGGAATTTAAAAAATAGTTAGAACATCTCTTTTCAATCACTGGGATTAAGGGGAAGGAGAGCAAATATAACGTATGTGTTATTCAATTAATCGCTTGTTCGTCAGTCCAATAACCTGTATCTTTAATCTAGTAAAGCAATAATAATTAATCACTAAATAGCTAAGATTATGTATAATTTAAATCGCTATTCATTTACGGGCTACATCGGCAATGCTAAATCCGTAGAGTCCGAAAACCCATTCACGTCTGTTTCAGTGGCAGTAGATGAGTCGTATACCAATCCTACAAATCAGGAAAAGGTAGAGCGTGTCAAATGGGTAGAGGTGCAGCTGAAGGGCACGGAACAACTACCATATCTAACCAAAGGCCGCCATGTGCTTGTCGAGGGCCGACCAGTAGCTGATGCTTACCTGGATGGTGAAGGGAAAGCAACGGCAAAACTCATTGTTAAAAGCGCAGCGGTTACGTATCTCGACAAGAAGCCGGAGCTTCAGGAAGCGTAGTTGTTAGAGACTGGTCGGGATGAACCCAACGGCTTATCCTGACCAAACCTGGAGTTTTACCAGTACAATACGTAATCAATCCATACGCATGAAAAGGCTCATCGAACGTAATCTGAAATTCAGTAACCGGTACGCAGTCACGTCAATTTCTATTACAGGTATTAATTCGGACTGGTACTGCTGCGATAACTGTAATCGACAGATAGCCAACAAAGCGACAGTTCGGACTACTACGGGAGATCAGTATGTGATTGGTCTGGATTGTTTAAAAACGCTGGCCCAGGCAGGTGTACTGGACAAGAGCAACTACCTGCAAAGCCAGGATGATATTGCCAATGCACAGCTGGTAGCCAGCCTGATTGGTTTTGCCAATGATGGAGGGACTGTTGAAAAAGACTTCATGTACGTAACCGTTACTAAAGGTCATAAAACCAAACAATGTTTTTCCCATCTGGTCAGTCAGTACGCACCCATGTTTTTTGAGCGAATCACCCAGAATTAGGAATATTTGACTTTAAAACCAGTTCATCGTACGATTTTGATAATTCTTTAACGGAAAATGACCTATGCGTAGGCCATGACCAATAACCAAGTGCGGGAATTACTTTTTATGAAATTAATACAATCATTTTTTACCTATTTAGCACCGTTCGTGGGCTTACTTAGTTTAGCATTGGTACTCGGCTTTATGGCCCAGGCGAACCAAGTCGTTGTGCTAATGCAAGGAATAGCTATGCTCATTTTATTGGTAGCTCTGATGTTTGTTCCTGTTGCCTTGGTATACATCTACATGAATATTCCACTGGATGAACTGGAGAAAATAGCCTTTCGCAAACTGTGTTGGAAGTGGCTAGGACTAGGTATAGTCCTAATGATAATAACGGTTGACGCCAGTGCAGATTTGCAGTTATCAGTAATCTTGAAAATGGCATTATCAAATAACATCTGAAAATAGTATGGTGAAGGACCTCAATATTTCGTCAAAGAAACTAACGGGCGTGTTGACATGGATGAATCTCACTTCAAACTAATTTCTGAAGTTTACCCCTTACTAATACCATCCATTACTTTCGCAAGTAATTTCATTAAAAAGAGAGCCCTTTGTCGAGGGCTTTTTTTGATGGATAACTAAAAAATATTATTTTCAAATAATTGAATTATTATTTAATTATTTGAAACTGTAGTTCTACTAAAGTCGTTACACCTATGAGCAAGTAAGAAAAATTACATTATGTTGATCGATACGTTTGTGTCGGCTACGGCTATGTGGCCATCCACCGACCAGCTTACTACCATAAAACTTCACATGGGTGATCGATCCTTGGGCGTCTCCAATGCAAAAAACTGACTTTAGGAAGCATTATAATGATGCCCCATAAGAAAAGTGCTTCTGCTAGACGTTACAAAGCTTACCCAGCTCCGAAAGGCTGGGTTTTTTATTACCTTTTCTTATTCTTTATTAGCGCCTCAGGGGGAAGGAATTCAAAAAAAGGAGTAGGAGTGAGGGGAAGTAAATGGAGGGCTTAAATGCGTTGCATGAGCGTTAAAGCTTGACAGTTGATGTAGGCTTGTGTATCTTTCGATTAAGTTCAATAGTATTTTATCTCGTACCGTTATGTTTATCTTTGGATTATTTGCCGTCGGTGGATTTTTAGCTGTAACAGGCTTTATCAGCTTGGTTGTAAATGCTATCAAACCGGATGTACCTCGTAAGTCGCGTCGTTAGTCAGGGTTAACGACTTATATTTGGCTGGCGCTCGCTGCTCAGGCGTTGGTGTACACGAACGTGACTGGAAGGTGTTGACAGCTAATTCCCATTTATTGACCCAGGCCCTCGTGCTCGGGTCAATTTGTTTTACCCATACGGTTTCAATGAATCGATTGTCTACGAATTATTACCTGGAGGTTGCTCAGTCATTTCTTCAACTAGAGGAAGATCTAAGGTCGCTGCTGGTTAACTCATCCTACTACGAATTTGAAGCCTACAAATGGGCATCGATGGCCGCTTACCAGAATAAACGAAATGGACACACACGGTTTACGATGGAAGAAGTAGCTGCCATTGTGAAAGCAACTCCAGCGCTGGAAGATCGCTTACCAGTTGTTATTAAATATGACAAACTTCGGCGCCGGCTAGCCGATGATATACTAGCAACTCAAATTCAACTCAAGCTTCTGTTCGATAAAACTCCCAAACAGCCAGCAATTGTTACAACCTGGAAGGGTCCCGCCGTAATCTCTTATAATCAATTTATTCTCCGGGTACTTGATTATGCCCTTTGGACTCCCGGTGAAATAAGCGCCGTTGTCACTCGGTTAGAAGAATATGGCCAGGCCCTGATCAGACTGGCCAACCCCGCCGACCACTTTATTGCTGAACCGGATCCCTTGGTTCAGGAAAGTAATCGCGCCCGGTATGGAAAGGGAAAAAACAAAAAAAAGTCAACGGACGCACGCTGACTTTATAATTCATTTCGCGCTGATTCGAACCTACAAGCGCAGATAATGGATCCAGGTTTAAAAATTGTCAACCTCCATTTGTAAAATATCTGCCGTTGGAAAACCAAAAGATTCAATAAGTACGTTTTCTGCGACTGTTTTTCCAACCTGGTTCGAGAGCAGTATTTCTAAAATTTCCTGCAGCTGCTTGAGCGCTGGCCTTAAAAAGGTTTGTGCTATACCCGATGTATAAAAATGGGTGGTTGTAAGCAAACCAGTGTACCAGTTTTCAGCTTCATATCTGGCAGTAAACAATTGTTGGTACAGGAGTAAAGCCTGGTTTGTCATTCGCGCAAATTTATCGTTACTTCCTTCCCATACCTGATGATTGATTTCCCATAATTCTTCATCTAATTGCCTATCTTCCCGAATCAGTGCCGTAAGGGGAAGCGCAGTTAACAAGGCAAATCGCTCTGGTTGTAAGGTGATGGCCTTTAGGCAGGTAAAAATACATCTACTATAATATGTAAGTCCGCCTTGGGAAACGAAGGTCAACGCGTTGGGTTGTGAATCGTTGATTAAGGCACTATAAAGACTTTGAAAACGCTGATACTTAAGCTGAATCAATTCATCATTAATAAGCACTTTGATGCGGGAAGATTTACTTAAAAATTCGCCTGACTCGTTAATGTGCTTCATCGAGAGGCCGTACAATTGACTCAGTCGTGCTTCGCAAGAAGCTAACCCTTCAAGGCGACTTTGCTCTTTATAATAGGTCGATGGATTGAACAAAAATGTCCATGGGGAAAGAGGCTTGTTGGCTTTAGTTAACACCTGATTTGTTAAATCAATTTCGTCTTGCACGCTTTGTGCTTCATACCCGAAGCCTCTGGCTCTAATCAATAGGTCATTCAGGAACAACTGCTCAATTTCCGTATTCAAACGGTCGAGATCACGCTGCAGGTCAAAAGCGTAAAACAGTAACTCATCAAATAGATACAGGCGATTTTCGGGCATGGCGCTATGGGTTATATATGAAAAGGAAGACAACCAACCAGGTCAAACTTATACGATCAGATGGTTACTGGGCGTTGGTCGTCACGGTTAAATTGAGCGTTTGGCTCACATTATTCTGATCCGTAATGATCAACTCAAAGTTGTTGGAGCCGGCCACCGACGAGGTAAAGCGCAAGGTGGGTGTTAGCGTTTTTAGCGCGGTTGCTTTATTTTCGACGACACTGGTATAATCAATATACAGCGTACCGGGCGTATCCGTTTGATTACGCCAACGTAGCGAATACTGGCTTAAGCTCGTCAGTCGCTCGGGCGTAATGGTGATGCCAAACGTCGCGGGTGCACCAACTTTAACGGCCGTTGGCAACGGTTCATTAGTGATGGTAAAGGGAAACTGAGTCTGAATAGTAATAGAATCCGTATTACAGCTCAGCATGAGTAGACTTACTAGCAGGGACAATAAGAGTGGTCGCATTGGCGTAAGGGCTTAATGTTTGAAAAAACTGAATCGTACTCCGATCGTACCATACGTACGAAAGCTGCCAACTTCTGAATAAGGTAACCACCGCTCCGAAACGGCTAGAAACAACGCGGTTCGTTCCAGAAAGTATAGTTCTCCCTCCAGACCCGTCTGCAGCCCCATCGTGCCCGTCGACCTATTCAGGATTGTACCTTGGGCCAATTCCAGGTTATTACGATTGACCATCTCAACGCCTACATTAGCCCCAATCAAAGGCATGATGTAGTAGTTTCGGCGCAGGTCATGAAACGTGATAGGAGCCCAGTCGAAGGAAAGCAGATGCCGCTCTGTCATCAGCCGGTCATCAAAAAACTGGTAAAATTTCCGGTCATACTGATAGGTAACCTTCCAATACGTTTCGGTTTTGGTGTAACGAACCAGGTCGATACCGCCAGCATAACCCTGGCCATCGCCGTTGAGGGGTTTTGCCGGAAATTTATCAACGATGCCTACGTAAGGCGTGAGGGCCAGCTGTCCTTTGATATGACGCTGAGGAAAGGCCTTGTGAAAGGAAATCACCAGCAGGAAACTGAATAGAATGAGTCGCAGGTTCATAATTATAGCTTATCAGCGTTCATGATGTCTTCGTTATTGATGACAAACGAGAGGGTACGTCCCCCGTTTATCTCCCCAGCCATGACCAAAATCCGTTTCTCGTCGGGAATAGTAAATTTTTGAAAAGCAAATACGCGCTCGACGGCCATATGCCCCTTAATTGTCTTGATTGCATCGTTGTAGACGTAGAAAGGCAAAACTTCTACTTCCTGAAGCGATGAGCGTTTAGCAACCGTCTTGTCGACGACAAAAAATCGGATGTAGTCTACGTCATAATTGATGTTAGACTTATTTTGAATGTTCATTTTATAATAAATGACATTGTCCTTGACGTACACACCCCTCAAGGTTGCTTCCATGCGGTTGGCCTCCATGCCCAGATGCCGGATATCACGGCTCTTTTTAAGAATCGTCGTGCAGTTATAGACCACCTCAGACTGCGTAGCGTTGACACCCGAAAATTGAATGATACCGCCTTTGGGATCCGATCCGTTGATCAATACGTTACTGGCCGATTTACTGATGGTTTCACCCGTCAGCGTGTTAGCCGCCAGGTTTAGCGCCAGCACCGTGGGTTGCTCGTTGTAGTTGGCCACGAATGACCAGAATTTTCCATCCGTCGTGATAACTGAGAAGTTGGTTTCATTAAAACCGTTGCGGGTAGCCTTGACCTTCAGAACATTCTCAACCTCACTTGCTTTGTCAGCGATAATGTCCCGACTGCCTAAATCGACAGAACGAATCGTGGTAGGGAAAATGACCGATACCGTCTTGTTGAAGGGCAGCTCCACGTAATACGAGCGTACAACATTATTTTCCTGAATGGGTATCGCTGGGGCAGACGGAGTAATGATGGTCGAAATAGGGGAGGGTACTGACGGCATTTCCCCGACTGCCTTGGCTGGCACTGATTGGCTCGTATCAGCTACCGTTTTATGGAAAACTGTTTGGGCAAACACCGGCGCGGTGTTCAAACCTGCGAAAAGGAATACATTAATGATGAAAATCTTCATAGTCCGAAATAAATTTTAGTTTTTTTATTGAAATTTTATTTTGATTAGATCAAAAAAATCACTGGTTAGATGAATAATCGTATCGACCGCCGGGCGTATTGATAGACGCTGGATAGCCATTTGGCGGGCGATTCACCGGATAATTTTGGGGAGCCTGCTGATAATTTGAATTGGTAGTGGTCGGAGTTTCCGTCTGACGCAGATAAATAATGTGGTTGTTTTTCAGATGAGCCCGCTGAAGCGTTGTCTTTTTCGTTGCAATGGCTCGAACGCCCTGAATGCCGGCCTGAGCTGCGGATGCACCGGCCATTGCCGCTACATTACCAGTTGTTGCGCCATAGGTGTTCATGTTGATATTGCCTACACTCTGACCCAGGGCTTGACGGGCTTCGGGCAACCCTTGAATTTCGGGTACATACACGCCGGCGATCCCGTCGATGTCGAGTGCCGTCATGTTAACGGGAAAGATATGATCTTCATAAACCACATCCGTAATTTTTATCTGGACTCGCTGCGTAGAGAAACTGCCTATTCCAAACAGAAGTGTATTTTCGGGAATAACAACTCCCCTTACTTTAATGGACTGTAGCAGCCGTAATTTGATTCGGCTACCGCTCATTATATCCTGATTTCCGTACACCATTGCCCGAATGGTACCGACTTCAGCTTCCAGTAGTCGGCGTTCGTTTTTTTTCTGATCTTCAGAATATAATCCATAAAAGGTATTGCCCCCCTCTGAGCGGCCGTTCAGTGAACTGATTACTTCTGACTGATCAACTTTGTAAACAGTTCTTTTTTCTCCCTCCGCAGTTTTTTGATTCGCTTTATCCCGGTTGTATTGCTCCAGTAAGCCCGTTAACCGCTCCTGCTTGCGAAGGGCTTCTTTGTACTCCGCCTTCTTACGCTCCTCCTCACCAGCTGACACCGTACTCCGACGTTCGGATGGTTCGTCAGCGAGCATTACATCCTTTTCCGAAAGAGGAGGTCTATTAACAGACGACCGAGATCCACCTGGTCGGAGTGACTGTGGCAATGACGGATTCCCCCGACCATAGCCGGCCGATACTTCGTTGGGACTAGTCGCGGGGTTGTACGTGGAATCAATACGCCGTAGGGCTTTTGGATCATGAACAGGTCGATATTTCTGCCCATACATATACCCATCTAATTCACCTGGTACGGTTGGGTTCATGGCCTTACCCGCAGCAGCAATGGCGGTTTCCGAGCTTGGATTGCGGTCCAACGCTTGTTGCTGTAGATCCAGCCGATTATTAGCATGGGAGGTATCGGTTCGAGCCAGAGGGACGGTACTATTTATAGCTGAAACGGGCTGGTTAGTAACGGCCGACGAGGTATCATCTTTCAGTACGTACCACAGAAACAGACTGGTAACAATCAAAAGCACCGGAAGGCTCATCAGGAATTTCTTGTCCTGGAACAAATCCTTGATTGATTTTTTTTCTTGCGTATCCATAGGGACTTAGCGGGTAGGCGTTAATTTGTGAGTATGTAATTCGTTCATATAAAGCTGGTGGTGCGCGGTAGAGTCCGCTGGCCGGGCTGGGGAGTACTCTTTAGCTGACGCTGGAGAAGGCTTTAACTGTTGACTTAAATTCGCCAACAAGACCAAAAACAAACTGCCAAAGAGCAGCAAGACCTCTCGTTTGCGCTGGGTCAGCGGTCGTTTTTCCCACACTCTTATCCAGCGCGTGAATTGAATCAGGCTGTACCGCCGAATGAGAGCCAATTGATGAACCGGATTGCGCAGGTGTAATTTCATTAGTAAGTGCTCTGGTTATTTCGGTTAACCGTTTCGATGTCCGTGTTATCAACCGGCAGAAACCGTTCGATCTGAAATCCGTGGGGATTGTTATCGGTCCGCGCAACATCAATCAGGTAGCCTTCAACGACCAGATTTCGAACGGTTATTGTCGTTTCCCGAATTAGAATTTCCCGGCCTTTAGCCCGAAACTTATATGGGCTCTGCGTGAAGTCTACTATAATGTTGTTCTTGTCAATTTCGACTTTCTGATGCACATTACCCTGAATCAGGTTTTGGTAATAGCCCTTCTCGGACAAGTCTTTATACAGCCGCCCGACGGATTCGTCCCCCAAGTAAGAAGCCTCTTTAATGCTATTTTTGATTTGGTTTTCGTCGGGCTCCAGTTCAAAGAAAGCTTTCATAAACACGCGGATGTGATCACGAGCTTCAGCGGGACGGTTCATATTGTGTTCCTGAGCCATGGCCAGCATAATGCTTTTGCCCCCATCCATCACGTAAACCTTTTGCCGGGATTTCTCAACGGCATCAAACGCCCAGAAACTGATAGCTGAGGAAAATCCCAGACAACCGATAATAACCACAAGCATAAATAAACGCATCAGGCTAAAGCTGGTGTCTATATCCTTGAGGGACTTAAAGTTTGGTGCTTCCATAATGAAAATGATTGATTAAAGCGTTAAAAAAGTTAAATGGAACTAACCGGAGATGGTATGGATGAACCCACTCTGGCGACGCCGGACACGCCACCGGTGGCCGCGCCAACTACGGCGCCAGTACCTGCACCCATTGCCTGACCACCGCCTGCCAGACTTTTCACGGCTGAATCAGCCCCCGCCGATTCAATCACCCAGGAAGCTACTTTGGGTACCATAAAGTAGGCTACAGTACCGATGATGTAGAAAACGATCAGGCCGAAGTCGGAAGACGAGAATGAATCCTTAGGGGTGTTGACAATCTGAACGATGTCCGCTTTAAGCATGACAATGTGAATTTCTTCCAGAATGCCGCCCAGTACGTTGATAATTGGTATCCAAAGCAGTAAGTGGATCACCCGACTAATCCAGGCCGCCAGCCCCCCGTAAAACCATTCGAAGCAGGCTAAGCCAAACGTAATAGGTCCCATGATGAGGAGAACCAGTAAAAAAAACGTCATCAGAAATTTAATCGTTAATGACGCCACGTTATAAGCCAGTTCTCCCAGCGTTAAGAGAAACTCATCAAAGTATTTCTGGATAGCATAGGATATTGCATTTGAAGCATACACACTTATCGAACCCGCCGGTAAATAATCCATCAACTTCTCGTACATAGTCAACTCACCATCACCATTCAGATCCGGGTTGACATTGATGATATCCTTTTTCTTTTGTTCCAAGGCCTGGTCTTTTTGATCGTTAAGTTGTTGGACCAGGGCAGATTTGGAGGTAACCAGGGGCTTGGTTCCTTCATTAAGGTAACCCGACAGGGTAACGATGGAGCCGGCAATATTACCGTAGAATAGCAGGCAAAGCCCCATGGCAAATGGCCGCATCAGACCATATATGTCGACCTTTTCGTTCCGGGCCAAATGCGCCCACACCCGGTAGAAAATGTATAAAAGCGATCCAAGACCGCCAATAGCCTGCCCTAAATCAATAAACGTTGAGTAATCATCGGCCATTGATTCGAGTACGGCAGCTAACGCTTTCTCCATTGAATCCATACGAGTAATAGGCTCTGGTTAAAGTTTAGTGGAGGGTAGGGAGATCTGCTGGGAATAGCTTTTCTGATTCAGCTTTCTGAACTTGTACTTCATGTTTGCGTTAGAGCTCGCGACGATGGCCATCAAGGCCCGCTTGCGCTTCATCACTTCTTTTGACACCTGTTGACGTAACTTCATCCGTTCGTAGGGAGTCATCGCTACCAGTTCGGTCGACGTCCGGTCGGAGGGGTCAAACTCCGCTGACGACAAGGCTTGTTTTGACCTCAGCGCATCCCCATTGTTCAAGTCGATAGCAGCCGCCGTCATCGCAAACGTTAGGGAAGGATCGACACCCTGTTCAAAAATTTTCTGATTCGAGGAAGGGTAGTAGTATACACCTGTCACCTTGGCGAAGTCGCCGAACAGGGTGGTAATATCCTGTTTCAGACCCGCATTTCGAATGCTGTTTTTAATGGCCTCACCCTGACGAGCTTTGGAAGCGAATTTTTCGTACTGCACTGCGTACTCCTGATACTTGGACTTGATGTTACGTGACATCGCGTCCTTCATCAAGCGCTTGACCTTGTCAATCTCTTCCGCCAATTCGTTGTTTTTCTCGGAGATAAAGGCATCGTACAATTCCATCGTCACCGGTACCCCCACCGGGGCATAAACCAGCGCTTCACCCACCGCTTCGGCAATGGCTTTACGGATTTCTTTCTCTACGTATTCACTGATTAAATCGCCTACGTTTAGATCGTACCCGCTAATGCCAGCCATCATTTCTCCAGGACCGGCTTTTAACAGATTGTCAATTTCACGGGTGACCCAGCCTGTACCCGTCGACGTATTGTAGAGTGTATTGGGAGCGGGAATGTTAGTATTTTGCGCCCGGCAGAGGGGTGGTCCACTTAACCCTGTTACCAATAGGCAGACCAGTGTTGTCTTTATGTTCGCTTTCATACGAATGTTAGGTTACGACGAAGTAGTATTAATAGCTTTTAGGTGCAATACCGATCGTACGGTTGAGCGTTGTATTCTTATCGTATAGATTGCCCAGGGTGGTATTATGGGCTAATTGCCGCACCCGGTAGGCATACGCATTCACGATCTGAGATCTGACGGCCATGAGCGTTTTTAAGCGGTCCGAAATTTCTTCCTTAGCGCCGTCGAGCACATTCGCACGCTCGGCATCGGACATCCACACTTCCCCCGAATTCGATAAGTTACAGGCTGTCTTTACGTCATCAACGATGTCATCCGTCTTTGCCAGTTCACTCAGCGTTTGACTCATTACGGACTGTTCACTAGCGGTAAAGAGTCGACTTTGCACGACTTTATTGACACCCTGCTTCACCTTAACCAGCTTGTCGAGATCCCCTTTCAGGTTTAAATTATTGTAGTAATCAACAAACCCGTTTGACAGCGTAGTAGCCGCCCGTTTCTCTTCGTAACCAACCTTGTACTGCTGATAATTTATTTTCTGCAGTTTTGAGTGAGCATCCTTTAGCATGTCCTTCAGCTTTTCTACTGATTTGACGGGCGATACGCCTAAGGCATCAGCCACTGCACCGATAGCCATATTGATAATAGCATCTTTAATGCCCTGCATGATATCCTGTTCTGACTCCCCTAAAATGGATTCAATTTCGGACTGCAGGGAAGAGCCTCCACCAGTTGGGGTCAACTGATTCGGCAAGGATTGGGCCAGTATTGTTCCGGGAGCCAGAAGAATAGCCAATCCCGCTGCCAGCGAAAAGAAGCGTTTACTAATTACGTTCATGATATAAGCTGATTAAGATTACTAAAGTGAATCTTTGTCCATAGCCACTTGCTGACGAATAGCTGAATCCCAGTCTCCACCGTTAACAAGCACGCGATCGGTGATTTTCTTTTTTTGCGTTTGTTCGGTGGTGAAGGCGTACTTTTCGGCTGCAGAAGCTTCTAGTCCATAGACTGCACAATGATCACCCTGAAAAACCGCAAATTCCTTATATATAGGACCGGGCCGATTATCCCGATTAATGGAAAGTGCCAGGTTCTTTTGCTTAGGCGTCAGCGATAAAAATTCCTGCACCTTATCGAACTTATTGGCATATTCCCGCATGTCCATCAGTATCTTGGTGGGCGCATTATTAATAATGGTATCCTTGATGATGGGCGATGAGGTTAGATCATCGACCTCCTGGGTCACGAGCCAGGCTTCGCCAAAATGTTTCCGTACCGTTTTATAGAGGTACAGAATATACTCAGCCATGTTGGGCCGCATAATCGCTTTCCATGCCTCTTCGATTAGCATTATTTTACGAATACCCTCCAGTGTACGAAGCTTGGTGATGTAGGTATCCATAATGATAATCGTGATTATGGGCATAAGGACCTTGTTATCTTTGATATTATCCAATTCGAAGACCACAAACCGATCGTTAGTCAGATCAAGATTTGTTTTCGAGTTGAGCAGATAATAATATTCCCCACCCATGTAATACGGTTCCAGACATAACCGAAAAGAGTCAAAATCAAAATTTCGTAAGTTGACCTTCTTATCATCCAGAATTTTTTTGAAACCGGTATTGATGTGTTCGAAGAAAGTATTGAAACAAGGCTCTATGTTATGATCTGCGTCGAGCAGTCGGAAATAACTGAAGACACATTCCCCGATTAGTGTCTGTTCCGCCATAGATATGGGGTCGTTCTCTTTTTTCCACAGCGTAGTGATGAGCCCCTTTATGGCTTCAATTTTCTCCTCCTCAGGGTACCGTCGTCCATCAATGTAAAAAGGATTAAAATGAATGGGTTTTTCCCGTGAGTAAGTCAAGTACTTCCCCTTCATCATCTGGCATAATCCCAGGTAACTATTTCCTACGTCGACAATGACAACATGGGAGTCCATCATTAAATAAGAACGAACCAAATGGTTTGTCAGGAATGATTTGCCGGAGCCACTAGGGCCAATCACGAATTTATTCCTGTTGGTGATGATCCCCTTATCCATTGGTAAATCTGAAAGATCTACAATAATTGGTTTGCCATACACCCGTTCACATAGGCGTATTCCTTTCTCCGAAAGAGAATCAGTGTTCAACGACTCCTGATTCAGCATGCAGCAAGCCTGGGGAATAAACGTTTGAAATTTCTCCTCCGATGGCAGGTCCGCAGCATTGCCAGGAATGGCTGCCCAGAATAAACTCATTCCTTCAACCGCCGAACTCTCACGGGGACGAATACCCATTTTAGCGATTGCAGAGGTTGTTAAATTCCGGATCGCGTGCATCGACGACCGGTCATTGGTCCAGACCATTACATTAAAATGCGTTCGAACGGGTGGGTAGCCCGTATCAGCTTGGTATTCCAAATACTGGGTAATCTGACGAGCATTCGATTCATTGTTTTTTGAGAAGGATGACAATGCCGTCATCTGGGTCATCCGCTGCTCTAGTTTCGGCAGTATATCATGCTTGTTCTCTTTGAAGATGTACTGATTATACACATGATTAACTTTCAGCATTAGATTTACCGGATAAGCAAAACATACGGAAACCGCTGAATTTTCGGTAGAAAGTGCATCAACTTTAGAGAATGTATACACTTGTTCGGGCATATCATCCACGTCAGTTAGTCCATAAAACTGAATAGACTTATTGCCTAATGACAATTCCGGATCGCGCATAAGATCGCAGAGAGGAACAACCGGATCGCGCATTTCTAAACCCATGTAGCGTTCCAGCAATCCGGGTTTGCCCGTTTCACCGCAGAGGTCGTCGTCACGCAGCCGGGTTAGCTTGATCTTGCGAGTTGACTCTAAAATGGAAACAAACTGCTCCAGACTAGAAAAAAACTCGTTTAGAACCTTTCGATCCGTAATTGTTCTGGGGAGAATCTTTCCCGTGGCAAGCGTAGTCTGGAGGGAGGAGATATCCTTTCGGTTTGGATGTGTTTTGGTAATATTGACGAAGCAATTGTGGTACAAAAAAGGGCGCTCGTTAAAATGTAGCTGTCCCGCCTGATCAAGATAATTATCAACCGAATAATCTGGCTTATACTTTTCCTCCGTATACCAATCTTGTTTGTGAATAATCACATTATCCGGTAAGACGCTAATCGCCTTTTCCCAACTCTGAATCAGATCCTTAAACTCCCCGCTTTCCAACCGGTCCCGGCCGTGCATTTGTACATTGCCAGTCAACGTATAAATTTCCGGTAACGATACCTTATATACGACAGTGATATCGCCGTACCCAGATATTAAACAATCGTGGTAAACGGATTTAATTGGAAAGACTTTTAGTAAGTCTGTTGCTTTAAACACCATATTGCATTTGAGATTTCATTGAAGCGATGTCAAACCGAGGACATCCTTATTTCTTCGTCGATTGGCGTAAAGCCTTGTAAACCGACGAATCGCGCGCAGTAATTAGTGTCGGCATCCGTTTGTGAGCCTGATTTTTTTTGTATCCTCGTTCACCGTGCTTTTTCGATAAGCCAACCAGTTTCGTGTACAAAACCATGACCAGGGTCAAATAAATACCAAAACCGTACATAGGAGTAAGGCCCGAAATACCGCAGATAATGGCCGTCAAAATAATCATGATGACGGCCCCCGCCCCGAGGATTGTTAAATACTGCATACCCCGGATGCCCATCACTTCCGGAGGACGATCAACGCCCTTGTTAACTTTGTACATGATCTACTCAGAGGGTACCAAAAATTCCTGATTCTAAAATTCCTAAAACAAGGCCCCCAAAAAACAGAGAACCAATCCAGTAAAGCGCTAACCGTTGTGTATCAGGATCGCCGGCCTGCCACCGTGAATAGACGGCGATTGCTCCCAAACAGGCGTAAATGCCAAAAAAGGTAAACATGATTTTGGTCATATGGGACCACCCGTTTCGGATTGCTGTATTCGAAGTGCCTAATTCAAAAGCCAGTTCAGACGATGAATGAGGACGGTAAATAACATCAAGTACCGAAGGAAAAAGTGCAGTAATAAAAACGGCGCTTGACCAAATGATCAATGAGCGTTTTGCATCATGATCTCCATGCGAGAACTTCGAGAATACCTCAGTTGCGCCGATGACGGCACAAATCCCCGCTACCCACATGCCTATAGGCTTGAATTTTTTATAGACGTCCGAAACTTGTAACGTGGCGCTTGAAACATCAGCCCCACCCGCCACAGCGGGTAGGGCGATGATCAGTAGTAAGGCTAGTAGCAAAAGCGACGGAGTGTAGCGGTGCCAGTTGGTATGCATGTGCTGAAAATGAATTTTGATTAATTAATTTAAAATTCATTTCGACCGCTCAAAAAATTAAGCTACGCCGAAAACTGCTTTGATAACTAACAGGACTAGGCCAGCAAAGATGAGCGCGCCAAACCAGCTAGCCGCAGATTTACGGGTATCTGGATCACCATTCGACCATTTACCGTACACGGCAATGGCGCCAACAACAGCTACAATAGCCATAACAGCGAGCATAATCTTGGAAACAGGCGCAAAAGAGGCCCGGATCTCCGTATCCGCTCCAGTTAAAGCAGAACTCACGGTTCCAGAGGCATACGTTTGCAAAACAGTCACCAACACGAGTGCCAAAGTAGCCGCTAAAACACGACCGTTTTTGCTAAGGAAAACTGATTTTTTCATGAAAATAGAAATTGATTGTTGTTGAAAATTTATTTTGACGAACTAAATTACAAATTAAAATGAACACACAAAAAAACTTTTTTAAACTTTCGAAAACAAGTAGGTCAATCTAGTACACTAAACGTACGCAGCTTCATCGACCATATCGGTCACTTCGCCTTCCTCCTCCTCCAGGCCCATACTCTCACGCTGCACCTGCATGAATAAATGGGCGTAATCACTGGGCTGCTCGGGTTTCAGGACGTTGTTTAACCGGGTAACTACGTTTTTATCGTTGATCATGCCATAGTATCCAAGAACGGCAGTGAATTGAGTACATAATTCTTCAACTGATTGTCTAGACTGTTTTCGTCTTACTTGTCTTCGGATATCATCTAGTATCGATTCCACGGTTTGGAGCTGAGAAAAGTACTTATCAAGCGGCACGTCGGTTGCGGCCGTTTCTTCGTCTATTAACTCGTCCAGCGAAACTTGCTCTATTCCGTTATCTCCCTCTGTCGGTAAATCAAGCGGAATCACAAATTCATTGGGTTGCGTTAATGACTCCCCTTCAGGATACGAATTGAGTTGATCACTAAACGTGTTGAGTACGACTCCTTCTGACCCGTTTATCAATTTATCATCAACATCCTGGTCTCCATCTTCTGGTTCGGTTGAGTCAGGGTCCGATTCTGTAGCATCAGGATTAAAAGAATAATCTGGCTGATCGCCCGCTCGCTCACCCGGCTCATCCCCGAACTGGGTGAATTCGGTTGTCGAGGAGTTTTTAGTTGAGGCGTCGGGATTTTCCAGAAGTTCATGTTCCTGAATACCTTGGCTTTCCACTGGGGGAGGGGCAATACTTTTGACAGGTTGAGACACATCAAACACCGTTCTTGACTTACCCAATAATGATACTTCCTCGACTGGCTGGGCGACAGGTATTAGCTGGTCTGCTTTAGCCGGATCACCAGAAGTGGGACCGGACTGCCACCGTACTTTAGGCAGAGTAAATTCCAGACGATTTTTTAGCAAAATCTGGGCTAACCAAATCACGCCAATTATAAATAACAGGTAGGCTATTAACATAGCAGTAGGGCGTTAATCGTTGATTTGTTGGGTTAACAGGCTCAATAGCTGCTGGTCAATTTGCTTGATGTCCGAGGCATACTGCTCAAAATGATGATGCAAAATATTATCGACTATTGCCTGAAGGTTAATCCGACGATCTGTATGTTCACAGTACAGGACCAATCGACTCAGTATTTTGGCATGCGCTTTTTTAAGATAGATTCGTTGATCCCCTGGATTGAATGGATGCTGATCAGTTTTGGCTAAAAAGCCTTCTTCATAAGGTCCAGCCAGCTTTTTTGGTTTAGCGGTTGTGGAAGCAGGCTTTTTCGAGATGGCAATCCCTTCCGTCTGCTTACCACTAATTGATTTGACCGATTCTACTGGTTTTGCAAGAACAGGATGAATAATTGAGTGATCATTCCCTGGCTTCTCGGATTCAACTCGAGTCTCTTCCTGAACCTGCTCAAACCTATCGGGCGTTTCATCCATACTGCTTTCCCGTTGCTGGCCATCGGAAATTGTCTCAGTAGGCAAGGTGATAGTAGGCTGCTGGAGAAATTTGTCAAAAGCCGGCGGGCGAGTCGACATGAATCCTGCAGCCAAGTCATCTAAGGCGTTTTTTCGATTACCTGCCATAAGTTGTTGTGATTAAATGGCCTTAGGGAACGGGTTGGGTTGCCGTATGGATTGAATTAATTACCGCATGGTTAGGGGCTTTATTCATCAGTTCATCCACAATAGGTTGGGCAACGTTTTTTAGAGGAAAGATGGTGGATATTTGCTCGGCAATTGAACTTCCCGCTTCTCTTAAGACCGACTCAAAAACGTATATCCCTTTTTCCTTTATAGCAGCTTCGAGCTTCTCTTTAACTTTAATTTTGTGGGGCGTTTTAAGCTTAGTCCAGATAGCACTAATTGGCATCGCTGAATTATGGAGTTGATAAAAATCTATAGTATCCATGCCGGCCACAAACGATTTAAACTCCAGTTCAAATGGAATAACAACCTGATCAATTTGCTTGGCCAGTAACGCAAAATTATCGACGTTGAGCGTGCCTGGTAAATCCAGAAAAATTACATCGAGATTAGTTGAGGTTCTAATATGCGGCAACACGCGAATTAAATCATCCATCGTCATGATTTCAATTGGATAAGGAACAATCCCTAGTTCGGCCATAGATGCTAGTAAATCCGCACTGGTTATTGAGGGCAATAAATCACGTTGCCGACTTCGTGAAAAACTGTGCTGGGGAAAGTCAGCATCAATGACGAGCACCTTGACCTGTTGAGAGAAGAGATAGGTTGCCACTAATTGAGTTAGGGTTGTTTTGCCAGCTCCTCCCTTCTGAGAGGAGAAGGCAATTACTTTTGTTTGTTTCATAGTTAAATGAAATTTAAATAGTGATTTGACAAATATATTGAAATTGTGAAAAACAAAACCTAATTAAACTGATATAAAATTTCATCTATTTATTCTTATAAAATTAGCTGATAGTATAAAAGTCATATAATCAATCAGTTAACTACCTGCTTACCCGCAGTACTGCAGTCCTGTATACCCGCAGTACCGTTTACCCGTCTACCTTTCATACTTATAACCCGCTCACCCGTTAACCTTATATCCCGTCTACCCGTCTACCCGTAGTCCTGTAAACCTGCGGTCCTGTATACCCGTCTACCCGTAGTCCTGTAAACCCTAAGTACCGTTGTCCAGTATACCCGCTTACCCGTGATACCGCAGGTACTATTGATTATTATTATAAATATCTGTTTATTAATGAGTTATTGAAGTGAAAGATAGGGTATTTTGTGTTGACATTACATACTCGATGTATACTTGCCAGTCACCAGTCGGCCACTTGATAAGACTGAATTATAATGGTGCTAGTACTTATAGCTATTACTAACCGGGTTAACTAAATAAGCTCAAAAGGCTAAATGTATATTTTATTTATATAAACTATATTTTATTTCAAAAGTCGCCTATCTTCGCCAGAAATCCTCTTCGTGAGAAGAGAGCAAGATATGTTTTCTTATTAACAAAACTCCGGCTATCGCCTTCGTTTTGCTCCTAAGAAAACGGTCTTGCCCTACGGGGTCTCCAGCGAAAAAAGCCCTACGCTAACGCATCCGGGCTTTTTCGAGTCAATTCAGCGAGTTAACACATCGCTGTAGGAAGAATTCATTCGAGAAAAAGCAGGTAAAGGCGACAAAGCAGGAAAAAATATGGTCACCAAATCAGAAACTTCAAACGCTGATCAGCAAAAAAAACGAAATAAAGGCGGTAGACCCAGCAAGGTGGCTGATGAAAAGATTGATAAAATAAAGTGCATCGCAACCACCGAAGCCGAACAAATCCGGTTAAACCGGATTCACAAAATCTACACTGCGGGTCAAACAAAGTCGTTTAGTGTCTTCGCCAAGGAGGTAATTTTTGCCTTGGAAACCTCTGCTACCCTACCGAGTACGCCTAGTAAAGACCCTACCTATATCAACACGATCATCATTCAACTAACGCAAATCCGGCAGGACATACGATCAGTAAACACCTTGCATAACCAGGTAGTCAAACGAATTAATAGCTTGTTTGTGGCCGCTGAGTTAAAAAAGGAAGTGCAGGAGACCAACGATATAATCAAACAGTTGGCTCCCTTGATGCAACGGTTAACCAGCTTGTTGGATGAGTTAACCAGAGAGCAAAGTGGAACGGCTAAATAGATAAAATAAACGGTTTGAAAGCGAATGATAGTCAGAATTAATACGGGCAAAAAGCCGGCTGGTGCCGTTCGATATAATGAAGAAAAAGTGTCCAACGGACAGGCTCATTTAATTGGGGTTAGTAACTATCCAAAAGATAATCCGGATGAATTAAGCATGCGATCAAAAATAGCCATGCTAGAAACATACGCCGGTTTTAATCAACGCGTGTCAAGTCCAACATTGCATATATCAGTTGCCTTTCATCCGTCGGAGAAATTGGATGATGAACAGCTAAAAAGGATGGGGGAGGAGTATATGCAAAAAATGGGGTATGGTAATCAACCCATGTTAATTTACCGCCATGAAGACACTCATCATCCGCACATCCATATCGTGTCGGTTTCAGTCGATATAGATGGTAAGAAAATATCGGATTCTAATAACCGGCCCCGCTCCAATGCCATCCGAAAAGAGATGGAAATAAAGTATCAGTTAGTCAAAGCCGAAGAACAGGGAAAACAGCAACTGATGACGACGTCATTACCCGAACAGATGCTTTCATATGGAGAAGGGGAAACCAAAAAAGCGATCGGTTCTATTGTTTGTACTGCTTTTACGGATTACAGCTTTTCTTGCACCGATACGTTCACTCAATTTTTGTCTACCTATAATATTCAACTCAATCAACTTAAGGGGGAATCCAAATCAGGAAAACCTTATCAGGGAATCAGTTTTCAATTGACCAATGGGGACGATGCCATCAGTCCCGCGATCAAAGCATCGAGCTACAGTTTTGCCCCCACCCAGGAGCGATTGAACAACCGGTTCAAACACGGCCAAAAGCGAATCGAACAGGCCATACCGTACCTACTTCAGAACGTACAAAAAGCACTAAAAGGGTACCAGAAAGTGAGTGAAGTCGATTATAAAAATCAGTTGCGTTCAGCCGGCATTCAAGTACTGGATACGGGAAAAGAATTTATGTATGTCGACCACCACCGGCGAACAGTCTATGGCGAATCTGAACTAGACTCGCGCCTGAGCAGGAAGCATTTGCTGGGAGCCTTTGTTGAAACGAGCCAAATAAAATTAGCTCAGCCATTACCCCCTCAATCGGTTAAGCATACGGTGAACGAACCGAAACCAGTTGCCCAAAAAAGCCATGCGGCAAAGACCCTTTCCGAAAAAGAGGCAATTAATCTTCGTAAACAGGTCGGACGTCATTATCAGACCTATCGCAAAGAGGCTGGCCAGTATTTCGAGAGTCAAACCATCGAGCGGTTTCCTTTCGAAGTGCTGGTCGAAAAGCTCCAGCAGGAAGGCACCGAGCGGGGCCACGCCCAAACCGCCGTGCGTTTATTCGAGCAGTACAAACAAAGTCAACTTGCGGAGATAAAAAGTAAGGAGGAGAGTTACTTTTTGCAAACAGGTGGGATTTACTTAAAACTGGCCACCCAGATGCCCATTACTGCCCAAAGCCGGATAAACTTTCTGGAATCGGTAAACCTGCGAACAGAAAGCAACGAGGAAGGGCAGACGCAGCTGGTTCATCGGCATAACTCCGCGTTGAAATTAAGTATAACGGCCGACCAAACGCAGGCGCTTCTAACAGGAGGCAGCCGAGCCGTGGCTTTCCCCGCCACGCTGGGCAAAGCCGATCGGGAGGTATTTTTGGCAGCGGCCAGTGGCCAACTCCCGGAATCAGCTTCGTTTTACGAGGTTAACGGATCCTTGCTCAAAGGCTGTTTACCTCGTCCACTCTATGAGTCGATCAGCACGGTCCTCAACAAGAATTACCTGCAGCAGGTCATGGGCCATTGCCAGCATTCGGATCGAAGCTTAGCCGAGCAGCTCCTGGATCGTGGCATCATCGTGGAAAAGAATGAGCAGGGTTTCCGGGCAGGGTTCAGCCAAACAAATCCAGCAACGTTTACGCAACTACCATCTATTTACGGGCATCAACTGGAAGTCGAAGGTCTGCCCAACGAGTACGCTCAATTGGCAGCAGGTCTTCATACCGTAAATGGACGGTTATTAGTTCAGGCGGCTCAGAGCGCAGACACCGGCAATCAATCCCGTCTGGAGCGCCTCCGACGCCAGTTGCCCGAGTCGGTAGGAGGAAACTCCCTACCGAATGCGGAGGTCATTGCCAAACTACGCGAGCAGTTACTTAAACCAGCGGCACCAACCTCCATGCGTTCTCCGCAACAAACGAACCAGGGAATTAATCGATCGGAATCTGATTCCACAGCCAAAGCCTTACAGGATGCGTTATGGAAAGATTATTTTCAGTTTCGAGGTCGCAACGGTTATTTCTATGAGAGTGCCCTGTTACAAAAGCCAGCGGAATTTCCCATCACTCGATTGGTCCAATTGCTGACTAGCCCTCCCCACCAGATAGAGCCCATGGACGCTATTCATCTGGTACAAGCCTTCCAGCAAAATCGACTGAACCGACTCGACTCGATCATCAAACGAGATCAGGACCATTTTGCCCTGACAAGTCAAGGGTTTCTGACGATGATTAATCAGGCTCCGCTGAGTGGTCCGGATCGACAAAAAGCCCTGAAAGCGTTCTATCTGGATATCCACCGGAATGCCAGGGGTGAACTGGAATTGGTTCACCATCAACACAAAACGTTTCGAACTCCTCTTTCCGAAACGGATACCCAGTCGCTTATAAAAGGGGCTCCACCCGATCAGATCAGATCCATCGCTTTGCCAACTCAGGAATTTCCGCGTCATGAACGGGCTCTGTATGAACAAATTGTCTTGGGTAAAAACCTAACAAAATCAAAAGTTGATAAAGAGAAACGAGTTGAGAAACCCAGCTTCCGAAATATAATGGGTGAGCGAGCGAAAATTTTGTTGTCTGATGAACAGTGGGAGCGGGCCAGTCGATTATTAAATGAGCATACAGCCGAGAGTTTGCTTAAAGATGCTCCCCTGGCAGTGGAAAGAAAAGTGGACTGGCTTTATCAGCGCGGAATGGTCATTGCGTTAACCAAGGAAGGCTACAGAATGGGTCACTACTTAACGGATCCTGAGTTCTACCATCCAGTGCCGGAAAGTCTGGTGAAGCTCCTGGAATCACACCGGTCCGCCGGAGCCCATGCAGACCACCGTATGGAAGCCCTGTTGCAAACCGATCGTCGACTTACGGGCCTGACCACTGAGCGGGGAAAAGCGATGATTAATCTGGCTCAGGCGCTGGATCAAAAAAATAACAAACGGGTTGACTATATACTATATCAATTAGTTCATAAAGTACCCTCATTAGCGCCGTTGGTTTCGCAGCCCGAAAAAGTCCTGGATTATCTATCCAACTCCTACGGTCCCTTCCAGGAGAATAAAGTGAATAAAACTGATGCGGTGCCGAATCAACCAGTGATGCCGGTTCCAGCTCAAGATCAGCCGGGAGGCCTGCTTGAGGCACTGGCAGAGGGTACGGATACGTCACAAATGCGGAAGAAACAGCGGGTAGGACAACCCCTTCGTAAGCTCAGACCAAGGCGGTAAGCTTAAAAATCAACGAAATATACGTGCCTGACTGGTGATCAACTTAACCATTTGATAACACTTTTATCCGTTTGAAAAAATGAATTATAAATTGTTTGCCGATTACGGTGCTTGATGACTTTTTCTAAATACGGTCGAATTTTTCACCTTCATTCCAGGGCCAAGCTTCCATAGCCGGATGAAGAGTTAAAAATTTACCGTTATGGAAGCTAATTTTTGCCATGCAAAAATGTATTTTAGCGTTTTCATCGGTAAAAATTTAAAAATTAGCTTATTCTGTGTAACTAAAGGGCATCAGGTTCCGTACTCATGGACATTCTAAATTTATAACTGCTATGAGCCAAACAGAACATGACAAAGACTACCGGGGGATCTTAAACACGATCCTCTACATTGGGTTTGCTATTCTTTTATTTCATCTCTACGTATTCTGCCACAATGTCTTTACTAAGCTGGGAATTCCGTTATCGATTTTAACCAATTTTATCCGCTCACTTAATGATCTAACGCATTTATTTAACAATACCTGGGCCAGTAAACTCGCTGCACTGGCTATACTGATTCTCTACTGTTTCGGTAATAAGTCTAAGAAAGACATTGGAGCTACCTGGAGTGAAGTCTATTACCTGGCCTTAGCTGGGTTGTTTTTTTACTTTGGCAATTCCCTCTTACTGGACATGCGACAACTAAACGTCGACACCGTCAATATTCTTTATACGGTGACTACGTTTGGGGGGTATCTGTTACTTATGAAAGCAGGTTCCAAAGCAACAAGCATCATACCTATTACCATTGGCAATGATGCATTCAATGAAGTTAATGAAAGTTTCATGCAGGAAACGGAGTTGATTGAGAATGAATATTCAATCAATATTCCTACCTTATTTACCTATAAACAGAAGGTTCATCAGGGGTGGATTAACGTCGTTAATGCTTTTCGGGCGACAATGGTGCTTGGCACGCCAGGGTCCGGGAAAAGCTATGCGGTGGTCAATAATTACATTCGCCAGATGATCGAGAAAGGATTCTGTTTATTTATCTATGACTTCAAGTTTCCAGACTTATCCAGAATAGCTTATTTCTATCTTCAGAAGAATAAAGACGTATACCAAAAACTGTACGGTAAAATACCACAGTTCTACATTATTAATTTTGACGATCCCCGACGGTCTCACCGCTGTAATCCGTTACTGCCTGAATTGATGACTGATATCATCGATGCCCAGGAAGCCAGTTCTGCCATCCTGTTAAATCTCAATAAAGTCTGGATACAAAAATCGGGTGAATTTTTTGTAGAATCCCCCATTAGCTTTCTGACAGCGTGTATCTGGTATCTAAAACGGTACAATGATCGCAAGGTTGAAGAATACCTGGACACACTATCCGAAGAACAGCGAAATGAGCCAAGAGTAACCGATCATATCAATTACTGTACGCTGCCGCATGTAATTGAATTTGCCTGCAATCAATATGATGAAATTTTTCCTATCATGAAGGCAGAGCCAGAACTTGATCTGGTCATCGAACCTTTTTTCAGTGCCTTAAAGAACGATGCCAAAGAACAGCTGGAAGGGCAGATTGCTTCGGCTCGTATCCCCCTTTCCCGAATGGCATCACCGACCTTATACTGGGTAATGACTGGGAACGATTTTTCACTGGATATCAATGACCCAAACGATCCAAAAATTTTATGCGTTGGCAATAACCCTGACCGACAATCGGTATATGGCGCAGCATTAGGCCTATATGCGTCTAGACTTATTAAGCTTATTAACAAAAAAGACCGTATCAAATGCGGCTTCATCATTGATGAATTGCCTACAGTCTTATTACGTGGGCTTGATAATTTGATAGCGACCGGTCGGAGTAACAAGGTAGCTGTTGTGCTAGGTCTTCAGGATTTGAGTCAATTGATCCGTGACTATGGAAGAGAGGTTGCCAATGCCATATTCACAACGATTGGTAATATTTTTACCGGTCAGGTAAAAGGAGAAACCGCTAAAAACCTAAGCAGCAGTTTTGGGAAAAATGTGCAACAGCGTCAAAGTTTTAATATCACTGATAAAGAAACAACAACCAATTTATCGACGCAAATGGATTCAGTGATACCTGAATCCAAACTCAGCAATCTATCACAAGGCCGTTTTGCTGGTGCCATAGCTGACAATGTAGATCAGGAAGTAAAACAGAAAATGTTCCACGCTAAGATTGTCATTAGTAAAACAATGGAAAAAGAACTGAAGCAGCTGCCCCAAATACCTCCGTTGCCACATTACCAACAGTTTTCAGATCAGCAAATACGCCTCATGGTGGACAACCAGTATAAGCAGGTGAAGCAAGATGTTCGAAACATCATAGCCGAGCAACTAGGGGTTATACGAACTGGACCTGATAGTCATTTATTACGGGGTTTGGTAACGGCCAATCCCAACTATCTTATGGACAGTATTCAGGAGCCGGTGAATGCCTGATGGGTATCAATACGATGCTGAACCGGCAGCTACAAAAACCTGAAATATCTGTGCTATGGCCAGACGCTGTCCCATTAATTTAAATGATTGACGAGCTTCTCGCTGGTTGACCAAAATCATACTTAACACGAACCATTACTTACATGAAAAAGAAAAAAGATTCGGAAGTTGTGAAATGGAAATCCCAATTTGCTAAGCGATTTGAACTGATTCGGGAAGCATCCGGAATGAGTCAGGTTGAGATGGCCGATACGATTGGCATGAGTCAAAATCTAGTTTATCGCTCTGAGAAAGATTGTGACATTTCGTTGAATTCATTTTTGCTCCTGTTCGTCCATTACATGAAAAATTATAAGATGAACCCGGAATGGTTCTTTGCCGAAGACAATTCCGGGTTTACTCCTTATGAGATGGAATCAAGAAAAACAAAACGAGTGTCCTCAGCCGTCGAGCGCAGGCGGAACAAAATCATTCTGGACATGTTCAACATGTTGCAACGTGATGGCCTTATGCCACAAGCTGAATCCAATACGACTCAGGAGTAAACTTATCCTAGTAAGAAGATAAAGCCCCCAAATAGACTAAATCCATATTGGGGGCTACGTTTTAATATCTGGTTATTACCGTCCAACGGTTAGGATTCGTTTGCCCAAACCCAAGGCCATTAAGCTGGAAGAGCGCGGCATGGTTACTGGTTTTAGAGGTTCGATAAACTCGGCCTTAATTAGGCTTCTGGGAGCGTTTTTGGGTTTGAAGCCCGTACTAGCCAGGCGTACTTTCCCTACATATTTCCGTTGCTGAGTGAGGGGAGTTGTTGTCAGCGTAGCTGCCTGTAACCTCTTCATTAAGAGAAAACAATATTCAGTTGGATCAACCGGTTCATTTCCCCAAAGTACACTGTAATGTAAGTGGGGCCCTGTCGTCATGCCTGTTTCTCCGATATGGCCAATAACCTGCCCCCGAGTGATCGACTCACCCACAAGAACCGAATGGTCTTCTAAATGGCCATAGCCCGTTAAGTAGCCAGAGGCATGTTTAATATAGATGGCTAAACCCATGCCATCCGGTTGCCAAACCACCCTGTCGACAATACCATCCGCAGTAGCATAAACCGGTGAATACTTTGCTTGGGGTAAATCTATCCCGGCGTGATTATGAACAGTGCCCCGCACGGGATGGTACCGAAGCCCAAAACCACTACTAACTCTATAATCTGACCAGGAGCGAATACGAATGGGTAAGATCGATGGGATGGTCCGTAATAAGTTGTCGGGCGACAGTGATTTAGGGGTTGTGAAGTTTCGCAATTGAGTCCGGATTTTACTTAGTGAATCCTCCAGTAACAGGACTACCAAAGAGTCTGATTGGCTCAGACTTTTGATGTTGACGGCTTTAAAATGAGATGGTGCCGTCACTGGTGGCATGGCTGCTTTTTCCGTGACTGGGTATATCGATTGGCCCATAAAGGTCACCACAAAAGAGGCTTTATCGGATTGAGTAGGCTTAGTCGCTCGACCAGTCATTAGACTATCTGAGTCCCCAAGCTGGATAGATTGGCGCACGGGTCTACTGAACATGACCTGACCAGCGGCTGAGTGGAAAGCGCCGGTCAATGCTATTGAAATAATAAATCGAAAAATATTTTTCATTTCAAATACAGTATAAATAATATTAATTTTAATATTACATAATAATATTGTCAGGTCAAGGGAAAACTTAAAAAAACCCGTATGGAATCTACTTCAACTAATAATCCTGATACCCAAAATAGGCACTATCAGTTAAACAGTCATGATTTGAAGCAATTTGCTGCGAAGGGTATCGTCCCGGCACCAGTGTATAAAGCGTACAAAGAAAACGGTAGGAAGCTGTTGCCCGAGCATAGGACGCCCTTAGTTAATGAAATAGTTTCTAGATATTTAAAAGGAAATACAAGTTTCTCTACGCCCGAATTTGCCGATATTCTAATAAATGATCTTGACACGAAGCGCCTTGTTGAAAGCCAATATAAGAATGCCCAAAACTCCGTCCCTCCAGTAAGTACCGACCTTGGACAACCTGGCCAACCCGTAAAAAATGAGATCGATTCAGGGACTAAAGCCCAGCCAACTTCTGAAGTTATTAGTTCGCAGGCTCCTCAAAGGGAAGAAGTTGTCCAACCCAGTTATCAACCCATTGGGTTTACTGTTGGTGCTACCGAGCGTGCTGACCAGTTGTCGGATGCGGACTCAAAGTATGGACAGACTGTTGAATTTCGCTTTAATCCGGTATCTCACGAGACTCCCTTAAATCAACCAGGCGGATCGGATACCGAGGCTTTGAAGGTATACGAACAGATTGAAGCGACCCTGTACGAGTTGTTGCTACCTCCTGAAGCCGAAGAGATACGGCAGTTTTTACGCAATGACGGGTATTTGTCCAATGAGGAAATTTTCAAGGCGTTGTACGATGCCGGTTTGAAACGGGAGGAACTGCAGCATACGGTAGAAGCGCTGGATTCATCAAAAAACCCGGATATCATCGCCAAAATCACCAATTACCTGTGGGACGTCCACGAGTCCGTGATGGACAGCCCCTTGCGCGAGCATTTAGCCCCGGATGGTAAATATGAGCTGGTTGCCATTATTCATAATCCGGATGGCCTCCGCGAGCAGGAACAGCTTGTCCAGAGTGCTGATGAACTTACGCGTCGTGAAACGCAACGGGAAGACGGTATTGTGTCTAAACTGCTCTCACTGAAAACGTTCGATGGAGGGATGGTAGCTAATATGCTCCACAACCACCAGATGATGCAGGAAATCATTGAAAAACTTTTAGGTGTACATAATCAATCTCAATCACAAACAAGTATGGAAATTCCAACCGCTACAAGGTATGACTGGAATCAGATTAAAGATCAGATGGAGAGGAACGGAGTTACTCGGGAAAGCCTGGAAAAATCGGGTAATCTTGATAACCTGTTGAATGGACGGCGGACTGAAACGCTGCAACTGAGTCGGCGTGATGAACAAGGCGCTGAAACGCCGGTTTCAGGTCGACTCTACATTGCTGAAGTCCCCGGTAAAGGGCCAGTCGTATACCTCTCACCGGAACGGCAGGAGCTGAAACTGCCAGTCAGCTATCAGGGCCATGTATTCTCCAAACAGGATCAGGAGAATTTGTTGAAGAATGGCGAAATGGGACGTGTCGTCACACTGAAAGACAAGATTACCCAGGAACCCTATCAGGCGTTTATTGGTGTGGACCCGGCCAACAAATCCCTGACGGTGATGAGACAGGAACGGTTTACGCCCCCAACCAAGCTGCTGGGAGTAGAACTCAGCCCAGATCAACGCGAGGCCCTGCGTAATCACCAGGTGGTACGCGTCCGCAATATGGTTGGCGATGATCAAAAGCCCTTTACGGCCGATGTGCAGATTAACGTCAATAAACGAAGCTTTGCCTTTAAACGCGTCAATGAACAGGACGAAAAAATTAAAGCGGCAAATCAAAAAGACGTAAAGCAGGCCAGCCCTAAAACCAGAAAGAAGGTAGATCCCAACCTTAAGCCTGAGCAGGCGACTCCAGCCAAGCAATCAAAAAAGCAAGTCCAGCCGGCGGGAGCAGGCAAAGATGCCGATACCAAGCAAGCTGTTAGTGTAGCGGCTAAAAATGGTCAACAGCGCATTACAGTGGATAAATCAACCAATAGTCCTTCGCTTACGATAACTAATCCCACGAAAGGGCAGCAGGCTGGAAAAAAAGAAACCCAGACGATGGTCAATGGCACGGCTGTTCAAAAGCAGGACACACCTAAAAAGAAAAAAGGTCCAAAATTATAGTCGATTCCATAACCACTCCCTTCGTGTATACCAATCCATAACAGCCACATGAGCGCCACTCGTACACCGGGCCCATTGGTCGACTACGCCGTCGATCGGGTAAATCTGAATTCCATCGTTGGCAAACGCTATCAGATGGATTTATTTAAAAATATGATCTGCGATAAGTTTCAGGTAATTAATAATTCAGTTGACCCGCAAACGGCCCAACAACTGGAAAAACTGCTGGCTGGAAAGCAAACCGATGTAGTGATACTTAACGATGGATCAACCGCTAAACTGGTAATACTCAATACGCCGGATAAAGGTCCTAGAATCCATCAGATGGATGTACGAGCGGAACTAATCCTGGGTAAGACATACCTGGGGCATACCTTCACCGAACAGGATAAACAGTATTTACATAAGTACGGTGATATGGGCCGTACCGCTCAACTCATTGATCCGAATGGGGGGCAACCCTTGAAGGCTTTGATTGGTGTCGATCAGGAAACCAAGCGGTTGAGGCTCCTTAACATCGATACGTTTAGAATGCCGGATGAAATCCTGGGTAAAAAATTAACCCCAATTCAGAAATTGATGCTACTGGAGGGGAAAGCTTTACGGTTAGATAACATGGACTATAAGGGAACAAAATTCTCAGCGTATACCCGCCTATCGGCGGCCAAAAGTGGGTTCAAATACAATAAGATTCAGACCCAGCAAAATAATCTACCACTGGCTAGCCTGCCATCTCAAGTCCAGTCGGTAAGCTCACCAGCCCCCCAGCCCTCGAACCAGAAGCTGACGCCAGCTTCCCAATCTAAAGAGTCATCCTCATCAACTCGCCATTCGAACGTTACTGCCAATACCCAAACGGATACTGGTGACAAACCAAAGCCAGACGTCAAAAAGTCAAAAGTCAAACTTCGTCGCTAACCTAAAACGTGCTAGGGGAAATTGTACCACCCTTTTCTTATTGTAAATACGTATGGCTGATTCAACTAGCATCTCATCTAGACCCCTAAATCGCGAACAGGTAGAACAGAAAAAAGCGGCTGATGATGAATTAATTCGGCGCTATAAATCCGATATAAACCTGGCCACGTTTGCGGAGGATCTTGGTTATGCCTATGATAAAAAACACTCAACCCGCAATGTTCCAGTACTGGATAATCCAGCCACTGGGCAAACCATCATCGTTCGAAGAAACTCAGCATCGGGCGAGTACTTTTACACCAATCCTAAGGATAATTATGATAAGGGAAATATCATAAACCTGGCTAGCCGGCACTATAATCTTGATTTGAGTACTCGATCCGGCTGGGACGAGCTGCATAAAAAATTAAGTGACCGGCTGGGAAATGTGTATTTTACCAAACATGAAGTCATTCAACCCCACCGGTTCAAACAACTTGAACAGGGCAGCGAGTCGCTCGTAAAATATTTCAATCTAAAGCCTTTGACGGACACGTCCTATCTGGAAAATGAGCGTAAAATCGATAGAGCGACCATTGAGGCACCCGAGTTTGCGGGCAAAATTTTAAACAAACCATTCAATGATACCAAAGCGGGTATATCAGGAACCAATACGGTATTTCCCCTAGAAAACGAGAAGGGAATCATTGCCATCAGCACCCGGAACACCGACTGGAATAGTATGGTCGGCGAGAAACAGGATGGTATCTGGGTATCTAACATCAATCCGGCTGTAAAACCAAAAGAGATAGTTATTCTGGAAAGCCCGATCAATGCGCTTTCCTATCATCAGTTGCATCCGCCCAAAAATGAGTTTGACCGCGTTTATATTGCCACGTGTGGAAATGCATCCGCAACCCAACCGCTTACGATTCAAAAGTTAATTAATAAACTCCAGCCGGAAAAGCTTATTCTTAGTAATGATAATGACCCGGCGGGCATTCGTCATAACATTAATATGATGAGTAAGCTTCATATGCCGCAGCAACCGGTAACGGGAATCTCTGTGGCAATCGGGAGCAGTAAATTTCGAAATACGCTCTACGTTGAAGTGAAACCCGAATTGCCAACAAGCCCAACGCCACCAGTTGAGCAAATCAAACTGCGCATCGGGGACGTACTGAACCGTCGTTTACATAATGAAGGTGACCAGGCCACTTTGTCCACTATTACCAGCCGGGATGACATTACACAAATACGTGCTGATTTCCCCAATCAACGGCCACTGCTTATCCGCGCTGAAAACCTGACGAAAGAATTACGTCAGTCCGGAGCGTCAATCGAAATAAAACGCTCAATGAATAAAGACTGGAACGATGATTTAAAAGAAAAACAAGCCCGTTTACTGAGCCAGAAACAATCCGCCCCCACACTAAATCATCAACCCGTCCTAGTTCAGCCGCAACGAAACCAGCCAGGTGTACCCAGTTTACCCACTCCGGTTAAACCTGCAATACCCAAATCGATAACGCAGCCAATGCCCGATCGCTCAGCTGGTGAGGGTAGCCGACGGAAAACTAAACTTAAACCCTAGCGCACACTGTAGTTCAAAAATTTTACGGCTTTAACGCATATACCCGTATGAACCCGATCGTACAATCGAACGCAAATCCACTTCAAGCGGCAGCCATATCGTATTCATTGACAATTCCGGCAGCTATTCCGAGCCTTTCCGGCTTAACCAGTTTGTTTGTTCAAAAAACATTGACCGACCTGCCTGACCGGTTAAAGGCACTGAACCAGAGTGGCCATCTTAATAACTATGAAGTTGTTTTCTTACAACAGGCCCTGTTACTGTTACAGGTTGAACTATCGCTCTTGCCGGAATACCAAGTCTCATTAAGCTACCAAGAAGTGGTTGCAACCTAGCTAGCGCGGACTAAGGGGGAAAAGACCTATGATTATTATCTTGTATTCGATTTAAATATTAATTTATTGAAAATAGACGTGTATATTTAACCATTAACAACTAGACATGACTATTAACTGATAACTGGCTGAAAAGTCCTCTGAACTTATGGAAGAATACTTCATTAAGATCGACCCCTATTCCGAAACGATCGATCAAATAAAACGTTCGGATAGTTACGCTTACCTGGCTCATCAACTGGGGTGTCGGCACGTGGGCATATATGCCAAGCAGCCATTTTTGGATGCCGCCATGATGAACGCGGAAGCCTTGGAAACCGATTTACTGCCAGCGGCCTGGCGTTACGTACCTACTGGTGAAGTCTACTTTGGACCAGCCCTCTGGCTTAACATTTCAGAGACCGGAGAGCTGCGAGTTCCGCTTCGACGAATTGATCAGTTGGAGGATGAGATTGAGTTTTTAGGCTTTATAGAAGCGTGTACTGATTTCTTACCCCTTGGTGAAAACCTGCTGGATGATTCGGAATGTGGAGACGAACAATCTCCCGATATTGAGTTCTGATTATAGGTGGGTTTGGCAATGAATGATAAGCTGAGTGTTAGTTTATAAGACTTATTTACAATGAAAAGTAAATTAGTTTTTTTTGCAGACTGTAGATCGATATTACGTTAAACATTATATGGAACTCGTCATCAAACCATATGTACCCTTTACCAAGTCGGGTACATTCAGACTGGGTGCATTACTTCGATTTACAGAACCAATCTACCACATTTCACCAGGTACGGAAGGGCTTGTTTATGAATCGGTTCAGGAGAACGGGATCGACTACTGCGGGGTCATACTCGAAAATGGGATGGATATTGGTCTGGTAATGAGTTGTGATTTGGATTATCTGGCTGAAAAACTACTTCAGATACCCACCACCTATCAATTTACAACGCCGGATGAACTAATGCGGCATTACAAGCAGGAAACATTCAGAAAAGCATTTTCACTGGTGTACCCTCCCTCTTCGACGGTTCAGGTTTAGGTTGACTGCTCCTGCTTAGTATGTCCAGGCCGGAAAACCCGTTCAACGAGTGGGCGGACTTTTTTTTGGGCTATATTGATTTAAATTATAGTTTTTTAATATAAATTTTATTTAATCTAATGGGTGCAAACACATTAATCGGTTGGGCCAAACATTCGTTTAATCCCTGGAAAGGTTGCGAGATGAAAAGCCGGGGTTGCGCCCGGTGCTATATGTTCCGGCATGCCAACCGCTGGGGACAGGATCCTACACTTGTCAGTCGAAGCAGTGAAGATGTCTGGAAGTCGCCCTACCGCTGGAACCGGCAATTACAAGGCAATGAACCGGTAAAAGATCGAATCGTATTCATGAATTCGATGAGTGACTTCTTCATTCCTTATGCGGATGCCTGGCGTGAGGAGGTATATCCCATACTGGAGCAAACCTCTAAGCTATTATACTTGATTCTAACCAAATATCCTGAGCGCGTGATGAATCGTTTACCCCAAAACTGGAGTACAAAGGATCATCCAAACGGCTATTCCCACGTGATTATAGGAACCTCAGTGGAGGATCAGAAAGCCGCCGACTTGCGAATCCCAGAGTTGATAAATATTCGGGCTAAATACAAAGTCATTTCGTTTGAACCGCTTTTAGGTCCGATCGATCTGAACCCGTTCCTTCAGCCCTCAACCTCCGCTTCTTCCAAACGGTTACCCTTCGACTGGGCCATACTGGGGGGCGAGTCAGGCTATAAAACCAGACAGCCAGGAAAAAAAGATTTTCGCTATCGAAGGTGTCAACTTGAATGGTTGATTTCACTACGTGATCAGTTGGAAGCGGCTGGCATACCAATATTTGTCAAGCAACTTGGCTCACATCTGGCTCACGAATTTAAGCTTTCCGCTAAAGCTGGCCAGCATGTCGAAGAATGGGAACAACTGTCATGGCGATTTCCCCAGGACTACTTAACCGTAACTCATTAAATACTATGCTAAGAACATTATATCAAACGGGACATGAACTGATGAATCTTCCACTATGGGCGCAATTTATGCTCATTGGTGTTTTGCTTCTCGTTGGTAGATTTTGGTTTTCTCAAATTGCCGGCCGACTGTCTGCAGTACAATGGACTGGTAGCCGAATGAGTGATCTGTTAAAATGTTTGTCGGCTGCTTTACTACTGGCTTTCCTGTTGGTCAATTTCTGGCTGGGTACTTCGCCCACGGGCCAGCGCTATGAATGGGGTCTCTACGGACGGGGGGCTTTTATCGGACTAACCCTTTTTCTTACCCAGTTTCTCACGCGTTTTTTTGCCCGCTGACTAATCAGCAGGCAATCACTACTATCGTTTAGTCATGCATAAACAAAAAAACAGCTCGGATTTGCTGGCGCCCATGCCGCTGTCCTTTTACCGCTTGGGACAGGGGGGTACGCCCCCACCCGTTTATGATCAGCAGCAGCTGCTACACTTACCCCGAGCGTTGATAAACGCCGACCAGCTCGTTCAACTTGGCGGGGGGATCAAGCCGATGGCTACAATCCGGCTGGCCGACCGGCCATCAACATCTTTACTGATGTACACATTGCTTTTTCGAACCTGTAACTAACCGTGCCCGTGAAAAAACTGCTAATTGTTGAATCGCCGAATAAATGTAAAAAGATCAGTTCCATTCTCGACAAACTCTACGGAGCTGGCGTTTGGAAAGTCGTCGCTTCGGTGGGTCACTTTCGGGATCTGCCCCTCAAATCATTGGGCGTCCATCGGGACCAGGGATATGGCCTGAGCTATGAGCTGCATCCTGATAAACTGAAGATCGTTAAGGACATCAAAGGCCTGGCTCAGCAGGTCGGGATTGCCAACTGTTATCTGGCAACGGATTTGGACCGGGAAGGAGAGTCTATATCATTCCACTTAGCTCAAATCCTCGGTATTCCGATTTCCCAGACCAAGCGGGTGACCTTCGACGAAGTCACCGAAAAAGCGATTGCAGCAGCTGTTTCAAACCCGCGGGTACTGGATATGAAACTGGTAAGTGCCCAGGAGGGGCGCCGGGCAATAGATCGGTTGACAGGCTACGAGATTTCACCACTCATGAGCCGCAAGCTAGGCAACCGGCTAAGTGCTGGCCGGGTCCAATCGGTAGCCCTGCGTTTAGTTGTGGAACGCGAGCGAACCATCGAAGCTTTTAAATCAAAATCGGATTTCAGACTTAAGGGGGAATTCCTGACACCAAATGGTGAAGGGATCAAGGCAACCTACCATCAACCGTTTCTGACGGAAGAAGCTATTGTTTCGTACTTAAAAGCCTCCGTACAGAAAACGTATTCCGTGGCCAGCATTGACGTAAAACCATTGGTGCGTCAACCCAGTCCACCTTTTACCACCTCCACCCTGCAACAGGATGCAATCCGGAAGCTCAGTAAGAAAGCGGGACGCTGGTCAGCCAAAAAAGTAATGGAGGTTGCTCAGGAGTTATTTGCCAAAGGGCATATCACGTATATGCGTACGGATTCTCCTAATTTATCGCAGGAAGCCGTCGAGGCCATTAAAGAACAGGTGAATACCCGTTTAGGCGCATCCTATTTTGAGGCAAGAACCTTCAAGGCCAAGCAAGCTGCACAAGAGGCTCACGAAGCCATTCGACCAACTCACTTTGACCATCAACAAGCTGGTGATACGCCGGATGAACAGGCGCTTTACGAACTGATATATCGTCGGGCTATGGCTTCCCAGATGAAACCGGCCTTGTTTGAACAGACTACGATATTCATCACCTCAGCTGATCCACAGGATTTATTTACGGCCGTAGCCAAAGTGGAAAAGTTCAATGGATACCTAGCCGTTTATGACGAAGAAACCGATGAAGAAGGGGAAGAAGAAACAACATCCCTGAAAAAAATTGCCAAAGGAGATAAACTACGCTGTCAGAAACTCATTGGCCGACAAACCTACAGCCAACCCGCCAAACGGTATGATGAGGCCAGTCTGGTTCGTGAGCTGGAAAAACGGGACATTGGGCGCCCATCTACGTACGCCAGCATTGTTGGTACAATTCAGGCTCGTGATTACGTGCGTACTGATTCTATCCCAGCCTCAAAGTTGCCATCAGTTATTTTTACCCTGGAAAATAATAAACTGGAAAAAAAAGTAGAGCAACAAACCGTTGGCGGTGATCAAAGCAAATTAGTCCCGAGTTCAGTGGGCCATCAGGTAACTGAATATCTGGAAGCTAATTTCAGCAAACTGGTCGATTACGCGTTCACGGCTTCCATGGAAAAGCGTCTGGATGAAGTTGCCGGTGGAAAAGCTACTTATAAACAAGTAGTGAGTGAGTTTGATACGGATCATCAGCATTTGCTGCAGTTAGCGGATGCATCTCAGCACGACGTCGTCCGAACTCCATCGATGCTTGAAGTTGGAGAACTTAATGGAGAACCCGTAAAAACCGGCAAGGGGAAGTACGGTACTTACGTCCTGTATAAAGGGGAATTCCTGGATGCACGCCAGTATGAACCAGATCAAATTACGCTGGACCTGGTCGTACAATTACTGGAAAAGAAAAACCAGCAGCTCCCGCAACGTCATGAAAATTTGATTCACAAAGTAGGAAAGTATGAAGTCCGTCAGGGTCCACATGGCCAGTACGTGACTGATGGTAAGACCAATGCCCGTTTACCTCATCAAATTACCACCACCGAGCAGATCAAGCAACTGACAAGCGAAAACTGCCAGGCAATACTAAATAGCTATCAAACCTGGAAAAAATCGCAGGCAGGAGGCAAGAGCCAACCAAAACAAGTTGCCAAAAAAGGTTGATCGCTAGGTCTAGCCACTCGGTTTGTAAACTAATCTCTATTTACTCTAAAACCCGACTGCCTATGGAAAAAGGCCGGCAGCGATTGCCTTACTTGCTCTTATCGACCCGGTCATCATGCCCACATGCCTGAAAAGTCGATAAATGAAAAAATTCGTCGACTTTTTTTATAATTTGATTTGAACTTCATCTCATTAATTTGAAAATTATTTTATAAGAATATCTTTGCGTATAAAAAGACATTGGTTAAGTAATGATTACACTACGATGAAAAAGGGTAAATCCACTTCTACGGGATCCTACTTGTTGATTGCAGGATACCATGGTCGCGAACTGATTGAGGCGGACCAGATCATTCGTTTGCAGGGCGAACGTAATTATACGTGGTTATACCTGGCCAATGGAGAAAAGCATATACTGGCTAGTACGCTGAAGCGAATCGAAGCGATACTTCCTCATTTTTTGCGCATCAACAAAGGCCATCTAATTAATCCAATTTACATTAAACGGTTTCATGATTCATCGCCACCGGCCGGCAGAAAAATCAGTGCAAGCAGGGCCAGTAAAGGCATGATGCTCCTCCACAGTGGCGACCGCCTGCCCTGGTCAAGACGCCGGCTTTACCACTACCTGGAAGCCTTTGCCAATTAATTTACCCCACCTGGTTTACGTAAATCTGTTTCAATCATGAGCTTAACTACGATCATCAAAAAGAACCAACTTCGGGAGCAACTACCTGATGCGGCTCACCCCGCTTTACTACGTCGAATTATTGAGCTTGGTAGTTTACCAACCGTTTGGAACAACGTCACTACCATCCGGCCTCGTCTCTTATTAACCTGGGTAATTCCGTCAATAACGCTAATAATTGGCGATCAACCCCGGCCCGCTCTGGTGCATAAAGAGTATCTTTTATCACTGCAACAAAATGCTCACCTCTACAAAGATATCGTCGCCATGAGAGGACGTGAATTTGGGGATGAATACGATAACACCCCATTTGACGTGTTATCGATCCTGGGTATGCCGTGTTTAGTCACAACCAAACAGGAAACGGGAAAACAACCTATCGTTATCAGCCTCGAGGCTTTTCCAGAAGATGAGTTTTACCCTGAAACCGATCTCTCATTCCAATCCCTGACTTATACCAATTTTGACTGGGCCTTGTATAATTCACTCAGTAAGACAGTTCGGGAAAAGATGGAAAAAACGCCGCAGTTTCAGCAGGTGCTGGCTCAAAATCCTACCCGGCAACCTATAGCTGTTGATGAGACGGCAATTAATCTGCCACTTTAATTTAACCCGCTACGTGGCAACTAAACAAGCATAAAAAAGCAAAGGACTTCAACTAAAAACAGACTAACCTATGGAAAACATTTTCAATGATTCCGACCACTTAGGCCACGCATTTTCCCAGTTTACCAGCTTTCAGGGTAACGAGTATTCCATAAACATTCCCTTGGTAACCAATGATTTTTATGCTGGCAAATATAAGGAATGGTTAAACGTTCTCAATCCTTTCCGGGGAAATCTGGTTCTGGGTTCCCCCGGATCCGGTAAGACCAAGACGATTGTTCACAACTATGTCAAGCAGTTTATTGAGAAGGGATTTGTTACTTCGCTTTACGAATATAAGGACGATTATTTAAGTCAAGTCGCCTTTCACACCCTGCAGACAAACCAGCATGTCTTCAAAAAACAATATGGGGTAGACGCTACGTTTCATGCAGTTAATTTTATGTCACCTACCCATTCGGTACGCTGCAACCCCTTTGCAGGCAATCAGCTACTGAGTATTATAGATGCTCAACTGGCCGCTGCTTCCATTCTTTGCAATCTGAATAAAGTTTGGATACAGCAACGAGGTGATTTTTTCGTCGAGTCAAGCATTACTTACCTGGCCTCCTGTTTGTGGTTTCTGAAACGATATACTGATGCGCAAATGGCAAGTAAAAATATATCGACTTCTTACTGTAGTTTACCCCATCTGATTGAATTTGCGCTTCAGGATTATCAAACCGTATTTGCCTTATTGGACACGCTCCCGGAATTAGATCCCTTGATTCAGCCTTTGCGAAACTGCTTTGAAGAAGGTATCTCAACGGATTCATTTGACCATATTGAAGGCATACTGGCTGTTACCCGAGTAGGGCTATCTCGTCTGGCTAATCCGGAGATGTACTGGATTATGACTGGCGAGGAGCCCTTGGTGGATATTAATGATTCGAAGGCCCCAAAAATTCTAAGCCTAATTAATCATCCGGAGCATAGCTCAGCCTATGGTGTTTCCTTAGCGTTGCTGGCCAGACAGGTTGGTCATCAGGTTAACAGGCGGGATGACGGCAAAAAGGCATTTATCGTCGATGAATTGCCTACGATCTATATCGATGGACTTGATAATTTGTTAGCAACCGGCCGCTCGAATAAAGTAGCTACCTGTTTTACAATGCAGGACGTAGTTCAGCTGGAACGTAACTATGGTAAACACGAAGCAAAAGCAATTTTCGATCTACCTAACACCCTTATCACGGGGGCCTGTTTCGGACCCTCAGCGGCGCGCGTGGCCAGTCGGCTGAATGAAGTAGATGAATGGAGCACTGATGAGTCTGCATCCAGAACAAAAAAGGCCAGGATGATTACTGAAGACATGCTACGGACGATGCCTTACGGGTATTTCGCCGGGAGAGTATCACCTTCATTCGCCGGTTCAGAAGGACAAGCAAAGTTTATTGCCAAAATCCCTCTAGAATCGACCCCCTGGCTGGCAAATCGTCGATCGACAATCTTACCAGCTCATCCAGAATTGGAAGGACTTACCGACGAGCAGATTGAACTGCGTTTTCAGGAAAATATGGATTTAGTACAAAATCAAATCGGTGAATTAATTCGAAACGCCGACAATCAGAATAACCTATCATGAATTTGATCTCAATCTAACGGTATCTCAACTTACATCAAATAGTCGACCACTTATGAGAAAGGACATTGAACAAGACAAAGAGAGTGCTTTTTGTGATTATGAATGGTTACCATATGCCCTGTTGATTTTTCACTACTACGTGATCGGTAACCGAATCTTACAGACGATGAACTTACCACATCAGTTTATGGACAGAATCGTTGTTAGACTGGAGGAAACCGAAGAAGCCAGCAGTCTTTTTATCGTCACTTGGCGAATAAAACTGCTCATTCTGTTTCTGATCTTATTACAAGATTTTGTCTACCTAAAGTATAGTAGTAAACCCGTTGCCAAAACTAAATTAAGAAAAGGAATCACTCTCAGTTTGATCGGGCTTATGCTTTTTTGGGGCAGCGGCTGGATGTTGAAGCCATCAAACTTAAATGAAATCTATTCAACCATGTTTTACATTAGCCTGACAGTAGTTGGTCTGTTTCTAATAAAACGCTCCTTGACGATTTTGGTGCCAATACTAGGCAATAATGGTTATTCAGATCCTAATGATTCATCAGACTGGCGTGGAGGTCCAGATGATTCGCCTGCTGCGATCCTGCCACGTATGGGAAGAATACGTCAACAATCCGCTGCCTCACACCCATAATTCTAAATTACTGCCTGTTAACGCCTTAAGTCGAAACAGGCCTAAAATACTTGACTACGACACCTATCTCGCTTATTTTTAGGTATTAATGGTTTTCTTAACAACAGGACTCTGCCGGTCAACAAATCAGATTTAAACGACAAAAACGATGAATGTCTCCACTGAATCCAAACCCGTTTCTCTGCAATTCAATAAACGTAGTTTTTGGGGTTTAGATACTCAAAAGATGGATATCAATAACCCAGTCGATGCGGATACGATTATAGCAAGGGTAATGGACAATGGTACGCATGAGGACCGAGCCATGGCAGTCCGTTATTTTGGTATTGACCGAATTAAACAGGCATTATTTAACGCCCCCGAACTCCAGTCGACTACCATTTCTTTCTGCAGTTTGTGGTGGAGTGTTGAGCCAACTGCTTTCCTGAGCAGCCGCAAAAAAGCCGCAGAACCTATCCAATTCGTCAGTTTTTAAGAACGTACTCGTAGTGAAAGCATTCGAAAGCCTAGTAATGAGCTAAGATAATTAGCTCATTACTAGGCAATAAGCTATTTTTAACGATAAATATTTTCTATATTGTCTATTGAAAATTCATTTTATAATGACAATGCGGAGTGTTTAACCCGCGTAGAAAATGATGCTGCATTATCAGAGCCTGGATACCAGTACGTTCAACGTACTTCATGAATTAATGGCGAACCCAACCCTTAAGGAGGCTGGATTTGTCCTGTGCGGAGGAACGGCACTAACGCTTCAACTGGGTCACCGCATGAGCACTGACATTGACCTCTTCAGTCCCCTTAATGTAACAGCGCCCAAGATGAAATCCTTTATGGAGAAAACCTTCGGGGACCGGTTGGATATAACGTCTATGGGTGACCTGGGGATCAGGAGCTTTTTGGACGGTGTTAAACTGGATATGATCAAGTTTCCTTACCCAATGAAGCACAGCCCGCTTGAGGTCAATGGGTTGAGAGTAATAGGTCTCGATGATGCATCGGCCATGAAACTTCATGCGGCCGCTAACCGGGGAGCCCGTCGGGATTACGTTGATTTAGCCGAGTTGCTCCAGAAAATGCCATTTGAGAGAATATTAATTAACTATCAAAATCAGTTTAACCCTTCCCCACAAGCACTTGAGCATACGCGCCGGGCAATTACATTTTTTGATGACGCTGAACGTACCACTACTGCCATTGATATGCTAAATGGACGTCGATGGGAAACGACTAAACAGATCATCCGGCAGAGCGTCGCCAACCCACGACATATTCAACTGCTACCCCCGCCCAAACCACCCCTGGCCGCTAATCCGCATCAACAGGGTATTCCAACGGTAAGCAACTCAAAGCCAGCACAGCTAATAACATTTCACCAGAAAGGGACTACTACAAAGCCAAGGCAAACCCCGAAACATTAATAGAGCAGTTATCCTGAGTGAAAGCCAATAGGTAGTATATTTGATAGGATGCAGGATGCACTCCCAGACTAGTATAAAAAGGATAAACCTTACAGGGCTAAACTCATGACGGTTCACTTTGACGCAGTTAACGATTTGTACCCACAGGCTCAAATACTGGATTTGTACGAATACTATAAAGGCAGGACAAGAACCGCCGTTGCACCACTTCAGCAACCATCGGACCAGCCTCAACAGCGGGAAAAACAAATTCAGCAACTGGTTTCATCAGTCATCCAACAGGGTGCAACCCGTATCGTGCTCACCGTTCAAGACCTAAATGGGACGGTCTATCATCCGGACTTTAAAACAGATGAATTAATTTGGCACTAAGTCAATTTCCCGGTATAAGTAACGGGATAGAGGGGATAAGTCTTTTCTATTACTCTGACTGTTAATGATTTAGCTTCGGTTGACGCTAATAATTTACTATCTTTAGTAAATCAATAATCGTGACCGCTATGACTACTCAACAAGCCTCCCTACTTAGGGATGCCAACCAACACGGTATTCAATACAACAACAATAAACTGGTTATGCCAACCGTACTGATCGGTGAGGGTAATTATTATTTGGCCTTCAATGAGTAAGTTGATGTTGTCCAGAAAGCTACGGGTGGCTTTTTCTGCGTAGGGGAAGCGGATATTTACACTGCGTTTCCCCAAGCCTGGCTTATTGATCGAAATTTGCTACACATCATCGGAAAACTTTCGAACGGTAAAGTACTCGTTGTTGATTCCTTGTAAGAAATTACCTGAATCCCATCATAGCAATGAGCCTGGTAGCAGGCTCATTGCTGCTTTATTCAAACGCTACCGAATCTACTGACAATAGTACGTGCCAGGCGACAGGGATTAAGCAAAGAACTACTGCACCACACCTGGTTACACAATACCATCTTATCAAACGTATAGATATTACCGTTAGTGACAGACACTCCCACCACAACAGGGAATAAGGGGAAAAGCGTTTAATTGATTTCGCATATTTGATTTTATAATTGATTATTTGAAAATAAAGGTGTATTTTATTAATAGATAATCGCAACAAATACGCCCTTTTAATGAACCGCTCCGTAAAGAAAAAACGACGGCTGGACAATCTTTGTACCAGCAGTTGAGCATCTTTGATTCCATTGGGTTTGATGTCCTGACTAAAGAGGTCGTTAGCCAGCTTACCCAGCCAACCGCGCTTGCGGCTTCTGGACTGCTTGACGCAATCCCCCCCTGCATTCCTATTTCCGAATTAATCAGAATACTGTATTAACCCCTTTTGGAGAAAAAGCCAAATTAATTGCCAACGTCACGGCTATCCGGTTAGCCAAACAATTATTGCGGGAAGATCGACTGGCTACCGACGACGAAAAAAAGCTGTTAGTTCAGTTTTCAGGCTGGGGGGAACTGGCAAACGTGTGGAATCTGGAAGCCTTTGCCGAGTACGGAGAAGCTACCGCCCAGCTCTCGCCCATGAGCGCCGAGGTGGAACGTTGGGGTAAACGCTATTATAAAGCACGTTTGGAACTAGGGGAACTGTTATCTGATGAAGAAATAGAACGTGCTTCCCAATCAACGCTAAATGCGTATTACACCAGTCATACCGTTATCAAAGCCATCTGGCAAGCCGTTGTTTCAATGGGATTTACCGGAGGGCGCATGGTAGAGCCCGCGGCGGGTAGTGGTCATTTTATTGGTGCCATGCCGGACAATTTACGTCAGCAAAGCCGCGTAACGGCTATCGAAAAGGATACACTGACGGCGCAGATTCTAGGGTTGCTGTATCCTGAACTTGAAACCCACGCGAGCGGGTTTGAGGACGTACAGATTCAGCTTGAAAGTATTGATTTAGTCATTGGAAATGTACCCTTTGGCAACTACAAGGTGTACGACCGTCACAATCGGGATTTATCCGATCTACCAATTCATAATTACTTTATTGGCCGTTCAGCCCGGTTAATTCGGGAAGGGGGATTACTGGCTCTGATAACCTCAGCGGGAACGCTGGATAGTGGAAGCCGTAAGTTTCGCCAACGCTTGCATCGGGAAGGAATGGAACTGGTAGGGGCTATCCGGTTGCCAAGTTGTGCGTTTGAGCAAAACGCAGGTACAGAAGTAACGACCGATATTTTATTTATGCAAAAGTGCGTAGCTAGTGTACGCCGGTTTAGTCAATTTTCATATGTCGGAACAACGACCGTACGCACGATAGCCCCGGTCGATGAAGAAACCGAAATTGCGAAATCGATTATCATAAATGAGTATTTTGCCGAGCGGCCTGCAATGATGCTGGGTGAAATGTTTCTGGCCGAAGAAGTAGGAAAAGGAAGTTTATACCGGGGAGATTCCCAAACGTTATTTCTGGCTAATCCCAACGAATTGACCACTCGTCTTGACGGCGCATTAACCTTTTTGCCAGCAGCCATTTTTAAACCTCTTAACCGGAACCCATTTGGTGAATTGGGCCGTATGGCGGTGAATGGCTATGCAGGACGCGTAAACATCAAAGGGCGCAGTTTTACTCAATCCCTGATTATCCGCGAGTACGAGACCTTAAAAGCCGCCTTCTCTGCGTTGCTACGTGCGGAACTGAACGCAGAAGCCGACGTAGTTACCGACCCATTGCGGCAGGCATTAAACAACGAATATTACCGCTTTACGGGTTGTTTCGGTAAGCTTAATAAAAACCGCTCAATTGCTTTTCTGGAAGGGTACGACCCTAAATTTTTGATGGTTCAGGCCCTTGAACTGATTGAAAAAGGAAAGGACGGAAAAGATATCATTAGTAAATCGGCTATTCTGACCGAGCGGGTTTATCCGCTCCGTCCCTTGTCAGTGGTCGAAACCGCCGAGGATGCATTACGGGTTTCTCTTTATGAGTGCGGACGCATAGACAGCGCCTTTATAGCGGCAAAATTAACCAAAACAATTTCCGAAGTAGAGCATGAATTAATCACAAAACGATTGGTTTTTCGACACCCGGCGACTGATAAGTTGATTGATCGTGACACGTATTTGTCAGGGGATATTCGGGAGAAGATAGTACAGGCAAGATTATGGCTGGATCAGAAACCGGCATTACAGGCCAACATTCTTGCCCTGGAAGCTGTCATGCCCCCAACGGTTCCGCTCTCATTAATCACTTTCCAGTTAGGTTCCGTCTGGCTACCAGCCGAACTAATTACGGAGTGGATAAAGCACGAACTTGAACTGGATATACGCTTACGGTATAACGATCAGTCCTGTGCATATGATCTTACAGTCAACAATCCGTACGCGGTGAAAAACCGATCTATGGGAACGGCAGAGCGTAAAGCATCTGATTTGATCGAATCCGCGCTTAATGGACGTAGCGTCGTGGTTACAAAAACCATTCTTGACGCAGAAGGTAATAAGCGGGAGGTTAAAGACATTGAAGCCACTTCACAGGCCGTACAAGCGCAGGAAGTCCTACAGGAGCTGTTTATTGACTACTGCCGGACAAACTACGTGGAACGCATAGAAAAAGCGTTTAATGACCGTTTTAACGGCCACGTATTTAAAACGTACCACCGGCCACAGGTTGCCCATTATCCCGGTGCCAGTCCGTTCATTTTTTTGCGGAACCACCAGTTTAAAGGCGTTGAACGGATAAAAGATGAGGATACCATGTTGGCCCATGAAGTAGGTACGGGTAAGACCTTTACCATGATTTCAGCGGCAATGGAAATGATACGGCTAGGGCGATTGTCGAAGGTCATTATTGCCGTGCAAAATTCAACGGTAAGGGATTTTGCTAGAGCGTGGCAAACGCTGTATCCGGCCGCGTTAATTTATGTACCGGAGAAATCCGATCTGGAAACCACCAATCGAAAACGGTTTCTACAACGCATTGCCACCAATAAATTTGATGGAATTGTTTTACCGCAATCATTCTTGAAATTTATACCTTCCGACCCGACCGCCGAGGAAGAATTGATCAGTGAAGAAATTGCCCGAATTGAAGCGCAGGGCAGTTCATCCAGAGAAGACCAACGCGCCAGTAAAAAACACATTAAGGCGCTGAACAAATTAAAACTGAGCGTTGAGGTCAGGCGCAAAGCGCAGGCCGACCGCAAGCAGGACGATATTTTACATTTTGCGCAGTTAGGTGTAGATGGTTTATTCTTAGACGAGGCCCACAAATATAAGCGCTACGGCTTCCACACGCACCGCCGAAATATTAAAGGGATCGATTCGGAGGGGTCACAAGATGCATTCCAGGCAATGGCAAAATGCCGGACAATTCAACGCAAAGGGGGGCGGGTTGTACTGTGACCTCCCCCCAGAAAAGCGTTCCAGTATAAAGTAGAGAAAATCGGGCGATTTGGATTAACTTAAATCAAACAAATCGTCATGAAGAAAACGAAGTTCACCGAAGCGCAAATCGTTTTTGCTCTCAAACAATCTGAGACGGGAGTAGCCGTAGCTGAAGTATGCCGCAAAATGGGCATTAGCGAGGCCACCTTTTACAATTGGAAGAAGAAGTATGGCGGATTGGGTGTTGCCGAACTGCACCGATTACGCCAGTTGGAGGAAGAAAACCGTCAACTGAAACAGCTAGTGGCCGACTTTAGCCTAGACAAACAAATGCTTCAGGATGTGCTCAAAAAAAAGCTTTGAGGCCAGTTCAGCAACGAAAACTGGCCTCAAGTTTAATCGAAAATTATCGTGTTTCAGCCCGTCGTGCCTGCTCTGTTATTCAGTTCCGTCGATCTTCCTTGCCGTTTAAGTCTCGTCGTCGAGATGACTCCGTGATCCGGAAACGAATCAAAGAAATTGCCCAAGTAAGGGTTCGGTACGGTTATCAGCGGATTTATGTGCTGTTGCGCCGGGAAGGCTGGCGTGACAACCACAAAAGGGTGTATAGGGTGTATTGTGAAGAAGGATTGCATCTCAGAAGCAAGCGTCCCCGTCGTAACCGAGCCGCTGCCCACCGGATGGAACGCCCTCAACTCTCCAGTATCCATCAGTGCTGGAGTATGGATTTTGTGGCCGATCAGCTTTTTGATGGGCGAAAAATCCGGGCGTTAACTATAGTGGATAATTATAGTCGTCAGTGCATAGCCATTAACGTCGGACAGTCATTAAAAGCAGAAGACGTAGTAGCAGTGATGAATCACTTAAAAATTGTAGATTTGACTGTACCCCAACGGATTCAAGTCGATAACGGGAGTGAATTTATTTCGAAGGCGCTGGACTTGTGGGCGTATGATAACGGAGTAACGCTGGATTTTTCCAGGCCTGGTAAACCGACCGATAACCCGTTTATTGAATCATTGGTAGTGGCTGAACTGTGTTGATAGTTGTCAATCCCAGGCGAAAGCATGGATAACCTTATGGCGTAAGTATGACAAAATCAATACTTTAGAGCTTATCTATACAATGGCTACTTTTGCTGATCAACACAGTTGAGCCACTACCAACGTATCCAATAAGGGGGGTACCTGGCAAGAATTTGAGGTTGGCTTTGATCAAGTTTATCAAAAAAAGCAGGTTATTCAACATGGTTTTGAGTCCATCTGGGCATATGCCCAACAGCTATTAACTGATGTTACGCCACCTTTTGAGCGGCAGGTTTAACTTTGAATATGCAGACAACTCTTGACCTTTATACCGACTACTTACTCAGTAGCTTTGGCCAGACTACCGCTACTGGTCTGTCACGGCTGACGGATGGAGCTGTAGGCCACGATGCAGTGACCGATCTGCTCAACCGACTGCAAGGTGATAATCGAATGCTGGGGCAACACGTTAAACCCCTGATTCGCCAAATTCAGGAACCCGATGGGGTACTGCTCACCGATGACAGCATCGCTCATAAACCCCACAGTGACGAAAATGGGCTAGCTAGCTAGCGGTGAACCTGAGTGTGCCCACCCCCCAGACCAGCAACGGGGTGGCCTACGAGTTCACGGGCTGGAGTTCGGGCCTGGGGGCGAGCCTGACGGTGCCTTCGGCCAGTGCTACCTACACGGCCAACTTCACCGCCAGCGGCAGTCAGTCAACCTCCCCGGTCGTGTCGGGGGCCCTCTACACGATCATTGCCAAACACAGTGGTAAAGCACTAGAACTCTATAACGGTTCCCGAGACGATGGCGGCCGGATCGTTCAGTGGTCGGTTAACGGGGGTGATAACCAGAAATGGTTATTCACCAACCTTAACAACGGCTATTACTCGATTAAGTCAGTTTCAAGCGGCAAATTATTGGATGTCTACGGTGTATCAATGGATAATGGTGCCTCAGTTCTTCAATGGTCATCTAACGGGCAGTATAACCAGCAGTTCAAACTGGTCGACGTGGGGGGCGGCTACTTCAACATCGTGGCCCGCCACAGCAACAAAGTATTCGATATTGCCGGCATCTCGCAGGCCGACGGCCCCCGGCTGCAACAGTGGTCGAACTCGGGGGGCGACAATCAGAAGTTCCGCTTCAGTCGGCTGAGCGGGGGCCGGTCGGGGGCCAGCCAGGAGAGTGGCGTTGAGGTGTCGGTGGTGGTGTATCCCAACCCGGCCGCTGATCTGGTGCGGGTGTCAGGCACGGGAGGTGGCGAAGTTCGGGTGGTAGACGTGCTGGGCCGGTTGCAGACCCGGGCGCAGAGCGTTGGGGACGGGGCGGAGTTGGACATCTCGGCGTTGGCGCCGGGGGTATATCTGGTGCAGCTTCACAAAGATGAGCAACTCATCAGCCGTAAACTTATCATCAACCACTAGAACAGTTTAGCTTTCAAATAGAAATATGCCGCTCCAAACGGATTAGTAAATCAACTTGACTTAATTGACTTTCCAATGGGCTTTACCTTAAAAGTGACCAAAATTACATATAGGTAAAAATACACTATACGAGACTATCGCTGCATCTCCTGAATCGATTCGTTCAGGAGCAGTATAATCCAACTAATACATGAATACCGGCTATTCTACTGTGGCCCGTATGCTTGTGTTGGTTGGATTAATTATAAATAGGCATTAAAAACCAGCGGATGACCACGCCTGTAATCAACAGAAGTCGATTGAATGTCAAGGTGATGCGTTAGTGCGACAGTCCGCATAATTGTCCGTTTAGATTCATATTTATAGTCATTCATCTGAATAATTTAGACTACAAGTTACCTTAATTATACGCTTCTAAAGATTTTAAATTGTATTTTTCTGTGATATTTAAAATTGATTTCTTTATTAAACGGTAGTTTTTCTTATACTTGCACAAAATTCAATTAAACCACCAAAACTGCATGAAAAAGTACTTACTAAAGCAAGTAGTTGTTATTTTTCAGTTTTTTTAAATCTAGTGTGCTTGTTAATTGATTTTTTGACAACACCAGATAGTACCAAATGCGAGAAACTCAATATATATACCTCTTATTGAGTCTACTTCCGGTAGTTTCTCGACTTTTAGTCATCTATTAGTAAACTCACACCCAAAGATCGTTACTTATTATGATAAAGCCCGAAATAGGCTTTATCTAAGAGCGCTATACTCTGTCAATAATCTGTGTAACAACATTAATTTTCTACTACTTTTAGGTATTCAGCCCGTGTGGGCACAGCTGGCGCTCTTTAACACCACCGCCACCGCCCTGCCCGGTCAGGCCATCAGCCTGCAGGGAAACTTCTCCCCCACCGCCAAAGCCTTCATGCTCGTGGGTAACGCCAACACACCCACCCCCCTGCCCATCCTGACCCAGAGTGCCAACCACCTGGCCGCCCAGATTCCCGCCCAGACCCCCGCCGACCTCTACCAGGTCTGGGTCGAGGACCAGGGACAACGAAGCCCCGCGGTCTGGATCAACCAGGCCCAGGCTCACCACGCCGACGGACTCATCATCAGCCCGGGCGGGCCCCTGCGCATCTTCGGCCGGAACCTGCGGCTGGGAAACGCCACCCCACAGGTCCGACTGACGGCCAACGGCGTCACCCTGGAGGCCTCCGTCAACCTCAGCCAGAGCGACCCCTACAAACTCTCCCTGGTGATGCCCGCCGGGCTCCAGCCCGGAACCACCTACTCCCTGCTGGTGAGCAACGGCACGGGCGGAACCAACGGACAGACCCGGCTCAGCCAGTCCCTGACGGCGGTGCCCGCCGGGGGCGACTATTTCGGGCTCGGCGTGGGCTGGGCGGCCCGGCTCAACTTCACCGGCAACGTCTACAACGTGAAGACCGACGGCCGGCTCAGCCTCAAGGCGGTGGGCGACGGCAACGCCAACGACCAGCCCGCCATCCAGGCCGCCATCGACCGGGCGGCCGCCGACGGGGGCGGCATTGTCTACCTGCCGGCGGGCAACTACAAGCTGAGCCACTACTACTTCGAGTACCTGCGCATGCGCAACCGGGTGGTGGTCCAGGGGGCGGGCAAGGACCAGACCGTGCTCCGCTACGGCTACCAGCTGGAGAGCTCGCACATGGCCGTGCTGTTTGCCCCGGGCACCAGCCTGTCGGGTCTGGCCGATCTCTCGCTGCTCAACATCGACAACAGCGGCAGCTCCGCCATGGGCAACCTGCGGGCCAATCAGGTCAGTCAGGTGTTCATGCAGCGCGTCCGGCTGGACCTCAACCGGGGGGACTGGATGGAGCTCAGCAACACCGACCAGCTGGTGCTGGCCAACTCGGACTTCACCCAGGGGGTCAACAACAACAGCAGCTACCGGGGGCCCATCAACATGAATGCCAGCACCAACTTCGTCCTGACCCGCAACAACATCACCTTCGCGGTGAACGGACTGAACTTCGACTACACCCACGAGGGGGTCTTCGAGCAGAACCGGGTGTACCGCGACGGCTCGGCCCGCTACCCCGCCAACCTGCTTCAACACGTGCTGATTCTGAACTTCACCGAGAACATCGCCGTGCTGGGCAACCTCTTCAGGGTCATCAACGGACCGGCCCAGAACGCCAACGACGGCGAGACGATCATTGCCGAGGGGGGCGGCACCGACCGCGTCGATGAGGAGACGGGGACGGTGAGTGCAGCGGGGGCGACGAGCCTGACCGACAACGGCAAGAACTGGGGCAGCTTCCAGCGCAAGCCAATCGTGGCCATCGTCAGCGGGACGGGCATGGGCCAGTGGCGCAGCATCACCAGCCGCAGCGGGACCACGCTGAACCTGGACCGGGGGTGGGATGTGGTGCCGGGGGCGGGCAGCAATTATGCGATCTTCAACTGGGGAGCCCGCCGGTGGCTCCTGCAGGGCAACACCCTGGAGGGCAACCGCCGGGGCATCACCCTCTACCACAACGCCACGAGCGAAGTGGCCGTGGTGGGTAACACGCTGACCAACAGCGGCTCGATCGACTTCACCCCCCTCCAGCAGAACACGGGCCGTCAGCAGTTCATTCCTATGTATAATAACCAAATTCTAAATAATACGGTAGCTAACTTAGACCGAACGAATGGGGTATTCATTGGGGTGCATGCGGTGCAGCACGTGCAGACGCGCACCTTCGGCACCTCCGTGATCGGTATGGAGATGCGGGGCAACAGCCTGACGGCGGGCCAGCCCAACGTGCCGGCCGTGGTGGATGCCAACTACCCCGAGGGCTACCTCAACTACCTGGAGTATCACCAGATGAGTGTGTATCAGGACGAGCGGATCCCGGCGGTGCTGGGGACCATCTTCGAGAGCAACCGGGCCAACAACTGTGCCAACGGGCTGTACCTCAACACGGGCTCCTACAACACGGTGGTGTGCGACCTGCAACTGGTGAGCTCGGGGGGCCTCAAGGACAGTCCGCTGGACAACATCAGCCACGGGGCAGTGGGGACGGGGAGCTGCAATCCGACCATCCAGCCGGTGAGCGCGCCGGTCCAGACGGTGAGTCTGAGCTGGGTGACGAGTCCGGCGGGCTTGCAGGTGAGCCTCAACGGGCAGACGCGCACCACGCCCTACTCCCAGACATTCCTTGTCGGCAGCACGGTGAACCTGAGTGTGCCCACCCCCCAGACCAGCAACGGGGTGGCCTACGAGTTCACGGGCTGGAGTTCGGGCCTGGGGGCGAGCCTGACGGTGCCTTCGGCCAGTGCTACCTACACGGCCAACTTCACCGCCAGCGGCAGTCAGTCAACCTCCCCGGTCGTGTCGGGGGCCCTCTACACGATCATTGCCAAACACAGTGGTAAAGCACTAGAACTCTATAACGGTTCCCGAGACGATGGCGGCCGGATCGTTCAGTGGTCGGTTAACGGGGGTGATAACCAGAAATGGTTATTCACTAACCTTAACAACGGCTATTACTCAATCAAAACCTTCAGCACCGGTAAAGCCCTCGATGTGTACGGGGTCTCGAGTAACGACGGGGCTCAAGTGCTCCAGTGGACGGCCAGCAACCAGAATAACCAGCAGTTCAAACTGGTCGACGTGGGGGGCGGCTACTTCAACATCGTGGCCCGCCACAGCAACAAAGTGCTCGATATCGATGGCAATTCGCAGGCCGACGGAGCCCCACTGCAACAGTGGTCAAACTTGGGGGGCGACAATCAGAAGTTCCGCTTCAGTCGGCTGAGCGGGGGCCGGTCGGGGGCCAGCCAGGAGAGTGGCGTTGAGGTGTCGGTGGTGGTGTATCCCAACCCGGCCGCTGATCTGGTGCGGGTGTCAGGCACGGGGGGTGGCGAAGTTCGGGTGGTAGACGTGCTGGGCCGGTTGCAGACCCGGGCGCAGAGCGTTGGGGACGGGGCGGAGTTGGACATCTCGGCGTTGGCGCCGGGGGTATATCTGGTGCAGCTTCACAAAGATGAGCAACTCATCAGCCGTAAACTTATCATCAACCACTAGAACAGTTTAGCTTTCTCAGAGATACGAAGCGAATTTCTTAAAAAGCAACACAATCTTTATAGAACGAAAGAAGCCACTCCATTGACAGAGTGGCTTCTTTCGTTCTATAAAGATTGATTTATTCGGAAAGTAGAATCTTTCGTCTAAGCTGGCGGTCACCCTGATTCATATACAGGATGTATATGCCCCGATTTAGGTTTCGCACCGGAACCCGGATTGAATTCTGACCTTCCGTAACCTTGTTGTGTAATTGCAAAACCGATTGCCCAACTGTGTTGACTAACCGGAGAGATAGATCACCAGCCGCTTTAGATACATAATCTATTCGGAGTTCGTCAATAGCGGGTATCGGATAAACGTGAACAGATGGTTCGGCATTGTAGCTTTCGGCCTGATCTGACCCCAGTCGCGCGCTGGCAGCGGTAGCCGGATAGAGCCGGCCCTTGGGAATAATTTGAGGCCCCAGCCCCGGAATCGACCACTGCAGGCGGAGCACCGCTCCGCTGTTGAATTCGTAGTACTCCAGTTTGATGTCGTACTTCTGACCCGCCGTCAGAACAATGCCCGGGCTGGTGTCGGTGGTGGGGCCGTGGTTGGTCCAGTTGTTGATCAGCAGCACATTGTTGACCCACAGCCGAACCCCGTCATCCGAAATCAGACTGAAAGTGTAGTTGCCCGTAACGGGGGCCTCCACCTGACCCGTCCAGCGGGCCGAGAAGTTGTCGACGCTGACGGCGCTGGCCGGGGAGCCCTCCCCCCAGTCCACGTCGATGGTCGCATCCACCCGACTCACCACCACCGGGGCGCTCAGCGTCTGGTTGTTGAAGTACTCCGCCGTCAGACCCGTGCCCGTACCCCCATCGGCAGTGGGCGGGGGGGGCGGGGGGCTGGCCGTCAGGCGGAACAGCGCCGACGAAGGAATGGTCTGCTTGCCCACGCCCGGACCGGCATAGCTGGCACTCAGCGACTGCCCGCCACTGCCCTGGAAGAACACCACACTCAGGGCGTGCTTGCCCGCCTTCAGTCCGATCGTGCCCGAGCGTTCCTGGTCCCCGTGGGAGCCATCGTTGTCGACCACCTGGGTGGAGCCGATGTAGAGCTTGCTGCCATCGTCGGAGCTGGTGTAGAAGGTGTACTGCCCGTCGGTGGGTACGTTGATGTAGCCCTCGAAGCGCAGCGCGTAGTTCTCGTCGCGGCTGCGGGGCGAGAGGTCGACCCGCCTTCAGTCCGATCGTGCCCGAGCGTTCCTGGTCCCCGTGGGAGCCATCGTTGTCGACCACCTGGGTGGAGCCGATGTAGAGCTTGCTGCCATCGTCGGAGCTGGTGTAGAAGGTGTACTGCCCGTCGGTGGGTACGTTGATGTAGCCCTCGAAGCGCAGCGCGTAGTTCTCGTCGCGGCTGCGGGGCGAGAGGTCGATGGTGCTGGCCGTACCGGTCTTGTTGGGAATGAGCGCCGAGAAGTCGGGCAGGTTGACCCAGCCTCCTTGGTAATACTGGTAGTTGAGCCCCGCCAGAGCGTTGGCCGGATTCTCCGGATCGCGCAGGCCGCTGGGCGGTGGGGGTGGCGGGGTGACGGTGGTCGGATAGAGCCGGCCCTTGGGAATAATTTGAGGCCCCAGCCCCGGAATCGACCACTGCAGGCGGAGCACCGCTCCGCTGTTGAATTCGTAGTACTCCAGTTTGATGTCGTACTTCTGACCCGCCGTCAGAACAATGCCCGGGCTGGTGTCGGTGGTGGGGCCGTGGTTGGTCCAGTTGTTGATCAGCAGCACATTGTTGACCCACAGCCGAACCCCGTCATCCGAAATCAGACTGAAGGTGTAGTTGCCCGTAACGGGGGCCTCCACCTGACCCGTCCAGCGGGCCGAGAAGTTGTCGACGCTGACGGCGCTGGCCGGGGAGCCCTCCCCCCAGTCCACGTCGATGGTCGCATCCACCCGACTCACCACCACCGGGGCGCTCAGCGTCTGGTTGTTGAAGTACTCCGCCGTCAGACCCGTGCCCGTACCCCCATCGGCGGTGGGGGGTGGGGGGGGCGGGGTGGCCGTCAGCCGGAACAGCGCCGAAGCGGGAATGGTCTGCTTGCCCACGCCCGGACCGGCATAGCTGGCACTCAGCGACTGCCCGCCACTGCCCTGGAAGAACACCACACTCAGGGCGTGCTTGCCCGCCTTCAGTCCGATCGTGCCCGAGCGTTCCTGGTCCCCGTGGGAGCCATCGTTGTCGACCACCTGGGTGGAGCCGATGTAGAGCTTGCTGCCATCGTCGGAGCTGGTGTAGAAGGTGTACTGCCCGTCGGTGGGTACGTTGATGTAGCCCTCGAAGCGCAGCGCGTAGTTCTCGTCGCGGCTGCGGGGCGAGAGGTCGANCCGCCTTCAGTCCGATCGTGCCCGAGCGTTCCTGGTCCCCGTGGGAGCCATCGTTGTCGACCACCTGGGTGGAGCCGATGTAGAGCTTGCTGCCATCGTCGGAGCTGGTGTAGAAGGTGTACTGCCCGTCGGTGGGTACGTTGATGTAGCCCTCGAAGCGCAGCGCGTAGTTCTCGTCGCGGCTGCGGGGCGAGAGGTCGATGGTGCTGGCCGTACCGGTCTTGTTGGGAATGAGCGCCGAGAAGTCGGGCAGGTTGACCCAGCCTCCTTGGTAATACTGGTAGTTGAGCCCCGCCAGGGCGTTGGCCGGGTTCTCCGGATCACGCAGGTTACCCCCTCCCGCTGAGGTGAAGGTAGCGGTATACGTTGTGTTGTCTTCAGGGACGGAAATCTGTCCATCAGGACTAATGGCAGGTGCCCAGTTTGCAAACGTATAGGTTACGCCATTAAGCGTTTGTGTTGCTGGTGCCGACAGATTAATGGATACGCCCGTTACGTAAGGCTGGCTGTAGGGAGCGGTATGAGGCTGACCGTCGACAGTGAGTTGCAGCCCGGAAGGATTTGTCGTAATCGTCAGGTTCACTACTTTTGGATTGATATCCACGAACTTTGTGGCAGACCCTCCCTGCGAGTCGGTGACAGTCAGAAAAAGTCGATACCAGACATTCGACGACGTTTCGCCTATGGTTGGAATGGAGAAAGTACCACTTTTGCCATCGCCCGATACGTTGGGCGTTGGACCGGGGTGATCATGGGTGTCGTGGTGAAATTCAATACGCCATTGGAAGGCACTGGCGGGCAGATTGTTACCATCTTCGGGGTCGGTGGCCGAACCGCTGAACGATATAGTATTCCCCGCTCGGTATATGCTGCCGGCGGCAGGTGTGATAATCTGAGTCGTGGGATTCTGATTGGTCGTTACGGTGAGCGTGGCTCCATTGCTGGTTACGCTGCCCGACGAATTAGTGACGACCACCCGAAACACAACCCCGTTGTCAGATTGAGCAACCGGTGAGCGGGTGTAACTGGACGAGGTTGCGCCACTGATATCGACCCCATTTCGTTGCCACTGGTAAGCAAGGCCTGTACCCGAAGCGCCCACGGTAAAGGTGACAGCTCCGCCAACCGGCGATATCTGGTTGTTAGGCTGAGCCGAAATCGTAGGTACGTTATTGCCAACATACTGCACTCGCCACACTTCACCCTCGCTGCTGGTCGTGTTGTCTTCAGCGGAACCACCACCCAAACCACCACGGGCTATGTAGTATAGACTGCCATCGGGACCAACTTTGACAGAAATAGGGCGATTTATATTCGTAATAAAATTCGCGACTGCTGCTCCGTTGGCATAATCCAGCGTTTTAATATACCCACCGCAGTAATCGGCGAAGAAAAACTTGCCGATAAAACTACTGGGAAACTGATTGGTGGACGGATTGTAGAAGGCTCCCCCCGTTGTTGCACAGCCCGCACTGTGGTCGTAGGCGTAAACAGGGTCCTGATAATTAGCAGGAACAACTTGGTTCGTCCGGTATCCTTCAACAGCGGGCCACCCGTAATTCTTTCCGGCAAATGCCTCGTTGATTTCTTCATAATTGCCCGACCCAACATCGCCGATAAAGATACGGCCCGTGCCTGGTTGCACTGTCGCTTTGAATGGGTGACGGAGGCCGTATGCCCAAATAGCGCGATTTTTGCCGGTGTTGGTGCTGTAAAAAGGGTTGTCGGTAGGTATGCTTCCGTCGGGGTTTATCCGCAGCACTTTCCCCAGAAGATTGTTCATGTTCTGGGCATTTTCATAGATAGCATCTTCTCCCGTTGTGATGAACAGCTTTCCGTCTTTGAAAAACATAGCCCCTCCATTGTGGATACTGGCCTGCACGTTGTCTAACTCGAGAATAATCGTTTCACTGCTCGGGTCTGCCACATCGCCAACAGCCTTGAACCGGCTGACCCGGTTATGAAGGGGTGCCGTTGCAACTGCGTAGTATACGTACACGAATTGGTTACTGGCGAAATTCGGGTCAAACGCTATGCTTTGTAATCCCCGCTCATCGAAATTATTTACCGAGATAGTCAGGAAAGGCGTTGGCAAAAGACTGCCATTTTTAATAATGCGCACCCGACCCGGTTTTTCAGTAACGAACAGGCGTCCATCGGGGGCGAAATCCATACTCGTTGGATCGAGGCCCGTTGCCAGCCTGGTTTCTGAAAAACCATTGGGCAATGTAGCAGCCGTGAGTGGCTTTGGAAGTAAAAAACTGATAAATGCACAGGACCAGGCTAACCAGTTTAGTAAATAATTTTTGGGTGAGTCGACGGCTCGCTGATTTGTTTTGAGCAGGCCGAAAAGAAGGGAAAAGTGTTTCATAAATTCAAATGTAAATTGTTGACCGATAAAGCGCTCACAAGATACAAATGAAAGTATCTTTTTTTGTACTGAAGTACGATAAGCTTTTAAGCGATTCACTAATATCGGGATACTGCTAGCTAGCCTCCATTAAAAAGCCATTATAAACGTTCTACACTCTTTTTCCTCTGCTCAATGCACCAATAGTTTGAATTTGACCGTATGAGTAAAATGAGTAATGACATGAGTATTTACTGATTCGACTGATATCCATATTCAATTAATGGTACAGGAGATCGTACACGAATGGCGAATAAGCTCGTAAATAAAAAATTCGCCAGTAGTGGGCTGAACGATAACTAGACCTATAAGTATACAAAATTATTTTACTGATATATTTATCTCAATCGAAGACTAGTAAATTTACACCATTATCTTCTTCACAATGTATACTATTTATTAGTAGGTAGCGTAACAATCTATCAGTGGTTTGCTGCTAAAGCGGTAATTGACGGTAGAGAAATTATATCACTTAATGTAGTTGAGAATGGGTTCGTATAAATTTTTACTAATGAATAACTGGCCCTCTGCGTTGATATGGATTCCATCTAGGTAATACTCTTTCTTCGCTCCCAGGTTCAGCTCCCGAATGACTTTCCGGTGTCTGGTCGTATAAAAATCAATTATTAGTTTTCCATCTTTAGAATATTGCTTTTTACTAATTTCGTCAAGATCGGGATGAAGATAAATTAGGAAAGGAATATTTAAGCGTCGGGCAAGGCTGTCTAAATCAGAAAAGCCGCTGTTAAATTTTTGATTTTTTTCCTTTACTTCAGGTGATTTTTCTTCGGGAAATATTTTTTTAAAGGTATTATTAATTACACCATAGCCTTTGTCTACTAGTTTTTTGATTCCGAATATGTAGTTTTTATCAGGATGCACACTACTTACGCCTACAATTTTTTCAAAGGTCATGTTATCGTAGGCATCACCACTGCCACAAACATAAATCATCAAATCAGCATTGAATGTCCCGTATTTTTTTAAATAGGCGTATATATTATCCGGTCCCCACGAGAAAGAAGATATATTCAGAACCCGAACTTTTTTACCTAATTTTTTGTTCAGGCTATTTTCCAAGAGTGTTGACGCCAGTTCATCCTGATCAATAGAATTACCTCCATTTAAAACAGAATCACCAATGAGTAATACAACGCATGTATCACTTTTGTTGATTGGCTCACTACGCATAGAGTACTCGTTCGTTTTGAAATTGTTGCCGTATATTCTCGTTGTCTGGTTAGGCCTGTGTATATATTCAAATTCTTTACTCTCCATAAATAATGGAAACTGATCAAGGCCAAGATATCGTGCAACAAGTTCAGCAAGAACCAGAATACACAGAACGGATAGACTTATAAATTTTAATTTTTTCATTTTGATCGTTACAGTTAAGATCGTTACTGTGCTGATAATCTACTGATTAAGCAGAAGTCAAGTCCGCTTACCCTACTATACCATTGGGCTGGTGTCTCTGCTCACAAACGTTTTGAGGAGACAGCTCAATGACAGTACCGGCGTTTTGAGCGGCAGAAAGGTTAATCAATTATATCAGGGCTTTTACAAAAAAAATGGCTCCGCACGGGCCACCTGTGCGGAGCCATTTTTAGTCATTAGCATGTGAATCTAGTTTTTATAGAGAAGCCCTGTCAATGATGTTGAGTCGCAGGCAGAGCAATCAGGTATCTTTTGACTAACAGATCCTACAATGGTATTTAGCGCTCGGGAAAAGTATGGTCGTAAGTAAGAGATAAAAAACGCATTTACGGCTAATTCAATCGTATCTATCTTATATAACAGTAGGCTTATACATAATCCGCACAGATTACGCATAAACTAATTCGTTTTCTGATCGATATAAATTTTGTAAGTAAGGATATGTATTGAGACTGGTAACTATTCCATTAGGATACCACTTCCGATTGTCTGGCTATTGGCTTTGCGGCTACTTTCTCCTCATTTTTCATTTCCTGAATTTTAAGATACATCTGGGTTAGATAGCCCATCTTAAGAATAGCGAACGTAAATCCACGTGTGCCGTCCCGAAAACCACCCATCAGAAAGAAGCTACCAAAAAAGTAAGCTACGCCAATAAAAGGTGTTCCCATCAGGCCATACTTTATACGCTGCATCCACGTCCAGGAGCTTTTTGTATTGTGAGATGCTTTCAGAAAACGAGCCGCTTCCCAACTCGAATACTCGTTATGTTTACTGACGTAATAGGAAATACCCCGCATGTCCTGATGGTCGATTTTGCTTTTTATAGTTCCGACTTTACCATCAAGCACAGGGTGCTCATGAACTTCCATATCACAATTACTCCAGCGGTCTTCATCTATTCGTTCATACTCACCAGCCGTAACCTGAAAAAGTGCCAGCTTGTGAAGGAAATAACCACCTCGTAGCTCTTTTCCCATAAAATAAATACTATACCGAAGCCAGTAACCTACTTTGTCTTCGTTCGCGTTAAGTGTATTTCGCAATTCAGCTTTAAAGTCTTCCGTCAGCGATTCGTCTGCGTCAAGAAACAAGACCCATTTGGTTTTGGGTCGGTGGTTTCTTAGAAACCAGTTCCGCTTTTTTGGAAATTGACCGTTCCAGTCAAAATTTACAACATCAGCGCCCCAATTAGTTGCAATTTCACGGGTTCTGTCCGTACTACCGGAGTCTATGACAACAATATATTGAGCCAGATCTAGACCGATTGCCGTAAGACAATTCAGTAAGTTTTTTTCTTCGTTTCGAACGGGAATGGCAATCGTTAAGTCTAGCGTCATTCTAATGTTTGTTTGCAAAATGATTAGTTTAGATAATTCAAAAAGTGTAGAGTTGAATTATTTTATATTAGAATAGTATAATTATTTTAAGTAGCCCGATTTTATTAGCAACTATCGATGCCGTTTTTTAAGTCTGACTAATCACTTATTTCAAGCTAATTTAAATCATATTTAGCAGGTAAGCGATTAATTTTTTATCCGGTATGCCTGCTGCGTTGCACCAGTTATTTCAATTGCCTGAGTAACCAGTAGCACGGCACCTTGCTTATACAAATGCTGAAACTTGGCGTGTACTAATCACGCGGGCCGGGTTGCCTACGGCAACTTTATAGGGTGGAACATCTTTCGTTACAATACTACAGGAGCCAATAACCGCATAATCGCCAATGGTTACGCCCGGCATAATGAATGCTCGGGCACCAACGAACACATGGGCACCAATAGAAATGGGCGCGGTAAGTAAATTCATTTCAGGTCGGTCGAAGGCATGGGTTCCCGTGCAGATATAAGCCTCCTGCGCAACAGTAGCGTGCGCATGAATTTCGATTTTCCCTAGTGAATAGGCATTGGCCCGGTCGCCGAGACAGGCGCGGTCATGCAGGGTTAAATTCCAGGGAATCTGAATACGGGCGCGTTGGTGAACAAAAGGATTTCCATATATTTTGGCACCGAACAACCGCAGCCAGGCCACCCGCCAGGCATTAGCCGGTTTAGGAGTCCATGAGCAGAATATGAGCCATACGTACTCCCACAGAACCATTTTTATACGCTGATCAACTGTCCAGGGGCTTTCATAGGGGCTGACCTGGGCATGGACATTTACATTCATAAAGCGATAGGTTTATCTACGTTTCGTTTTCCCGTAATACCTTCAAACGCATCGATGAACTGCGATGCGATGTACGAGACAGAGTGACTTTGACGAACGTTAAGCGCCTGTTCGGCCAGTTTGTGCCGCCGTTCAGCGTCTGTTTGTAGTCCGTCGATTGCTTTGTTGAGCAGCGCAACAGCATCGTTACTGCGGTGATCGAACACTAATCCGTTGGCTCCATGATGGATGAAATCGCGGAAACAGGCCAGGTCGGACACCACTGGTACGCATCCCCAAGCCATGGCTTCCAGCGGAGCGAGTCCAAAGGTTTCGCCTTTTTCGGCCACGGAGGGATAGACAAATATGGACGCTTCAGCATAATACTCATTCAATAGGTTCATGTCAAAGACCGGACCAGTAAACTCTACATTGGCGTCGCCGGCCAGTTGTTTGAGCGATTCCAGATAAGGCTGGCCTCCCCCGCCGGTGCTTACGTCCGATGGCCCAACGATGCGGAGTTTCCAGCCCGAATTCAGGGTTTTGAACGCTTTTATCAACAGTTCCAGGCCTTTTTCGGGATGAAGTCGGCCAACATAAAGCAACACATGCTTTTTCTCATCGACATGAACCGGGGGCAACCCCTGAAACGGGAGCGGGTTGGGAATAATGACCATTCGCCGGTGCTGCTGAACGGGCAGTTCCCGCCGGATCGCATCGGCAACCGGGCCAGAGTTTACGCGCAGAAGTGGTGCCTGTTTATACAGCCACATCTGGCCCTTGGGGAGCCTCTCCACACTCACACATACTTTTTTGCGAAGCGGTCCACTCACCAAAAGTGGCGACCAGAAGGTGTTAGTAATCACAATGTCCGTATCTTCCGGTATCTCTTTTACCGCCCGAACCGAATAAAGCAGATCTCGCCATTTCAATCTGACAATGGAAGATGGAGTATCGTAGCCGGTAATCCGCACATAGGTGACACCATGTGATTTATTTTTGTTCGGTAGATCGGGGTGAGAGCGCCCAATATGCACGACCTCGTGCCCCAGAGCGGCAAACTCCTGCCCCAGTTTATACCAGATTTTTTCGACTGCTCCACCCAGAACCGGAGGAACCGGCAAAAAGGCGCCCTGTATGATTGAGATTTTCACTGATTCTTTTTTTTCGTTTGGCAAAGAAGTGTTGTAGTATAGTTGTTCAGACAATTGCCGTCAGCAGATTCTTTGCCGCCGGCTCAACGGCAAAATACATTTGGTAGGATTTTCGGGTTTGCTGTTCGATCGCCCGCTTCTGATCATCAGACAGTCGCAACCAGCCGTCCAGCATCTGCTCCGTTCCTTCCCGTGTGTCGGCCGCAACCAGGCCACCACCCGCCATTTCAATCTCCCGCCAGATATTGACCTGATCCGAAATCAGCACGGGTCTGCCGCAGGACAGCGCTTCTACTACCGCAATGCCAAAATTCTCTTGGTGGCTCGGCAATACGAAGGCCTCACATCCGTAAAACGCCCCCCACTTCGCATCGTCGGTGAGCATGCCGGGGAACGAGACAAGTGATGCCAGAGCCTGCTGCTGCGCAACCTGCTGCTGCACTTTCTGGCCATAGGGTGTTTCCAGACCGGGGCCCGCAATGACCAGTTTGGGCAGGCTCATTTTCTCAAAGCCTGCTGCGGTACTTCCTCCGGCACAGACTTCAGCCTCCAGCGCTGAATACCTTTTGACCAACTGGCTATAAGCGTCGATCAGCAGATCGATGCCCTTTTTCTCGTGGATGCGGCTCAGAAACAGCAAATATGGCGTATCGGCCACGTCAGGGCACTTTCTCAGGAACGATTCCCGCATAGCAGGCGTATAAACCGGAGGTTCATCGACACCGAGTCCAACTACGGCCTCTTTTTTCGGTTTATATGGCCGGAACGGTTCGCGGGCGAGCAGTAATTCGGCCTCACAGGTGAACAGCAATCCATCGGCATCGGCAATGATATCACGTTCGATCAGCTTCCAGTAGGCCCAGTTGCGCAGTGCTTTTATTTTCCGGGTCGACGCCTTCTGAAACCACGGATCGAGCATGCCGTGGGGCATCACGAAGAACGTTGGCCCTGTTCCTTTTCGTTGTTTGTTTCTGACAATTTTCATTGCCCGGCGAAGGGCGTAGCCCGGATACAGCCACAGTCCGTGAAGAATGATGACGTCGAAATGAGCGGCATTGTTAACGAGCCACGAAATGAGTTTGCTGTTATAGCCCCACTGGCCATTTCTTGGTCCGAGGGCATGAATGGTAAACGGATCTGTCTGGATGAAGGGCGCATCGGGCGCGTCTACACTGACCACCTCGTTGTGAACCCCTACGTTATTCAAGCCATTAATCATTGTTCGTACCGCCTGAGATACACCACCCGTTTCAGGGTCAATTTCGGCGGCTACGTGTAGAATTCGCATAGATTTCTTTTTTATTCTCCTAGAAATAGTTGCTTACATATTGGAATCTTTCTGATAAGTAAAGTTAACGCTGCTGCCAATAAAAAAATCAACGTGACTTCCAGTAGTTTCACCACAAAATTGTATTCGAGATTAGCATGATGAGTTACTTTTAGGATAAATTCAAAGGCTTCTAAAAAAAGTATATGGCTCAAATAGATTCCAAAAGAAGTTGATGCAAGAATTGATAACCAGTTTGGTAACGTATAGGTAGGAATGCAAAGCGTTAAAAGCAGTAGTCCGAGGCCACCAATAGGTAGGATTAACGGGTAATTTAATACGGAAAGATTGTATCCACGATAATTAAGATAAACTGCTGACACAATCAGCACGATCGCCGTGATTATATATCCTGGTCGAAATGTAAGTGTATGTATTCTTGGTGAAAGCCAAAAGGCTGAACCAATAAAAGCGGTCATTCCAATAACTTGACCCGTGGCTGCAACGCCAAAGCAGTCATTGTAATCGCCCCAGGCCAAATATGCCAGCGCTATGAGAAGGATTGTTGTGCCCAATGTCCGTTTCGTAGAATTGGGAGTAACAATCAGATAAATAGCGAGGGTTACTGATTGCAACAGAACTAAAGTTGGTAAGAAATATAATTGTACTGCACTTTCACCGTAAAATAGAACTCTCCAAAATATAATTCCAGAGTCTCCTCCCAATAGTAGTCTTTTAGCTAAAAGAAGGCTTACATAAACTGTAGTCCAGGAAAGGTATGGCAGTAAAATTCTTCGCCATGTTTTTGTAATAATATCAGGTATTGATGCTTGCTTAAGGCCGGAAACAAAATAGGTTAATGATATTGCATAAAAGAAGGGCACACACAGCGGCCAAAACAAAATATTAAAACCCTCAGCCGCAGAAGTGCTGAAAGGAACATGTAAAGCAATAACACCATAAGCAGCCAAAAGCCGGGCTAAGTCTACTGTGATATTTCTTTTACCAATAGTTGAAACCTTCTCCTCTGCGATTAAGAAGGCAGCGTTTGTTGGTGCATCTCGATAGCTGCTAAGCGGTATTAAGGCCATCTTCTTCTGCGATTTTCTGGTACAATTGTTCAAAGTGATCCAGCGCCTTTTCGGGGTTGAATCGTTCGGAATTTTTAAGCCCCAACGCAACGACCGTTTTGTGTTCTTCCGGAGAGAGGTCGAGTATTGTTTCAACAACCCGTGCGGCTTCGTTGGCCCAGTCGTTAACGCTGGCGGGGTTATTGGGCCGGCGCGGAATCAGGAAGCCCGCCTTGCCGGCCACTTCGGTCATGGGTGCTTCGTTCGTTGTAATAACCGGGCAGCCAGACGCCATCGCTTCGGCAATGGGCCAGCCAAAACCTTCGGCAAGTGATGGGAACAGAAAGACCGAAGCGCCAACGTAGGCCAAACGAACATACTCATCGTCGACACGGCTTAAAAAGTGAATGTTTGTTTTGAAAGCTGAAGCCGCCTGTTTCGTCAGTAATGGTGCATCCGGTGCTTCACCAATCATTAAAAGGGGTAGATTCTGTTGAGCGGTTGAGCGCCAGGCGTCATATATTTCCAGCACACCCAGCCGATTTTTATACCATATATTACCCCCCACATGCAGCAGATAGCCCGCCGACAGGTCAATGCCAAACTTCTCGCTCAGTAGCGTTCGGGCCGCACCGGGATCGGACGGGGTAAACGGCTGGTTCAGACCATTATACACAACTTCCGACGTGAGCGGAGGAGCGGAAAGCATTCGGGAAAGATCGTCTTTCGTTTTCTGGGAGATAGGGATAAATCGCTTCCCCATCGAATAACCACGGCGAATATAAGCCTGGTAGTTTCGGCCCGTCCAGCTGGTTGGGTTCTCTGGAATTTCGCCCAGTGCCGAGCGTTGCGCCAGAAAATCGTGGCAGTGGATAACGTGCGGCCGGTTGGCTACAATGGGCAGATATGGGCCCAGGGCATTGTCTGTAAGCACAAAAAGGGTATCCGGCGAGCAATTTTTTAACCGGGCCCGCACCTCGCGAGGAAACACGATGTATTGATCGATGTAGGCCAGCCATTTCCGCATCACCGGCAGAGCAGGAAGTTGCAGCACCCGGGCCTGCGGAGACCAGAGTTCCACTGTATGTCCGCGCTGCTTCATCCCCTCGGTTAGCATTCGCGCAAAGCGTTGCATGCTTTGCTGGTTCAGAAAGGTTGGATGAGCGAAAAATACAATGTTCATACGCTGGTGATTAGTAGTCGATCACGACGCTGTTTTTCAGCACTTCGTCAAGAATTTTGCGGCATATATCCTCATTGCCCACGCGCAGAGACTCTACCTTTTGTTTACCGGCCAAGCGAATACCCTCGCGGAATGAGTCGTTGGACAGCAACGTTTTGCAGACTTCGGCGCATTCCTGCACATTCGACCAGAAAACGGCTTCAACGCCTTCTGCATAGAGTTCCTGATGCTCGGATGTACGTTCGGCACAAAGCAGGCCCCCGGCAAAAGGGACTTCGAGCGACCGCTGGGTGTGCAAATCCCGATTTCCTTTCGACAAAAACCCGAGACAAACCTTAGCACCCTGGATAGCGGCTACATAGTCACGCCCTCCTAAAGCCCCCCCCCGATAGACCGGCTGCAAACTTTTCCAGTGCGGGGATTTTGTCCAGCGGTCGCCCCAGATACTGACCGGCACCCCCTGATTGATCAGCTCCAGCATAAACTCGTCCCGGCGTTCGTGACGCATCCAGGTGCCAATGAATGCCACATCGGACTTGAACGAGGCAGGAATAGCGGCTTCGGTTTCGAACGGGTTGTGTGCTACTTCGTCGTAGCTACGGAATACCCGCATAACTTGTTTAGCCCCCAGCTTTATACACTCTTCTTCTGTTTCTCTTCTGACCACAACCACCAGATCGTAGAGGGAAATGGCATTGACCAGTGAATCGAACCGACGTCCGTCTCTTTTGCCGGTTGGGTCGTCGACGTTATATAACAATACCGGGCAGCCCAGGCTTTTCAGGTATTTTAAGCACTCGGGCCCAAATAACTCGCCACTATCTACCCAAACGAGGTCTGGCTTAAGCTGGTTGGTACTAATTTTTTTCACCCAGCGCACCACCTTATTTTGCAACAGCCGATAGCCCGACCGGTAGTGGAGCGCCTGAAACCACCTGGATTCTAACTGCCCGGCGGCTGCCTGCGAAGGATTATGAATGGAGACAGCGTGGCCAAGTCGAACGAGCGCGTTTGCACGGTGGGTAGAGGTAGAGCCTGGACTGTTGTCACCGAAATAGAGTATATTAACCATTGGGGTGATTGATTTAGTAGTAAAACTTACTTGGCCTGATCCAGGCGGGTGAGCGAAGCTTTTTGTAATCTCACCGAGGTCATCATGGTTACGACAGCACTTATTGACCGGGTAAGGTGATAAATAAGCGCATAGAGGAAAATTTTCTGAACCCAGCCCCGCAGTAAAAAGGCCGCTATTCCTTCTACACTTTCCATAGGAAAAAATTGAAATATGGACGTGAGGCCAAGAAGTCCGCAGAAACTAAATTGTAGTATCAAATCACTATTCCCGTTTTTATCAAGAGTCGGCTTTTTTACAAATAAAATATCGTATAACATATAAATAGGCAGCATGCCGATACCCAATATGAGCAGGTACCACCAGCCGAAAGCAGCCATGCCCGTACCGGCAAAATGACCGGTCCGGAAAACACCGAGCGACCATGCATCACCACTGACCCTGTAATAAAGATAGTCGCCGAACGATACGGTATTGACGACATCTTTTTCTACATCCAGATTCAGAAAATCGAGAACGGGAACGGGCAGAGTAGACAGGAAATGGTCAATTGTAAATTCATAAATAGCCGGGTTCTGTTTTCCCGTTTTTGAGGCCAGAATAAGGCTCGCGTCGTTATACTTTAAATTACAGAACCGGGCCAGAAAAATATTATCCATGTATTCCTCGTCCCAATCTTCGCCTTTACTGGTATTCTCCTGCTGGAAGGCTTTTAGTGCATCCTTCTGAGTATAGGCGTCCAGCGTGAGTGCGATCAACTCCATCCGGGGCGTATCGGCACGTAAGCTGCGGACCATGACCATGGCCGTGCCAATGTCGGCGATTGGGCCTGTAAATAGCCAAAGAGCAAAAAGGCCGATCGCCAGATTCTTGAGTGTAAATAAGCGAGTCTTTACTATTTCCAGCAAAAGTCCCAGACCGAACGTAAATCCTACCGAAGTAAACCCCAGCATAAAGGCACCCCGGCTGTTTGTGCCCATACTCACCACGAAAAGAAGAAGGGTAAAGGCTATAAGCTGGAAAGTTAATCTGGTTTTGGGCGGTTCCTTTTTACCATACAACTTTCCAAACGGAATAAAGAAAGGAGCATAGGTAAATGGAATGAGCGCTTCAACCAGTTTGTCGGCTCCGCCCGAAACCTGATGACCCACCGAGGGCGAGTAGAAATGTACATAGAACATAGCCGTTAGGCCGGTAAAACCGATAAGCCATACCTGCAAATCGGTTGGTACGCTGAAAATGCCAAGGCCAGTCAAAAGTTTAGGCGCTTTTGTCGATAACTGAACCTGATTCGCAAACATCCAGTATATAGTGTGGCTAATGATGAGGACAATTAAAGCCAACATTGAATGAAGGAAAACTTCTTCGGGCAATTGCAGATTGTAGATAAGCGGTTTGCCTTCTAGCAGGGTAAAAACGAGCGGGAAATAAAACTGGGTAAAAACAAAGCCAATGATTAAAAAAGCGGAAAAGGGAAAGTTTTTTAATAGCAACGGACGCAGAAAAATGGTTGTTGTCAGTACCCATGCGCCCAGAACGCAGCCAATGGCAATTAGATTGTCGGGTGTATAGAATAGAATAATTTGTAAGACCGAAGCAAACAAAAGTATAACCCAGGACCAGAAGACAAACTGCGAAAGGAAGCCTGCCTTTGGTCGTTGATTAAGTACCGTCGTTTTGAATTGAGACGCTGTTGCCTGTAGAGTCATTTTAGTAAGAAATAGAATGGCTTCTATTGATATTTATTAAGCTATATATTTTTGATAGATATAGAACTGGCAAGTAGATCAATGCAGCGATGTCAGGAGGTTCGCAAATGTATTTCCGTACGTATCCCACCCTTTCATTGCAGATACTCTGCTGATGGCCGCTTCGGACAGCCGAGCTTGCAGGCCGGGGTCATCGGCTAGTTGTTGAAGGTGCTCGGCGATACGACCCGGCGACCGGATCGGCACAATAAAGCCCTCAACTCCGTCCGTAAATAAATCTTCACTTCCCGAGTTAGCCGTTGCAATAACCGGACAGCCACAAGCGAGTGCTTCGCCCTGCACCATAGCCAGCCCCTCTTCAATACTTGGCAGGACAAACACATGAGCCGTGCTATATAGTCGGGGCAGGTCCTGATTTGGTACAGTCCCCATAAAAGTGATTCCAGTCAAATCCTGCGTTGCGAGTAACGCTTTCATCTCCAGCTCCACGTCACCAATCACAATCAATTCTTTCGCAGGATGTTTGAATGCCTGAAAGGCATTACACAAATCGAGAAATCCTTTCCGTATGCCTACCGATCCTACCCAAAGGACCCGGAATGTATCCTTTGGCGGATCAGCTATTTTACAAAAACGATCCAGACGAGCCCCGTAAACTACTTTCGACAGTTTACGGGCGGGTATGCCCATATCGAGGAATGACTGCCTTACAAATTCGGAAGGAACCGTAATACAGTCGGCCTGTTCATACTCGGCTTCTTCTTTGGCAATGATACGAGGGTCTACACCGTCGAAAACGAGGCCCCAGCGGGCGTATTCCTCGCGGAGTAGCTGATCCTGAAATCGAATATGCGACGAGCCTCGATCACACACGTGCCGGCCACCATTGCGTTGCGCCGATGCGCCCGCGTACAGACCGGTTCCCGAGAGGGCTACCAGCGTAGTTGGGTGTTTAAGCCGGCTGGCTACATGACGGTCCAGTGTTTCCTGGGCCCACCAGTGCCATTCCCGGCTAAGCCACATCCAGTGGGCCATTCCGTAGCGTCCACGAGCCATGTAAGGCGAATGCAACCATGGGAAGGTGCATATCTTGCTGGCTGGAATGCCCTGCTCATCGCGCAGTTTGTAGCGCAGATAGCCAGTCCATATGCAATCCAGCAAGTTGTGCCTTTCCATTTGTCGAGCCAGGTGAAAGTGATGAAATCGACCAATGGAAATTTGAGTGACGGTCATAAAATATGTAGAACATCTAAACTGCTCTGTTTAAACCGGAAATAATTTGTCTACTCCAGGTACATGGCTCAATATTTTCCTGGCCTGTTGAGTGGCCAGCGAGGGCAAAACATGCCAGTAACGCCAGGTATTCCCAAGAAATAATATCATGGATACCCCCAGTACTATCCACCGAAGATGTGGAAAAAGGATCATAACAGCCATTGTGACAGCTGAAATCACAACCGACGTAAGTACGATTAAAAAGGAGCGCATGGGCCAGGATAAGCCGTTCTGCTGTAGCCAGCGTCTGGCAACTGTCGCGTAGCCTACGGTGGTGAGAATTTCAGCAATCAGTAAGGCAATACCCCCCCCCAGAATACCAACCAGTGGCACTAGAATGTAAATGAAGACGACCACCGTAATAGCCGCCGTCAGAGAAATAAATAGTTGAGGCTTCAGTAAGTTGTTGCCGATCACAACTGTCGTTGCAGGTTGAACCACCGCGAAGACAAGCACGCTCAGCGAAAGCGTGGCGAAAAGCCAAGGATCGAATGGAACCTTACCGCGTGTCCAGGCTATATAGAATGGCTCGACAAATGCCTGTAAAATGACGACTGCCGGAGCCAGTATCGCAACGATTATGATCCACACTGTTCCAAAGGCCAACTCGCTGCGATCCTGATCCCGCTCGTGTAAGAACCGCATCAAATCTGGAATCAGTGGATTGGTAACCGTATTTAAGCCCTGCAACGCAACATTGGCTCCGGTTCGCATGGTGGCGAAAGCAACCAGCCCGGCCGCACCCGTAAGCGGAGCCAATACCAGCCGTACGCCCTGTTGCCGCAGATTTTCCAGGATGATTTTACCAAAAACAGCCAACGAATGAATAAAATTCTTGCTGCCCACTTCCCACGATGGAGCGCTGAATGCAATGTCCTCCCGGCGGAGTATGCGAAACAGATCGATGTACAGCGGAATATACAGAATAATGGCAACGACCGACGATATAACGCCGGTGGTCAACAGGTCAGCTCCGCAAACAACCGCTACGGCCGGAACTAACGCGTTGGCAACTGCATATCCGCAGTTCCACCAGGCCATTCGCGGGAAATAGCCAAATGGTGCCAGCACCCGGAATAGCAAGCCAGACACGCTGGTGCAGATAAGCCAGGCAACGCCCTGCAACAGCAAAACAATGCTCACGGCATTGATCGAGTTTGAATCCAGCGAATCGGTTTTGCCAAGAACGAATGGCAACGCATTTGTTACTATAAATACAATGATCAGCGAAATCTGAATCAGGCTGATCCCAATACCGATACTGACGCCGGACCAGAGATACTTACTTAGTTTCGGGCGATTATCTTTTCCAATGCGCATGAATTCGTAGCCCAGAAACTCCTGATGCCCGGTATCCAACGTAAACAGAACGCCCACCAAAGCCTGAATAGCTATCCACAATCCATAGGTTTCGATAGACCAGTGAGTAAGATATAAGGGCACCAAAACAACCTGAGAGACTATATTCACTCCGATGCGCACCCAGGAAGCCGCACTACCGGAAATTAATCGCGACGCTGTTGACATACTACTTATTTAGATTAAAAATTAATTTCTCAGCGCACCCACCATTTTAAAACGAAGTAAAACCGTTTTAAAAATTGACCTTGGAATTGATTGTATATCTGATAAGATAGACATCGCATTCCCGAACCCGTTCAGGTATAACCAACTAAACATCCTGGCTTTAGGTGCAGATGAAAGTTTGTGTAATTCGGACACGAGCGCTTTCTTTTCGTCGTTGTTATAAACAGTCCAGCTCAGGCAGTTTGCATACTGGCAGGCAAAATCTGTTCGACTATTTTTTACGGCGCTCGATTTCCAGTTCTGTTTTGAAAAGGCGGGCTCAATCACCTCTTCGAATACCTGCCTGATGCCCGTAATCTCATCGTATTTACGCTTGCTTCTGAATTTGTCGGTCCAGACCCGGTAAGAAGACAAGATCTCGTCCAGATAAACATTACCGTAACCGGCAGCGCACATCGACGCGGCAAGGTGATAATCAAAACAATGTTGTGAACGCCCCGCCAGATAGTTCAGCTTTTCAAGCGCCGTACGTCTGTACATGATTATGTTCGCCGTTACCCGGTATCCTTTCAACGTTGACTTCAGCGCATCGGTACTTGACTGGAAGCCTGATTTTCTAAACAGCCGTTTTTCCTGAAGTAATTTCCCATGCTGATCAACTTCGTCGACAGCCGTATGTATGTATCCGGCATCAGGATATTCAGCGAAAAGCTGACCTACTTTTTCTACGTATTCAGGCGACAAATAATCGTCTGAATCAAGCTTGACAATAAAGTCACCGGTACACGCCCGAAGGCTGGCATCTGCATTTGCGGTTATGCCCAGATTCTTTTTTTGGTAAACGACACTAAGAAATGGTATTTCAGCCACAAGGCGTTCCAGAACCTGAGGTGTTGCATCCGTGCTGCAATCGTCAAAAACAATTATTTCCCAGGGTTGGACAGTTTGTTGAACAGCACTTCGAATGGCCTGTTCTATATAATTGGCCTGATTATAAGTAGGAATACAAACCGAAACTTTCATAATTCTATTTATGTGAGTAGTAGTCACAAGTATCAGGCGTTTAGCATTGACTTTCGCCCAAATTGATTTTTCTCGAAAATGCATTGCCAACTGGCAAAAACGTATCGCTATGAACAGGCTGCTTAGCGGTCGTATTACAGGCAGTAACACGTATATAAAAAAACTAAAGCAGCCCGTTTAACGCCAGTTTTGCCCAGTTTGCAACGCTATCGAAAACTAAAGATTAGCATAGATTACCGGCGGCTGAACTGCCAGATTTTTCTGCTTGGCTGACCGCCATAAGCGTAATCTTTGTTGTATCCGCTATAGTGATAGGAGTCAGTACCGTCAACGGCATTCAGTATAATATTCAACTGGGGAAAACGCTGTTCCCGGTAAAGCTTATCGATCATTTTGATGTGATTCTTGGGCGTCATATCATGACGAACCATGAAAAAAGTAGCGTCCGTTAAGGGTGCAATCAACCGGGCGTCTGATACAAGTCCAACCGGAGGGGTATCGATAATGATATAATCGAACCGCTCACGGAGCTCCTCGATCAATTGCTTTAATTTGGGGCTGCTCAATAGCTCAGATGGATTTTTTGGTAACGATCCACTTGGTATTACGTAATAGTTGGTAGCGCCCGGAATGGGTGTCAATACCTCATCGACAGTAGCCTCTCCCAGCAAATATTCACTGACTCCGTTTGTATTGTCGAGGTTGAATATTTTGTGCAGCTTGGGCATCCGCAAATCCATGTCCAGAATAACCGTTGGTTTATCCACATAAGCCAGGCTCATACCCAAATTAGTCGATACAAATGATTTACCTTCTCCACTGATACTGGAGGTAAATAAGATGACCTGGCTTTCTGTTCCTTCGCTATGTAGGAATGGCAGACTGGCCCGCAGTGTCCGGATTTGTTCCGCAATGACAGATTGGTTATTGGGCGATATGACGAGTGGTCCGGGATGCCGTTTTTTTACCAGTTCGCCCAGGATTGGTACGTGCGTAACATCTTCTACATCACCCCGGCGCATTACCCGATTATTCAAGGCATCGCTGCCAGCTATTGCAGCAATAGGCAATACCAATCCCAGCAGACCGAATAGTGCGTAAATAATAGTTTTTGCCGGTCTGATTGGTTTATCATCACTCAGGGCAAAATCAATTGTTCTGGTATCGCCAATGGCTGAAGCAAAAGCCACTGCCGTTTCTTCACGTTTTTGAAGCAGATACGTGTACAAACTATTTTTGATCGCCTGCTGCCGGGTGATATCCATCAGCATCCGTTCTTTCAAGGGTATCGTACGAATGGCTCCCTCTACTTCGCCGTTCTTGGCAAGATATTGTTGCCGGGTACTGAGCAGCATATTCTTCATTGTCAGAATATTACCCGCCATATTGTTTTCAGCCGTTCTGATCTGACTGTTGATAGTCTCCAGCATTGGGTGTTGCTCCGAGGTGGTTCGGGCCATTTGATCTCGTTGCTGCTCCAGCGTGGTCAGGTTGGTGATAAGACCGAGAAGAACAGGATCGTTTAAGCCAACAACAGCCGGTGGTGTGTTACCCCGGTTTTCCGATTTGGTTTCAACGTATTTCTGTAGATCATTGAGCGCGGCCAGTTGAACATTCACCTGAATCAGCGATGCATCGTTTTGTTGCACTGTTTCTAAAAACGACTGTGCCTGAACGCTTAGATCTGTAATGCCCTGGTGAGATTTGTATGACTGAACATTCTTTTCCACCGACGACAGTTCACCTGAAACAATGTTAAGCCGATCTTCAATAAATTTGAGTGTGTTAGCAGCAACTTTGTTTTTGTCCATGATGGCTGCCTGATCATACTCTGTGATAAGTTGATTTATAACGGCTTCACCTTTTGAGGGAACGCCATCTTCGAGCGAGATAAGAATAACTGTTGACCCTTTACCGGTGGGGATCACATGCAAATTGCTCAAATAGCTTTTAGCAGCAGAGGTCTGTTTTGACACCTGCACTATCATTTTTTTGATGCGGGCAGTTGCTTTGCGGCTTACGATTTTAAGGCGTCCGTAGGGAGTTTCTATGCTTTTATTGAGCGGATAAACGTGTTCATTAATGGTAACGGTATTATCGCCGGGTAAAGTAATATCTAATGGGCTTTTGTATAGGGCTGATATGGGCTGCTCAATAATCAGTTCAATTGGAGAATCCTCGTAAAGCTCCCGTTTGCTGAAGGTAGTAGCTTCGTAATAGCGCACATTCAAATGGAGCTTTTCAACTACGCGGTTCATCAGGGTGAACGACCGTAAAACTTCTATCTCATTTTCAACAACTTGTTTAGGCGTGAATACCCCTAATTCTTTAAGTGTATTATTCTGTTCACTTCCTTTCTGTTGATCCTGAACCAGCAAACTGGCCTGAATTTTATAAACAGGCTGTTTATCAAGTAAATAAATATAGGCACCTGCCAGCATGAGGCCTATAGAAACCACAAACCAGGGCCATCTCTTTATATACCTAGAGATTAAGTTACGAAGATTTAATCCCTCCGATTCAACTACCTGATGTGTAGTATAGGAGTAATTTGATTCATTAGTCATGTCAAATAATGTTCAATTTGAAATATCAATACAATATAAAGTGTTTACTATAAAATTTTTGACCGTAAAATGGAATTGTAAATAAATAGGTTATGCTCTTTAATTAAACTGATCGATTGTATAATCATAGCACTCGGCAGGAGTGAATTTCATCCACTCATTCTGCCCAGATTGACTATGATCAATGAATGCACACGGGTAAATAGGATCAATTTACATGTCTTTAGGCCAACAACATTATCAGTACTGTCTGTATGTCGAAAATTACTATTATGTTTATTTATTGCTGTGAATAGAAATTATAACAAACTCGTCATAAAATTATCATAATTGTTTTTTATCCAAAATCAATACTGAGATTTTACTGTATATTGATGATAAAAATCGGCTATCGTACCTGTCATAATAATATAATAGACTGCATTTATTTTAGAAAGGTGCGAAGCATTTTGAGAATATACAATCTATATATGCAAAACAGTACGTATGTAGAAAAATAGCTTATTAACTTTATTGACAAACTGTAAACTAACGTCTATTTAGGTTAATATTTTCTGAAGTACGTAAATATGTTATTTGAAATAATTTGATGAACAATATAATTATACTCATTAAAGTCCGTCTGATAAATAATTATACAAATTTACTCATCGGCAATGTTTTTTTGTAACCAAAAAAAAACTTAGGTCTATAAAGCTTAGTGAGGTTTTAGAAGGGCGTTTTGCAAAAAAAATTAATTTATGCTCAAAAAGTTTTGAATTAGGGGCCTCAGGGTAATAAATGGGTACGAAGACAATCCCTATCGGAAGCAAAACAAGACACAATAGTACTATATATCTTAATTCATTAACTACTGTGAATGGGGTCGATAGTTTTACATAGCCAGCCTACCGCTTAATTACTCTTTGAGAGAACTTGTATTTTTTGAATAACTTTAATCGATATTTTATTCGTTTGCCTGTCAAAAGGCATTCTAATGCCTTCAGGAAGCCTTTGTCATAGATTAAATTATTTCCTGAAAACTAAATTATAAAAGCATTGGAAATATCTTTTGAATTGAATCGCATCCGTTGTTGAATCAATAATAAAAAGCTGTTGCTACAATGGTAGTTAGTTCAGTCGTTGACTAGTTTGGTAAGTTTTGGTTTATTTCTAAGCACAAGCATCAAACAAAAAAATGTAAAATTTTGATTTGATTTAGACAAATGCTATTATAACCTACACTACATATCTTCCCTTTATTCAAAAAACATAAACTTTTTTTTACCTGAAATTATATTAAATTAACAAACAGTCTAATTATTGGAAGTCAATAAAGGATACAATGTATTATATCCGGTTAACGAAATATTATAAAACGTAACTCATGAATCACATCTTACGGTCTGTTGCATTAACTCTACTACTTGGCTGCTGTATTCGTACATCAGCGGTTATAGCGCAAACAGTAATTTTTAATATAAATCAATCGGCTAAACCAGGCGAGGCAATTAGCCTTCAGGGAAACTTTGCGAGCGATGCGAAAGTATACCTGACACAAGGTACATCCACTACCCCAATACCGCTTCATGTGCTGGTGCAAAGCACAGGACAGGCAACCGTACAGATACCGGCCCGGTTGAAGCTGGATCTGTATCAGATCTGGGTCGATGAGCAGGGTCAGCGCAGTCCGGGCGTCTATGTCAACAAACCCTGCTCTATGCACCTGGATTCGCCAGAGGTGACGCCTGGCGGAAACCTACGCATCTTTGGCCGTAATTTGCAACTTAGTGGCGTCTCACCCAACGTGCGCTTTGTGAGCCAGAACGGCACAGACGTGCAGGTAGGTGTGGTCAACACGGAGGAGAGTGATCCATATACTTTAAATGTGAAAGTACCGGACGCACTCCAGCCCGGCACAAATTATAATCTCTTTGTCAGCAATGGGTTTAGCGGTGACGCTGGGGAGACCAGGATGGAACAGACCGTGTTGGCTATCAAAACAGGGATCGACTACTTTCAGTTAGGCGTACCCTGGGCGACCAAATTCGACTTCTATAAAAATATATATAACGTTAAGACTGACCCGCGGTTGAGTTTAAAAGCTGTTGGCGATGGCCAAACCAACGATCAGCCTGCTATTCAAAGGGCCATTAACCGGGCTAACGCCGACGGGGGCGGTATCGTTTATTTACCCGCCGGCACTTACAAACTTCTGGCCAGTGGCTCTGCGGCCCTGACAATGCGTAATCGGGTGGTTATACAGGGAGTCGACAAAGACCAGACATTTATCAAATTCGGTTACGATACCAGTAATCCACGTACCGGCGTTGTTTGGCCGCCCATTACGAACCAATCCGGCCTGGCCGATTTATCATTGTTTAATGTAGACAATACGGCGCAGTGGACGAGTAACATGACAGGCCAGTGTACGGAGGTCTTTTTACAGCGTGTCTTCATAGACCTGAACCGGGGCGAATGGCTGATGTGGGCTAACAGTAATAAGTTGGTGATAGCCAACTCCATCATTACGCAGGGCTTGACCAGTAACACTGGCTATCGTGGACCACTTCAACTGAATGGATGTGCCAATTTCGTTGTTAGCGGAAACTCTTTTACATATGCCGTAGATGGATTGAATTTTAATGATGCACATAATGGGGTTTTTGAAAACAACCGCGTCTACCGGGATGGAGCCGCCCGTTATCCCGCTAGTGTCATTAATCACGTGCTCATTCTCAATTTCGCCGAAAACGTCGCGGTGTTGGCGAACGAATTCAGGGTCATTAACGGTCCCGCTCAAAATAGTAATGATGGGGAAACGATCATTGCCGAAGGCGGTGGCCCGGATCGGATCGACGAAGACGCTGGTATCATGAGCGACGCAACATCCATTACCATAACAGATAATACTAAAAACTGGGCCAAAGTCCGTCGAAGGCCGGTGGTTGCTATCGTTAACGGAAAGGGAGTGGGCCAGTGGCGTACGATCACCAGCCGTACCGCTAATATACTAACAATAGATCGGCCCTGGGATGTGGTTCCTGCCGCTGGCAGTCATTATGCCATCTTCAATTGGGGAGCACGCAATTGGTTGTTGCAGGGAAATATAATGGAGGGTAACCGCCGGGGCATCACCCTGTACCACAATGCAACCAATGAGGTTGCTATCATTAACAATACGCTGATCAACAGCGGATCAATCGATCTGGCACCTATACAGCAGGAACGCGGTGAAACCAGCCTGTCGCAGCAGTTTATTCCTATGTATAATAATCAGATAATTGGCAATTTAGTATCGAATACGAATGGAGAAAACGGAGTTTTTATTGGTGTGCACTCGGTACAGTTCGTTCAGGAAAAAACCTTTGGTACGTCGGTAATTGGTCTGGAAGTACGCAACAACACACTTACGGCCGGGCAGCCCAATATACCCGCTATTGTGGATGCCAATTTCCCCGAAGGTTATCTGAACTACTTACAGTATCAGCCAGGGGCTGCCCGTTACGTTGAAGAACAAATTCCAGCGATATTGGGCAGCATATTTCAAAACAATACCGCGATCAACTGTGATCATGCACTCTACCTTAATTCAGGATCTTATAACACACTGGTGTGCAATCTGAAACTTAAAAATTCTACTATACTATTAAAAGATGACCGTCTGGATAGGGTTAGCCATGCTTCGATCCGAACAGCTTCATGCTTGACGGACATCAGTCCTGAATTACCCGCCGTTGCGAAAGTATATCCAAATCCGGCTACTACCGAACTGCACATAGAAATGTCGAAAGCGGGAGCAAGTTTTAAAATATATTCTGTACTAGGTATCTTATTGTTAGAGTCAAGCACCGCTGAATCTGAAGCTGACATTGACATACAGTTCCTACCTGTAGGCTCTTATCTCTTGTTAGTTCAATTTAAAGAGGGAAACCAAACGAGCCAGCATTTTATAAAGCAGAAATCCTGATCAGCCAGTAGTAATGTTGCGGTAGAAGCCAGGAAATAGACATTTAAAAATACTTACCTGATAGTTAGCACTGGTGCTACCTAAGTGATGCACAAAAACCGCTTGCGAACATACTGTTGTTAAGTTGGTATCGGCGGGTACCTTCAGTTCAAGATTAAGCAAAATCGAATAATGTATACAACCCGCTTCAAAACTTAATAGATAACAATTTTTGCTTACTTATTGAACGGTTGTTTACTCAAATATTTATAATTGCTATTGTATAAAGCTAACTCACATGTTTGTAATTTTCAATTAACGTAAAAAAAAATTAAGTATATAGAGATAAATGTATACTACTTATCAAGCTTTATTTATTGTCTGTCAAAACCTTACCATGTATCTGTTTTTCATCTTTATAAAATGCTTCTCTATATTTCCCAGGAAATTCATTGACATACAATATCTGCACACAATACTCTTCCGTAAGGAATTCGGCTTGATAGAAGCGATATAGAAAGTAGCGATTTTGAAAATGTAAATTATGTATACTTTATTTAAAACTATTTATAAATGAAAATATTAGTTAGTAGTATGACTTTTGCCCCAGACCATAGTGGCATATCATTATATTCCACTGATTTTGCTACATACGCATCAGAACAGGGGCATGACGTTACTGTAGTTACGGGCTTTTCGTGGTACCCGAAATGGGAAAAAAGACCTGAAGACAAAGGGAAATTATTTAGAACAGATTATTTTAAATCTATTAAAGTACTGAGAGGTTACTTATACGTTCCTAAAAAAGTCACTTCGCTGACCCGAATAATTCAGGAAATTACCTTTATACTTTTTGCTTTCTTTAATTTCTTCCGTGCCGGTAGGCAAGACGTAATCGTTGTGTTTACTACGCCAATAAGCCTGGGCTTGCTAGGAGTTCTGTTTCAAAAGATCTGGAAAGCTAAACTAATTATCAATGTTCAAGACTTACAATTGGATGCGGCTCAGTCACTGGGAATGCTCGGGAAACTACCCATCATCGACGCGATGAATGTTGCAGAAAGCTACAGCTATCGAGAAGCCGATATTGTAACGTCCATCTCCGATGGTATGATCAATCTAATTAGACAGAAGGTAGCGCTGGATGACGATAAAATTTATTTGTGGCCCAACTGGATTAGTGTCAATGAGGCAAATAAGAAGGGAACTGAAGGCATATTCCGGGATAAATTCCCTAAGTATAAGGATAAAATAATAGTAGGCTATGCCGGCAATGTAGGCGTAAAACAAAGTTTGTCTGTATTAATAGACTTAAGCGAAAAATTTAAAGATTATGCAGATCTTGTCTTCTTAATTATCGGTCAAGGGGGCGATTTGATTAATTTAAAAGCATACGCTGCTACCAAGAAAACAAGCAACATCGACTTTATCGATTTCCTTTCGCAGGAAGATTACTACAACTTCCTGTCTGACGTGGATATAGTTTTTCTGTCGCAGAAAAATGACTCGGGCGATGCCTATTTCCCATCAAAACTGCTGGGTATAATGGCTAAGGAAAAGTTGATTTTTGTTGCTGCCGGTAAAGATTCTGAAATATACAAAGTGGTAGCTAACAACAAGTTAGGCATTTCGGCTAATATTGACGATCTTGATAATATGGAGCTTTTGATAGACAACTATTTGCAGAATAAAGAGCAGTTCAAATTCTACGAATCGAACGCGTTTAACTTTGTAAATCAGTTTGATAGAAATCTGGTCTTAAGAAGGTTGTTTAATCGGTTAAATGAGTCTGTTCCGGTTACATCACCAATCGGAAAGGGTGCATTTCAAAACTACTAAAAGAGGGTTACATTGGCTCTACATTCCTTTTTCGTGCTCTCATAACCCGTCAAGAACTTCAGGCGCTGGTTGATGCCCACTATAATAAGTTGGATGTCATCCAGCAACGGCCTGCTTTTTTATCCTTTCAAAGACAATTAACGCACGTTTGGACAACATGGGGTCAACACGTGTTGCAGGCCAGTGTGGACAAACCTCCGGTCAACCCACAAACAAAACGGTTGTCAAACCCGATTCGGACTTGTTGACGTTGCGCAAAGGCACCATTTCGAAGCCAAAACCAATGGGTTCTTTAGCAGCCTTTAGCTTCAGAAAGGGATGACCATGCCGGTGGAGCGATGTCCACCTGCGTGCCTAGTTGAAGACATTTTTGGTCCATCACAGGGCACGCAGGTAGGTCTATCAAGGGCCTGATTTGCTAGCACAACCGTTTTAATAAAGAATTTATGATGATCGATCACTTCTCCGGGAGAAGCACGACAGGACATTGCTGGTATGCGTAACGCTTTGGTACGTTATAACATCTGCTTATGTAAATTAAGGCCTGCGTTTTTTAAAGGCTGTCGACATCCACTAAACACTTATCCCGATTTTTTCGGAAGTGTTCAACACGCCACCAAGTGCAGAAAGGTAGGCGTGGGCGGCCTTGGCAATTAAGGGACGTCGTTGGTTCAATTTGATATCTACTTCGTTCATAAAATTTTTCCAGTTAGATGCATTCAGGCAGTCGAGTGCCACCGAAATGGTAGCTGTCAATGAACGCGCTGTGTGCCACCAGCCACAAGGAATAAACAGAGTTTCTCCGGGTCCGACAACAAAAGAAACAGGAGTTGCTTTAGCAAATAAAGGGTACTTTTCTAAATCAGGATTTCTTACATCATTGACTTCGGATACCCATACATTATTTGCTTTTGGGTAGACATAGGGAGTCTGCTCAGGAGGGATTACTGTAAATTCCTTTTGTCCATATATCTGAGTAATATAAGCGTGCAAACACATATAGTCATAATGAATATAAGGAAATTGACCGCCCGGACTACCAAAGAAAATCTCAAGTGTATCAGCTCCTCCCAGGAAGTTATTAGGCAGAAGTTTACTGGTAATACGGTCGGGTAATGCATACATAAACCGGGGTGTTACATCCGGTAAAAGTTCAGGATAATCCCGGTCAATCTGTAATTTGCAGGGGTAAGGAGCCGGATTATCTTCCGTGGCAACCATCATCAAGTCGATGTATTCACTCAGCGTATAGTTGTTGCCCTGTACAACTATCTTTCGATCCCCGTAGACCGTTTTGAAGTACTCCGGAGTGAATTTATTCTTTGCTGACCAATCCTTACAAGCGTCACCAATTACGACGGGATAATTACCAAAAAGATGTTTTTCGCTAAATTCCTCGTAAGTCATACCATACTTTTTCTCTACAACAATATCACCTAGTCGAGCCAGTTCAACAGTCTTAGCAGCCATTAATATAAATTGGTATCATATGATTAATTCATTACAGCGAATAAGCCTGTCGATGTATAAATTTACTGTTGATCTGGAGTATAATAATTAATAACTTTTCATTTCTATTTAAATTTCTTACAAGCTGTATATCATTGAGAACGTGTTGGGTGTTACCCGGCAGAGGCTATGCAACAAAGTCTTACAGGACCCCAAATAAAAAATATTTTTATAATTAAAAAAATATAAATTATAATTATTTTTATAATATAGACTAATATTTGAGTTAATTAAAACCACCTTTTGATAAATATTAATATTTTACTGTGAGAAAAATTGATATTTTATTGTTAAAATACAATAATAAAATAGCCTAATACTCAACTAAAGCATACAAAATGTTAACAATATATATAAAATAAAGTACATGTTGTTTAATTAAAATTTTTTGTTTTTTTCCTTTTGCTTGAAAAGCTATTTCTATTTCCCATATATTTCTTATAATTTCAACTAATTGTTCAGGCATTTTAGCAATTTTTTATTTCAATCGCTGTAAGAATAATTTATATGTACTGAAATCAATTTGTTCTTATTTACTTGTGAGTAAGTCTGTAAAGTCAAACGAGATGACTTGTATTTTTGTCGAGCCCAGTTGCAAATTGGTAACGAATTTACTTTACGGACTAATGCCCTGATCTATAAAGTTAAAGGTTGCCCACAGTTTTCAGAAAGTGAACGTAGCAAGCTGTGATGGTAAAATTATTTAGTTGATTCAATTAGATACTAGTTATAAGCGTACAAATTCACTCTTGTAGCCTATTACATTTACAAGTTGTTAGTTTGGCTATATGTTAATAACAATGAAATATCTCGCTGCTATTAGTATCAAGCCTGAACATATTTTATCATACTGTAAACAGTCCTTTTATAGTCTATACGTATTTTTTGCATTTATCAGAAACGCACCGCAGGTGTACGCTATTCAACGTTAGATAATTTCAATTCTCAAATTTTTACATTGGCTCTATAGTTTGAGCTGAACCGTAAAACTATATAGATTCCGCTTTTTTTCTCTTGAAAATAAGTCTATAAGTCTCCAGTTGCATAATTATATACTAGAAATAAATTTAGAAATAATCATGAACATATATGACATTAAAGCAAACGAGACTGCTTTGTTACAATTGGAAGTCATTCAGGAAGCCATTGTTGTGCCCCTGGAAAATACATTGGGCCAACAGCAACTGGCCGCTTATTTGATTGCAAAAAAAGAAGAAATAGACATACTATATATTGATAAAGCAATTAAGCAGCAACTCCCTACTTTTATAACACCTTCTTATTTTATCTGGATGAAAGAGTTTCCTAGAAAAACTACTGGTGGAATTGCTGATGAAGCTCTGCCTAAACCTAATGCGCAGAATTTAATTCCGTCTTTTTCAGATATTGATACTAAGTTAGTCACCGATTTATTTGCTGATCAGGTTAGCGCGACGCCTGATAGTGTAGCGCTGATTCATGAAGGCAACTCAGTTACATATCGACAACTGGATGAGCAGTCGAATCAATTAGCGAATTACCTGAAAAAACATGGTGTAAAACAAGGAACCCTCGTTCCCATCTGTATCAGTCGTTCCCTGGAGATGATTATTGGCGTGCTAGCCATACTCAAGGCCGGGGGCGTATATGTACCCATTGAACCGGACTATCCGCAGGAGCGAATACAGTACATTCTGTCTGATGTGGGGGGGGAAGTCGTGGTGACCGATAGCCGCTCCAGTCGGGTATTGACGGGCCGGGAGGTGGACTTTGACCTGATTTGTGTAGATCGTGACTGGAAGACCATCTCGAACGAACCGAAGCAGATCATGCCTGTTTCGATGGCTCCTCACAACCTGGCTTATATTCTCTTTACCTCCGGATCAACGGGTAAACCGAAAGGGGTTTGCATGGGCCACGGGCCGCTTGTGAATTTGTTGCTGTGGCAGGCCCACCATTCACGCGCCGGGCGTTACACGCGCACCCTGCAACTGGCACCGCTGAGTTTCGATGTGTCGTTTCAGGAGATTATGGCGACGCTAACAACGGGGGGGACGCTGATGCTGATTAACGAGGAATTGCGGCTTGACATGAGCAATCTCTTGGCGTTTATTGACAAGCAGGCTGTGAACCGGCTTTTTTTGCCCTTCGTCGCGCTGCAATATCTGGCCGAAACCGCCGTCAGTACCCATCTCTTTCCCACCTGTCTGCACGAAGTGATGACGGCTGGCGAACAATTGAAAATTACCCCACAAGTAGCCGCGTTTTTCTCGGCACTTCCTAACTGCGTCTTATACAATCAGTACGGACCAACTGAGTGCCACGTAGTTAGCGAGCTGAAACTGGACGGCAATCCGGCTAACTGGCCCCAGCTGCCATCCATTGGTAAAGCTATCGACAACGTCGATCTGTTCATTATCAACGAGCAAATGCAGGTCGTTGATAACCAGGAACCGGGCGAACTCTGCATTAGTGGCCGCTGCCTTGCCCAGGGATACCTGAACCAGCCCGCACTAACCGACAAAAAGTTTATCGATCTGGAAACGCCACAGTTCGGCCTCGTACGCTGCTACCGCACAGATGATCTGGCGCGGTTCCTGCCCGACGGCACTATCGAATTTCTGGGTCGCCGGGACGATCAGGTGAAAATTCGCGGTCATCGGGTCGAGTTAGGCGAAATTGAGGTCGTTATTAGCCAGATGCCCGCCGTTCAACAAGCTGTTGTTGTGGCCCGCGAAAGCGCCGACGGCCAGAAGCAGTTGGTTGCTTACCTGATTTCGTCAACCGGACTAACCGACAGTTCGGCCATTCGGAAAGAGCTCAGGCAGCGATTGCCCGAATACATGATGCCATCGGCTTTCGTCTGGATGAATGATCTTCCCCGAACCAGCAGCGGCAAGATCGACAGGAAAAAATTGCCCAGCCCGGAGCGCAATCGGTCCGACTGGGCCGAACTATACAAACAACCCACAACTGAACTGGAACAGACCGTTGCCGATCTATGGGCCGCGTTGTTGCAGATCGACAAAGTGGGGGCAGACGATAATTTTTTTGAACTGGGTGGCAACTCATTACTGGCTCAACGAACCGTTGTTACTTTGAAGCAGAAGCAATATGTACTACCAGTTACAAAGCTATATCAGTACCCAACGCCAGCAGGCATTGCTCAGTATTTACAGCCTGTAAAGAAGACAGTACCATCGGCCGGCCTTGAGTTTGATAATTCCGGCGACTCCACGCGCGCCGCCGACGTTGCAGTTATTGGCATGTCGGGCCGTTTTCCGGGCGCTAATACTATTGATGAACTATGGGATGTATTAAGAGAAGGCCGAGAAACGACGCAGTTCTTTTCGTATGATGAACTGGACGGGAGTATACCGGCCCACCTCAAAAACGATCCTTTATATGTGAGGGCGCGGGGCGTTCTGGAGCAGGCCGATCAATTCGATGCTTCGTTTTTTGGCCTGCCGCCTACTACTGTCCAGCTTATGGACCCGCAGCAGCGTATTTTTCTGGAAGTGGCCTGGGAAACACTGGAACAAACGGGCTATCTGCCGCAGCACTACGCCGGTCGGGTGGGTGTGTTTGCCGGTTGTGGCAACAATACCTATTTCCTGAACAATGTGCTCTGCCATAAAGACCTGATGGATCAGGTTGGCCCTTTTCAGGTAATGACCATCAATGAAAAAGACTACATAGCCTCGCGCACTGCCTACCAGCTGAACCTTAAAGGGCCAGCCGTGAGCGTACACTCAGCTTGTTCAACGTCGCTGTTAGCCATTACGCAGGCCGTTCAAAGTCTGCGCAACGGCCAGTGTGAGGTCGCGTTGGCGGGTGGTGCCAGCATAACGGCGCCCATCAACAGTGGTCACCTCTACCAGGAAGGGTCCATGCTGAGCAGCGATGGCCATTGCCGGTCGTTCGACGCCAGTGGAAATGGAACTGTTTTCAGCGATGGTGTAGGAGTGGTGCTTTTAAAAAGCCTGGACGCTGCCCAACGGGATGGCGATACGGTCTATGCCGTTATTAAAGGAGTAGGCATCAACAATGATGGGGGTGGCAAAGGAAGTTTTACGGCGCCAAGTGCCGAAGGACAGGCCGGCGCTATCAAAATGGCCCTGAACGATGCCCGCTTCGATCCATCGACGATCAGCTACGTGGAAGCCCACGGAACGGCAACGCCCATTGGCGACCCAATAGAGATCGACGGGTTGAAAATGGCGTTTGGTTATCAGCCTTTGCTTCAGTATTGTGCCATTGGCTCTATAAAAAGCAATATGGGGCATTTGACCGCAGCCGCCGGCGTTGCCGGATTCATTAAAACCACACTGGCTCTATATCACAAACAGCTACCGGCTTCGCTGGGTTTTTCGACACCCAATCCGAACATCGACTTTGCCAACAGCCCATTTTTTGTCAATACCCGTCTTACCGACTGGAAGTTGGCGAAACAGGGCGATACTATGCTGCGAAGAGCAGGGGTGAGTTCGTTTGGGGTTGGTGGTACCAATGTACACGTGGTGCTGGAAGAATATGCGCATGAAGTACCGTCCCCGTCGACCGTACAACTGTCGAAGAAACAGCGTCCGGTACACCTCATCAGTTGGTCGGCAAAGTCGACCGCAAGTTGTGGCGCTTATGCCAATCGGCTGGCCGTTCACCTGCAAAAAAACAGTCAGGTAAAGCTGGGCGATGTCGCGTTTACGATGCACACCACCCGCGTTGACTTTAATCATCGGCAATTCGTGGTGGCGGCTACGGGCGATCAACTGGTCAACACGTTACTCAATGCAGATTCGGCTTCATCGCCAGCAAAAACAGTTAAAGAAACGCCCGGAGAAATTGTTTTTCTGTTTCCGGGTCAGGGTTCACAATACCTCAATATGGGTCGCGAACTGTACGAAAACGAACACGTTTATAAGCAGGCCGTCGACGAATGTGCAGAACTACTCAGTGCGCATCTGGACACCGATATTCGCCAGATCATGTACTCCGACGAACTGAGCAGGGTTGCTGAAGAACGTCTGAAAAATACCAAGTATACGCAGTCGGCTCTGTTTGTTACCGAGTATGCATTGGCCCGATTGTGGATGAGCTGGGGTATTGAACCATCCGTATTTTGTGGGCATAGTGTTGGTGAGTTCGTGGGCGCTCATTTGGCCGGCGTGTTTTCACTGGCCGACGTGTTAACCGTAATTGCCATGCGGGGCCGTCTGGTCAGTGAACTGCCCCGTGGCAGTATGCTGTCGGTCAGAATGGAGGCCGAAAAAGTAGGGGTACTGATGCCCGAGCCGCTGTCTATCTCCGCCATAAACAGCGACAAATTATGCGTGGTAGCTGGACATGACGAAGATATTGCCGCTTTTGCCAGCGTTCTGGACGAGAAAGGCATACCAAACCGGGTGCTGCATACGAGCCACGCGTTTCATTCGGCCATGATGGATTCGGTCGTGCCGGATTTGCAGAAAGTGGTCGAGGGTATAGTACTCAATCGTCCCCAAAAACCAATCATGTCGACTGTGAGCGGAGACTGGCTGACGGATGCCGAAGCGACAGATCCGCACTACTGGGCGAAGCACCTGCGGTTGACCGTATGCTTTGCCGATGCGCTGGAGTCTATTTTTAAACTCCAGCGACCGCTGTTCCTCGAAGTGGGTCCTGGTAATGTGACGGCAACATTTGCCCGTCAGCAGGCGGGTTCCAGACCGTTCAGCATTGTAACGAGCCTAGACGGTAAAGACAAACAAACAGATTACCAGTCTACCATAAGAACCCTAGGCCAGCTTTGGCAGAGTGGTCTGGAACCAAACTGGAAGGCGTTCTATCGCGATCAGGACAGGAACAGGGTTAACCTACCGGCCTACGCGTTCGACAAAAAACGCTACTGGGTCGGTCCTGTTGCCTCAACGACACCAGTAATCTCCATTCCAGTCACTACGCCAATCGTACAAGAACCACACGATGGCCAATCAACCGAAATTCACCCATACGCGATCAACATGCGCAAAGATGTTCTGCACCTTAAAGTAAAAGAAATGCTGGAAGAGGCATCGGGCCTCGAAATGGAAGGCGCAACGCCGGATATGAACTTTTTAGAAATCGGACTCGACTCGTTGTTGCTTACCCAGGTATCGATACTTCTTAAGCGGGAGTTTAATCTGCCCATCACATTCCGGCAACTGAATGATGAGTACGCCACCCTCGACCAGCTGGTCACTTACCTCGATACCAACCTGCCTGCGGGTGCTTATGAACCAAAGGCACAGGCCGTTCCTGCCGTGGCCAGCCCGGCGCCGGTAACATCATTAGTGGCGCCGAGTATCCAGCAGACTGAAATTAGTTCGAACTCGGTACTGGACCTGATGGCTCAGCAGTTGCAGATCCTCACGAAACAGGTGGCGCTCATGCAGGGCGGCAACCAGCCTATGCCGGCAGCACCCGCCCCGGCGAGTGCGAAAACCATACCCGTTAAAACGCCGGACCTGTCGCCGGAAGAAGAGATTGAAATTAAGAAGCCGTTTGGGGCCAGTGCCCGCATTGAGCGGCAGGCAACTGAGTTGACTCCTTCGCAAAACGCGTTTTTGCAGCAACTCATTGACCGGTACAATAAAAAGACCGGTGCCAGCAAAGCTTATACGCAGGAGCACCGCGATTATATGGCCGATCCCCGGGTTGTTTCAGGCTTCAAACCGCTAACCAAGGAACTCGTTTACCCCATTGTCGTCAATAAATCGAAAGGCAGCCGCTTGTGGGACATCGACGGCAATGAGTACATCGACATGCTCAATGGATTTGGCTCCAGCATGTTCGGTTATCAACCCGATTTCATTAAAGATGCGCTCCACACGCAGATTGAAAGCGGGTTTGAAGTGGGCCCCCAGCATGAACTGGCGGGCGAGGTGAGCCGTATGATCTGTGACTTCACGGGCTTCGACCGGGCCGCTTTGTGTAGCACGGGCTCTGAGGCTGTGTTGGGCGCCATGCGGATTGCCCGCACCGTCACGGGGCGGTCGCTCATCGTTGCGTTCTCAGGATCGTATCACGGCATTGTCGATGAGGTGATCGTTCGGGGCACCAAAAAATTAAAGTCATTTCCGGCCGCGCCGGGTATCATGCCGGAATCTGTACAGAACATGTTGATTCTGGATTACGGTACGGAGGAAAGCTTGAAAATTATTCGGGAAAGAGCGCATGAATTTGCCGCCGTGCTGGTGGAGCCTGTTCAGAGCCGCCGACCCGAATTCAGGCCTGTCGAGTTTTTGAAACAGGTTCGTGCCATTACAGAAGAGTCGGGAACGGCCTTGATCTTCGATGAAGTGATCACCGGTTTCAGGATGCACCCCGGCGGTGCTCAGGCGCTGTTTGGTGTTAAAGCAGATCTGGCTTCTTACGGTAAAGTAATTGGGGGCGGGCTCCCCATCGGCGTAATTGCGGGCAAGCGTGACTTTATGGATGCCCTTGATGGCGGCACGTGGCAGTATGGCGACGTTTCCTTCCCCGAGAAAGGCGTCACTTATTTTGCAGGTACGTTCGTTCGTCATCCATTGGCCCTGGCAGCAGCCAAAGCTTCGCTGTCTCACCTGAAAACGATGGGGGCGGACTTGCAAAACTCCCTGACTCACAAGGCCGAGCGAATCGCTAAGGCGTTAAATGCCGAGTTCGAGCGCCACCAGATACCCCTGTTTGCGGCTCAGTTTGGTTCGCTTTGGAAAATCAAACCCAAAGAGGAAATACCCTATTCCGAATTACTATTTACACTCATGCGGGAGAAGGGTGTTCATATCTGGGACGGGTTTCCCTGCTTCACAACCGAAGCACATACCGATAACGAAATAAATTTGATCATAAACCACTTTATCAATAGTATAGGTGAGATGATTAACGCGGGATTTTTCCAAAGTCATCTGCCACAACATACTGTACACAAGGAAAAAGTTAACACTACTTATTCGTTTAACGAGCCACCCGTTTCTGGAGCTAAACTCGGTAGAGACAGGGAGGGGAATCCTGCCTGGTTTGTTGTCGATCCGGAGCAGCCGGGGAAATATTTACAGTTTAAATTCTAAGAATTGAAATGACTGCAAATTTTACTATTCCACACGTTGATGTCGTTGAATATGACCCCTTTTCCGGGCCACAGATAACTCATATAGCGCCAACCACCGAATCCCAGTTAGAAATATGGACCGCCTGCCTGTTAGGGAGCGATGATGCAAACCGGGCATACAATGAGTCGATCTCCCTTCGACTCAAGGGCTCTTTTCATAAAGCAGCATTCGAGCAGGCGGTGCAGGAGCTTACCCTTCGGCATGATGCGCTACGATCCGTATTCAGCGCCGACGGCCAGCACATCTGTGTTCAGGAGCAGATAGCCAATGTTCTTCACTACGAGGATTTCTCAGCGGAACCGCCTTCCAGTCTGGATCAACTGGTCGATACGTATTGCAAGCAGGATGCGCTGTATGTATTCGATTTGATTAATGGCCCCCTGTTCAAACCCAGCTTGCTGAAGCTGTCGGAACAGGAGCATTGCTTTATCTTAACCGCTCACCATATTGTTTGTGACGGCTGGTCGATGGGTATCCTCATCCAGGATATCAGTGCTTTGTATTCGGCACTAGCGCAGAATAAACGCCCTGAATTGCCCGAAGCGATGCCATTCAGCCAGTATGCCGATGAACAAATCGCGTTTAACAAATCCGTAGAGCACGAGCAGATTGTTGACTACTGGGTCAGCCAGTACAACGAGCATGTGCCGGTAGTAGAACTGCCCATCGATTTTCCCCGTCCTACCTTACGAACGTATAAGGGAAGCCGGCTGGATTACCCGGTCGATAGTGAACTGGTCAGCAAGGTGAAAAAGATGGGGACCCAGGCCGGCTGTAGTTTCGTGACAACCTTGTTGGCTGCGTTCGACGTATTGATCCATCAATTAACGGGTCAGGAGGTCATCACGGTAGGCATTCCCACGGCCGGACAGTCGCTGGCACAAAACCACCGGTTGGTGGGGCATTGTGTGAATTTATTGCCGATACGGAGTACACTTTCGGAAGAGCTGAGTTTTCTGAACTTTCTGAAATTATGCAAGAAAAGAACGCTGGATGCCTATGATCATCAGCAGTTGACGTTTGGCAGCCTGCTGAAGCAACTGAACGTCACCAGAGACGTGTCGCGGGTGCCACTGGTGCCCGTTATCTTCAATATAGATCTGAACATGGATGATGGAGCTTCCTTCTGGGGTCTCGAGCATCATCTAAGCAGCAATCCCAAGGAATACGGAGGTTTCGAACTGTTTCTGAATGCCAGCGGATCGGAGAAAGCGCTGACCTTCGAATGGTTCTACAATACCCAACTGTTCAAAAGCGAGACTATTGATGGAATAATGTACACGTTTGAACGCCTGTTGAAGGCGTTGGTGGCCAATCCGTCAATGATCATCAACAAGAATCCCTATAGTGGTCATACTGGTTCCGACAGTAGTTTCTTCCAGCACCTTTCCCCCCACCCCGAAAAGCCAGAGGTTTCGCAGGGTACAGATGAAACAATTGTCGATCTGTTCGCTCAGCAGGTGCAGAAGACCCCCGATAACGTAGCGCTCTTGTTCGGGAATACGACACTTACCTACCGGCAACTGGATGAGAAGGCCAATCGGCTGGCTCATTACCTGATTGGGCGCGGCATCCGGCCGGACACGCTTGTTCCGCTGTGTTTTCAGCGTTCTCCGGACATGATCATTGCGATACTGGGCGTATTGAAAGCGGGCGGGGCTTACCTGCCCATCGACCCGGACTATCCGCAGGAGCGTATTGACTTCATGCTGGCCGATTCAGGCAGCAAGCTCATGCTGACCCACTCGCAGGTTAGCACCGTATGGACGGGGTCGCAGCCCTTAGCCGAACTGATACGGATCGATAGTGACCGGGAAATTATCGACGCTGAATCCGAACAGGCGCCACAGCCTGCTTTGAAGGCTCACCACCTGGCCTACGCGATCTACACATCGGGATCCACGGGACAGCCCAAAGGAGTACTTATTGAGCACAAAAGCCTGGTTAATTTTATCACCAACCAGTCGAACGAATTTTCCATAGACCAATTTGATTGTATTCTACAAACCAGTACCTACACGTTCGACCCTTCGATCGAACAGATCTTTCTGGCTCTGACTACCGGTGCCCGGCTGGTGTTGATAAACAGAGAAACGTTAATCGACCCCAGCGAACTCACCCGAACGATAAATGAACAGGGAATAACCCACCTTCATGCTACACCAAGTCTGCTTAAACAATTGATTCCCGGCCAGTACAGTACACTGAAACGGGTGATTTCCGGCGGTGAAGTATGCCCGCCCGATCTAGCCCGAAATTGGAGTCAGTGGGTTCAGTTTTACAATAAATACGGCCCTACCGAAACAACGATCAGTTCTCTTCAGTACCTGTACACGCCCGGTAGTCTTCCGCTGAAATCAATTCCCATTGGTAAGCCCATTGCCAATACGTACATCTACATCTGCAATGAGGAGGGCAAACCGCTGCCGATTGGTGTGGCCGGTGAGTTATACATTGGCGGAGCCGGATTGGCACGGGGGTATCACAACAAGCCCGCCCTTACCGCCGAAAAATTCGTTGCCAATCCGTTCGGCCAACTACCCGACGAACGAATGTACAAAACCGGTGATTTAGGAAAATGGCTGCCCGATGGCAACGTAGAGTACCTGGGACGGATTGATGAGCAGGTCAAAATTCGAGGCTATCGGGTCGAATTGAATGAAATCGAGAATGTACTCCGGCAGCATTCAGGAGTGAAGAATTGCGCAGTTGTGGCTGTAGACGACAACATCGTGCAGGACAAACAACTGGTCGGGTATATTGTGCCCGAAGGTAAACTGAACCGAAAGGCAATCCGCGATTTCATGAAGGCGAAGTTGCCCGGTTACATGGTTCCACGGACGTTGGTGGAACTGGACGAGATACCGCTAACCCCGAACGGTAAAGTAAACAAAATAGCGCTGCCTGAACCCGTTGTCGATGAGTCGAAAGAGTACGTTGATTATGTGGGCCCTCGCACGGACGTCGAGAAACTGGTCGCCGATATATGGCTTGAATGCCTGAAGCTCGATAAAATAAATATATTTGATAATTTTTTCGAGTTGGGCGGGCATTCGCTGATTGCCATACAGGTTATGAACCGGCTGGAGAAGAAAACGGGGAAAGCTATTCCCCTGTCAACCTTATTCGAGTACCCAACCGTTGAAAAGCTGTCGTTGATGTTGCAGATGGACGGCCGATCCATTAGCTGGGATTCGCTGGTTCCCATAAAACCGCATGGCACCAAAATGCCGCTCTACATCGTTCACGGATCGGGCCTTCACGTGCTGTTATTCAACACGTTAGCCATGAACATGGACGCAGATCAGCCCATTTACGGGTTGCAGGCGAAAGGCATCAACAGCGAAGACGAGCCTTTTGAAAGCATCGAGGAAATAGCAGCCTACTACATCGATGCCATCATGGTAAAAAATGCCGATGGTCCCTACGCGTTGGCCGGCTACTCGTTTGGCGGGCGGATCGCTTATGAAATGAGCCGACAGTTGATGCAGATGGGCAAGGAAGTGAAGTTGTTGATTATGTTCGACACTTACGCCCACCAGTCAAACTACTTCGATCCCTGGATCAGCAAAGTATGGAACAACTCCATGTCGTTCGTGAAAGAGCGCATGTATCTATTCACCATGCTGAAAAGGAACCCGCTGGAAACGGTGAAATCGAAGCGGGAATCGGCAAAACGCAAGATCAATCAGCTGTATCGACGCGTTCGTTATAATGAAGATCACCTCGAAGTATTTTATGGCAACTATTATAAAGTCCATACGGCCAATGAAATAGCTTTTCATAAATACCGGCTGGCCCCTCAGGAGGTGAGAATCGAACTGTTTCGGGCTCAGAAGCGCAACCATTACCTAGAAGATTGCGAATTTTATGGCTGGAAGCAGTTTGCGTTGAAAGGAATAAATATCCATGAGGTTCCCGGCGACCATTTTAACCTGTTTTCGCCCCCGAATGACAACGCGCTGGCGCGAACTCTGCAACGGGTTTTGGATAATTGTTAAGCCAAAAACCCGATATACCGTATACAATTAATAGATCCCGTTGGGGCAGGTACTAAACCTGCCCCAACGGGATCTATTAATTGTATATCACTCTGTTGAAATTAAGGATGGAATGTGCTTGATTGCAAAGCCTGTTCTTCCAATTTTTCGATGCGTTTACCTTTCTGCTGATATGCTTTTTTGAACTCAATCATGTATAGCGTGAGTTCTCCGATTTTTTCTAGAAGTTTGGTATTCAGATACGTTATATCGACGCCCTGTTTCACGACTTCGGCAATTGATGGGATAGCGGGCAAATGCTTTAATAATGTGTATAATCGCTACCTACCAAGCATTTGAATCTCCTTTTAGTGTTAAGTTTATCGTCTTAAATATAATTTTCATATCCAGCAAAAACGTTTGACGAGTAATATAAAGATGATCGTAACGAATTCTATGTTCCATCTGTTGTGTCAAATTCGTTGCGCCACGTGAACCTCTAATCTGAGCTAAACCCGTAATACCCGGCCGTACCCAATAACGCTCACGGTAGGCCGGCGATGCCCAATGTAAAGCATCATGGGGTACAGCATGAGGGCGGGGCCCAACAAGGCTCATGTGACCAAGCAGCACATTAATAAACTGTGGCATTTCATCTATATTGGTTCTACGAAGAAATTTCCCTATAGATGTTACTCGCTTATCGTCAAAATCAGTCTGTTTAAATGTTTTTTTCGTTTCATTAACATGCAACATCGTACGGATTTTCAGGCAGTGAAAAGGCTTTCCCTTCCGGCCAGAACGAGTTTGAATAAAAAGAACAGGCCCTTTTGATTCAATTAAAATTAACACACCCAGAATAGGAATTAACCATGACAAGATAAAAATAAGGACTAATCCTGATATAACTATGTCGATAAGGCGCTTTCCAAAGTTGATATAAAAAGTTCTCTGCGGCAGAGTAACAACTTCCTGTTCAGGCGTCCATTGCAGGAAAATATTTAATAATGTATTGCTATCTTTATGCAAATCAACATCAATAGGAGTATAATCTATTCCAAATTTATCTGAAATAAATTCTGAATCATTTTGCTTAAAGAGAGTAGAAATAATATTCATGATCAATAAGAATAAAGAAGTTAAAACAGTTTATGGCGTTTGTATTATAATTTTTCTTTTAGCTAGAAATAAGAATACTTTTCTACTACTTCTAGACAAAGACTAATAAAGCTCGAAACTATAAGAGCCCATTATTATGAACGTATGATACAATAGTAAATATTTTTACATGACGCTAAATCGTACTGGTATTCATATTTGTTGATGATTACTCCCATACATTTAACTAAAAGGATTGTTTATTATATCAACACTAACGTTACTTTTTAGCTGAACTAATATTTTATTAACATGCGTCTTATGATATTTATAATTCTAGTGCTATTTATTTTTAAACACTTCTCTTTTTTACACAGCAAACTCTTCAATAATTTCCCAAATTAGTCAATAGTAAATTTCCCCATTTTATAGAAGAATGTTTGTCTTAGTTTGGGACCTGTTGAAAAGAGATTTATTTGTTCAGGAAGCACTAGTTGTACCGGGTCGCTGAAGCAATTCTCCAGGCAGAAAAAACTCAATATTTCTAACTTTCTTTAAGGCGAACAAGATCGACCACCATGCTAATCGGAGTAATTGTTTTACAAAGCATTAAATCCTACTAACTCATCGTAAGCCAATTCTTTCTCTGTGTTTAATACGAACTTGAAACTAAAACTGGAAGCAGACAAACAAACAGTCCATTTGTAATTAACTAACCGTTGAGTAAAGTTTTTCAAGAGTTGTCTATTGTCAGCTGCAGCATTCTGCGGAAGGCCTCTGAACATCAATGAGAGCATTGGGGAACTTAGTTTGCTTAAGCGCTTAGCTTGTATGAGAACCAAATTGAAAAGATATTTGATAACAGAAATATGTTTCATAATCAGTAGGATTCAATATAACTTCCCTCATAATAACTGATAGACTTTTGGAGAAGCGTAGTCTGATGAATAAAAAGACTTAGTGCAAGACTACTCAATAGATGTACATCAAGCAAATGGACATACTGACTTCTAAGCTGGTTACTTATATTCGTTATAAATAAACTTCTATTAGATAATAGAAAGACTTTCTGAAAATGTATTAAATAGAATCTTAGTATTTATTTACAGTAGTTCTATTTTATATATAAAAACATTACGAAAAATACTAAAAGACTCTCCTTAGTGAACAATAGATTTATTTTAATACATACTTTCTAAGTAATCAATAAATGCATAGAATTGGCGTAGAAAATGCCAAAAATCTAGCTTAAATTACTGATTATCAATTTTTAAATCCGCTCAGTAAAATATTCTTGAATTGTAGACAAAAGGCAAAATTAAACCACTGTCTGCCTATTGATAAGGCCGCTTATCATCGTCTGACGGAAGGTCCATGTGGTTTAATAACATGTAAACTAGTGCACTATAGCACATTCAGTATATGAATGTTCACATAGGCTGGTGGCTACATGGATGCCATTTTATTGATGTGGACTTGCTACATTTAACTAGACATTGAGCTAAGCATGATCTAACTTAGTGTACCGCTCAGGCGGCCCTGCATGAAAACTGGAAGGCAGTAAGACCGCACGGGCGACCCCGTTATATCCCTACCCGGGAAGGTTGGCTTATTTAACGACACCATGGGCTAGTTTGATCGGCAAGTAATAGCAGGGCTGAAATGGCTACGCAGGCTCTGTTTGAGTACATTGAGGTGCACGGGGCCGCTCAACTGTATAATGGCACTGGCCATCCTACGTCAACGAAGAGATTCAACATTGGGCTATCTGTCACCCGTTGAATACAGTAAAAGGCAACCTCAACATGTTGCTTAAATTTTTGTCCCGGGGACCGCGTCCAGTATTGTGTTGCAAGTCCATGTTTAGCAAGTCGTTTTTGTCTTACAAGAAGGTAAACGAAACAACTCTTGTTCCGACAAAGTTATACCGTAGATAAATGAATATTATCAACACACCTTAAGTGGTCTATCAGTTTTTAATCCCGGCTTGTCCACTTTTTTACTGGACGGAATCTAGCTCTGACTGTCAGAATGTTAAGCCATTTATAGTAATCTCTATAAACCATTACAGACGATCACCAAAAGCAATTTTATTATATATTATAATTTCATTTGACATATAAAATATTTAAAATTTTCAATATATTTTAACAAAAATTTTCAAAAACTACCATATATTGATTTTTAGTAAAAAACAAATTACTTATTTTTCACAAAATTCCATATCTGATTCTATTGTTCAATTTATTAAGTCTTTTCAATAACTAATTGAAAACCGGATAATTATTTTGCTTTTTATCTATCAATTTAGTAGCCTTGTATTAAGTACTGATGTTACGCCACCTTCTGGGCGGTTGGTTTAAATTTGAGTATGCAGACTACACTTGATCTCTATACCGACTATCTACTCAGTAGCTTTGGACAAACCACCGCTACCGGACTTTCCCGCTTAACCGACGGGGCAGTTGGCCACGATGCGGTCACGGATTTGCTCAATCGACTTCAAGGCGATAATCGGACCCTATGGCAACATGTCAAACCCCTAATCCGCCAAATTCAGGAACCTGACGGGCTTTTGTTGACCGATGACAGCATCGCTCACAAGCCACATAGTGATGAAAATGGCTAGCTAGCTAGGCGGCAAACTAGTGTTTCACTTTACGCCCAAACATGGCTCTTGGCTCAATATGGCCGAGATTGAGTTTTCGGCTTTAGCCCGCCAATGCCTGAACCGGCGGATTGGTAGTTTGGAAGAATTAACTCGCCAAGTCGAATTGTGGACGGATGAACGCAACAAGCGGGCGGTTAGAGTACACTGGAGTTTTACGGTGGCTACGGCTGAAGACAAACTCAATCGGTGGTACGAGCAAGTCAATCCGGTTAATAAGTCGAATTGATGTAAGAATTAATTTGGAAGAGTACTAGGAAGGCAGTAGCAATAGATCTTCCCACTGGGTCTGAAGCTTTTTGATGGGTTCTTTAAACGATATACCATCAAAAATCTCGATTGGTAGGACTAACGTTTGTCTATTTCCATCTAATACGCGGACATTACTTAATTGCCAGCCCCCGTTAACCAACCCTGTTAGCATCTCAAGACCCGATTCCAAATCAGGGCCTCCATACGTACAATTCTGAGGGCGTCCATTTTCATTGTTACCTAAAAATAAAAATAATACCATAAATAATAGTTTATAAGAAGTTGCGGTGGCTTTTTCGAAGTAAATATATAAAACTAAATTAATACTTATCTATAAATTTATTAATAAAAAATGGTTACTTGGACAATACAATTAATATTAATCTATCTTATATATCCATAAAATATCTTTTTGTAACAATAAATCCAGCGACTTTACTCATCGTCAATTAACAGCTTGACATCGACCACTCTCTGGTTGACTGGTTACTGTGCCTGTCTTAAAGCTTACCGCCTAATCAATACCCCCGGATGAACACCCGTCGATTTCTGCCCTTGATAAACCAGTTGACCAGCAACCCAAACCGCTTCGATACCCGTAGAGAGCGCTTTGTTATTGCCTATACGGGCGTTATCCTTCACGGTGTCCGGGTTTAGTAATACCAGATCAGCGTAGTAACCAGGTGCAATCAATCCCCGGTTTTTGAGACCAAGATGCTCGGCGGTCAGGCTGGTCATCTTTTGAATGGCGGTTTCGAGCGTCATGATTTTCTGATCGTGAACATATCGACCTAAAACCCGCGTAAACGCTCCATAACCGCGTGGGTGACCATCATTAGCTCCGTCTGAGCATATGTTTGTGTGAGACCAGTTCAGGAAATTAGCCACGTCAGGTTCATCCATCGCCTTACCCATGATGGCTTCGACACCGCTGATATCAGGGTTCTTCGTTGAAAACTCAGCGGCTTCAGCAACTAGTCCCATCAGCGTTTGGGCGGGTTTTTCATGGCGGAGCGTTGCGACTTCGCCTACTGTTTTGCCAGCATAGACCGGGTTGGCGGCAAAGCGCACCAGCACCGATTTCAAGGGGTCGAAAAGGTGATTGGTAGCGAATTCTGCACTGGCAAGATTCGTGTAATCCCGTTTGGGAAATAGCACCCGCAAGGTCGAATTCCAGTAGTCGTAAGGGTAGCAATCGGCAGTGATGTTTATGCCTTCCATGCGGGCTTGCTCCAGTTGGGCCAGCAGATGAGCCGACTGACCCCATTTGTCGCGAAGGGCGATTTTAAGGTGTGAAATCTGCACCGGCATCTTCGTGATCCGGCCAATCTGGATAATCTCGTCCACCGCATCGTCGAGCGAAATATCTTCACTACGGATGTGGCTCATGTACCGCCCACCCGAATCGGCGGCTACCTGCGCCAGTTGGATAACCTCGTCGCGGCTGGAGAAAAAGGCGGCTTCATATTCAAGTCCGGTCGACAAACCCAGCGAACCTTTGCTCAATTCGGCCCGAAGCAAGGCTTTCATTCGGCTTAATTCGGCCGGTTTCGACGTTCTGTAAAGTCCATTCGCGCCCATCGCCTGCTGTCGTAACGTTGCCTGACCTGTGTAGGTCGCAATGTTGATCGCTACGGGTTGCCGTTTCAGCATCGCCTGTAAGGTGTCCATCGAATAACTACCGCCATCCTGCCCCGACACAATCGTTGTAATACCCTGATTAACAACGGCTGGTGCATCGGGCTGCTCACTTAAGCCTGACACATGGTGACTATGGCTGTCAATAAAACCGGGGGCAAGCACCAGACCACGACCGTCGGTAACAGGCTCCTTTGGAAAAGGTGTCAGGTCGCCTATCTCCCAAACCCGGTCATTTTGGAGCCGTACCGATGCCTTGCGAGCCGCGATACCAGAGCCGTCGATGAGTTGAATGTTGGTAATCAGTTTCGTTTGGAGTAATTCGGCGGATTTACCCTCCATAATCTCGCGGGCAATGCGCCGGGCCGATCCATCACTCCCGTTGCTCAATACGATTAGTGTTTCTTTTTTATCGGTATAGCGAACAAGTACGTTCAAAAAGCCCACCCAACTGCCGGTATGCGCCAATATCTTACCATCAGCTTCAATAAACCAGCCAAAACCATACGGGAAACTACTCTGGTCATTGAGTTTAACCGGCGTAATTGCCTCGCGAAAGGTGCTGGCTTTTACTAGTTTTTCCGTGCTTAGCGCTTGTTCCCAAACCAACAAATCCTCAACAGACGAATACACATTTCCATCACCAATAACGCCATCCAGCCGAATCAGATCGTTTGGCCAGTTTTTTCCGTCTTCCCGTTTAAAACCATACACCCGGTTTCGGGGGGTGGTGCTGCTATTGAGGTAATAGACATAAGTGTTTTTGAGCTTCAGCGGCTTCACAATCTGCTGATCGAAGAATCGCTCAACGGGCATACCAGACAAGGTCGAGATAATTGACCCCAGCAAAACGTAACCTGTGTTGCAATACCGCCAGCCTGCTCCAGGGCGAAAATCAAGCGGTGGTTTATGTTCTTTAAGCAACTGGATCACACCCGCGTTGGTGAGTGTATCGAGTGGCCCGGTGTACTGCTGCGCCAAATCAAAATACTCGGGCAGACCCGATGTGTGCGTCAGCAGATGCCGAACGGTAATGGTATCATATGGAAAACCAGGCAGGTAAGTTCGCACCAGCTCATTGTACCGAAGCTTACCCTGCTCCTGCAACTGCATGATCATCATGGCAATAAACTGTTTCGAAACAGACGCCAGATTAAAGGCCGAATTCGTTGTAAGGGGTTCATTTGTGGCATAGTTCGCCGTGCCAAATACTTTTTTATAGCGGGTAGTTCCTTTTTCTGCAACCAGCACGACCCCGTTAAACATAGTTTGCTCATGAAGTCGTGTCAGAGCGGAATCAAGCGTTTTTAAACGAACGGGTAAGGGCTTATTGATTGATTGAGCCTGAACCGTGAGTTGTCCCAACAGCAGGCAAACTATGAAATATCGAAACCGGTGAATCATAAGGTTGTTCGTAGTTTGTTTCAGGTGGATTCAGAATTTGATTTACGCTAAAGGGGCTTGACAAAGGTTATTTTGTATGCGCGAAGCAAAATAACATGACTCGTATCAATTTTATAATCAGCGAGTGGTCCCCCTTTTCCGACAGTAGAGTACATCAATATATAAAGAATAATATTCTTTCATTTCAAGAAAAGTCTTATAAAGTTTGGAAAATCATTCAATTATAAGAATAAAAATATACTTTTAACCTTAAAACAGGCTTTTTGACAAGATGACTACAAATGCTATTCTGCTTACTGATGGCTTATTAACCACCACTGATGCAAAAACCGCTCACGGCCTTATTCGGGGCACAGAGCGGTACTCGGTTGTTGGTGTTGTAGACGTGCCCACGGCAGGACAGGACGCGGGCACAATACTCGATGGTAACGTTAGAAACATACCCATTTTTGCATCCGTCAATGAAGCTCTTTCGCAGCTTGATGTTGTTGACTGTGCCATTGTTGCGGTGGCCACCAGCGGGGGTGTTTTACCTGCCAATATGCTTTCCGATATTGAATTGTGTCTTAAAAACGGCCTTTCCGTCGTGAACGGGCTGCATGAATTCCTGAATGACAAACCCGAATTAGTCGCTCTGGCAAAGAAGCATGGCGGGCAATTATTTGATGTCCGGCGACCTAAACCGCGCCATGAACTTCATTTCTGGACAGGTGAGATCAATGATATTACTGCACCCATCATTGCGATTATGGGCACCGACTGTGCCCTCGGCAAACGCACCACGACCCGCCTGATTCGGGAAGCCTGTGGTCGGCACGACCTGAATGCCCAGATGATTTATACCGGGCAAACGGGCTGGCTGCAAGGGGGTAAATATGGCTTTGTCTTCGACTCAACGCTTAATGATTTCGTCTCGGGCGAACTGGAGCACGCGCTGGTCTCCTGCTGGCGCGAAACCGGGGCGGATGTATTGCTCATCGAAGGGCAGGCTTCGCTTCGAAACCCCAGCGGCCCCTGTGGTTCCGAGTTTTTAGTATCAGGCAATGCCCGGCATGTGGTGCTGGTTCATGCACCCAAACGGACGTATTACGATCATATTGAAGCCTGGGGACGTATTCCATCCGTTGAGTCGGAAATTGCCTTGATTCAGTGTTATGGCTCAACGGTTATTGCGCTGGCCCTTAACACTGAAGGCTGCACCCGCGAAGAAGCCTTTGCCTACCAAAAACAGTACGCAGAACAGTTTGGTATCCCCGTTTTACTCCCACTCGAAGAGGGTGTAGAACCTATTTTACCCATTATTCACGCCTTGATCCCTACGGCCCATGCGCATTAACGCCATCCGCGCTTACCGCCGAAACCTGGCTCTCACCAAGCCCTACACCATTGCCTACCAGACAACCTCAGAGGTAGAAAACGTTTTCGTGGAGATCGAACTGGAAAACGGCATGGTGGGTATGGGCGCGGCCAACCCCGACCCGGAGGTTGTGGGTGAATCGCCGGAGCAGACCCACCAAAATTTACAAAATGAGTGGACAACAAGTCTGGTTGGCCGCGACATTCGTGGCATACATGAATTGATTGACGATGTCCGCAACCAATTCCCAAACGCCCCCGGCACACTGGCCGCTATGGATATTGCCATTCATGATGCGTTTGGCCAATACCTGGGAATTCCGATTGTGCAGTTTTACGGTCGTAATATTCGCACCTTGCCCACCTCCGTAACCATCGGCATCATGAACGTAGCCAGCACCCTGGCCGAAGCCTCCGACTACATCAAGCAGGGGTTTAGGGTGTTAAAGATCAAAACAGGGCTGAATGTTACCGAAGATATTGAGCGAATTTTAAAATTGAGAGAAACGTACGGACACGGTTTAATTATACGCGTCGATGCAAACCAGGGCTATAGTATCGTTGATTTACAGCGTTTTCTGAGCGCTACCCAGGCCGCAGATATAGAACTGATCGAGCAGCCCCTACCCGTTGGCAAAGAGTATGAGTTGCTGGCTTTGCCTCTTGAAACACGACGCCGGTTAGCTGCCGACGAGTCGCTGAAAGGCCCCGAAGCCGCCATTAAATACTCCAATGAACCACAACCTTTTGGTATTTATAACATTAAACTGATGAAGTGCGGAGGCATCCGGTCGGCTATTCACATTGCAAATATTGCCCAGCCATCCAATATCTCCTTGTTCTGGGGGTGTAATGACGAAAGCCGGATCAGCATTACAGCGGCTTTGCATACCGCTTTCGCCTGTCCAAATACGCGCTACCTTGATCTCGATGGCAGTTTTGACCTAGCCGAAGATGTTGTTTCTGGCGGTTTCATCGTCGAAGATGGCTATATGCGCCCAACCGGCGGAGCAGGCCTGGGCCTGACACACACTCGGTAGCGGGTAAGTCGTACGTCGTAAACCAACCATTGCAAGTCCATTCATGCTTCCTTATTTCCCCTTCGGCCAACAGTTTAACGACAAAATGGGCACATACCCGTTCGGCGAAAATGACCCACTCATTGACGTTGACGATAACTATCCGGCTGAGCTTTTACTAAAAAGGGCCTTACTAAGTGAACGGCCAGACTATTATTATCAGACGCTTCCCGGCTGCGAAACCGCCCAATGGGAAGCTCTGGAGTTGATTCTAACAACGCTGGCGCAAACAAAACCAGACCAGTTTACTCTCCATAAAGAACAAACTACCTGGCACTGGAACAATCATTTGCTTAACGAAAAAACAGATTTTATCCCGGGTGATTCGTCTACACTACCCACCGACCCACTGAATTGGGCGGGGCTGCAAGTGCAGGAAGACCTGCTTTTATTAGCTGGCGAAGATGCCTCATTAGTTGCCGGGCATCTTTGTTTTGCCAATGACTGGTGTCTGGATGAGAAACTCGGACTACCCTTCTGGCAAATTCACGCACCCATTATTCCGATTGTAGAACCGATGATGCGGGCGGCTCAGAAATCTCTGGAACGCCTGCCGGTTGGGCGTCCTGTCTGGCGGCTTAACTGGAGCGTGAAAGTTACAGACCAGCTGGATATGACAAGCCGCCACCTGCCCGCCTTGAAACAAGCCCTTGCCGAACAATTGCCTTACCTGACTCCCAACACCATTGGCAACCAGCTTTTCATTCGTGTCGAGCGACAAACGCTCACCCGATTGCCTCGTTCCGGCGCGATTCTCTTTGGGATTCATACGTACCAGAATCGACTCGCCAACGAGGTCAATTCGCGCCCAGGCGGTGCAGCCCATATGGCAAATGTATTCAGCACAACGCCCCCGGCTATGCTCGATTACAAAAGCATGACAGACTTTCTCCCCGCATTACTTACTTATCTGCATAATCAATAGACTTCTCTAATTTCAACTAACAATCAGCATGATCAAACTTTCCCGTTCCCTTGGCCTTAGTTCATCTATCTTGCTGGTGGTCAGTGGTATTGTAGGGTCTGGCGTTTTCAAGAAAGTTGCTCCAATGGCCGCTGAGTTAGGGTCTCCACTACTCGTGCTGGCCTGCTGGATTGTCGCTGGATTTGTCAGTCTGGCCGGGGCCTTGACCTATGCCGAAATGGCGGGCATGTTTCCGCAATCGGGGGGCGAATACGTTTATTTTAAGAAAGTGTATGGCCGCTTATTCGCCTTTCTGTATGGATGGGGGGCCTTTACGGTCATGCGAACAGCCACCATTGCGGCTTTGGCGTACATTTTTGGACAATCGCTGGTCAACATCACGGGTTCACAGGGCGCATCGGCCGAGTTGGTCGTTAAGTTGATTGCCTGTTCACTGATCATTTTTTTGAGTTTAGTCAATTATCGGGGCGTATCGTTTGCCGAAGGCCTTAGCCGGTTTCTCATCTACCTTACGTTTGTTGCCGTCCTGATTATAGCAGTTGTTGGCTTTCAGTCTCAGCTAGGTAGTCTGAGCCATCTGACGCAATCCGTTCAGGAACAGGTGTCAAGTGCGCCCAGGGGGCTGCTGGGTTCGTTAGTTATTGCATCGCTGGGGGCCTTTTGGGGATATGAAGGCTGGAATCAGATTGGTTATATAGGCGAAGAGATCAAAGATCCACAGCGGAATCTACCCATCGCTCTTGGGGTGGGCACCACCATTGTGGTAGGTATCTATGTGTTGCTAAATACTGTGTACCTCTATGTATTACCCATTGATGCACTGGCTCAACTGGCGAGTGCGCCAGACAAGATTGCGGCTGTGGAAGTAGTACGGCAGGCGGCAGGATGGGCAGGAGCGCTGTTTATTTCGGCATTAATTTTGGTAACGACATCCAATTCAACCAACGCATCTATCCTAATGCCCGCCCGGATTTTCTTTGCGATGGCACGGGATGGACTGTTTTTCAAATCCGTTGCGGTGATACACCCAAAATACAAAACTCCATCGGTTGCCATTTTGCTTCAGGCTACCTGGGCTATTGTGCTGGTTTGGTCCGGGAGCTTCGACCAACTGACCGATATGTTGGTCTTTGCTTCCTTCATTTTCTACGGCGCTACGGCGCTTGGCGTACTTATTCTGCGCCGGAAACAACCTCATCTAGCTCGTCCTTACCGGGTTATCGGCTACCCATTTGTCCCCTTATTTTTTCTGAGTTGCTGCATCTTATTGGTCATTATGACGCTGATAAATCAACCTCGCGAAGCCTTAACGGGTCTTGGATTGATTGCTACTGGCTTTCCATTTTACTGGTACTGGAACAAGAAGACACCAGTTTCAGAAACGAGCAAAATAGATTCCTGATACAAAAATGGGCCGTGTTGTCACGGCCCATGGGATTCAATATCTCTCTTAAGTTGTAAAATTCTCTATTCTATTTCTCTAATCAATTGCCGGATACCCTTTATCGAGCCAATCGGTTTTAAGGTTTTTAGTCAGATTCAGCAACTTGTGGTTCTTAAAGCCAAGCTCGTTAAGCTTCGTAAAGGCCGGACGAACATTGGGGCAGTTTTTGAAGGGGCAGCAACCACAGTAAATAACAATTTCCCGGTTTTTGGGCTCTTTGCTGAGTAGCTTTTCCAGCTTCGCGAGATTTTCGGCTTCGCTACCAGGTCCAACACCAATGGATGTTTTGATCGAGGCTGCTGGTCCAATACTGATAATGAGTGGCTTGAGTTTAGCTGTTGAGTTGATCGTTTCGGCTAAATCAGCGGGTTCCAATAGCTGATCGGGACGCCAAGGTTCGGCGTTTTTCCAGCCAACCTGGGCAAAAACGATACAGAGAATTATGGCTAGGCCAATAAGTGAGGAGATTGTTCTTTTCCTGTTCATGATCGTGAAGCAAACGCATAGCGCGTTTGCTGAATATGTTCGACTAATGTAGGCCAAAATTCAGTAAAATGCATACCAATCTCGTCGTAATAGCGCTCTAAATCCAGTATGGCGGTATCTAACCCCGATGGGAAAGCCGTTCGACGGGCTACCCCTTTTAAAGATCGGTCAACGCCTTCGGTAAATTGATAATTGGTAAGCCAGTCCTGCCGAATCATATAGTCGGTCATACGGGCGGCTCCTGGCGGTAATCGGTTCTGATTTTCCTGCAATGTACGGTAAAAATTCTGAACAAACTCGGTCAGGGATTCGCCGGTGAGCTGCATAAAATTTGCGGCCAGAAAATGGTCAAAGAATATGTCCACAGCGGCCCCGGCATACTTGTGACATCGTGGATGCAGTAACTCGCGAACGGCGGCAACGTCGGGGTGCGCATCGGTAAACGAGTCAATGGCGCGGTGTACGCGAACACCCATAATTTCATCGGCTAGTAAGTTATGACGCGGATTTGCCGGATCTCCCTTAATAAAATCACCGATGAAATTACCGATTAACAAGCCTGTGTAATGATTTTCCAGGCGTGACCCGACCAAGCGTGGCCCGACCGAACGCGGCCCGACCAAACGTGGCCCGGAAAGATAACCGTGCGCCAGTATGTTCATGCCTTCTTTTTGGCTATGGGCGGCTCAGATACTAGTGTAACCCCCTCTCCAGGCACATACTTTTCGACGGCTACTCCAAACGTCCGCAGAAAATCTACGCCCTCATCGGAGCCTATACCTTTATACTCCGCATACGAATGCAAGAAAACCACCCGCGCGATTTTCATACTGTAAATAATACGAGCACAGGCAATACAGGGCGACAGCGTCACATATATGGTTGACCCGTCTATTTCGGAGCCGTTTTTGGCGGCATATAAAATCGCGTTTTGCTCGGCATGCAACGCCAGTGAGCAGGAGCCTTTCGAATCGCGGGGACAACCCACTTCCGGGTACTCCTCGTCGCAGTTATGGGTTCCGGCGGGCGGGCCATTATAACCAATGGAGATGATGCGGGTTTCGCGGGTCAGCACCGCCCCCACCTGCGCTTTGATACAGTGCGAACGCTTAGCCAGATTAACGGCCAAATCCATGTAGATATCATCAAAACGCGGTTTTGTATGAGCGAGAGGGGTATCGGTGGTACGTAACATTTGGTAAAGATACGGCTTGAATCAAGCAAATGGTAGATGTAACCCGTAACTCAGCCAGGTTCGTCCATCGATACACTGTACGTCAGTAGACATCCGAAGTTATCATTGCCACATAAATTGGGATACCAACTCGATTTATGTGGTTAAGCATATCGGGGTTTTTAATTTTATCAAGATGCTGTACATCAAATACATATAAAAGATCAAGTTCTTCTAGTTGAATAGTTAAGTTCAGAAAATCATTGAACGTTAGCTGATTACCCGAAACGGCTAAGTCAATATCTGAACCTGGGCGATTGGTTCCCATCGCTCTCGAACCATATAAATATACTTTCAGTACCGCAGGATTTCGTTTAAAAACCTGGGTAATTTGTGTTAGATTTTCTGCGGTCAAACCGTATTTCATCAGTCAAATAATGTTGATTGTGTCCCTCTCTGTTCAACATCAAGCCGTTGCTTAAGTGCATCAAGTAAACCAAAATAGGTGGCTATTATTGCTTCGGAAATTTCATATGCCGTTTCATTATTGTACGTATGCGACGTTAATTCACGAGCTTTTTTCATTTTTTTCCAGCCTTCAGCATCCAGGATATAGCCATCTTTAAATGCTTGAGACAAAACAGGAGTTGGCCTAATAACATCCAGGTATCCTTTATTTATAAGCAAGTCCTGAAGTGTTTTCCAGGATAGCTCAACTGTATATTCAAACCGCTGAATTAGTCCTTCACGCTCCAATTCGGACAAGTTTTCTATAGTACTGTTCTGAGCAACTTCCGCAAGTTTAGCCAACGCTTTTTTGTAGTTCGAGAAGCGCTGTACCCATCTGACATCCTTACTTTCCATGAAGCAAGATACCTTAAAATTGATTGTTTTTGTAAAATTCTGCACACGAGTGCAACAGGTTGGGCAGGTTACGAGTTGTCTCTTGCCTCATTGAGGCCACCAATACCGGAAACCGAAATTATCAACCTTACCCCTGACTTAGCCGGGTAACCACGTATTCAAGGTGGCCGGGTGGATATGGGAGCTTTTGAGTTTTTCTCTTTTCTTGTCGCTCCCTGCATCCCTATACTTGTACAGAAAAGTAGATAAGCTAAAGACAAAAAAAGCCCCCACCGTTTCCGGAAGGGGCTTTTATGAAAATCAATATAATCAGGATAATCAAATAAATCCGGGTTCAGATTACTTCACTTCTTCGTAAGGCACATCTGAAACGTTGTCACCGGCTGGCTGGCCCTGACCGTTGTCGGCACCGTCAGCCTTTCCACCGAAACCGGCACCGTCCATTGGGTTACCTTCAGCTCCACCACCGGTAGCGCTGTACATTTCGGTCGAAGCCGTTGCCCAGGCTGCATTCAGCCCTTCTAACGCGCTGTCGATGGCGGCTGCATCACGAGCACCGTGGGCCGTACGAAGCGTAGCCAGAGCCGTTTCAATAGCCGACTTGTTGCCTTCCGACAGTTTGTCGCCATATTCTTTCAATTGCTTTTCGGTTTGGAAGATCATCGAGTCGGCTGCGTTGACTTTTTCAACTGCTTCACGCTCCGCTTTATCGGCGGCTTCGTTGGCTTTAGCTTCCTCACGCATCCGGTTGATTTCAGCGTCGGTCAAACCGCTTGATGCTTCAATCCGGATTTTCTGTTCTTTGCCCGTGCCTTTATCCTTAGCCGTTACGTGCAGGATACCGTTGGCGTCAACGTCGAATGTTACTTCGATTTGAGGAACACCACGGGGTGCTGGTGGAATATCGGACAGGATAAAGCGGCCTAACTGGCGGTTCTGAGCGGCCATTGGGCGTTCGCCTTGCAGAATGTTAATTTCTACGCTAGGCTGGTTGTCCGATGCCGTCGAATAGGTTTCAACTTTCTTGCTTGGAATCGTTGTGTTGGCGTCAACCATTTTGGTAAACACACCACCCATCGTTTCAATACCCAATGAGAGCGGGATAACGTCGAGCAGGAGAACATCTTTTACCTCACCCGTTAACACACCACCCTGAATGGCAGCACCAATGGCTACAGCTTCATCGGGGTTAACGGCTTTAGACGGCTTACGGCCAAACAGTTTTTCTACTTCTTCCTGCACTTTTGGAATCCGGGTCGAACCACCCACCAGAATGACTTCGTCAATCTGACTAGCCGACAGACCTGAGTTTTTCAGGGCACGACGGCAAGGCTCCAGACTGCGCTGAATCAGCGAATCGGATAACTGCTCGAATTTCGCCCGGCTCAACGTACGCACCAAGTGCTTGGGAATACCATTTACCGGCATAATATAAGGCAGGTTGATTTCTGTTGAGTTCGAACTCGACAGTTCAACTTTTGCTTTTTCAGCCGCTTCTTTTAACCGTTGCAGGGCCATTGGGTCCTGACGCAGGTCGATAGCTTCATCTTTCTTAAATTCATCGGCGAGCCAGTCGATAATTACCTGATCGAAGTCATCGCCACCCAGGTGTGTATCACCATCGGTCGATTTAACTTCAAACACGCCATCGCCCAATTCCAGAATCGAAATATCGAACGTACCACCGCCAAGGTCAAATACGGCGATTTTCTGATCATGGTTGGTTTTATCCAGACCGTAGGCCAAAGCGGCTGCGGTTGGCTCGTTGATGATCCGTTTTACATCCAGACCGGCAATCGCACCAGCTTCTTTAGTTGCCTGACGCTCGGCGTCGTTAAAATAAGCAGGAACCGTGATAACGGCTTCTGTTACCGTTTGGCCAAGATAATCTTCGGCTGTCTGCTTCATTTTTTGCAGAATCAGGGCCGAAAGCTCCTGTGGTGTATATTGACGATCACCGATCCGTACGCGTGGCGTACTGTTCGGGCCGTTTTCAACGTCGTAAGCGACGTTTTTAATTTCGTTCGTTACTTCGCTATAGCGTTTACCCATGAAACGCTTAACCGAAGAAATCGTATGTTTCGGGTTGGTGATGGCCTGGCGTTTAGCGGGTGCGCCTACTTTGCGTTCGCCGTTGCCATTGTCCATAAATGCGACTACCGATGGCGTCGTCCGTGCTCCTTCGGAATTGGGGATTACGACCGGCTCGTTGCCTTCCATCACGGCCACACACGAATTCGTGGTGCCTAAGTCAATACCAATAATTTTTCCCATGACTGGATTTAGTTTCTTTGTTTGCTGTGGTTGTAAACTGACAGACAACACTACTCTATCAATACAAATGCCAGCCCGAAAAAATGTTCGTATTGCTGTCAGATTGGCAGAATAATACAATTAAATGGGCCATATTGGCGTTCGATCACGTTCTAAAATCCAAAGATGGCAGAGTCTGTCAACAGAATTGGACGAATCGCAAGTCAGCGCTTACACTGAAGAAGGCATGTACAAACGATATATCAATTAAATAATTCACAGACGATGCAACTCATTAAACTACTACATCAGCTTGTTGCCTTTCTGTTAGAAATTGGAATGCTTATTATACTTGGTATGTGGGGATTTCAGGGCGAGAAATCAATAGTTGAAAAATACCTGCTTGGGCTGGGCTTACCCCTTTTAGCAGCTACTTTATGGGGTATTCTGGCAGCGCCAAAATCAGCAAATAGGCTGGATTTACCCTTTCGACTCTTATTTAGTGCTATGGCTTTCGGGCTGGCAGCCTTTCTGCTCTATCGACTTGGCCATACCAGATTAGCCGTCGCATTTGCCTGCATAGCGGTAGTAAGTGTTTTGCTTGAACTGGTTTTCGACTAGCCATTCCAGTCTTACAATACTCCCATCGTTAAACATTAAGCGTCAAATAACTTACCTACTAATGCAAAAAGGCAGACCGCTATGGCCTGCCTTTTACTCTAAAGTTTATATAGGTTTACTTACCGCCGAACATGCCGCCAAGCATACCACCCAGGCCGCCAAGTAAACCACCGCCACCACTACCGGTCTGCTGACCAGCAACCCGCATCAGGTCGTTCATGTCCAGTTTTCCGTCGGCCATAGCTGACCCAGCCATACCCATCCAGTCAACGCCATGCTGGCCGGTAGCGGCACCCAGAATCGAATTGCCATCTACGCTGGAATCGTTTGGATCAGACGCTTTATTCATTAGTTTGCCAAGTACCATAGGGACTACTGCACTCGCCACCGACATGGCTACTGCGGGCGATATACCTAATTTCTCCATTAGGCTTTGCTCAACATGCTGCTGAACACCTTGTGTTACAGGGCTTCCCTGAACGTTTCCGCCACCATTCACAACCATGCCGAGCAGATTGCCTAAACCGCCACCCTGCGCCTGTTGGCCCAGACCACTCATGATACTGCCCGCAACTGTCTGCATGACGCTATCGTTTTGACTATTCGGAATAGCCGGATTATTGATGACCGCCTGGCCGGACTGCTGCTGAACCAGATTCATTAAGGTTTCTAACATGATTTCTTTTGTTTAAAAAAGTTAACGGAAATAGGTTTAATGGAGACCAAGTCTTAAAATTAGCTGGATTTAGCTGCATACTTCAGCAGGAATCGGTTAATTTTAGCGTGAATCTATTTCTTCCCTATGACGAACGAAAACCCGAAAAGTAGCGATGAGGTTTTAAAAAATGGACCCTTAAGCGAACAGATAAGTCCATTACTTACCGATTTACTTTATCCAAGCGAATCAGATGAACCTATTGAAACGGTAACCTGCTACCTGAAACAGGCTGATCCCCTTACGGTTAGTCAAATTAAGGATTGGCTCATGCTGCCCCCGTCCATTTATGTTGAAGAAACTCCCGAAGCTGACTTCTGGGAACCCGTTACCATAGAAGATGATTGGTTTGGCGACGAGGAGAAAGCGCGTACCTCCAGATTTCAGCAACTGAAAACGTTACTGGAAACCGAACTAACAGTCAGGCAAGTATTTCGGGTAGGTGATTCAGAAATAGATGTGTACCTGCTGGGCCTACAGGCAGATAGTGCGCGAACGGGTATTAAAACGAAGATCGTACAGACGTAATAAAAATGGAGCGAGGAGTGAGTAGCAGGAGACAAACTTGCGTTAGCCACTCCTACTACTCACTCCTCGCTCCTATTACTTAATTTCTGTTTACTTCACTTGTCCAACAACGGCAGCAAATGCTTCCGGGTGGTTCATGGCCAGATCGGCCAATACTTTACGGTTGAGTTCGATGCCCGATTTGTTAAGAGCACCCATGAAGGCAGAATATGACATACCGTGCAGACGCGCACCAGCATTGATACGCTGAATCCAGAGACCCCGGAAATCGCGTTTCTTGGCACGACGGTCGCGGTACGAATACCCTAACCCTTTTTCGACAGCGTTTTTAGCTACTGTCCAAACATTTTTACGACGACCAAAGTACCCTTTGGCCAATTTCATTACTTTCTTTCTACGTGCCCGCGAGGCTACGTGATTGACGGAACGTGGCATTGTGTGTAAACTGTTTTTTGATGATCGGCGGGAGTTTAATGTGTAATGTATAATGAATAAAGTATTACGGATACAACCGATTTAATTATTCATTTTCCATTATTCATTATTCATTCCTCTTTACGGGCCGGGCACCGGGTGAAACTTAAAACCAGACGCAACTGCGTCTTTTTTTGTACTAGACGTTCAACAACGCTTTGATGCGACGTTCGTCTGTACGATCAACCGTGGTGTCATGCACAAGATTGCGCTTCTGCTTGGTCGATTTTTTAGTCAGAATGTGACTATGGAAGGCGTGCTTCCGCTTGATTTTTCCAGTGCCTGTCAGCTTGAAACGCTTCTTGGCAGCTGAATTGGTTTTTACTTTTGGCATTATAGTAAACCGCTATGTAATGGAAAATTAAGTAAACAGGCCGCAAAGATACGCAAAAAAGCATTACTGGGTAACTCTCATCACTAAAAACCCCAATAGAACCCAAGCCGATGGCTTATTTCCTATTGGGGTTTCAGTTTAGTGCTATGTAGTGAAGGATTTGCCTCCACTCAATACCTTATTATTTTTTAGCGACGACTACTTTAGGCGACAGGAACATACTCATCCGCTTGCCTTCCAGTTTGGGCTCAGACTCAATCTTGCCATATTCTTCCAATCCTTTGGAAAAGCGCTCCAGCAATTGGAAGCCTCGATCTTTGAAAACGATGGCCCGACCAACAAACTGAACATAGGCTTTCACCTTTGCCCCTTCTTTCAGGAAATTAATAGCGTGCTTAAGTTTGAATTCGAAGTCGTGATCATCGGTATTCGGGCCGAAGCGTATTTCTTTGATAACGACTTTTGTAGCGTTCGCTTTGATCTCTTTTTGCTTTTTCTTCTGCTCGTATTTGAACTTGGAGTAGTCTACAATACGACAAACGGGCGGCACGGCATTAGGAGACACCTCAACGAGGTCAAGGTTTTGCGCTTTGGCCATTGCCTGCGCTTTATTTGTCTCATAGATGCCCTGTTCTACATTTTCGCCCACAACACGCACTTCGCGAGCCAGGATACGCTCATTAACTTTGTAGGGTTCTTCAACCACACGACGGGGTGGTCTCCGCTGGGGTAATGCCATAAATTGTGTTTAGTGTGCTATTTTAATTCGTTTTGAAAACGTACTGTGGCTTAAAAAGTTCGGGAATCTATCGAAAATACTCATTCGGTGCAAGTTTGAGCAAGAAGTTGTACGTAGTAAGTTCATATGTACTAAGCCCCAGAGGCAAACTTTACCTGATCCTTATCACATATGAACTTACTACCGACAACGTATCATTATACTTTTACCTCTGCCTGAAAGGTTTTAACAAAGTCTTCGATGCTCATGCTACCCAGGTCACCCTGGCCTTTGCGCCGAACGGATACAGTACCCTCGGCCGATTCTTTATCGCCCACAATGAGCATGTAAGGCACTTTGTTGATCTCAGCATCCCTGATTTTACGGCCTATTTTTTCGTCGCGCAAATCGACAAAGCCGCGAATATCATTCTCCTGTAAAGTGAAGAATAAATTGTTGGCATAGTCCTCATACTTTTCGGAAATAGGTAGAATGGCAATCTGATCCGGCGAAAGCCAGAGTGGAAAGTTACCCCCCGAATTCTCGATCAAAATGGCAATGAACCGTTCCATCGAACCAAACGGTGCCCGGTGAATCATGACAGGCCGGTGCTTCTGATTGTCGGCACCAATGTACTCCAGTTCAAAGCGATTCGGCAGGTTATAGTCAACCTGAATCGTTCCCAACTGCCATTTCCGACCAATGGCGTCACGCACCATAAAGTCCAGCTTAGGGCCATAGAAAGCCGCTTCCCCCAGCTCGGTAACCGTTGGCAATCCTTTTTCGGCGGCAGCTTCAATAATGGCCGATTCGGCTTTTTCCCAAAGGTCATCGGAACCGATATACTTTGTCTTATTTTCAGGATCACGCAGGGAAATCTGGGCGCTATAGTCTGAAAATCCGAGCGTTTTGAATACATAAAGTACCAGGTCGATCACTTTCATGAATTCCTCCTTCACCTGGTCGGGACGGCAGAAGATGTGCGCATCATCCTGCGTAAAACCACGTACCCGTGTTAGTCCATGCAACTCGCCCGACTGCTCATACCGATATACAGTGCCAAACTCGGCCAGTCGTAATGGCAGGTCGCGATACGAGCGGGGCTTGGTTTTGTAAATTTCACAGTGGTGCGGGCAGTTCATGGGTTTAAGCATAAACTCCTCGTCTGGGTTGGGCGTTTTGATGGGCTGAAACGAATCTTCGCCGTATTTTTCCCAGTGTCCCGACGTTACATATAACTGCTTGCTGCCGATGTGGGGCGTCACAACGGGCGAGTAACCTGCCCGAACCTGCGCTTTCCGAAGGAAATTCTCCAACCGTTCGCGCAGTACAGTTCCTTTGGGTAACCACAAGGGTAGCCCCGCTCCTACTTTCTCTGAAAACGCGAAGAGTTCCAACTCTTTGCCCAGTTTCCGGTGATCCCGCTTTTTGGCTTCTTCGAGCAGGAACAGGTAATCGTCGAGTTCCTTCTGCTTGGGGTACGTAACCGCATAAATACGGGTTAGCTGTTTATTTTTTTCGTTGCCGCGCCAATAGGCTCCGGCCACGTTCATGATCTTTGCCGCTTTAATAAAACTTGTATTCGGGATGTGTGGCCCCCGACAAAGATCCGTAAAAGCACCCTGCGTATAGAACGTGATGGTTCCATCGACCAGCCCTTCGAGCAGGTCAAGTTTATATGGATCGCCTTTTTCCTCAAAATAAGCAATGGCATCGGCCTTGCCCATTGGGGTGCGGATATACTGCTGTTTCTGGCGGGCCAGTTCGAGCATTTTATCCTCTACTTTCTTGAAGTCTTCCTGCGAAAAAGGCTGTCCACCGAGGTCGACATCATAATAAAAACCGGTTTCATTTGGTGGCCCAATACCGAACTTCACGCCCGGATACAAGGCTTCCAGTGCTTCGGCCAGTAAGTGAGCTGATGAGTGCCAGAACGTGGATTTCCCTTCGGTATCGTTCCAGGTCAGCAGTTGGACATTGGCATCTTCCTCAATAGGTCGTGTGGCATCCTGCACCACCCCATTCACTTTGGCGGCCAGCACATTACGCGCCAGTCCTTCACTAATTTTCATGGCAATATCCAACCCGGTGCTTCCTTTGGGATACTCCCGAACGCTGCCATCTGGCAGCGTTACGCGGATTTGTTCGTCCTGCGCAATCATACTTTTACTAATTAAATTGTGGGCACCCGCGGCTTACCTACAACTGCAAGCCACTTATAGTATTTACGATGTACGATTTAGGCTGACATACCATCAATCGTGCATCTTAATTCAAATATCATAAATCAATTAATCGGTTTTATGGTTCGCTGTAGCGAATCGCCGGCACTCGTTGTTACGCGAGGCTTTGGCTGAATGGTAGAAATACGAACCCGGGTTGTGTCGATCACTGTCCGGCTTCGCACCTGCGCCATCGGTTTAGCTACCGTATCCGGCAAAAATAAGGAGTTATACGAGTTTTGTGCGTATTGTCTTCGTTGTGAACGCCATAAACCGGCAGCAGCCTGTTGGTCGGTGGCGTTTTGCTGGCTTGCTTTCGTGTACGCTGCAATGGCGAGATCATACTGGCCCATCTGCTCATGGCAATACCCTATGTACGTATCAATACGCGGAAACTGAGGCCGAAGTTGCTGAACACGCTGATAATTACCCAGTGCGGCATAATAATTCCGGTATTTCTGATCGATCAGCCCCACCTGAAAATAAGCTTGGTAGTAATTCGGCTGCACTTTCATGGTCTGTCGATAATACGTCATGGCACTATCAAGTTGCCCAACTGTGTGGTAAATCAACCCCCGGCCGTAGTAAAGACGGGCATTATTAGGAAAATACCGTAATGCCTGCTGGTTATAGGCGAGAGCCGAATTTAAATCACCAAGTATCCTATAGATAGACGCTAATTGATTATACGTTTCCAGATAACGGGGTTTCAGCCGAAGTGACTGCTGATAAAGGGCTAATGCCTGTGCGGTATCGCCTTGCCGGGCGGCCATAAGTCCATTAAAAAAGTAGGCTTCCCCATCATAAGGAGCCATTTGCAGTGCTTTGGCTACGTATAGTTTAGCCTTATCGAATTGATTCTGCTGTTGTAATAAATCCCCCTGCAAGGTGTATAGTTCGGGGGTGTCGATACCCAGTATTTCTGCTCGCTGGGCGTTTTGAAGGGCTTTAGCCGGTTGCTGCAAAGCCCGCAGAATCTGAGCGCGGGTTAAATAATAGGCACCTGCATTATCATTCCGGCTGATGGCTTCGTCAATATCTTCGAGGGCATCACTCATCCGGCCCATTGCCAGCAAAATAGCCGCCCGTTTAGCATAAGCCGATGCAGGCGATGATTGGTTGATGGCCAGTGTGAGCGCCCGTAATGCACCCTCAACCCGACTACTATCGCCAGGTTTAGGGAAATCCGGTATATGGGCCGTCTGCCGATCGTTGTTACCGCAGGCGAAAAGAAAAAGTGAAAGAGCGAAAAAGTGAAAGAGCGAAAGAGTAAAAGAGTGAAAGCGCGATTTACACCTGTTCTCACCTTTATTCTCTCGCTCTTTTACTCTTTCGCTCTTTCGCTCTTTTATACTGTTCATGATGCGAATCGATAAAATACACCTAAAGGTAGCCGCTTTTGATGGCTATCTTCCATGCATAACTCACCCCATTCGGGATTTGGGACGTTGCCGAATATTTGGCCCATCAGGTTTTCCAGAATAAGCGACGAGAAGCCCAGCGAGTACAAATTGATAATAAAAAAGAAATCGCTGCGGTCGAGCAAATCAGCACAAGACTTGAGTAAGTCGTTGATCTGCTCTTCTAACACCCATTTTTCTCCATCCGGCCCGCGACCATAGGCAGGTGGGTCAAGAATGATGCCGTTATAATGGTTGCCCCGGCGAACTTCGCGCCGAACAAACTTTACTGCATCTTCAACTACCCAGCGAATATTATCCAACTCACTATGGTCCATGTTTTCTCGTGCCCAACTAATAACCGGCTTTACGGCGTCGACGTGCGTAACATCAGCGCCTGCCTGACGAGCGGCCAGCGACGCACCACCCGTATAGGCAAACAGGTTCAGGACTTTGGGCCGGGGAACTTCAGCAGAAATAGCCTTTATTTTGTCGTGTATATATTGCCAGTTGTTCGCCTGTTCGGGAAAAATTCCCACGTGCTTGAATGTTGTCAGGGCGAGCTTAAACTTCAGATTCAAGCCCCCTTGTTTAAATGTAACGTACCAAGGGTCACGCATATCGGACGATATTTTCCAATCGCCCCGCTCGGGTGATTGCTTATCCCGCCTAAAAGTCGCCTGTGCCTGATCTTCCCATTCAGCATCAGAAAGCGATTTATCCCAAATTGCCTGAGGCTCAGGCCTAGACAGGATATACTCGCCGAAGCGTTCGAGTTTCTGGAAATTACCTGAATCTATTAACTCATAATCTGCCCATTTCTCAGGGGTAATCAGTTGTATATCAGCCATGTTTATTGTCAGTGAAGAATGAAGAGTGAATAGTGAAAAATAGTTTCACCTTATTCTTCACTATTCACTCTTCACTATTATTCTGTCCCATTTTCAAAATTAGTTCAAACTCATCGACCCGAACGGGCATGACCGACAAGCGAGATTGTTTGATGAGACTAATCGTTGCCAGCAGGGGTTCGGCTTTGATATGCGCCAGTGTGACAGCTTTATCCAGGGCCATTACTGGTTCCAGTTCGATGGCCACCCAACGGGTGTCTTCAGGTATGGTTGGGTCCGGGTAACACTCGCGCACAACACGTGCCAGGCCAACGACACCGGGCTTGGTAACACTGTGGTAAAACAGAACCTGATCGCCCAGTTGCATGGCTTTCAGGTTATTACGGGCCTGATAATTGCGAACGCCGTCCCAGACGGCACGGCCTTGTTCAATAAAATGGTGCCACCCGTAGGTTTCAGGTTCTGATTTAACGATCCAGTAATTCAATGAGTGAATGAGATATATACTTATTAATAATAATCGTCGTGTTCGCTGCTACTGCCGAAAGGTGAACCGTATTCATCTGCGTCATTATCATCGAAACGAGAACCAGTGGCTTTAACAGCTAATGCTTTTTGGATAATCATAATCTGACCTGTGTGATATAGATCATGATTGATAATACCATGAAGCATATCGTAGTACGTATATGTACGGCCAGGCACAATATCTTCTAAAAACTCATCGTCGTCGCGTTTATCGAGTTCATTGACAAGTTCTTCCTGGCTCAAGCTTAGCTCCATTTCCAGGGCTTCCCACTCAAATGCATCGATCTTGTCGGGTAAGGCGCCAAAATCTTTATTAGGGGTTGTAATATCGAACAACTCGTCACCCTGCATTTTTTTTACGCAGAATATACGCCAGCTGGTCATGTGAAAAACCAGTTCGGCAATACTGTGCGTATTGGGCGCAATCCGTCGGCCAGCCAAATCGGGCGTTACTCCTCTCAATGCATCTACGACCGATGGACCATGCCAAGCCTCTTCTCCTTCATAGGTCGTATTTAATAAATCAATGATGCGGATTAGTTCATCGTTTGGGATCATAATCAATTCTGATAATAGCGTTACCTGATTAGCTTGGGGCGTAAATCATTACAGCCAGTACAAGTCAGCGACGTATCTTTTCTGGTTAAAAACCGGCGTAGTATTTCAGTTTACGTTAGCCAGAAGTTGGATATTTTATTTAAAAACAGCTTTATTAACCCGTTTAGAGATTCTAATGCTGAAATAATCGACAAAGGTAAGGTAATATTTTAGGGCTTCCGAAAAATCCGGAAACACTTTTACCCGTAGACAATATGGCATCAACTGAGATAATTCATCTGTAACAGAAAATAGAATAGCATGTTTTATATAACGGGCTCAACAACACTCTTTTGGCTGCCGATTTAAAGAAAGAGGTATATGTGACTGCTTAAGATCAAACGTTTTCTGATTGCATCTTTTTTCCAAGCCTCCAGATTAGATCTTAGTTTGTCATCAATAAAATCTGATTTTATTGGTGACAAACTAAGATCTACCGACGAGTTCCGAAATCAGTTACCCAATAGTTTTTGTAGGTGCTTGTGCTACTATATCCGTATCCTACGCCAACATTTTTAAAATTGGCGCTCATTATATTGGCACAATGACCGGGTGATTTGAGCCAGCCATCGACAACCGCGCGCGTTGTTGTATACCCAGCTGCAATGTTTTCACCGGCAGCACGCCATGCATACCCTTCGCGGGTCATGCGATCCCAGGGTTGTGACCCATCCCGACCGGTATGATTAAAATAATTATAGGTAGCTAAATCGACAGCAAATTTATCGGATGCCGTATTAAGTTGGGCATCCAGTGTTAGGGCGGGTACTGCCGGATATACAGTTGTACCACACTGACACGATTTGGAACGGGCCTGATTGATGTAAGTCAGGACTTCCTGTTGCTGGGTCGTTGTAGCCAGGGCAGCCCGAGCCCCTGCAAGGTCTGGTGTTAGGGAGGTGGTTCCGGTGCCTCCATCTTTATATATTGAAGACATAACCGGTGCAGGTGTCTGAGCATTTTCCGTGTCTGATTGACACGCAGCTGTTGCCCAAAACAGCGCTATTCCCACTGCAAAGTACGTAAATTTCATTGTTGCGTTTGGTTTGTTTTGTTGATTAAACGGTAGGTAATCTTGCCTTATTGCCAATACGCAAGCCATTTTATTAACAAAAAATAAAATTAGACAACATAATTAAGTCCTTCCTTGTCTCATAATTTGTTAAAAACCAACAGCCTCCTGCGCAGTATTTGCTGCACAGGAGGCTGTTGGTTTTAGCCCGAAAGTTAGGGTAATCAGGAATTACGTTTATGCTCCCAGTTATCTTTTTTGGGCTGAGGTCGAATAAAATATACATCGAGTAGCGCGTAGGGACGAGCAAGATACTCGCGAATTAATGTACGCAGGGAGTATCCGTCGGGCACGTCCTGAGCGGCAAATGCTATAGCCTCCATACCTTCATGGTTACCAATATAAAGGGCGCGGACGTTGTGAAAATTTTGAGAGATGATCGTAATTTTTTCCTGGTTGAAAACGTCTTTACACCGCACAACCGAATCGAATGTTCGGTAGCCAGCATAATCGAGCGTCATGACCGAAGCCGGGATGCCGAGTTTTACTAAAGCCCGCTGCATGTCAACTGGTTCATTGTAATATTCTGAGTCATTATTCCCACTCAGAATAAGGTACTTCACTTTACCTTCTTTCCATAGCCGGGCGGTAGCTTCCATCCGATACCGGAAAAACAGATTTTCTTTTCCGGTCCGGACAAACTTGCTCGTTCCGAGCACCAGCCCAACGTCATTGGCGGGAAGTTCGTGAATATTAAAATAAATCTGATTTCGCGTGTTGTAAACAACCCAATAGTTACAAAACAAGATAGCTGTTGACCCTATGAATACAATAAAAATGGTCAGTTTGATAACCCGCTTGACCACACGTACTCCAGCCGCTTCGCGGTGAGGATCGTTGCTGTAGTCTTTAGCCAAGGTCGTGTTCATTTAATCAAAGGCTGAAATGTGGATTTTCAATTAGTCCAACCACATTACCAAACGGGTCTTTCAGGGCGGCAATGTGAATATCATCGCCTACATGCTGGATTTGGGCGTGAATGCTCGCGCCCAAATCCAGAAAATGCTGTACCGAAACCTCTATATCTTCAATACCCCAGTAGGTTATCGTGCTTCCTTCTGCAAGTGGCAAATTGGGGTCAAGTCCCAGTTCATAGCCACCAACGTTGAAACCAACATAGAACGGCTGGTCAAAGTATGGTTCAATGCCTAGGGCCTGTGCATACCACGATTTGGCTCGATTCAGATCAGGGGCGGCATAGATTACTGAACGCAAGCCTAAAAGTTTCGTTTCTGCCATCTTATCAGGAAAACAAACCTAACTGAACAGATTCTTTCTCATCCACTTCAGTTGGAACAAGTGTAATCGGTTCAGCCACAGTAACAGCTTTTGCTGTTTCTTTGACAATCTTGGGCTCCAGGAGTTTAACGTCTTTGACTTTCGCAAAAGGTAGTTTATTGCCTAATGCCTTCCAGCCCCGCACATCAATAAATCCTTCCGGTTCAAGAACCATAATCTCAAGCGGTCCCCTGTCTTTTACCTGGTGCTGGATTTCGATTCGTGGATAGCGGTCGTTGGTGATCGCCAGGCTCTTCGACCCTTTTGCATCGCCGATATAGCTAAATTTCTTATCCAGGGAAGTCGTCTCAACCTTAAACCGTTTCACGTACCAGGCTTTCTGGTTCGCTTCGTAATAGACGGCCGACAGCACCATTTCAGGGTCAAACTTTTGAAGCAAAGCCATATCGTTTGGTTCGTACCGATTTGTCAGGTCAAAACTCGTGAGTTCGTACTGACCATCTTTATAAACAACTAATATACTGTCTTTTGCGTCGAAGTTACCCAGAAAGCGACCACGTTCATCCCGGTTGAGACGCCCCAGGTGCTCATCGTACCAAATATCGACTCCACCCAGGGTTGACACTCCCCCCGATTTCTGGGTGAGTTTCCGAACAGGATACTTGGTCAGAATATTACCCTGCGCCGACCGGTTTTTAATGCCTACCGAAGCAAAGTCATAATCGAACTGTTTTATTTTAGCCGTACACTGGGCCGTCAGGTTAATCGTGATGACCTCAGCCTCGCCGTTATCGTTGGCGCTGAAATAGGTCAACTTCGATTTCGGATTCCCCATTGTCAGATCATACTCCCGATCACGTGTAACGCCCGTTACCGGGAACCGTTTCGCCATCGAGATACCCGATTTCCCGTCCAAATAAACTAGGTTATAAATCTTACGTTCGTCGTTTTTCTTGAATACAGAAACATGCACGATATCCTTGCCGACAAATACTTTTTCCGCAATTTTCACGACCATGCATTTACCGTCGCGCCGGAACACAATAACATCGTCGATGTCGGAGCAGTCGCTTACAAATTCATCTTTTTTGAGCCCGTACCCAATAAATCCGCCTTCGCGGTCGACATACAGCTTCTGGTTGGCAGCAGCCACCACACTCGCGGCAATGGTATTGAACGCCCTGATCTCGGTTTTACGTTCGCGGCCTTTGCCGTATTTCTTTTGAAGATCTTTGTAATAGGCAATGGCAAAACGCGTAATGTTGGCCAGGTTATCCTCGGTTTCGGCGAGTTCCTGTTCCAGTCGGCGCATCAGTTCCTCCGCCTTAAATCCATCGTACTTCGAGATACGCTTGATTTTTATTTCCGTCAGGCGAATGATGTCGTCTTCGGTAATGGCACGGTAAAACAGTTTCCGATGAGGCTTGAGCGCTTTATCGATCGTTTCGATAACAGCCTCGAAGGTTTCGCACTCTTCGATTTTCCTGTATATCCTGTTTTCGATAAAAATCTTTTCCAGCGAGCTATACAGCAATCGCTCCATCAACTCACTACGCCGAATCTCCAGCTCGCGTTGCAGCAGGTGAACGGTTTGGTGCGTGTTCACGCGCAGAATATCCGTTACACTCACGAAATGCGGTTTGTCGCCAATAATGACGCAGGCATTGGGTGAAATCGAGACCTCGCAGTCTGTAAACGCATAAAGGGCGTCAATCGAAACATCGGGAGAGACACCCGGTTGTAAATGCACGAGAATTTCGACATCTCTGGCCGTGTTGTCGACCACAGCCGCTGTTGTTCGGTTTGGCGCTTTAATTCGAATTTTACCCACCTCTGCCGCCTTCACGATGGAGTCGATCAGCTGCGGAGTTGTTACACCGAAAGGAACATCGCGAATGGCGAGGGTCTTCTTATCAACCTCTTCTATTTTGGCCCGTACCCGGACTTTGCCGCCCCGGTGGCCGTCGTTATAGTTACTCACATCGATGTGACCGCCCGTCTGAAAATCGGGAAATAGCGACACAGGCTTATCCTTCAAAATATTGATGGAAGCCTCAATGAGTTCATTAAAATTATGGGGTAAAATTTTGGTCGAAAGACCAACAGCAATACCCTCTACTCCCTGCGCCAGCAGCAGTGGAAATTTTACCGGAAGAGTAATGGGTTCCCGCTTGCGGCCATCATAGGATAGTTGCCATTCGGTGGTTTTGTCATTATAGATGGCATCCTGCGCAAACCTGGAAAGCCGTACTTCTATGTAACGCGGGGCAGCGGCTCCATCGCCCGTGCGGACATCGCCCCAGCTTCCCTGCGTATCGAACAGAAGTTCTTTCTGACCAATGTTGACCAAAGCTTCCCCAATGGATGCATCGCCGTGCGGGTGAAACTGCATGGTTTGCCCGATCACGTTGGCCACTTTGTTAAAGCGCCCATCATCCATTTCTTTCAGCGCGTGCAATATTCGGCGCTGAACCGGTTTCAAGCCATCTTCTACGGCGGGTACGGCCCGCTCAAGTATTACGTAAGAAGCGTAATCGAGAAAGTAATTTTCGTATAAGCCCGACACGACTGTCTGTTCGTGCAGGACTTCTTTGATGGTGTTGATTGGTTGTTCGTCCGGTTCAAAGGCGCTGTTCAACTCACTATCATCGGCAGGCAACCCTGCTTCCGGCTGTTGATTATCGTCCTCTAGCGGCTGTTCATTTTCTTCGTTTATCATTGACTTGATTCAGGAACTATTCCAGTGGATAAGTACGCAGTTTTACCGAACAATAACGATCTTCTTCGGTCCCTTAAATATACAAAGAAAAGTTGAAAAACGGGCAAATTGAACCCGAAAAGGCAATTTGAAAAAGCAAATTAGTTTAATAATTCTAATAACCCCGTTCTAATTCTACCGTATTTTCCAAAGGTTGCCCCGCCCGAAAACGGGACAGGTTCCGAAGGAATTGCGCCACTTTACCAGCGTCTTCATTGGGTTGCCCCCCGCCCGTGTGTTGCGTCAACAATACGGTTGGAAGTGTCCAAAGTGGGCTGTCGGCAGGCAAGGGCTCCTTCGCCGTAACGTCAAGAACAGCACCACCCAAATGTCCGGATTGCAACGCACTGATCAACGCCGGTTCGTCTGTCGTGGTGCCACGTCCAACGTTGGCATAGAGGCTCCCCGGCTTCATAGCCGCAATCACCTCGGCCGACACGAATCCCGTTGCGGTACCGGGCAGGCAGTTTATCAAAATATCGGTTTGGGGTACCGCTTCGATGAGTTCTTCTACAGAATGTAAATCGGCATGGGGGTCGGTGCGGGCAAGCATCCTGGTTTCACAGGCAAACCCGGTCAGCATTTGCCGAACAGCCTGCCCAATGGTACCCGTACCCAATATTACCACACGTTTTTGCCACAATGAGTTTGTCCGGTCACGAATGGGGGCGCCAATCCACTCAGACCGGTGTTGCAACTGTGTCAATTCGGGAATACAACGATAAACAGCCAATATACCCGCCATCATCGTTTCGGCGCAGGGACGAGCAAAGTAATCGCCCATGTTAGCAATCGACGCCTTTACCTGAACCTGTTTGTAGCCATCGAACCCGGCCGAGTCCAACTGCCAGAATTTCATATTTGGCATATCGTCCGAAAACCAGGTAACCGGAGGGTTACCCAATACGAAATCGGCCGACTGAAAGGCCGCTTGTTGCGCTGTCTCAGGCAAATCGTGCCGAAAAACGGCCATTACATCGGCTGGAAGTTGTTGCTCAAGTTGAGCTTTGAGCGTATCGTTGAGCGCAGGATTGACGAAGAGTTGCATATGTTATTTACGAAATTTCGACCTGATTGGTTGCGTTATAGGGCGGCTGGAAAGCCGCGAGCTTAAGGATGACTAATTTTCCTTTGGCTAGCGGCTTTCCAGCCGCCCTACGTTATTACTTCGTTCCTTTTAACTGTCCAAGTAACCAGGTGGTCATTTTCTCCGTCTGTTCGGGGTATGTCCAATGGCCTGTGTCAAGATAGAGTTCCAGCATTTTGGGGCCGGGAATTACGTTATAGGCGGCATACATCGACGTTGGCGGGCAGGTTTCATCGTTGAAGCCCCATGAGTAATAGCCTGGTACATTAACCATCCGGGCAAAGTTAACTACGTCATAATAGCCCGTTGTTTTGATGCGATCAGGTTTATTATTATACGCCAGATTATCGCCTGTGAACAAATGCGGCCAACCGCCGGCACGACCACTTAGGTAGCCCGTTACATCGGCCAGTGCCGGGTAATAAGCGCCAAGCCATTTGATTCGGGAATCGAGCCCTGCTGTAACAATACTTAATGCGCCCCCCTGACTACCACCCGTTACGGCCATATTTTGTCCATCAAACTGCGGCATACTCGCCAGATAATCCACTGCCCGAACGCAACCCAAATAAACCCGTTTGTAATAATAGCGGTCCCGGTCGTCGAGGTTAGCGGCCTGATACCCATTTAAGGCTCCCCGACTAAGGTTGTCATATACAGAAGGGTCCATCGTGACCGGCACGCCATGAATTCCCACTTCGAGGGTAATAAACCCCTTCTCGGCTTCGGCAATCATACCATAATATGGACGTACTCCCGCACCGGGAACACGTAAAATAGCCGGATATTTTCCTTCTTTTTTAGGTACACACAAAATCCCGTAGAAGCGGGAGTTGTTGATATTTTGCAGATTAAGCTGATACACGTTGGTAAGTTCGGTGCAACGCTCCGGCAACAAGGTCATACGGGCGTCCATAGGCACTTTTGCCAGATCAGCCTTCGCATTATCCCAGAAGGTTTTGAAGTCGGCAGGGTTGGAAACGGTTGGCTTAATAGTCTGTGGGTCGAAACCTGCCGTTGTCAGGCCCCGATATTCTTTACCGTCAACCTCTGCCGTAGCGATACAGCGCAGAAAACCTGCTGTACGCATGGTACCGGCATCCAGCGCCAGGGTGCCCTCTTTCAAAGTAACGGTTTCCTTTTTTGTGGGCTCCATTTTCTCCGGCCCAATTTCGTAGCGGAGTTTGGCGCCTTTCAACAACACATTGCTACGAAAGACCGAGATGTTGAATTTAACGGGTTCGCCGGGTTTATACAGCCAGTCGGCATGATCGGGTGTTACAATAACTTTAACGAGCCGCTCAACAGGTTGAGCCAGCACATTCGTAACCCAAATCAGCAGCAGGCCGGGTAACAGGAGTTTTTTCATGGAGTTTAGAGCAATGGTTTGTTCTATCATCCAGACAAAGCAACCAAACGCGAAATTATAACCGGAGCGGATTTAGACAACCCGCGCCGGTGTTTGCCGCCCCTGCCGAACAGGCTGTATATTCACGATGCATCGCACCAGCAACGTCAGCGGGAAAACCACGTCGACACCCCCCGGCACCCTGGACAGAATCATGCCAAAAATGAGTAGAACGGCAGTAAATGCAAAGTAACGCGTTCTTCTGCGAGCGGTCGCCGTTGCACCAGTCGCCCAAAAAATCAGGGGCAGATGAAGTGGCATCAGATAGAGCAACGTTGGATTCCAACCCGTGACGCCGTCGTCACGTATGAGCCAGAGCACCAATAGAAACCACCCCAAGAAGCCACAAACGCCAAACAAAAACCGGTCGAGCCAGCGATCTACCTTGCCTAACACATATCGTCTGATTGTAAAAAGGACAATTAAAACGCCAAAAATGGTAAATGCTACGTCTGGGTCGAAAAGAAATGGGACCTGCTGGCGGAATGTTTTCTGTGGACTAAAAATGATCCGTTCCTCTCCGGTTAGTGGAATAACCTGCCCATTCGCCTGGCGTAATGTAGCATGAGAAAACTGGTCGTGAACCTGATCGGGCAGATACATGGCATGCCAGCCATCCGTCTGCTCATTAGCGGGCCAGCCAATGGCCAGATTCATTCCTAATTGATACCAGGGTTTTTCATTCAGATAATCATTCATCCAGTCCCGGTACGATTTGCCGGTCTTACGGGAACGCGACGGAATAGTGAGACTGTCGCCACAAGCCTCAACAACTATATCGCGGGGACGGGTGGCGCAGTTATCGTAGAAAAACTTGTACCGGTACTCTCTATTTTCAGGTAAGTAGTTCTTTTCCAGTATGGCAAGAATTCGTTGCCGCTGGGCAGGTGAAAGATTTAATGGCTGCTCCCGTATGCCACTGTTTCGTTGCTGGTAATAGTAAATGACCTGGTTTATATTATGAGCAGACAAATAGTAAGGAAGTGTGCCCCGCAAAAATTTAAGGATAAAATAGTCGGCACTATAATCGAAGCCACCGTAACTATAATCCCGGTCGAGACCCATAACAGGATCAACAATTCGTATTTCGGTATGCCCGAACACCGACGAAATGTCGTCGGCACCTGCCCCATACGTAATCAGGCTAACGCGTGCCGCTGGCGACAACGTTTGCGCAAACGATGAATAGTGGATGGTCGATAATGAACAAAAAACAAGCAAAAAACTGAACAGCCGATTTACCATACGTCTGTTATTCATCGTCATTATCATTAGCGTCTTCATTGTCATCAACCTCATTATCATAAACTCGTTTGGCCTTGCCCTTAACTGGTTCTCTACCCTGTACGCAGATAACGATTTCACCTTTTATCGTTTTTTGAGCAAAATAAGCAATTAGCTCAGACAATGGCCCGCGTTGATTTTCTTCAAAAATCTTGGTTAACTCACGCGAAACACTTGCCTGGCGCTCTGCACCAAATACTTCGGCAAATTGCTGAAGTGTTTTAATTAATCGGTGTGGCGATTCGTAAAAAATCATTGTCCGCTCCTCTGCACCCAGTTCGCCCAGCCGGGTTTGACGGCCTTTTTTGTGGGGCAGAAATCCCTCAAAGGTGAAACGGTCATTAGGTAGTCCTGAGTTTACCAGTGCTGGAACAAAAGCCGTTGGTCCGGGCAGGCACTCGACAATAATATCATTTTTGATGCATTCGCGCACTAACAGAAAGCCTGGATCAGAAATACCCGGCGTGCCCGCGTCAGAAATCAGCGCCAGTGTTTTCCCTTCTTTCATCTGATTCACCAACCGTTGTACAGTTTGATGCTCATTGAAAATATGGTAGCTGTGGAGCGGCTTACTGATTTGCAGATGGCGCAGCAAGACGCCCGAAGTTCGGGTATCTTCGGCCAGAATGGAGTCGACACTTTGCAGGATTTTAATGGCCCGAAGCGTGATATCGTCAAGATTACCGATGGGCGTCGGCACGAGGTACAATTTCATGCCGCAAGTTAGTAGTTAGTCGGTAGTAGAACGCGTTTCATCCGTAGATTCTACCGGCCTCTACCCTATTATCACCAGGCATTACCCACCAATTTATCAATAGCACCGGCCAGCCTGTGATCCTTATCGGTTATTATATTCCCGGCATCGTGCGTTGACAACTTGATGGTTACCTGATTATACACGTTTGACCACCAGGGATGATGGTCCATTTTTTCGGCGACTAATGCTACACGTGTCATAAACGCGAAGGCTTCACTAAAATCGGCGAATTGAAAGTCGCGGGTAAGTTGATTATCTTGTTCTTTCCACATGCGAATAGGTGTTTGGTGGTATATCTGCTTAACAGCACTCTATGGAAAGAGTTTACCCGATGCCTGATAGAACACTGATTCTTATGCTTTTTATGATTTTCTAACTGCTGATTTCCTGAAAATCAGTTGCCTAAATTAGTTCTCCCTGCCTATTACTTAACTTAAAACCAAGACTATGAATTATTCGTATGTATATAGAAGTATAGTTTTATGGATGATTTACACATTTGCCGGGCGAACATGCTCTGGCATTTGTGTTTTTATAGAATAGATACGTAGAAAGGAGCCCCTTAAAAGAAAGAGGTCAACAAGTAAACTTGCTGACTTCAATGCAGAGAGTCAGCCATTCGAAGTCGGGCGCGACCCCGGCTCGATTCAGTTACCCACATACACAATTTCCAGGCGTGCCCCGGTCGGCGTTCCGATTCATCCATTCGGACACCCCTAAAATGAATGAAGTCTACAAGTAAACTTGTAGACTTCAATGCAGAGAGGAAGAGATTCGAACTCTCGATACAGTTACCCGCATACACACTTTCCAGGCGTGCTCCTTCAACCACTCGGACACCTCTCTAAAAACGAAGTCAGCAAATTAACTTGCTGACTCCCGGCAGAGAGCGAGGGATTCGAACCCCCGGTACCCTTGCGAGTACTTCTGATTTCGAATCAGACCCATTCGACCACTCTGGCAGCTCTCTGTGTCCCCTTTTTCTTTGGGAGTGCAAATATGCACGATTGACGCTGAAAACGCAACTAATCGACAAAAAAACACATCACGTAATTTACCTTATTCCGTCATTTCACCGCTAATTGACTGACTCATAAGCGTCCGCACGTTAGCGGGGTCACTCTCCTGACCGAGTAAAATCATCAGTTTGGTAATGGCCGATTCGGTTGTGATATCTGCGCCACTCACGACCCCGATTTGCAAAAGTTGTTTACTAGTCTGGTATTGCCCCTGCGTTACACGTCCACCCTCGCATTGCGATACATTGACAATTACGACGCCCCGGTCTATGGCATCTTTAAGGGTATCTAGAAACCAGCCGTCGGTTGGGGCGTTGCCAGCACCAAAGGTTTCGAGCACTAACCCGCGAAGGTTTCGGATATTAACAATGGACTCGACAACCGGCTGTGTAATGCCCGGAAAGAGCTTCAGAATCGTTACATTCGTATCAAAAACTGTGCGTAGACTAAGTGTCTGGCCGGGTTGATGAGGACGGATATAAGGCCGATTGTAATCAATACTAACCCCTGCCGTAGCCAGATGCGGGTAATTCTCCGATGCAAACGCATTGAATTGTACACTCTCCTGCTTTGTTGACCGGTTGCCCCGAAGCAACAACGAGTTGAAATACACACACACTTCCGGTACAACAGGTGTGCGTATATGCTCCGTGTCCGTGTCCACGGCCGGAACGCCGGAGCGGGCCGAATCCACGGCGGCCGAATCCACGGCGGCCCTGTCCACGGCGGCCGCAATTTCGAGGGCGGTGATAAAGTTTTCGCGGGCATCACTGCGGGCTACCCCAATAGGCAGTTGGGCACCGGTCAGGATAACCGGTTTGTTCAGTCCAATCAGCATAAAACTCAGGGCCGATGCCGTATAGGACATTGTATCTGTGCCGTGAAGGATCACGAAACTGTCGTACTTATCGTAATTCGTTTGAATCATCCGGGCCAGTTCGACCCAGATAGCGGGTTTCATGTTCGAGGAGTCAATGATTTCGTGCAGCGTGATAAGCGTGATGTCAAAATCCAGCCGACTGAGTTCGGGTAAGCGCTCAAATACGCGATCGAAGTCAAATGGAATAAGCTGGCTTGCTTTGGGGTCATATACCATGCCAAACGTGCCACCGGTGTAAATAACAAATACAGACATGCGCGGTTGCCGGGGTGAAACGGGACTGATATGAACGGTTTTATAAGTCATTAGTATGGTATTCTTTTTAGCACATACCTCCCCTATTGCGGCAAGAAGTTCGCATATAAAACAGGGAGCATCGACAGGGCGTTGGCAGTAGTATGACGCGCCACATCGTCCAGGCTAACTTGCTTGAGATCAGCAAGGCGTTGAGCGATAAGTCGAATATAGGCCGGTTCATTTCGTTTGCCGCGGTACGGTACAGGGGCGAGGTACGGGCTATCTGTTTCCAGCACCAGATGCTCCAAACTAACATGAGGCAAAACCTTGTCGATTCCCCCATTTTTAAAGGTAGACACACCCCCTATGCCCAACTTAAAGCCCATATCAATCGCTCTGTTGGCTTCATCGAGTGTGCCGACAAAACAATGAAATATACCCGTTAAACCCGGAAGTGCTAACTTTTCAATTAAATCGGCCGCTTCGACAAACGCATTTCGGTCGTGCCCCGAACGGGTGTGCATCGAAACAGGCAATTTTTGTTCAGCCGCCCAGCGTAACTGCGTCTCGAAAGCGGCAAATTGCTCATCGACGTAGGTCATGTCCCAATAAAAATCCAGCCCGATTTCGCCAACGGCCATGAACGCGTTGCGGTTGAGGTGGTCTTCGACAGCCGCCAGTTCATCATCTACAGTGCCGTTTACATAGGCGGGATGAAGCCCCATCATCGGCAAACATCGGTCGGGGTATTGGTTGGCGAGGGCCATCATACCCGGTATCGTTTCGCGGGCACAATTAGGCATCCATATCTGACTGATCTGCTGTTTTTCTGCTTCATGGAGCATATTGTCCCGGTCGCCGTCAAACTGGGAGTCGTAAATATGGGCGTGGGTATCTATGAGAATCATTTTCAAAAAAGTGACTAATTATATTCCCTACCTTTCCACTCAATCTTGATTGGCAGCAGGTAAAAAACAACTGACAACGGACCAATAATGAGCTGGTAGAGTTCAAAAATCAACGCATAAGGCCACAACTTGGTTTGCTTCAGGCGGCTTAATCCAAACGAAAGTATCATTGTTTGGATGAGTAACTTAATCATATACAAGCCTATGGCCAGAACGGGCGAAAACCACGCCAGCAATAACAAAAGTGGTCCTGCGAGGTATTGTCCATAGAGCGAAACAACCATCCAGGCTGGCAAGGCGGTGGCACCCCGCATCCAGCGTTTACGTTGCTGAAAGAATGCCAGAACGGTATCAACCGGCTTCGTTTTAGCCAGTACCTCTTCATTCAGAAGATTACGAAAACCGTAACCCTGTTCTACAATAGTTCGAAAAAGGGTATAATCTTCCACCACCGAAAACGGCAACGATTCATAGCCACCAACCGCTTCATACCCCACACGACTTACAGCCATATTATTGCCCATAGCCGTTACCGGCACACCCAGTATACTGACCAAATGGGTCAGCGTCAGGTTATAAAGCCAGTCAATGGTTTGAAGTCTAGAAAAAAAGCCCAGTCCTTCGGGAAGCGTAACGCCCGTGACAATGCCAACGCCTTTTGTAAATTGTCGACTCATGTTAACCAGCCAATCAGCAGGTACCTGAGTATCGGCATCGGTAAAAAAAAATAGCGAACCCCGCGCCTGTTGGGCCAACTGTGCCAACACTTTGGCTTTGCCCTTTACTCCTTCGAATGCGGTGTTAATATCAATCAACTGATAGTCAGCTTTGTCAGCAATGAACCCGGCCACCACTATCATGGTCTGGTCGGTTGAGTGGTCATTTCCAACAAGTACTTCGATGCGTTCGGGAGGATAATTGAGTTGAGTTATGGCTTTCAGGCAATCCAGAATCGAATTTTCTTCGTTGCGGGCGGCAATTAAAATGCTGATCAGCGGATGATCTGAACCGGGCAGTGGCACGGCAGACGCATCAGTAACCGGCATAAACAGGTTGCGGAACTGCACGAAATGAGTACCCGCGAGCGGCAAAATAAGCCAGTGTGCGGGGCAACACATACCGCATCGTTGGCCAGGCTTTCAAACTATCATGAAAGACCACAATGGAACCGGGCCGGGTGTATTGAATGGTTTTCCGAAGGCACACATCAGCGGGCAGACTACGGTCGAAATCGCCGGTTAGAACCTCCCACATAACGATAGAATAATTTTCTAGCACTTCGGCAACCTGTGTCTTTTTTATCCGGCCGTAAGGGGGTCTGAACAGCGATGTTTCGATGCCCAACAGGTCCTGGCATTTTTGGATATTTTCCAGATAGGTAGTATCATCTGTTTTCCAGCCGTTCAGGTGATTGAAGGTATGATTACCGACCATGTGCCCGGCTTCCAGTACTTTATACAGTACATCTTTGTGCTTTCGAACATTATCGCCAATACAGAAAAAGGTAGCCTGAGCGGCAAATTTATCCAACTGTTCCAAGACGAACTCCGTCACATCGGGAATTGGCCCATCATCGAACGTCAGGTAAATCGTCGGTTCGGCAGCCTCCACAATCCTCCACCAGAACTCCGGGTAGACCGTTCGAAGCAAAAAATTAGACTTATGCAGAAAAAAAGACAAATTGATATACGATTTACGAATTACGACTTTCGAATTTTTCCGCCGGTAACGATCATACCCTGGCATTCGTCCATCGTAAATCAGTTAAGGTTCCTTCCCTTCCAACTATATCCTTTCCCCTGAGCGGCTAACCCGAAGAAAATTACATAAAGTGGGTATACTAACTGTGTCAGCGGAATTACGCTGACAGATGATTTTTTTTGTAAAAAAACAAGAATCTGACGTAAAAACAAAAACTCTGGCACAAGCTTCAGCCCAATAACGAGAAGTGTACCATTTCCGTTTAAAAATCCGAGCAGCCAGCCCACAACAGCTACGACTGGTGCAGCATTACTCAGGAAAACAAATACCGCCAATAACGTTGGCAAATAGCTTGTATAGGCACGCCATTTACTCGCCCAGCGTTTCCGCTGATTATAGAATCCACGCCACGACTTATGGGTATTCGTTTTGACAATGGCTGCCGGGTTCTTCAAAAAATGAACATTATCGGGATAGGCTGACGCAATTTTATGCATGAGCAACTCATCATCGCCTGAGGCCAGATGGTCAACCCCCGAAAATCCGCCAACGTCATCAAAGACCCGTTTTTCGTAGCAAAGGTTGGCTCCGTTGCACATTGTTGGCATACCGAGGGCCATTGTGCAAGCACCGGTACCGATCAAACTGGCAAACTCGACGGTTTGCAACGAGTCAAATAGGGTTTTCTCCTCCGTAAAGGTTACCGGCCCCGAAATCAGTTTCGCGCTGGTTCGTTCATAAAAAGCAGCAATGGTTATCAGCCAGTCGGGTCCAACCCGGCAATCGCCATCGGTCGTAACAATTAAGTCGCCTGTAGCGCGGGCTATACTCTGCGTAATTGCCCGCTTTTTGGGTGAAGCCGTTCGCTCATCAGACAAGGGAAGCGGATGAAGGGCAAAAGGCGACGTGCTGGCGTATGCCTGAACAATGGACAGCGTGTCGTCAGTCGATGAATCATCGGCAACGATCACCTCAAAACGGGAATAAGTTTGGTTTCTGAGGTCGTCCAACAGGTTTTCAATAGTCTCCGCTTCGTTTCGAACGGGTATGATAACTGTAATAAGTGGCTCAGATTGCATCGCTCTATCGACCAAAAACGTCGGCATTCGCAGCCAGGAAAGCCAAAGGGACAGGGTAAAAAGCGCGTACAAACCGCTAATCACAAGTAAGGTTATTATCATGAAGCGGTTAATTTTAATTTCCAAACCCAGATCAACCCAACCAGCACCGGCATCAGGACGTTAGCCACCCAAAGCGTTAATGTTGCTGTCAGCAAAATAGGGACGGGAATACCGAAGGGCGAAAAAACCCAGAGTGAAGCCGCTTCCCGAACGCCCAGATCACTCAGTAAATTAAACGCAGGCGTAATGGTTTTTGCCAGAAAGACCAGCCCGATGCCCGATGCGGCAACATCGGGGGGTAAGATCAGGCCCACGACACGCATCGCCAGATAGAACTGGCCGGAAAAAATAAGGTATCGCAGAGTGGCTGTGCTCAGGGCAAGTCCAATTTCAGCGTCGGAATACAAGCCTGCCACCTGCCAGAAATTGGCAAACCGTCGCAGTTTAGGCCTCTCCGACAGGTAGCGAATGAGCCGTTGGCGCAGTAAACCAAACACGACGCCACCCGCCGATAAACTGACCAGCAAACCAAGCAACCAATTACCCGTGAGGTTATTACGCTCAGGAACTATGATAAGATGATAGGCCCATGCTACTGTTCCAAAGACAATGGCGACGTAGAACTGCATGCCTCCTGAGACCAGCGATGCCCCCACAGCTTCTGCCCGATTAGTACGCAGGGACAATATGCGCCCGGCCGTATCGCCCAGCTGCGCGGGTAAGGCAAACCCCAGCGTAACACCAGCCAGAACACCCCGATAAGCACCCCAAAAACTGGTTGCTTCGACCCGTCGGAGAAGAATTTGCCATTTCAACGCTTCGAACCCCCAGTTTATGGGTGTGAGTACGAGCAAAGCCGTTGCCCAACGCTCCGGGTATTTGGTTGCGCGGAGCTGTGTTTGCAGCGTCACCCAATCGAATGGCTGTTGCCGCAACACGTGAGCGATATAGCCAAGGAGGATGGCAAAAATGGCTATTTTAGCCCAAAAGAAGATTTTTTTGGTTGGTTTCAGCGACAAAATAGAGGAGAACACGTTACTTTGCAATAGACCCAACGCTTAATCATGATCATTAATCCTACTGCATCCATTATTACCCCGAACAGCCAGCTTTCCGAGAAAATTATTTTAGGGGTAGATCCCGGCACGCAGGTTGCGGGGTACGGCATCATTTCGGTGAAGGGCGGTGTAATGACCATGATTCAGTATGGCGTCGTTCAACTGAGCAAATATACAACCTACCAACTGAAGCTCCAGAAACTCCACGAAACGATGCTTCGGCTAATTGACGAATACCACCCCGACGAGATGGCGATTGAGGACCCGTTTTTCGGTAAAAACGTTCAATCCATGTTGAAGTTAGGTCGGGCGCAGGGTGTGGTTATGGCGGCTGGTCTGTCGCGTAATATTCCCATTGTGGAGTATGCCCCCCGGCGTATCAAGCAATCGGTTACGGGGAATGGGAATGCGTCGAAAGATCAGGTATCTCAAATGGTAGGGCATTTACTTAAGGAGACATTAGACGCTAAATTCTTCGACGCTACCGATGCGCTGGCCATTGCCATCTGCCATCATTTCCATGAAAATGCCTTGCCCGTTGCTCCCGGCAAGAAAAACAAAAAAGGTGCCTGGGGTGCTTTTGTCAGCGAGAATGCGAATCGGGTGATGTAATTGCCCTGGCACTTCACAATTGAAAAAACAATCGGTATTCAAGTGCGCCGTATGCCCGATATATCGACATCACACAAGTTGACCTTATAGCAACACCATCACTTAATGCTGGCTTCCAGTTTAATTTATCCGGCGACCATTCGGGCATAGTACGAATCACCTGCTGGACGAAACTCCCCGCATCAGGTAACTGCCTGTTAGTTGACTGATCGCCCATAACAGTTGCTTTGACACTAATAATCTGCCCTATTTCGTTTATCGTCAGCGTTGCCCGAACACCCCGAATGCGCTCACCATCAATAACAGTCCCTAACTTTTGCTTTAAATACGCGGCTAGTTCGCCAGCCTGTCCCTGAAAAGCAGCTGGCTGGTAAAAAGGAGCACACGCTTGTTTTGTACCATCCGGCGTGTAGCACTCACTCCTGCTTAGGCGGCCAAGTTTGTAATATTCTCGACGCTTCTTGGTGCCATCTTCATAAAACACCATAAAGGGTCCATTTAGCGCGTTGTTTTTGTATTCGCAGCTTATATACACTTGCCCACTCGCATACATAATTTTAGTAGGCCCATGCCGGATAATTCGACTAATGCTGTCTAATTGAAATCCATTAGCCAGCGTTTTCGGCAGAAGTGTATAGGAGTCTTGCCGAAATAAAGATCCATTTTTAAGCAACGTCCGAACGGTGAAATAGTCATTTCGTTTGCCAAATAGCAGGATTTCTTCGTCGTGGTCGGCAAATGAACGGCGCGTTGTATAGTTGACTTTAGCCGAATCGGTCTGGGCTACAGCGGGCATACTGACGAACAGGGTTATTAGGACCACATAAAGGGCATTCATAAAAACATGACTCAGTAAATGCGCTGAAATTATAGGACTGGTAACTGTATTATTAGTAATATAGTTAATTCTTTAAACATCATTTAACCCTATTTCAATTTATTGGCAATGGCCATTTTTCAACACATACTTGAACTTCCTGCCTATCCACGAGGTTTTCACCTGATCACGAAGTCAGTTGAACGAGCTTTCGTTGATCTTCGTCAAATTCAGGTTGGTATGCTGCATGTTTTTATTCAACACACATCGGCCAGCTTAACGATCAACGAAAATGCTGACCCCACCGTCCGGGGTGATTTCGAGCGGTTTTTCAACAGGACGGTTCGCTAAAACGAGCCCTATTACCAACATGATTACGAAGGTTCTGATGATTTGCCTGCTCACCTGAAAGTAGCTTTACTTGGCCATTCGGTTACTATTCCCATTACCAATGGCCGACTGAATCTTGGCATATGGCAGGGGATTTACCTGGGAGAACACCGCAACAATGGCGGCACGCGGACGCTGGTACTGACAGCATGGGGAGAGTAAATGATGTATGATGTATTCTACAGGATATATTATTACGTTTTGCATAATACATCATACACCCTATATCAACCATCAATACGATTCATATTCATAATGCAACGTTTCTGTTACAGAACCGCCCATGGTTGTTATGCGACTTGTTGGCAGATTGGCACTGTTGTATGTGTAGGTATAGGTGTTGGTTCCGTCTGTTAAAACATTATTCTGATTTAGATTGAGCAAATTGGCAAATCCACCAAAATAGGTGTAATAGGTCATAATGGAACCAGGGATACGCGCAAATGCAGTTGGCGCCGGAATGACAAACACCCCATAAAAGGGATTCAAGCCTGTGTCGTACGTATAAGTCGTATTTACGGTTTCTGATGGGAAGGTTATGTTCCGAAAAATTGCCCCTGTTGTTGTGGCAAACGTTATGTTGTTGCCCGTGTAGGTAAACGTACTATGTTCGCTGGTAGAAAGGCCTCCTGTATTAAATGATTTGGCAGTACCGATAACCCGATTATTCCCATCATATTGAGGAGTTACCGACCAGCTTCCGCCACTTGAATTGTTGTTGGTGTACCCCAGTGCAGCTATCTGCCCAACAAGGTTGTAACTATAAGTGTATCGTTCGGTATTGGTGCCAAATGGCTCACCCCGCCGGACAACATCCCGTTTAAGCTCAGTGAGCCGGTTTTGCCCATCATACTGATAAACGCTGTTTTCTACCTGTGCCTGGGTGCTATCGGGTGTCTGGTAGGTAATAATCTTACCCAGACGCCCTTGGGCATCATATAGAAACGAACTCGCCTTTGCCGTGTTATTCGGCTGATCCTGAGTTATCGTTTTGACGCGCAACTTACTTGAACCAGATCCCGGCGTTACATCTGGAATGCGGTGGTCACCACACCCCCCCACCACGATTGCAATAATTAAGCAAACAATACAGGAAAACAAACGAGTTACATTCATGGCTTTCTAGTTGTTAAGTGTGTCAAGAATTACTTTACATAGAAACTAAATCACCAGAGTCAGGCGAAGTAACCGTTACACAAAAGTTACCTAAATCTGATAATTTCACCATAAATGTACTGTTACCCCTATCCTATTCCTATATTATTACAATAATAAATGAGAATATTTTTATATTTTTACTAATCGGTAACCCTATCACCGGACCAGGCGCCACACGTCTGCTACGCTTGTGACCGGCAGTTGGCAGGCACGGTTGTAACATACATAAATAGCGGTTTGCCCTTCCACTGGCCCACGTTGTTGTAACAAGGGTAATTCACTTTTATCAGTTGTCCCGCACAGCACTTTGTTGGGATAAAATTCAGCATCTATTTCTGCCCGGAACTGCTCAGCATCAGGCCCAACGATGGCGATTTCGGCAGTGGGTCGGGCACGTAGGGCAAATTGCGACGCCCAATTGGTCAGGTAATCGGCATTTTGCTGCACCATTGGCTGCACGCGTCCGAGCATCTGGTCGGCGCGTTCGGCATAGTCAGGCCGATCTAGCAGTAAACTCAGTGCGTGGAGGTTCTCGGCCATCATCGAGTTTGACGATGGAATAACATTATCGAACAACTCTTTCCGCCGTGCAATGAGTTCTTCGCCATTTTTATCGGTGAAAAAGAACATCGGATCGGCTCCGGTTAACTCATCCACATGATCATCAGTAAAGTTGGTCAGTACATACTGCATCAGTTGGTCGGCTTCGGTTAGCCAGCTTTCAGTAAACGTGGCCTGATACAGGGCCAGCAACCCATCAATAACGGCGGCATAGTCGTCCAGGAAACCCGTTTGACGGGCACGGCCCAGTTTATAGCTGTGCCACAATCGACCGTTCCGGTTGTCGCGCATTTTCTTCATTAGAAAAAACGCCAGTCTCAGCGCCAGCGTCAGGAACTCCGGCTCACCAAAAACGCGATAAGCAGTAGCCAGCCCTTTCAACATCAGCCCATTCCAGGAACAAAGTATTTTATCGTCCAGGCCCGGTCTTATGCGCTCATTCCGCACGCGTAACAGCCGGGTGTGGGTGGCATCCAGGCGCACATTAAGATCGGCGGGCGACCAGCCCATTCGTTCGGCAAAGGAGTCGTCAGATTCGGTGCGGTGCAGGATATTAAGTCCATGCCCTTCGTGGTCCGGCTCCCAGTTTCCGGCTTCAGTTATACTATAGAGCTCGGCAAACCAGTCAAAATCAATGCCCAAGATTTCCTTTAGTTCAGGCGTTGTGAATGTATAAAACTTCCCTTCTACCCCTTCGCTATCGGCATCGAGTGCCGAGTAGAAACCGCCTTCCGGACTGAGCAGCTCCCGTTGACAAAAGTTAATCGTTTGATAGATAACATGTTTATACAAAGGACTTCGAGTTAAACTATAAGCTTCTGCATAGAGGGTAAGCAGTTGACCATTGTCGTAAAGCATTTTCTCGAAGTGGGGCGCAAACCAGTCGGCATCGGTCGAGTAGCGGGCAAAGCCCCCCCCTAGTTGATCATAAATTCCCCCAAGGGCCATACGATCAAGGGTTATTTTAACCTGGTGAAGTGCTGCTTCATTCTCAACACCCGAAGCGACAGTTACGTCATAATAGCGTAACAGAAATCGCCAGACACTAGGCATTGGAAACTTGGGTGCCCGACGCATACCGCCTTTTTCGTCATCAGCTTTTACCGCTACTTTCCGATACAATACATCCAGTGTTTCGGCAGAAAAAAGCGGTTCGTTTTGCGACAATCCGTACCGTTCGGCATCTGTCAGATTCAATTCACGGGCAAATCCCTCTGCAGATTGAGCCAGATCGGCCCGGTGTTCGGCAAAGGCCGCCTGGATGCTGTATAATAGATTTACCCAGTTTTTTTGCGGCATATAGGTGAGGCCGTAAAAGGGTTTGGCATCGGGCATCAGAAACACGTTGAGCGGCCACCCACCCTGAACCCCCATAGCCTGTACCGAATCCATATAAATTGCGTCCACATCCGGCCGTTCTTCGCGGTCGACTTTAATGCACACGAAATGGTCGTTCATCACCTGCGCTACGGACTCTATCTCGAACGATTCGCGCTCCATAACATGGCACCAATGGCAAGCCGAGTACCCAATACTGACCAGAATTGGCTTGTCTTCTTCCAGTGCTTTTGTTAATGCCTCTTCTCCCCACGGATACCAGTCCACTGGGTTTTCGGCGTGTTGAAGTAAGTATGGGCTGGTTTCGTACTGCAGTTGATTGGGCATGATTTATTATTTTTATTTCACAGAGATACACAGAGCAAAAAATAGATTCACAGAGTTTTTGTTTTCTCTGCGAATCTCTTTTTGCTCTGTGTATCTCTGTGTTAAAACGGTTAAATTATCAATGGTTGATAACGATTTTCTTTGTCTGGGTGCCGGTTTCGTTTTGGATTCGGAGAATATAGAGGCCGGTCGGCAGTTGGGCCACATCAATAGTCTCCTTAACACTGTTAACCACCTTCCTAACGACGGAATGGCCGGTTGTGTTTAATAAAATTAGCTCTGTTGACGTCGATGGCAAGCGACTGAAAGAAACCGTGAGCGTCGTTTGAGCTGGATTTGGGGAGACTATCACGTCGGCCAAAGCTGGTTCTGTAGCCGTAACAGTCCCCATATCAAAGCGACATAAATAGACTTCGCGTCCTGTCAATTCGATGAGCTGCTGCCAGCTTTTATAGCGTACCGTAAGGCTGGTTTTCTGGCCATCATTCGCATATGGATTTTGAGCCGCAACGAGAATTTTGTTGGCTTTCACCACACCCCGCCAAACGGGTACTTGTTTTTCCATCAGGTCGCGGGCAGGCGTTTCGATAACTAACTCGTAACTCCCCTGAAACATATCGGCAAAGCGAGAGAGCCGGTACAACCCATGTGTAAAATGTTCGTAGACGGCATACGTATCGGTGCGTGTTGGCGTCAGAGTTGAATTTTCCCAGAGCCAAAGTCCGGCAGCTCCCGAAAAGAACGGAAATATTGCTGTGGCTTCGGCCATAAACGGCTGAATGAAATTCGGGTAGCTGCTCGAACTGTCGTGGTAGCGCAACCAGACCCACGGCACAACAGGTTTGTTGCTCCAGGCACGATTTACCTCGACCTGAAAAAGCAGATAGGCCAGATAATCCTGTGCCAATGGGTTCGGGTAATCGTAGTAATAATAGGCCGAAGGCGACAGGGCATTCAACTGGTCATAATACGGCCCGCCAATGCCGCGCCCAAGTGAATCCTGAACCATGTAATTCGTGCGGCTGAGGTTCGTCGTCCAATCGGCCCAGGTAAACGTTGGTACGTTCAGGTACGTATTCAATACAGGCGTATCGGCGTAACTGGTCAGGCTTATTCCAGTAAGGTCGGCATGCTGACGGATGTAGCGAGCGGCTTCGGAATACAGGTTTCGAATTGCTTTTTTATAAGCCGATATAAAATCGGTGTCAGACAGATTTCGGTATTGTACCGGTACGCGATTATCCTGTTTCAGTTTTAAAATTCTACTGTCTGTTTCCAGAAAACGCTCATAATCGAGAGCCAATCGACTAATGGGAAGCACATATAAACCCGCCGAGTTTTTTTGTCCACCAGCCACACCCGACAGAAAATTATCCCATTTGGCCCGATAAGCAGTTAGGTCGTTTGCCCACGGACTTTCAATGGTTTCCCAGGGCTGATTTAAACCCGTTGCAATTCCGTAATAAACAACGGCTCGCTGTCGGGGCTGCACTAAACTACCGTATTCACTATCTTTAATATCGACGAGCTGGCTGAACCCATGTCGCAGGGGACTTGCCTGCGTATCGCCAAAACGAGGGCCGCCGTATATGATTGAAAATGGCAGGGTAAAGGTTGGGAACTTGCTCCACTCAATCTGGTTAGGCTGACTGACTGGTGTGAAAGTAAGCCGCTCGGCACACAGTTCCTGAGCCGTAGCGAGCGGATCGTTACAAAGCAGAAAACCAACTATCCAGGATAAGAATAAGCTAAATGGAGCACGCATTGCTTGAAGTTTCGGCAAAACTACAGAATTTTAAGGGCGCAAATCGGTCCACCTGATAAACGAATACCCGAACGCCACTCGTTACTAACCCAACTATGAAACGCATAAAACAATCCAAACCCGTTATGAATACCCTTCGCTTTCTGCTTATCCTTACGCTTTTTGCTTGTGCCCTTACCGGTTGTAAAAAGGATGATGGCACAACTCCGACGCCCACAGCAAGTTCACAAACAGATTTGCTAGTGGCAAACAACTGGCGGACGAAGCGGGTAACCACATCTGATGGACAGGAAATCAACAAAAGCCGTTTAAATCTAGCGACTCAGGTATTGTATGATCTGAATATGCAATTCCGAAATAATGGAACTGTGCGGGCATTAGACCCCGGCCAATCCAACTCGGTTATAAATGGGGGCACCTGGAAATTAGCTACCGACAACCAGTCCATCGACGTGGATGTGTCCGGCTTTAAAGGCAACTTCCCAATTGTACAACTCACAAAGAGCAAGTTGATTCTGCGCCAAATGGCTCCTGTCGATGGCACCAATGCCCCTATCAACCTGGAATTTGAGCCGTCATTGTAGGTTAGCGAAGTTTTAGACTAGTTACTCATTTCACAAATCAACCACTCCACTAATTAACTACCTGTGCAATTCGAAACCGAACCGGGCTTTTTTATTGCTGCCGACGCCTTTGGCGATCCTACACACCCGCCGGTTATACTATTACATGGTGGCGGCCAAACCCGTCATTCGTGGGGCGACACGGCTAAACAACTGGCCGAAGCAGGCTGGTATGCGCTGGCACTCGATGCCCGTGGTCATGGCGATAGCGACTGGTCGGCAGAAGGTCATTATGATCTGGATTATCTGGCGAGCGATCTACGGGCCATTTGTGCGCAGCTTCCCCAAAAACCGGCTCTGGTTGGAGCGTCGATGGGTGGCATGACCGCCCTCATCGCCGAAGGGGAACGCACGACAGCCGAACCAATCTGTTCGGCAATTGTACTGGTAGATATTGCCCCTCGGACTGAACAAAAAGGAATAGAACGAATTTTTGCGTTCATGAGCGGCAATCAGGAAGGGTTTGCCACCCTGGAAGAAGCCGCCGAAGCAGTGGCGGCTTACCTGCCCCATCGACCACGGCCTTCAGACAATAGTCGACTGGAGAAAAACCTGCGGCTTCGGTCGAACGTGACCCCGGCCCACCCTACCGGAGAAGCCCGCTACTACTGGCACTGGGACCCCAAAATGCTGGCACTATGGCGGCAACACACGGGTCCTTCTCAACAAACCAGTAGTGAAGAACGCCTTTACCAGGCCGCCCATGCCCTCAACGTGCCAACCCTCATTGTGCGTGGGGGCATTAGTGATGTGGTGAGCGAAAAAGTGATGGCCGAGTTCCTCGACGCCGTTCCGCACGTCAAAAGCATCAGCGTTGCCGACGCGGGCCACATGGTCGCGGGCGACTCAAATCATGCCTTTACGAAAGCCGTCATAAATTTTTTAATGAGTGAATGAGTGATTGATAGACTAAGCGGAAGTATCTTCGAGCCTTATCTATTCCCTGATATATTTAGTCTATCATTCACTCATTCCATCAGTCAACATTGAAAAACTCCCCCCGCATCCTCACTGCCTGGACGTTTTATGACTGGGCCAACTCGGTTCACTCGCTGGTCATCGTATCGAGTATTTTCCCGGTCTATTTTTCGGCAACAGCGCTGAATGCCTCCGGCGGCCCTATCATTAATTTCCTGGGGATGTTGGTCAAGAATTCGGTGCTGTTTTCCTACACTATTTCGGCAGCGTTTTTATTTACGGCTCTCCTCTCGCCCATCTGCTCGGCTATAGCCGACTATAGTGGCCGCAAAAAAACATTCATGAAAGCCTTTTGCTACACAGGGGCTATCAGTTGCAGTTTGCTCTACTTTTTCACAAAAGAAACAACCACTTTCGCCATTATCTGCTTCTGGCTGAGTCTGATAGGCTGGAGTGGCAGTATTGTGTTTTATAATTCCTACCTCCCCGATATTGCCACCGAAGATCAATACGACCGAGTTAGTGCACGGGGGTTTTCGATGGGCTATCTTGGGAGTGTGTTGCTGATGATTGTCAATTTAATGGTCATCCTGAAACGCGAGTGGTTCGGCAATATTTCCGAAGCCCTGGCCTCCCGTATTGCCTTCCTGACGGTGGGTCTTTGGTGGATCGGGTTTGCACAAATTCCGTTTAGCCGCTTACCGAACGGCGTCCGAAAAGGGTCAAACGCTGACCGCGAGGGAAATTACCTGCTGAACGGATTCAAAGAATTACAGCAGGTTTGGGCAGACTTACAGAAACAGCCATTAGCCAAACGGTTCCTGGTTTCGTTTTTTGTTTACAACATGGCCGTTCAGACGGTGATGTATGTCGCAACGATTTTTGGGAGTGATGAATTAAGGCTACCGGGCCAAAGTCTCATCATAACCATTCTGCTGATTCAATTGGTGGCCATACCGGGCGCTTACGGCTTCTCCCGTTTGTCAGAGCGGATTGGAAACACGTATGCGCTCATGACAGCCGTGCTGATCTGGATTTTCGTGTGTGCAGGCGCTTACTATGTCCAAACCCAATCGCAGTTTTTTGTACTGGCGGGTGTGGTGGGCTTGGTGATGGGCGGGATTCAATCACTATCGCGGTCGACCTATTCCAAACTCATTCCGGCCACCACCGATACGGCCTCTTATTTTAGCTTCTACGACGTAACCGAGAAAACATCCATCGTTTTCGGCACCCTGATTTATGGCCTGATCGAACAGTTAACGGGGAGTATGCGAAATTCGATACTCGCTCTGTTAGTGCTGTTTATCGTAGGATTCGTGCTGTTGTGGCGCATTCCATCACAAAAAGTTTATCACACTCGTTTGGAGAACGCAGAAGTTTTGTAGTTTTGTAGCCCGGCAGGACATAGTCTGCCGGTTCAAAGGAGGTTAGCTCAGTTGGTTCAGAGCGCTGCTTTGACAGAGCAGAGGTCAGCGGTTCGAGCCCGCTACTTCCTACCCAAGAGGGCTGATTACGAATTCTCGTGGTCAGCCCTTCGCTTATTACAACGTTATCAACTGAATGTGAGCACATTAGCTCTACAAAATAATTCATTTCAGTGGTTCGATATTTTCCACTGTCATAAATTAACTTTCCGGGGAATATCGAACCAACTATCTTCTGTTGTACTTCTAGAGAGGAATTGCTGTAATATTTACCCAAGTTGCCCAGTAAGGTACAGCCAAATGACAGGTATTTATTAAATCCATCTTCCTGAATCTCAGCCATCTTTAATCCATCATTCAATACAGCTATCTCTGCTTTGTAAGCTGCTCTTCGCTGAATATATGTATCATTATCAATAAGATCGTCAGCAAATTTGTCAGTTAGAGATGATAGACGATTTTTAATTTGTTCTATTTCGCTGTTTAACCTTTTAATTTCAGTTTCTTTTTTAGCTATATCTGTACCAAAAGTATCTTTTAAAATAAGGTGATATAAATTAAGTACCTCTTCAGGTGGCGTCAATTCATTAAGGAATTTAACAAAATCCCTCTTTGCATCGTCTGCTCTAAATCGCTCTTTACAACCAGAACCAGGCTGACAATGATAATAGAAATGTCGAGTTCTATTACGGCTAAGAGAACCACTGCCTGTCAATTTACTTCCACATTGTTTACATTGTAGAAAACCACGTAATTCTAATTCTTTACAACGAGTAGAGCTCGTTGATACTTGCTTACGTTTTTTACCAAACCGATATTCTTGAACAGTTTCAAACAAATCTTTGGTAATTAATGGCTTATGAATACCCACAACTAATTCCTCTCTCTCATCCTTCCAAGCTTTTATCTTTATTATCCCCATATAAAAGGGATTTTCCAAAATACTCAAGAAATGGTTTTTACTACATTTAAAACCTTTCTTGCGCATAATTAATCTTACTTCTTCCGCTGTGTATATGCCTTTGCTATAGATTTCGAAAGCTTCTTTTACCAAAGGTGCTGTCTTTTCATCAATTATAACTGATCGAGTAAAGGGATCATTTTTATAACCTTTTGGGGCGCGGCCTGTACAACGACCTTCACGAGATGCTTGACGCAGTCCACGTTTTACATTCAATCCACGTCGTTCATTGTCTACTTGTGGCATAAGCAAGTGAATCACCTGCATAAACCTATCCTCGGGGGTGTTGACCTCAGTATTATTTTCAAGAGTCTGGAGCTTTACACCGTAAGTATTTAATTGATTGATCATTTCTAAACTCGCAAACAAGTTCCGAGAGAAACGATCTGGACGCACACAAAGGAATAAATTTGGCCTTATTTTCTTAGTCTTTAAATCATCTAAAAAACGCTTAAAAGCAGGTCTATTAAAGTTCTTTGCGGAATGGTCGTCCTGATAATGTTCAATAATTTCTATATTATTCTGATCACAATGCTTACGCAACCGCGCTTCCTGATCTTGTAAGCTGAACCCATTCTCCTTCTGATCTTCCGTGGATACTCTCGTATATATAACTGCTTTCATTTAATTGATTTTTGTACTGTTGATATTCTATTTCTGCTAACTGATCTAATACTCCTTTAATAAACTCTATCTCTTCAAGACTATACTTACATTCTCTCTTGTTGAGTACATTTTCACATTCCCTTAAACTTAACATTAACTATGATATATTTTTTACTTATATAAAGTTACAAACAATTATCGAAAAAAGCAAATATTTTATTGGATTATTTATAAAATTTTAAATTTTTAAAAAGGTATTAAATCCATCCATCCAAAAAACTATATATTGTGATGTGGATGGACAGAGTCCCCGTATATCAACACTATAGTTAACCTATCCCATTTATTTTGTAGTATGCTAAAAGTATTAACAGGAGAACAACTAATTAAGGGTAGCTCAGTTGATATTCCAAAATTAGTTGACCCCCTTCTCCCTAAGGTTGGTGTAGCCAGTTTAGCAGGTAGCTCAGATACTGGCAAAAGTACAATGCTTCAACAACTTGCATCAGCCATTGTTGTTGGGGAAAATAACTTTCTTGGATTTCAGTTAAATGCTACACACAACAATGTAATTTATCTATCTACGGAGGATGACCCTGCTGCCGTAGGAGCGAGATTAATCAAACAGAGTGAGGGTAACTATGAAGCTGATCAGTTAGTCAGTTTACGTTTTATTTTCGAGTATGAAAATTTGATTGATGATTTGGACAAAGAACTTCTAAGACAAAAGGCGGATTGCGTCATTATAGATGCTTTTGCAGATGTATTTGGAGACAATGATATAAATCAAGTAAGTAAAGTAAGAAGCTTCATAAATAAGTTTAACGAACTGGCCTTGAAGCATCAATGCCTATTTCTTATACTACATCACATAGGAAAAAGAACAGAAAGTCTAGCTCCCTCAAAAGACAGTTTAATTGGAAGTCAAGGCTTTGAAGCTAAAATGAGAGTTGTGCTGTTTTTACAGAAAGATCCCAAAGACTCTACCCTAAGACATCTCAGCATAGTGAAGGGTAAGTAATCACGCAAATTTAACTTTCATTTATTAACTTGCAGTATGAGCCGACCAAAACGCTGCATCTCCTTGTCTGACACCGAGAAACTTACTTTACAGGAAGCCATCAAAAACCACCCTAAGTACGAGTTTAGACGGGCTTGTCAAGCATTACTTTGGAGTCATAAAGGCTTCTCGGCCAAAGAGGTAGCAGGCCACACCGAAGTCTCCCAGCATTCGGTTGGCAAGTGGCTTTCTGCCTGGCAAGAACTGGGTTTGGTCGGGCTCATGCGCCAAAAAGGGCAAGGCAGAAAACCCCAGAAAACCCCTAGCTAGCTAGCCACGAGGTCATCTTCCAGCAGTTTCTCGCGAATGCTTCCTTCCAGCAGTTTCTCGCGAATGCTTCCTTCCGCACCACCCCGAAACAACGTACCGTGGGGCAGCACCACGCCTATGCGCACGATTGCGAATGGACCGCTTAGCCGCAATGGAATCCTTAGCCGCCCGGGCATCTACCTTTTGTTCGAGTTTATTGACTTTTCCCGTCAGCGTGGTCACGGCTTCATGGAGTGATTTCCACCATACGAAGTTGTTATTAAGGCGCGTCAGGAACGCCGTGAAACGCAAATCCGCAGCCGGGAGTTTTACCGACGTTGTGTGAAGACATTGATTCAGGTAGGGCCCGTTCTGTTTGCGGGCGGCAAACATATTATGCGGATGGCCCATGCTAAATGCCTGTCCGCTAATGCCTAAAAATAAAATGCCGACTATAAGGAGAGTTTTCATGAGCGCTGCTATCTAAGAACAATACAAAGATATGGGTTTAGTTTGGTATCTTGCAATACATAGTACTAAATTTTTAAAAAATATTTTTGAGTGTGGTAGAGTGGGTGAAATGAGTGGAGTAAGTGGAGTTAGTCAGTTCCAGTTCCAAGGTCACTCACTTCACCCACTCCACTCATTGCACCCGATTTCCTATTCTACAACAATCCGTTTTACCGCACCGTCTTCGTTCTGGGTAACAGTAATAAAATAGGTGCCCTGCGCCTTTTTGCCCAGATCGATTTGACCGACAAACTCGCCCGAGAAGTCTTTGATATCACGTTTGGCGACTTCTTTTCCTTTAGTGTTTGTTACCACAATACTCACATCGCCTTTGGTGGGGGCTGTAAAACGAACGTTCAACTGGTCACGGTCGGGGTTGTTCGGGTACGCGTCCAGGCCGCGAATGGTTGATGCTTTTCCGTTGAAATTTCGTGCCCAGTCTTCAAACGGCCGAACCAATTGCCGGTCGAAATCTCTCGGTACCTGAAATTTAAGCCGATTAAGTTGATCGGTCAGTGAGTCGGCTCCGCGCCGAAACTCATACCGCCATGATTGATTGTTCCAGAAATCCTGGTCGTTATTGCCTCTGGGAAGTTTGTTGCGCTGTGCATATGCGTCTGCCGGGGCACGTCGTTTGTTAGGGGTTATGCGTTCCCTTTTTACGGTTCTGTCGCCATTGTTATCATCAATGATAATTGTCATCTGGCGTTTACCGCCATCCTTACGAGCGGCTTTAAGCGAATCCACTAACTTCATGACCATCTGGTCGCGTTGAGGATCATTCATACCATCCATATGATAGGTACGTTCGATTTCCCGAACGTCATCCCCATTTCGTTCAATTATCCGAACGTTTACCTCGCCTTTATCGGCTTTGGGAGTTGGACTGGTCTGTTTCTGCGCTACGGCAGCTCCACTGAAGGCAGCCACCAGCAGCAGGGTCGATGCGAACTGGTATCCGGCAAAAACTGTTTTTTTCATAGTAGTTTGCAGTTGCAAATGAAGGAGCGATACTTTGTTAAATGGGTTGATACAGGGGTTGTTAAAGTTTGTTAACGAGCCAATGTGTAGCCAACCAGGTTCGTACTTTTACTAACCCTTGCCATCCTTTTACTATAGATGAATAAGTAAGGCAAAGGTTGCATGAGCGAGTAAAAAAAATGTCAAAACAACGCATACGCTGGATTGTCGCACTAATGGCCATTGGGCTTCTGGGACTGGTAGGGCTCCAACTCTATGGGATCAGCAGTGCGTTGCACTTACAGGAAGAACAGTTTGCCTACAAAGTGACAGATGCCCTGCAAGAGGTTGTTCGAACACTGGAGCGGCAGGAAATTGTTTATCTGACAAAACAGCGCGTTCAGGCCCGGGAACAGCAAAATCGGTTAATGGCTATCGCCAAGAAGGAAGGCAAATCGGGGGCGAAGGCTACTGGCGAAGCGCCACTTGTTGGTACGCAATCATTACAACCCGTTCAACAGAAAGTGCCCCGCTTCTCAACACCCAACCAACTGGCTCATCGGCAACCAATACCGTCTGGCCTGGCTCCTGTTGGTACGGTCGTCGTTCAGTCTGATGTGTTACACCCCATTGTACGCCCCCTTTCGGCCGAACAAATGGCCGTTGTTGAAGAGTTTTTTCGTCAGCAGGATGAATTAATGGCAGTTGGCGACTGGCAAACGCAACTGGCGCAACAGCAGCAGTTCGATCACTGGGTTGAGAACGTACTGAATACAGAACTGAGCCGTATCAACAGCCAGGTAAGGCAGGACTCTGCAGCTCAGGCGGCTAAAAACAGGCTCCGCCGTGTAGCTCAACGCCGGAAAAATCAGCTTGATAATCTGCTGCCGTCAACTAAACCGGGTTTACTGACAGGGCCGGCCAGTATGAGCCAGCACCGCGCCGAAGAGCAGTCGCATATGATAAAAGATGTGCTTAAGGGCTTGCTACTGTCCGATAGGCCTATTGAAGATCGGGTGAACAGACTGGCACTCGATACATTACTTCGGCAGTCGCTGGTGGAACGGGGCATCAATATCCCCTTTGCCTACGCCGTTCGGACTCGTCAACGACCTCGATTCTTGTTTACATCTATGGGTATAGAGGCTCAGCAGTTTGACGCCAATGGCTATAAAGCGGCCCTTTTTCCAAACAATCTGCTCGAAACCGGCAACTATGTCTATGTCTATTTCCCAACCCAGCAGGAATTTATTCTGAGCCGGTTAGGCTTTACATTCGGTGCGTCGGTGGTGTTGATTCTGGTTATTCTGGCGTGTTTTTATATCGCGATCAGTACGATCGTCAGGCAGAAAAAACTGGCGGATATCAAGAATGACTTTATCAATAACATGACCCATGAGTTCAAAACGCCGATTTCAACGATTTCGCTCGCTGTTGAAATGGCGCAGGAACAATTGCGTTCAGAAAGTTCGGTTCGCCGTTCAGCTGGTTTGGCGAACGTGTCGTCTGGTGGAGGTGGGTCTCAATCTGGCTTTCCCGGAATGCCGGACCACGGAATGCCGGACTACGGATTGCCGGACCACGATATGCAAGACCCCGGACTGCCGGAACCGAGCCTGTCTGATTCCCGCTTAACTCGATACATGAGCATTATTCGGGATGAAACCCGGCGATTAGGTTCACATGTCGAAAAGGTTCTGCAAATGGCGTTGCTGGATCGGGGCGAAATCAAGCTTAATATAACGTCGGTCAACATACACGATGTTATCGAAAAAGTGCTCAACAACCTGAGTTTGCAAATAGAACAACGTGGTGGCGAGGTCGATCTTACGTTCGATGCCGACCGCGAAGTTGTTGAAGCTGATGAACTTCACCTGACTAACATTGTCTATAATCTGTTGGACAACGCGCTAAAATATTCGCCCGATAAGCCACATATTACAATAAGTACGCGTAGTATTCCGGAGGGGTCAGCTTCCTCGGGCATCACCGCATCCGGGGGTGTTGGCATTACTGTAACCGATCAGGGGTTGGGCATGAGCAAGGAGCAAACGAGTCGAATTTTTGAGAAATTTTACCGGGTACCAACCGGCAATCGGCACGATGTGAAAGGTTTTGGCCTGGGCCTTAGTTACGTAAAGAAAATGGTCGACGAACATCACGGCCAAATAATGGTCGAAAGCCATCTCGGCAAAGGCAGCTCCTTTGACGTCATTATACCTTATACACAAACGAGGGAATGAGTAAAAGAATGAATTCACTAAATCAGTTTCGCTCTTTTACTCATTCCCTCTTTCATACTTATGCCAGCCATTCTACTTGTTGAAGACGACCCTAATCTGGGGCAATTAGTACAGGAATACCTGAACATGAAAGGGTATACCACCGACCGGGCTACCGACGGAAATCAGGGGCTACAGCTATTTATGGCGGGTCAGTATGATCTCTGTATTTTTGATGTGATGATGCCCAAGAAAGACGGCTTCACTTTGGCGAAAGAAGTTCGGATGGATCATCGGGACGTACCCATTATTTTCCTGACCGCCAAGTCCATGCAGGAAGATACCATTCAGGGCTTTAAGGCTGGTGCTGACGATTACATGACCAAGCCTTTCAGCATGGAAGAACTATTGCTCAGGATTCAGGCCATTCTTCGTCGCTATCAGCGCTCAACCGAATCGGTAGAGGCCACTACCTATAAAATTGGCTCGTTCTCCTTCGATTATCCGCATCAACTTCTTTCCCGAACTGCCAATGAACCGTTGGCCGATGCCACAGAATTGGCGCCACAGAAACTAACCAGTAAGGAATCGGAGTTATTAAAATTGCTGGCACAGAACCTGAATCAACCGGTTAGCCGTAGTTTTGCCTTGAAAATGGTTTGGGGTGATGATTCTTATTTCAACGCCCGAAGCATGGACGTGTATGTAACAAAACTGCGCAAATACCTGCGGGAAGATCCCGCTGTTCAGCTTGTTAATGTGCACGGCGAAGGATTTAAACTGATAGTGTAGTGAGTGCAGTTAGTCAAGTAGATAAATTAGTGATGTAGGGTAAATACATGCCATCTACACCACTTATTTATCCACCTCACTAACTGCACTCAATACACCTACTTCACAAAATACAATGAACATAATACGTCGCCCGCGTCGGAATCGCCAATCGGCGGTTATCCGTGATATGGTGCAGGAAACCCGCCTGTCGGTTACTGATTTTATTTTTCCGGTTTTCATCATGGAAGGCCAGAACATTCGGTCTGAAGTCTCGTCTATGCCGGGCATTTATCGGTATTCGCTTGATTTACTGCTACATGAAATTCAGGAATGCGTTGACCTTGGGGTTAAAACGTTCGATCTATTCCCTAATATTTCTGAAGCGAAAAAGGACAAATACGCTACCGAAAGTTATAATCCCGACGGTCTGTATATGCAGGCCATCCGGGCTATTAAAGACCGTTTCCCCGAGGTGATGATCATGACCGATGTAGCTATGGATCCTTATAGTTCAGATGGTCATGATGGCATTGTGGAAAATGGCAGGATTCTAAACGACCCAACGCTGGACGTGCTGGGTAAAATGGCACTGGCGCAGGCGCAGGCCGGGGCCAATATCGTTGGGCCGTCTGATATGATGGACGGGCGCGTTGGCTACCTTCGGCAAATGTTGGACGAAGGCGGTTTCCATGACGTAGCCATTATGTCGTATGCCGCAAAGTATGCCAGTGCTTTCTATGGCCCTTTTCGGGACGCCCTCGATTCGGCACCGAAATTTGGTGATAAAAAAACCTATCAGATGAACCCTGCCAACAGCCGGGAAGCGCTAATCGAAGCTCAGCTCGATTACGAAGAAGGAGCTGATTTTCTGATGGTAAAACCCGCATTGGCTTATCTGGATATTATAAAGCTGCTGGACGATAATTTTCATCTGCCTATTGCGGCCTACAATGTCAGTGGTGAGTACGCTATGATTAAGGCGGCTGCCCAAAACGGCTGGCTCGATGGCGAACGCGCTATGATGGAATCGCTGATGGCCATTAAGCGAGCCGGAGCCAATGTTATTTTGACATACTTCGCGAAAGAAGCAGCCAGATTATTGACTAGCTAGTTCTTTTGTACCTTCTCACCAGCTCTCTGGTTTGGCGGGCAACTATTCGTTGACGTTGTTTAAACTTGGTCTTCAGGTAAACATTATAACGTTTTTTGTCATTCCGACGATAGGAGGAATTTTAAACTTGATTGTTGGATGACTTCAAGATTCCTCCTATCGTCGGAATGACAAAAAACCACTCACTTCAGATCTGATTATATAAGTTTAACCAGCTTCATTATATAATTTTAGTGCTTTGACTTTTCAAATTGGCTTAAAAATTCGCCGTAATACTTAAACCTGATGAGTAAACTCCTGATTCGTAACGCCCGGCTTGTAAACGAAGGGCAGGTTGTTGAGACCGATGTCCTGATCGAAAACGGTTTTATTTCTCAAATCAAGTCGGGCCTTTCTGACTCAGGTGTTACCCGGATTATCGACGCAAAGGGGACGTATCTGTTACCGGGTGTTATTGACGACCAGGTGCATTTTCGGGAGCCCGGCCTGACGCATAAAGCCACTATTGGTTCCGAAGCACGAGCCGCTGTGGCAGGGGGTGTGACCAGCTTTATGGAAATGCCCAACACCGTTCCCAACGCCCTGACGCAGGAATTACTGGCTCAGAAATACGACATTGCCGCCAATAGCTCGCTGGCTAACTACTCATTTTTTATGGGGGCATCGAACAATAATCTCGACGAAGTTCTCCGAACGAATACAGCCGACGTTTGCGGTATCAAGGTGTTCATGGGCTCATCGACGGGAAATATGCTGGTAGATAATGAGCAGGTACTGGATCGACTGTTCCGGGAAAGCCCGATGCTCATTGCTACCCACTGCGAAGATGAAGCCACCATCCGTGCCAATACGGAACATTATAAAGCAGAATATGGCGACTATGCAACAGCGGGTCTTCACCCGTTGATCCGCAATGAACAGGCATGTCTGATATCATCCTCGATGGCGGTTGAGCTGGCCCGGCGGCACAATACCCGGCTACACATCCTGCACATTTCGACCGCCGACGAACTGGCGTTGTTCGACAATAAACTGCCCCTTACTGAAAAACGCATTACGGCTGAAGTTTGCGTGCATCACCTCTGGTTCGATAGCGAGGACTATGCCCGCCTGGGCAACCTAATCAAGTGCAACCCGGCCATTAAAGCGCCTTATCATAAAGAGGCTCTACTGGCAGGATTATTGGACGATAAGCTCGATATTATTGCTACCGACCACGCCCCACACACCTGGGCCGAAAAGCAACAGCACTATTGGCAGGCTCCATCGGGTTTACCGCTGGTACAACATCCGCTTTTGCTGATGCTCGATTTTGTGAAGCAGGGAAAACTCTCAATAGAAACACTTGTGCGTAAAATGTGCCATGCGCCTGCCGACTGTTTTCAGATAGATCGACGGGGTTATGTGCGCGAAGGCTACTGGGCTGACCTTGTTCTGGTCGACCCAGCGCTGTCGATGACAGTTTCTAAGGAAAACATTCAGTATCAGTGTGGTTGGTCGCCGTTGGAGGGCCATACATTTGGTTCTACCGTAACACACACAATTATTTCGGGTAAGCTCGCCTATGAAAACGGCCAATTTGCGACTGATCAGCCGGGCGTACGGCTACTCTTTTCGCGGTAGGGGCGAAAAAAAATTAGTAAAAAACATTGTGCAATCGGCCTACAGAGCCTTATCTTTGCAATCCCAACAGGGAAGCGTACTGCCGAAGTGGTGAAATTGGTAGACACGCACGTTTCAGGGGCGTGTGTCTTTACGGACATGCGAGTTCGAGTCTCGCCTTCGGCACATAATCAACAGCCTGTAAGTAGTTAACTACTTACAGGCTGTTTTGTGTTAAGGGTCCCAATTTAGGAAAGGAAATGTCAGATTTCCTTGACGAGAAGAACACTCACCGTCACACCGCCTTCACCGATGCACAAAGGGAGGAGTTTAAGAAAGTCTTTCTGGCCGAAGAAGAAACAAATCTACTGCTGTTTGTGCAGTTCACGCTCTATACGTTTTTTCGGCCACGTTAGGAATTAAGGTTATTACGGATCGGGGACATTCGGGCGGATACGATCTATATAAACGGGGAGGATGCCAAAGACAATGAAGGGGCGAACGTGGAGATTGCTCCACCTCTAGAGAGCCTGATCCAGCAAAAGGGTCTACGAATGTATCCACCACAACTTTACGCGTTCACCCACAAGGGTGTATCGGGACCCGATAAAGTGGGGCCGGATTACTTCTATCAGCATCACATTTGAATACTGTCTAAACTGGGCTGGGTTGGTCAGTACGATATGTACTCCTGGAAACATACGGGTGTGATTGCGCTGTGGCTAGTTACCGAGAATATTTGGCTCATTCAACAGCATTGTCGACATTCGACAGTTGCACCGACAGAGGATTATCTGCGGGATCTTGGTATTATTTCAGGCACACGCAGATTCAGGGCTTTCCTGAATTTTAAGCTTTCAAAATAAGAATACTCGCTACTTCTACCATTTGTGTAAACCCATAGTCAATCGGCTCTGTGAAATGACCATTAACACATAATATCCTTTATTTATGAGTTATTTATGGCGAACTTTAATCTGCATGTAATTATGGTTTGAGATGAAAAACTTCGAATTGGCGCTTTGGGTACTTAGCTTTTTAATGGTAGTAGATCTGGCATTTCCATATATTAAAAGAAAGTCCATTTTTCCGTATTTCAAGAAAGTATCACCAGTTAAAATTTTTGGAGAGAAAGGCTTTTTACAAAGACTGGTAGCGCACTTAACTGCTTTTGTTACATTACTCTCTTTCTATTATGCGCTAGTCGCTTTGAATGAAACGAGGCAATCGGGTATAGACCAAGGAAGAGTTTTGGGTAAACAGCAGAATGCCTTAAATCAGAGTCGCAAGGCTTTACAGGAAATGGTGCATTTGGCTCAAGACCAACGGAAGCTATTGGCTAAAAGTGGTGTTGCTTTAAAAGGCATGTCTGGTTCAATCAATAGTCAATTAGCTGTATCGGGAAAACACTTAGACTTTATTGTCAAACAGACCAATAAAAAGCCGCAGTTTATTTTCAATTTTGGAGGTATTGAGGAGAATCGCATTGGGCCAACTGACACCCTTGTGCTCTCCAAAAAACTTGATGGTTTTTGTATATTAAACGTTGCGGTAAGAAATATTGGAGATACTATAGCATACAGGCCAATGTTCATCGTGGTCGCAGATCCAAAGACAGTTCTTGTTCATGAGCGTCTAAATACCATAGACCAAGAGAGACCTCATTATATGATTTCTCCGACCTTTGCTAATGACGGTATAAATCGGTTTTCTTTATCACACCAAGATGTTGTGTATGAATTAAGGTTCGCATCTCCTTCTGACGTTAAAGTATTTACCACTGATTTTATGTTAACCACAGTTAATGGACCATCTCATTCTCGTAAAATTGTTTTCCGAGTGAAACCGTAACTTAATTCAGTACTAACAAGAAAGCTTCCTGTTCATTCATGGCCGCAAACGCATCACTGAGTCAGTGCAGGTCGTAATGCAGATCAACCGTCTTGTTGGACACCTAAAAAGCTCCACATTTTAATTCTCTGATTCACTTATCCTACAAGCTGGCACAATGTTTGTGCAAAATTGTAATATACTTTTAGTATATATTGTACACTACATATTTAAATAATCTCCATAAAACTTAACTAAAATAACTACTTTATGGATTCTTGTTTATTGCCCAGCATTACTCCTTATAGTATAATCCGATGGTGCATAATCTGGTTATTCGTAATATCATCTGCACATTTATCGGCACAACCCACTAAGCAATGGGACAAAACATTTGGTGGCTCTGGTAATGATGTTCTCTCTATTACTCTGCCTACGGCTGATGGAGGCTACCTATTGTGCGGAGTATCCTACTCAAGTGCAGGGGGTGATAAAACGCAACCCAACTGGGGAGAGGGAGATTATTGGATTGTCAAGATAGGGAAAGACGGGATCAAGCAATGGGATAAAACATTTGGTACTACTGACAATGACGTATTTAAATCTGTGATAGCTACCCCTGACGGAGGTTACCTACTCGGCGGAACAGCCTATGCGTTCTTAAATGGGGATAAGACCAAGTTTGGAAATATGTGGTTACTTAAGATCGATGCCAATGGTAATAAGCTTTGGGATAAAGCTTATGGAGGAAACTCAGGTTTTAGTGACATGATATCCACCGCTGATGGGGGTTATCTACTAGGAGGTACTACAGCATCAGGAATTGGCGGGGATAAGACACAACCCAGTAGAGGAGGATACGATTACTGGATTATTAAGATTGATGCCAATGGCATCAAACAATGGGACAAAGCATTCGGGGGCAACCAGTCGGATCAGCTCATTAAATTGGTGGCAAGTGTGGATGGGGGATATTTACTAGGCGGCAAATCTGTGTCAGGCATAAATGGGGATAAAACTGAACCATCTAGAGATGGCAGTACAACGTTTGATTACTGGATAGTTAAGATTGACGCGAATGGGACTAAACAATGGGATAAAACATACGGAGGTGTTAGTACAGACGAGTTATCTGCCCTCATAACGACACCAGATGGTGGGTATCTGCTGGGAGGGACATCATCCTCCCACTCTACGGGTGATAAAACGCAACCTTCCAGGGGAGCTTCAGATTATTGGATTGTCAAGATAGGGAAAGACGGGACCAAGCAATGGGATAAAACATTTGGCGGCAAATACGTCGAAAGCCTTGGTGCAGTTGTCTCTACGCCAGATGGTGGCTATTTAATTGGAGGCTACTCTAATAGCTATTCGGGAGGTGATTTAACTGATCCGGGAAAATCTGTACCACGCATTTCTGATTTCTGGCTTGTCAAGGTCAATGCGAATGGAGCTAAACAATGGGATAAAATGTATGGAGGCCTCAGCAATGAGTACTTATTTACGCTTGTAACAACCTCCGATAAGGGATATCTATTAGGTGGCACATCGGCTTCTAATATAGGCGTTGATAAAACCCAGCCCTCTCAGGGAAATAATGATTACTGGATTGTTAAACTAATAGAATGCACCTTGCCTGCTAGATGTGTCAGCATTATCAGTATTGTGAAAACGAAATAGATCAACCGAACGTAATGAGCTTTTTGCCAAACATTATTTTTTGGTGTGAATAAAGCAAAGAAGCTTGGCCAAATGATCGGGCATCTTTGCTTTATCTATAAACCCAAAAAGGAGGTGCTGCCTGACCCGCTGCTCAAATTACCCACTGTGCACCGGAGAATCTGCCGATGTCATTACAAACACCAGCACGGGGGACAACACCACCTACTCGACATAAGCGGTGCTGGTCCTCCGAAACACCATTAAAACTGATACTTCGAGTCTCGTCTTTTGCACAGTCATTAGAAGCCTGTAAGTACTTAACTACTTACAGGCTGTTTTCTATTAAGGGTCCCAGTTATGGAAAGACGGTCAAATTGCTTCTCTTTGTTAAATACTGTCAGAAAAAGTCATTCCTTTTTCGTGATTATAATCCGGATGCGTTCAACCGAAGCTGATCGGATGGTATAAATGAGAAAGCACAGCTGAAATAACCGGGCCAAATTTGTGGGCTTTAGCTTGAGACCGTATACGTCTTAGCTAAAACTTGCAAAAGGACATGGACAACAAGCTCACTGTTGACTTGATTCAGCACCTGGTAGTGATCGCCTGCCAACAAATGCTCCTCTACCCCAACGCTTGTGTAAGTCTGCCATGTATAGTCGGGCTTGATATCCCGCTCGTAAAAAGACGTGTCGGCAGCCCTGAACAGTACAATGGACCGTTGAACAGGGGTATCTATAACTATCTGTTGGCTGTATGTCTGGGCTGCAAATTCGGCTTTCTGTTGCCAATCGGATGTTGGCTGTAGGGGAGCCGAAGCTTTCAATCGACCGGAGTATCGAAAAAATAGCTGACGTAAATTCTCTGACCAATTGAACGATTCGCGGGCTTCAAAGACCCGCTGAAGCTTATGCCAACCGCGTTTAAAATCCTGCACAACAACCTGAGCAAAAGGATACCGTTTGTATAAAGGCGTGTCGACCAGTACCAGGCGACTTAGGGGATGCCTGGGTGACTGCTTATCCAGCCTTAACGCGACTTCATAGGCCAGGATGCCGCCAAAGGAATACCCGATTAATATATTTGGGGCGGAGGTATCGATCAACCGGGCCATTGAATCACATAGCTCAGGTAATCTCCTCAGAAGCCCACTGTCGGTGAAAGAAGAGAAGTAAAGACAGTATAAGTTGGCCTCATCGCTTAGAGCCTCTTCCAGCCATTGGTAAATCCGTTTGTCACCCGAAAGGGGTGGTATAAAATAGATATTGGGTCGATCTGCAACCGGTTGGTTTAGCGAAATACACTGAACGCCTGTTTCAGCGGGCGTCGTAATAAATGAAGCCAGGGCCTGGGGTGTAGGGTAGGAAAAGGCCAATTGCATGGGCAAAGGCTTACCTACATGCGCTTCAAGGGTAGCCAGACAGGCCTCAGCCGTGAGAGAGTCGCCCCCTAGGTCTCGAAAAAAATCATCATAATCGGCTATCGTATCCACGTAGTTTAACTTTTGGGCCCAAATCATCTTGATATGATCTACCAGCGAGTTATCGAAGGAGTTTGGTAGAGCTAAGCCATCGCGATGGAGGAGAATTGGATACTGATCAAGCAGACTGGACCGGTCAAGTTTACCAGTACGGGTGCGCGGTAATTCCACGATAGACTGATAGGTATCAGGAAGCATAAACGTGGGCAACCGCTCCGCCATCCAACGTTTCACTGTTGCTAGATCAACAGGCGAGTCTGGACGGAAAAAGGCCCGAATAAGTGGCTGAGCAGCTGAGTTCATATCACTCACTACGGCCGCTTCGCCAATGCCAGGTGCCTGGCGAAGCACATCTTCCAACTCAAGCAAATTAATTTTCTGCCCGTTTTTCTTGATCATAAAGTCGGTACGCCCACACCAGAATAAGTGACCCGCGTTGTCGAGATAACCCAGGTCACCTGTCGCGTAGCTAACCAACCCATTAGCCTGTCGTTGGTAGGCCCGCTGGCTGGCCATTGGGTTATTGGCGTAAGCATCAGGAATGCCCATTGCCTGGACAACGATTTCGCCCACTTGTCCAGGCTCAAGCCAATCGCCCGTTTCATTGCGGATGCGAACAGTGCGCCCGGTAACGGACTTGCCGACAGAATGTAGTGTAGAACGCCAGTTGGTATCCGTCCGTATTTTATGTTCGGTGATGGTGCGGGTCTCGGTGGTGGCGTAGGCGACCTGAAGAATGGTTTGGGGACCAAATTTCACCTGAAATTCCTCAATATCCTGTTGATTTACGGGTTCGGCCCCAATCGACAGAAAACGAAGCTTGTCGAGGGTTTTAAAATCGAATGGACTTTTTAGCAGCAACCGAAACGAACTGACTGACAGGGTGCTGAAACTGATCTGTTCCCGTTGCCAAAAGGAAGGTACGGATAATACGCCTTCTTTTTTGAGGTTGTGAATAGCCAGCGTAGCGCCTGTTAGCATAGCCGGGAAAAGGCAAGCTAGTGAGGCACTAAATTCGAGAGAGAACAATAGATCAATACGATCAGCAGGGCCGATCTGATTATCCAGAATCTGTCGATCCGTATCCGTTAACACGCTCTGGTGTGAATGAATCACCTGTTTGGGTTGGCCCGTGGTTCCTGAGGTGGTGAACAAACAGAACGGCGTCGTCGGCTCAATGACAACCTTGTCAGCCCCGGATGGCTGGGGTTGCAGCATGTGTGGTTGAATAAGCACTACTGATTCGGGTAGCTGGGCGGCCTGCACTAAATCCGCCGTGCTAATGAGCGCTACAGCACCAACACTGTTGAGTATCGGGTTGATCGCCGACGCCCGTTCCGGATTAATCGAATAATAATAGTTGCCGGATTGGACTATGCCCAACAGGGTTGCAATGTGGTCAACAGGACAGGTGAGCAGTATTGGAATGCACGAATCGCGAAACGTCAATTCTGTCAGCCGACGCGCCACCGCATTGGCCTGTTGAGCCAGCTGCCCATACGTTACCTGACGACCGGCATGGGAAATAGCCACCTGATTGGCGAATCGTTCAGCCAATTGAAACCAACGCTCCCTAAACCCTGTGTTCATAAATCCAGTAGCCTTTGAGAGGAGTCAGGCCTAGCCGACGCATATTCTGATAGCTGGTACTATTTTCGTAAGCCCAGGCTGAAATGCTTTTTGGCCGGTTTTGAAAGCAATACCGAAGACGGCTGATCAATGTGCTGGTATGGTAGCCGTGATTTCTGTAAGACGGCAGAATCGCTCCCCCTGCCAACAGGAAATGCTCATTTTCCTGATAGAGCGCAGCAATACCCACGGCTTGCCGATGCGCCATGACCCGATAGAGTTGGATAGTAGAGGACGATAACAACTGGCTAAAATTGATCGACACGGGCGCGGCATCGGTTCGGTCAGATTCGAAGCTAGCCAGGTAATCCTGTGTAAACGAGTAAAGCGTTGTCGGCGATACCGGCTCGAGTTCGGTAGCCGCTTCGGATTCAGCCAGTTCGTTGATCTGATTGGGTGCCTGCAACAATATCTGTCTGCCTTTACACAAGTAGCCTTCCTTGTTCAAAAAGGAGTGAAGGTGAGTTGACTCGGCCGCATCTTCAATTAATAACCGATGAGGAGTATGCTGGTAAAACGCTTTGGTTTCCTCAACGACTTGTTGAATCTGACTGGCGGCTAAACAAATAGTGTAGTTGAAATAATTAACATCCGCGAAATGTAAGCTGGCATGAGTAGTCGTAATGTTGGTTCGTATGCGGGCTGAATTGTGAGCTAGGGAAGCGTATTTGGTTAACCGTTCAAGGTCATAACGTACAAATAATTCCATTCTTATACACTTAATGATTGTCTCAATACATTTACTATTGATATTTCCTCACCAAAGGTAACAAATTTGATTTGTGGAATACTTCTCTTGTTAACCCTGGTTAATCTATCCCAGAAAGAAGTCGCCAAAGCCGGGCATAAGCGATCCAGAAGCGGTGGAGAAAGCCTTTTGTTTCAGCTGTACATGCCGTTCTTCTGATTGACCAACCAGTTAAGGCCTCCATCAATCCCAGACCGCAGATCAGGCGTAGATAGCTTAGCATGCAGACTACAAAAACCTATACGGCTCTTCTATGCTGGCTACTCCCCGTCCTAGGTTTAGCTCAACGCATCGACAATATGGTTTCTTTTCGACAGATAGACCAGCCTTCCTTCAGCCGACTACACTACGACAACGACTTTTTCACCGGAACGGATTATTACTATACCCAGGGCTACATGCTGGAACTCGTCAAGCCATCCCTTCAAAAAAATCCCCTGACCAAACTACTTATTAAAGCCAAGGGCAATCAGATTCAGTACGGTCTGGCCTTCGAGCATTTAGGCTTTACACCGACTTCGATTCGCAGCCAGACCACTTTAATCGGCGACCGCCCGTTTGCGGCTGGCCTATCGCTAAAAACGTTCAGCCTATCAACTGATACACTACGCCGGCTTCGGGTGTCAGCGGGGCTAAGTATGGGGATGATGGGTCCGGTGGCGTTAGGGAACCAAATACAAACTGCTCTTCATCGGCTCTTCAACGGGGTTGAGCCCAAAGGCTGGCAGTATCAGATACACAATGATGTGATCCTGACATATACCCTTCATTATGAAAAACAGCTCTATGCCTATCGCCAGGCGCTATCAATAAGTACGACAGCTCAGGCCCAAGTGGGTACCTATATAGATCGGTTACAAACGGGGATTGTGGTAATGGCGGGCCGGTTCAACTCCCCCTTTGGCCCAATGTTCGCCCCGTGTCGATTACCTCTGCAACTGTACATATATGCACAACCCCTGGTTAGTGTAATAGGCTACGATGCAAGCCTGCAAGGAGGTCTTTTCAATTCAAGCAGTCCGTATGTGCTTTCAGTTCACCAACTGGCGCGGATTACATTTCAGGGAAACGTTGGCATCGTATTTCGCTATAAATCACTGTATCTGGAATATGCGGAGTCAATGCTCAGCCGGGAATTCAGCAGTGGTTTGTCTCATCGTTGGGGTGGAGTAAAACTAGGTGCATCGTTCGGTTCGCTACGCACTAAATAATGGCACCGTGACGAAGGGAGACTAGCTTAATTGGCAAAGATTATTGGTATATTCAGTAAACTACTGGAAGGTGTATTTTTATTTCAGACAATCAGCGCGTTCAGGAAGTATGTAAGGTAATGGTAATCCCGGTTCAACCGACCAAATTTTCCCGACCCAAACGGTTCCGGATTAGAACAACCGATTTTATATAGTTTTATCCAGAGAAAGCCGCTTACAAAACTCAACGGACATTAAAGTTTCGCATTTGAGGACTCCTGCTGCTGCAAATGAAACAGACTACCAACCATTTAATCTAAGCCCTATAGCGTTGACACTTATCGAATTGCCTGTTCGGTTTGTGTATCGAAGAAGTGAAGTTTATCAAGTTCCCAAAACAACGAAATCGGCTGACCGAACGTGACGGACGCATCGCCTGGCAGTTTGGCAACAAACCGACGGTCTTCAATTGTAAAATAGGCCAGGATTTCGCTACCCATATGTTCTACGGCGTCAATTAACGTAGCCGTCTCTGCGGAGTAATTACGTTGTGACAAACCGATCGGCTGCTCGCGAATGTGCTCCGCCCGGATACCGAGCATTACGTCGCGACCTTCGTAAGGCGCCAGTGCCGCCTGATGAGCCGACATTGACAAGTCAATTCGAACCGTGCTATCCGAACTTTCAAAACTTATTTCTTTATCTGAACTGACAATCCGACCGGGCAGGAAATTCATTGGGGGCGAACCGATAAAACCGGCAACAAACAAATTAGCGGGCTGATTATAAAGGGCTAAGGGTGTATCGTATTGAAGCACGTCGCCATTCCGTAGTACGACAATCCGGTCGCCGAGGGTCATGGCCTCGATCTGGTCGTGCGTAACGTAGATCATAGTTGCCTGCAAATCGCGGTGAAGTTTCTGCAATTCGATACGTGTCTGACCCCGGAGTTTGGCATCCAGATTACTCAGTGGCTCATCGAACAGGAACACTTTCGGATTTCGTACGATAGCCCGTCCGATCGCTACGCGTTGCCGTTGCCCACCCGACATATCTTTAGGCTTTCGGTCCAGAAGATTCTCAATTTCCAATATGCTGGCCGCGTTGGTCACGCGCTGCCGGATTTCATCGCTGGCCATATTCCGTAGCTTCAGCCCGAACGCCATGTTGTCGTAAACGGTCATGTGCGGGTAAAGCGCGTAATTCTGGAATACCATAGCAATGTCGCGGTCTTTTGGAGCACGCTCGTTGATACGTTGTCCATCGATCAGCAGGTCGCCATCGGTGATATCTTCCAGCCCGGCAATCATCCGCAACAGGGTAGACTTGCCACAACCCGACGGCCCAACAAGCACAACAAATTCGCGGTCCTTGACGTCAATATTGACATCGTTGATCACCCTTGGCCCACCTGCGTAAGCCTTGGCAATGTGACGTAGTATTACTTCAGCCATTCGCTACTTATATTTTTCTAATGCGTTCACTGCGTCGGGGTATTGTTCGAGACGTTGAAACGCCCAGAGCGATTCGATTGTCGATTCGGCTCCCGAATTGCGATTAATCTGACTACTTGAGGTAATTCCATCATACCCCCGACCTGTTGCCGGGTCGTACATAGATGTATTGGCTACGTTTTTTCCCAGAAACCAGCTTGCCAGTTGTCCGGCTAAATCAGCATATTTAGCCTCTTTCGTTTGATCAAAAGCTTCCAGCGCAGCCCAGACCATTGGTCGAATGCCATAGGCAATCTGCGAAACCTGACTCGATTTGATCGGCTTGACTTCCGTACCGGGTTGTTGGACCGTAAACGATTCCAGAAAACCCAGTTGAATCAGATACGGGTAAAAATTATCAATTTCCCGCCTGGCGGCTGCAATCCAGGTCGGTTTGTTCAGCGCTTTCCCAACCCGCAACAGTGCATACGATTGGTCGCTACCGTAGGCATGCCAGCCATTATCAAAACTCAAAATAGCTCCATATGGAAACTTACCCACGTCGCCGTATTGCATCGCCAGAATACCATCGCCCAGCAATTCAATCAGGCTCAAAACATCAGCATTTGGAGTTTGCTGATAGATATTATTCAGAGAAATCAGCATAATGGCTGCCTGATCGGTGCCCGAACCGAAAGGAAGCCATTTAGGCACCTGTATGCCCTGGACGAAGTTGTACTCCTTTGGCTTGTTGCCAAAGTCTCGAAGCATATTCGCCGTTAGTTTCTGGATAGCTGTCTGCATACGTCCCGCCAGTGTTGCATCGGCTTTCAGGTAGTACGGATACGCTTCGGTCAGAAGCCATAAGGCTCGCCACGACCAGAAATTTGCCTGGGCCACGCTGGTCTTAAATGTCTTGTTAATGGTTCGATCGGGCCAGAGGAAATTATAAAAATACCCCGCGCCGGCGTCCCCGTTGTCAGCTTGTAGTTGCAGAACGAACTCGGTCATTGTCCGCAGTTTGGTTTGCGTGTCTTTATTGGTTGCCAGATCAGGTTCACGCAGCATCAGCAGGGCTGCCCGCGCTACATCGTCGATGCAGGTGAATCCTTCGTCGGTATCCGTTACGAGATGATAATCAGGCGCTTCGCTATAGATGGCTACCGTCCCAACTTCGGTTCCGTTTGAGGCCAACTTAACCGTCTGATACAGTCGATCCAGATGCGACAAATTAACATAGCGCGTGGTGGGCGTCGTGGTCTGGGCCACAGGCTGCTCTTTCTTACACGAAAACGTGAAGAGTAAAAGTTGAAGCGTAAGAAGTTTCAAAAAAACGGGACGAATCATAACGTTTCTGGTCTACTATTTCCTGACGTTGCAATGACAGGGTAAAAAATCAATCTTTCAAGCCCGAAGACGCCATGCTACGGATGAAGTGTTTCTGGAAAAACAGGTACAAAATCACAATTGGAATAGCCAGCATAACGGCAGCCGCAATCTTAACACCCAGCTGTCCTTCGGCCCGACCACCAACGGAAAACAGTGTTACCAGTTGCGGCATCGTCATTCTTGACTCATCCCGAATAACAATCAATGGCCACAGCGCTTCATTCCATAATCCCATGAATGTCAGAATTGTAATGGTCAGGACCGTTGGCAGAATATTTGGTATCAGTATCTGAAAAATTATCCGCATCTCGTTTGCTCCGTCCAATCGGGCTGCGTCGATCAAGGCCTGTGGTAAGCTCTGGAATGCCTGCCGGAATAGCAGGATCGACAAAGAACTTAGTGCAAAGGGGACTATCAACGCCAGATACGTATCAACCCAGCCTAACCGCACCATTGTGATGTAGTTCGGAATCAGCGTTATCTGAAACGGTAGCGTCATCGTGAAAATGATGAGGTAAAAAATCCAGTCACGCCCGACAAAATCAAGCTTCGCCAGTGCATAACCGACCATTGCCCCCGATATCAGAACCAGTCCTGTTGTTAATATGGCAACAAAAGAGCTATTCAGAAATGCCCTGTCGAGCGGGATTTTAGTGAACACCGTTACGTAATTACTCCAGGTAAAACCCACCGGCAACAACGTCAGGCTCGACAGCCCACTCTCCGACGACAGGGACGCGCTTACCATCCAGATAAACGGATAGATGAACGACACAGCCGCGAGGATAAGGAGAACGTATTTTAGAGCTGTTTGAGCCATTTTATGTTTTTTTAGTAGCGTTGACGGTTGTAGAGCCGACCGTCCACGTTACACTTCCTGCTCAACATATCGCCGTTGAATGACGACGACAAACAGAATGATCAGCGCAAAGCAGAAGCCTAGTGTAGCGGAATAGCCCATGTGATAAAATTGAAACGCTTGCCGGTAAATGTACATCACTGCCGAGAGTGTCGTGTTCATCGGCCCGCCCTGTGTCATGATGTATGGCTCGACAAAGAGCGAAAATCCACTGATTGTCGAGAGGACGACGACGGTAAAAATTGTTGGGTTGATCATCGGCAACGTTATGAACCGAAACTTCTGCCAGTTGGTAGCTCCTTCGAGATCGGCAGCTTCGTAATACTGCATCGGCACAGATTGCAATCCAACCAGAAACAGAATAACGTACAGCCCAACGTTTTTCCAGGTCGCCATCACAGCAATGGAATACATCGCCACCGCCGGATCGTCGAGCCAGGCGACACGGGGCACACTCATGGCCGTCAGCAATCGATTCAAAATTCCCGAATTGTAGCTTAATAGTTGCTGCCACAAAATCGTAACGACCACACCCGACACGATTACCGGCAGGAAAAAAGCCGCCCGAAAAAACGATGCACCACGTACTGTTCGGTTCAGCAACTCGGCCAATATCAGTGCTACAAAAATTTGCAACGGAATATGTACCAGCAGGAAACGTACCGTATTCCAGACCGCCTGCCAGAACAACCGGTCTTTGAAAAGGTGTTCGTAGTTGGCCAGCCCAATGTACTGCATGGGTGAAATGATGTTCCAGCTATGAAACGTCAGCACTACTGAGAATACGACAGGGAATGCCACAAACACCGCGAAATGCAGGATGTAAGGCGAAACAAGAAGATAGGGCGTCCACTTTTTCATAGAATGTAAAGAGTGAAAGTGCGAAACCGGGCCGCCGGAGCGGAGTGAAAGTGCGAAAACCATCTGGTCTTTTTGCGCACTTTCACTCTTTCACTCTTTCACTCATTAATAATACATCCACCGCTTTAGCTGCGTCGGCAATGGCGGCTTCGGGTGTTTTTTTATTGAAAATTACGCAGGCTTCGTATTCCTGCGAGATAATATCAAAGACTTCCACAATTACCTCCGAGTTATCCACGCCTTTGATATAGCGGGCCTGTTTGGCAAAGGGAAGCAGACGGGGATTTTTTGTTAGGAAGGAGGCAAAATACGGGTCCGTATCGACGTTTTTCCGACGTGGAAACTGACCCGTTAATTCCATTAGTTGCAAATCGCCGGGCTTGTCGACGAGTGTTTTTACAAATTCCCAGGCGGCCTGCGGATCACGGCAGGTGTTGAAAATAACAATGTTTTTGGGATCACCATACGTATAGGCAGGCCCCCGATGATTGTCTGGAACAGGCATGGCATACGTGCCATACTCGAAACCAGGATCTTTAAATTTCTCCAGGAAACCGACCGTCCAGGGACCGGTAAACTGCGAGGCAATACGCTTTGCCAAAAACGGGTCACGGGTGGCCGAAAGCCTCTCTTTCGCGAAATAACCGTCTTTGTACAACGTCTGTAAAAACCGAAATACCTCCACAGCGTATTGGTTATTGAAGGCGGCCCGGGATGGACGTCCCCGATTGTTGACAATAAGTGGAGCGCCGTTAGAAGCTGCCAGATAAAGCGGATAGAAATTGAAGAGCCGTTCATACCAGATAGCTTTCACTTCCGTATAACCCAGCCATTGATCAACATAGCCATCGCCATTCTTATCCTGAGTAAACTGACGCCCGGCATTGAGGTACTTTGTATAGGTATAGGGCGGCTGTGCGTTATTCAGGTCATTCATAGCGAGGGTATTCGAGACCAGCATAATCGGGTTCACTTTCCAGGGCACCTGATAAATATGCCCATCCGACGATGTTATTTCCCGAATGACGGCACTATCACAGCGAGCCATGATGAACTCCCGAAAACCGGTTAGTGTGTCTAACGGGATTAAAACATTCGCTTTGGCGTACATCTCCACACTACCCTGCCACATATTGGCGTAAATATCGGGGGTAGTTTTGCCCACCACCGATGCCAGAATGATCTCTTCACTCGACTGTCCTTCTGGAATAGGCTGGTAATGTAACGGCTTATCAGGACGCTGCTTCTGCCATTGATCCGTGAAGTTTTTTGCAAACGCAATTTCTCCTGCATTGTTGGAGCACCAGAACGTAAGCGAACGGTTTGTCGCCTGTTCGTGGTTGCAGGCAGTCAGCCCGAGTAAACAAAGCAGAATGGATAGTTTGGGCATTGGAAGGAACCAAAGAAGTCATTTAAAACCTCCCCCGCCCCCTAAAGGGAGCCGGGGAGGTTTTAATCATGCAAAGAAATCATTACGGCTTCTCAGCAGTATAGAGAGATTTTACCTGCGTGTCGCTCAGCGCAACATTGTAGATGCGAACTTCATCTAAGTCGCCACGGAAGTACCCACCCCAGGGGCCATTGAAGTTATTTCCATCTGCATCATTTGCCTCGTTATTCTGATACAGACTCGTTGGCAAATCCTGGCCAATCGCTAAATTAATCGTGCTCTTCACCGCCACTGGATCACCCGTTAAATTAGGCCAGTTTTTCGTTAATGTCCCATTGAGGTAGAAGTTCATGTTACCTGCTTTATAGGTCACCGTAATATGATACCATTTATTCAGGTCCAATTTTGGATCGGCGTTGTCATGGTCAATGATGCCGGTCGTCGTCTTGAGTGTAAAGAAGGCATAATTGGCCTGCTGAATGTTTAATTTATAGCCATTCCAGCGATTCAGGCCCAATATGTAATTATTGCCCGCGACCGAATTGGAATCCATACGTGCCCACACGCTAACCGTAATTTCTTTAGCTGGATTTATAACCGTGTTGTAAGGCACTTCGATATTACCGCCCTTGAAGAAGTGATAGGCTTTATTATCAACGCCATATCGATCTTTTGTCAACGTCGGCGTACCCGCTCCCCATTGCGCACCACCGGCTTTTAGTGATCCATCCAATCCTTTACCCGACGCATCTTTCGTGTCACCATCCATCTTCAGGTAAAGCACCAGATTCTGGGGCGCAATTTGCTGAACCTGCTTGCTTAGAAAGAGAAGTCCGGCCTGCCCCAGGTTTGTATACGCATTATTAACATCTGACTGCGAGGCACTTGTGCTGTTATTTACCGTTGTAGCCGCGTCGATAGCCGTCTTGAATACGGCTTTGGAACCGGCTTCAAATTGACCAACTTGTGTTCCTTCAACAGCTAGCGCATACCCTGCATTGGCGCTGTCTAAGCGGGCTTTGAGCTTTGTCTTATCTACAACTACAACAACGGGGTCATCCGTTTTTTTACAAGCGTCAAATAAGACCAACAGTAGCATAAAAGCCATAATTACGCTCAGTAACGAGCGAACAGAAAATGAATTGTTTTTCATTGGTTTGTGAGTTAAAGTAATTGGTAAAAAGGTTTAATTAATTGATAATGAATAATGTACAACTTTTTGACTATCAGTAGATTTTCACTCTCCATTGTACATTATCCATTCAAAAATTTAAAGCTTTGTTGGTATCCCGTTCACTCTGAGGAATCGGGAAATAGCGGTTGACATCGTAGGTGAATGATGTCTTGTCACGTAGTGCATTTTGAGCATAGTCTTTGCCCCAGCGCATCAGATCGAAGAACCGGTGAAACTCCTGACCAAGCTCAACCCGCCGTTCGTGGTAGATCGCATCGCGAAGGCTCGATTGGCTCGTGTTTGTTACGTCGGGCAGCAAACCTGCCGGAATAGTTGCCACGGCTGTTCCAGAACCCGGCGTTCCTGATACGGAAGTACTCAAGGTTGGGTCATTGAGGTAGCTTTCCCGCGCCCGCTTCCTGACCTGATTGAGCAGTGGCAGCGCTTCAGCCGGGCGCCCTAACTCATTGAGCGCTTCGGCCTGCCACAACAAAACGTCTGCGAAGCGAATCGCTACGTAGTTCAAATTGCCATCGCCTTTCGTGCTAGGCGGAATTTCGGCCAACGGCTGCTCGTGTTTTTTAGTCAGATAACCCGTTGGCGACCAGGCCGGATCAAACGGTTGGCCATTCACCCAATTTTTTCCCGCACGGCCAACCGTATAATCGAGCCGGGGATCAACAACGCCCGCACTCGTTTTCTCAAACTCATTGACGAAACCGGCTGTTGGCGCATTGAAAAAATAGCCGTTTTCGTTTGGACGGGGCGCAAACCATTGATTCAGCCGATTGCCGGTAAAGGGCACCTGACCTGTTAAATGCTGGACGGCGAAAACAGTTTCGACACTGTTCTTATGAGTCTGATCGAAATTCTGCGAGAACACGGGCAACAGCGAGTAATTCCCAATGGCTTGCACCTGAGCGGCAGTCGTAGCCGCCAGCTGCCATTTTTTCTCGTACAGATACGCTTTCGCTAATAGGGCGGTAGCAGCGCCCCTGGTTGCCCGGCCTACATCCGCTCCGGTATAGGCAGCAGGTAGATTTTTGATGGCTTCCTGCAAATCCGGCTCAATAGCCTGTTCATAAATCGTGGCTACCGGCGATTGGGTAATCTGGAGTTGGTCGGCGTTTTTTGGCTCCAGCAAAAGGGGTATTGGGCCATAAATATTCACTAAATAGAAATAATACAGCGCCCGCAGAAATCGGGCTTCACCCAAAATACGATTCTGCACAGTTGCACTCATGTTGATGGCGGGAACCCGTGCCAGAATCTGGTTGCACCGATAAATGCCTTCGTACATTTCGCCCCACTGCGACTCAACGGGCCCGTTGCTGGGATAAATCTGAAAATCGTCGATTAAACCGATATCTGCCTGATCGCCAGGATCACCACCTTTAGCCGCATCATCAGACGCTACGTCGCCAAAGACCCATAACCGATTGCGATCACTCGAAAATGTCAGGGGTGTGTAAGCCGCATTGATTGCCAGAATTGCCTGCGCCTGTGTCTTGTAAAAGGCACCGTCAGAATAATTACCGAGCAATTGTTCGTCCAGATAATTTTTACAGCCGTCCAGTGTTAGTGCCAGCAGGCCAGCACTAAGCAGGAATGGATAAATTCTCTTCATAACGTTACGTTCAAAAACTAACATTTAATCCCACGGTGTACGTCTTCGCACTCGGGTAGGTTCCCCAGTCGATGCCAACCGCTACGTCGCCCCGAAACTGTTCGTTATTGACGTTATCGCTCGTTTGCTGCTCAGGATCAAGGCCCGGATACTTTGTGAACGTCAGCAGGTTTTGCCCCGCTACGTAGATACGCACCATAGATGAGCCGATTTTCTGACTGATCTTGGCAGGCAACGTATAACCGACCTGCAGGTTTTTCAGCCGTGTATAGGCCCCATCTTCCAGAAAGCGCGTTGATGGCTGCTTATTATTGGCAGCTCCCCGCCACGACACACGCGGCTGGGTACTGCTGGTACCTTCGCCGGTCCAATGCTGATCGACCACACGCTGAGTGACATTGAATGCCCGATAAAAGCCTTCAATATCGGTAGCCACCTGATAGTAAATTTTATTGCCCGATACGCCCTGAAAAAACGCCGACAGATCGAACCCTTTCCATTGCACATTAGCCGTAAAGCCGTATAGCAGCGTTGGAATCGGGCTACCCACGTGCGACCGGTCATTCTGATCAATAATTCCATCCCCATTCATATCGGCGAACTTTACGTCGCCCGGCTGAATGTTATTTCCCTGAAAGGCACTGGTGAACAGTTCCTCTTTGGTCTGAAAAATGCCTGTTTGCTTTAGCAGATAAAAGGAGCCAATCGGGTAACCCGGCTCCGTTAACGTACCGAATATGCCATTGTCAATTCGGCCACCCGGAATGGGTCGACCATCGCTGAGCGAGGTTACTTTATTGCGTATAAACGATCCATTGGCTGTTATGTCGAAACTCACCGCTCCAACCCGGTTCCGATACGTCAGATCGATTTCGAGCCCTTTGTTTTCGACGCGACCTGCATTAACATACGGCACCCCCGACGTACCACCCGAACGCGGCACTGGAATCGGCACCAGCATATCCGAGGTCGTCTTGATGAAATAGTCGATATTCAATTGTAATTTATTCTGAAAGAACCCGGCATCAATACCAACATCTGTTTGGGTCGAGGCTTCCCATTTCACAGTCGAATTGCCCCGACTTGTGATCGCGTAGCCGTTATTGGTCTGCTGCGGACTTCCCAGCGGGTAGTTGTAGCCACTCCCGACAATGGACGCGTAGGGATAATTGCCAATGTCCTGATTCCCCAACTGCCCAATACTGGCCCGCACTTTCAACGCCGACACGACATTAGTGAGTGGCTGAAAAAAGGCTTCCTGATCAATGTTCCAGCCAACGGAGCCCGAAAGGAACGTAGCGTAACGATTCTGGGGCGAAAAGCGCGAGGAGCCATCCCGCCGAACGTTGACCGTTACCAGATATTTATTCTGATAGGCGTAGTTGAGTCTGAAAAATTGCGAAAGCAGTTTCCAGCGCTGATCGCCTTCCGAAGCTGAACGGCCCAGCGGATCGTTACCCCGACCGAGATAGCGCAGGTTGGGGTCCTGGTCAATAAAATTCCGGTCGGAGCCGGTCAGATCGCGACCAATATTTTGAATGGCTTCCATCCCCAACAGGGCTGACAGGTCGTGTTTCAGGCCAAAGGTATGGGTGTAGTTCAGCGTATTATTCCAGTTCAGATTCGTGCTGGTGCTTATGTGATCGCTCAGCGTAGCAGGACTGTTGATGCGTCCATTTGTCCCCCAGTTTTCGTTGTAAATTTTCTGATTGACAACACTGATATCCAGGCCCCCATCTGAACGAAAACGCAGCTCTTTCGTAATCTGCCACTCGGCAAACAGGTTTCCAAAGACTCGATATTGATTCTGCTTATTATCCTGCTTACTGGCCAGCCCAACCGGGTTATACCCATCGCCGTATAGGTCAGGGCGTGCGGGTAAATCAGTGAAATTTCCTGTCGAGTCGTAAACAGAAACGGCAGGCGTATGAAACAGTGCATATCGAACAATACTCCCCCCATTACCCCCATAGCCGTCGCCTGAGCTACCCACAATGCTGCGGTTCGAATAAGTCATGTTTATATTCGTCCCAATCTTCAGTTTACCCTTAATATCCGTATCTAAACTCGTCCGTAGTGCGTAGCGTTTGTAGCCTGAGTTCAGGATAATACCCTGCTGATCGAAGTAGTTTCCCGAAATCAGGTAGTGCGACCGATCGGTGCCCCCACTGATTGACAACTGGTAATTCTGAATGGGAGCGGTGCGAAAAATAGCGCGCTGCCAGTCGGTATTCGGTAGTGAATTTGGGTCCGCCGTGATGAGTTTTCGAAACAGGGTAGGATCGCCGATGGCCGCGTTGTCGGTGTTTGCCGCTTCGTTATATAGCCTCACATAGTCGGCGGTGTTGGCCATTGGAATCAATCGCCCATGTTGCTGAACCCCTGTATAGCTGTTAAAGGAAATTCGCGGAGCCCCGGATTTGCCACGCTTGGTCGTCACAACAACGACACCGTTTGCCGACCGGGCTCCGTAGATCGCGGCTGACGATGCGTCTTTTAATACCGACATACTTTCGACATCGTTCGGATTCAGCAGACTGCCCGGATCTTTGGTCGGTACGCCGTCGATGACAAAAAGCGGACTATTATCATTGATCGTCCCAACGCCCCGGATACGAATCGACACCGCTTCTCCCGGCTGACCCGAGGACTGCGTTACCCGCACCCCGGCGGCTTTTCCCTGCAACGCCTGATCAATACCACCCACCGGCAATCGGCCAATATCTTTCGACGTAACCGTCGAAACAGCACCAGTCAAGTCGGCTTTCTTTTGTGTTCCATAGCCAACGAAAACTACTTCATCGAGTGTTTTGGTATCCTCAAGTAACGTTACGTTTACGTCGGTTTGATTGCCGATTGTAACTTCCTGCGTAACGTAGCCTATATACGAAAATTGAAGAATGGTTCCCTGGTCGGGAATACTCAGTTGAAAGCGGCCATTGGCATCGGTTGTAGTGCCCTTTGAATTGCCTTTTATTACTATGTTCACACCGGGCAGTGCCTGGTTCTTAGCATCGACTACTATACCTGTAACAGATCGGTCAGCGGCTAATCCGTTGTTAATATCCCGTTTGTTGGCCAGCAACGGGGTATTAAAACTAATAAGGCTCAGGAATAATAGAGCGTAACAACAATACTCCCTACTATGTAGGAATGTAAAGATGTGATTCATAAAGATTACGTTGAGTTAACCTAAAATTTACTCTAGATCATAGGTAGCACTCTATCAACAAATACTACTTTTATTTCACACAATAATACAAAAATAACCAACTAACCTAATGGTGTAGTTGCTGGAACGAGGCATTTCCGACCTAATGGACCTATTATCTTTTATACGGCCTGTTTTATGGAGTAACTGGGGATTTTGGAGTCGTTGACCAGTCAATTATCTACAATATCATGTCTGCAAGAGTCGGATTTACTCGGGCCACTTCTCCAGGCCAGCGGCAATCCGAAGTGCGCGTTGCACATCTTCCCAATAATAACCACTATCATAGCCCGTGGATAACCGATCACAGATGGACAGGAAATCAGAGGCTGCCTCCACCTGTTGTCTCTGAGTGGCTAGCGAATCGGGCGGGGTGGGTAATGGAGTTGAAGCATCTTCCATAGCCATAAAGATAAGGGTTGGGGAGACATGAAAAAGCCCCATCGGTTGGACCGACAGGGCTTTCAAAGTTATCTAATAGACCTAAAACGATGCTTAACTAATTTTATTGTGCTCCTCGAAATAGAGTTAGATTATTTATCATTTTTTTCGCCGGACCCATCCGCCTAACTCTGAGCCAAAAACATCTTGCTCTTCGAACACGCTAAAAAGACTGGCTTGCCGAACCATTTGCTTCTCAAAAAAGTCACGGTCCATGATACGATAATCAGCCTACATATAAATCCGCTTTTTTCGCCGACCAACGCAGTTAAGCCACTACCAATTCATTATTCCCTGTGCTCATTGGCAGAATAATCAAGTTCATCCCCGAATCCGACCCTATTTAAAAACGAAAAAAGTCAACCTCTTGATGAACAAGTGATTGACTTTTAGCTTAGTAGCGGGAGCTGGACTATCCCCTACTTAATTTTAACTTTTAACCATAGTGTCAAAAACGACTAAAAATGGCCCTATTTAACTTTAAATGGGGATTTTCATCTTTTTACAAGTAAATTGAGATAAGGGTGAATTAAAATAAATTAAGCTATTCCGTACACATAACCGTACACAGCCGTACATTTGGTGTACGGAATTAATTAACTCTGTATATGGCCCGGAAATCAGATTCACACGTCAACTACTTATTAAGAGACCCTAATGCAAAGACATCTACACCTATAAACTGCGTTGTTAGGTTCGAGAACCAGCGCATTAATATTGGCACTGGCTTCAAAGTCGTTCCTGCTCATTGGAACGAAAGCAAGCAACGAGTAAAAAATGTACTCGATGCCACAGATAAAGACAAAATCAACACATATTTAGATAATACACAAAAAAGTATTGACAGTATCATTATAGACTTACGTTCTACCCGCAGTTTGACTAAAGAGACTGTAAAGGCTCAAATAGATTCTTACCTGAATCCCATTGTTGAAGTAGCACCAATCGAGCCAACTGAACCTGCCTTATTTACATTTATAGCTGACTTTATTGAATCTGCGCCTAACCGGGTGAACATTGAAACGGGTAAACACCTAGAACGCCGAACTATTCAAAAATATCAAACCGTACTGAAAGTCCTGAGGGAGTTTGCAATCACTTATCGACGTAAGATTGACTTCGATACAATTGATTTAGATTTTTATGATGCCTTCACATCCCATCTAACCTCAACAAAAGGCTTTGCAACTAACAACGTGGGCAAATATTTACAAACCTTAAAAGTGTTTCTTAACGATGCATCGGCAAGGGGTATTAATGTAAAGCAAGATTATAGAAGCCGAAAGTTTAAGGTGGTTAAAGAGGACGCTGACAACGTTTATCTAAGCGAACTGGAATTAGAACGCTTACAAGAATTAGACCTTTCTAAAATTGAGCGGTTAGAGCGAGTCAGAGACCTGTTTTTAGTCGGTTGTTACACTGGCCTTCGTTTCTCTGATTTAACTAATCTACGACCAGAATACATCAAAGACGGACTTATACGTATTGAGCAACAGAAAACTGCTGACAAAGTGGTTATACCCTGCCATGAGATAGTAAAGGTCATGCTGAAAAAATATAATGGCGCCTTACCACGCAGTATTTCCAACCAGAAAATGAATGACTATCTAAAGGAGGTATGTCAGTTAGCAGGAATAAACAGCATAGAGAGCAAAGCACAGACTAAGGGGGGTAAACGTATAACAAAAGCGTTCGAAAAATGGCAGATGGTTAGCACACACACTGCGCGTAGGTCATTTGCGACAAATATGTACCTGCTAGGTATACCAGCACTAACTATTATGCAGATAACCGGGCACCGGACTGAAAAAGCCTTTATGCAATACATTAAACTTGACCGAGAGCAACACGCTAAAGTGATGGCCTTACACTGGCAGAAACAATTACAGGGAACACCGTTTACGATTGCCAGTTGAAAAAGCCAACTCTTATTTTAAACAGTTGCAACGAACAAAAGCCCAATAGGCATTATGAGAATTTAAAAATATTAAATATGAAATCCGAATCTGTTAATGATCCTTCAGCCATTGGCAAAAATATGGTGGAATCACTAGGGAAATTTTTAGACGAAGAAGTACCCTTTACGCTTGAAAATCAACGCCTAGCCATTGGAGGACCATTAACTGATCGAATACACAAGGAGTTAAATGGCCTAAAAAGAGAATTTCAAGTAGAGGAGGTAAGACTGATTGAGCCTGAAAAGACTTATACATCAATGCTTCAGGAATCGCTTAAAAACGCTATCACTCAATTAGAGACCTATGCGGATTGGCCCGCCTACCAAACTGAATCCATCGATTTCTTTACTGATAAATTAATCAAGATCGCCAGTCAAAGATCAATAGTTATTCAGCTTGAAAAGATAGTAAAGCCTAAGCCAGCACCTGAAGAACCTTTAAAAATTGGAACTTGGATAACCTTTATTGATAGCGTAAGCGACGACCAAAAGTCCATTGAAAAGGCTTATGCTTTAGGGGAGTTCATTAAGTGGTTAGTAGCCAAAATAAATCTAAACCATTCCAATACGCCTACTAATGATATAAAGCCTTCCTTTTCTAATTCAGATGAAAAGTTAACAGTGCCCGCAATCGCTCTAATGTTGGTGTACTTAGATAAGATAGGCTACTTTGAGGGCGGAAAGTCTCGAAAGATGATCCGTGAAGAGGAAGCTGTTAAATATGGTGTAAGTGCGGATAGTTTATATAACGATTTTAGACACTACAAGGTTGAGACGAATCGTCGTCAAAAGTCGGTTATCCCCCACATAGAAAAAGCAATATGTTTACTTGACGATTGGGGAACTGCCATTGAATACGCACAAGCCGACTTAAGCTATATTAAAGCAATTGGGTAAATTGATTAAAAATACAACCAGGTTGTAAGTGGGGTTGTAAAAAACATTTCAAAATTTCATAATACTGACTATAAGCCCTTTACAAGCGCAACCCTGGGGGTTGCGCTTGTAAAGGGCTTAATTCTTTACTACGATAACCGCATAGTTTTGGTGAAAAATAGAGCCAACTCATGTATAAAATACCGCTTACATTCGACCAGTTACCAGAGGCTGTTTACCAGCTCCGCCAGGAAATCGGTGAGTTAAAACAACTATTAAAAGAAAAATCGGTTGCACCCGTTCCTGATGCTGATATACTTTGGACCCGCTGCGAAACCGCTGACTTTTTAAAAGTATCGACAGTCACGATCTGGTCTTGGGATAAAAAGGGGATTCTTAATCCGCGTCGGATTGGCAATCAGGTACGCTACCTTAAAAGTGAAGTGATGGCCGCTAATAAATCCATCAGAAAATGAGCAGCCCCATTAATAAAGCTGATACCCATAAGCTAGGGGCCGCATCTAAGGAAAGTAGCAACACCAACCCACCCCTACATGTCCCCTTTACTTGTGCCGAAGCCAGTGCCAGGATATACCTATCCCTGGGTATTGCGAAGCTGTTAACCTTTCTCTCTTAACTCCATACTCAAATGTCACACGACAAAAAATGTCAAAACTGCGGTAAAACGTGCAGCGGTAAAATCAATATGCGTTTCTGCTCCGATGCTTGCCGAAAGTACTATAAACGACATGGGGAAATATCCATGGCAGGAGTAAATGGGGCAATAAACGCGGACAAAGCCGGACAAGACCGGACAACGCCCCGTACAGGTAGTACGAACCTGGGTCAGTATACAGCGAAGAAGGGGATTGATCTGCTCTTTAAAATGGCAGAAACGTCCCTCAATGGGCCTCCTAAAGCAACCTCCTCTACCATTGCCAATACAGGAGTTGGAGGTTCTCTGCAAATTCTAAAGGCAGGAGAATCCTTAGCAGAGTCAAAAAAATTAAGGGTTGATAAGGTAGCGCTTTCACAAAAATATGCCGATTTTCTAGTGGAATTGGCTTACCCATTCAAGATCCTGATTTGGGGACTTCCAGGCAGTGGTAAATCTACATTTAGTATGGCGTTGGCTAATGAAATATCAAATAATTGTCAACTAGCTTACATTTCTGGCGAGGAAGCATTGAATAGCCCAACTCTTCTGGATAAACAACGGCGGACTCTTACGGGACAGAATACGAACCGGTGCCTTTTCCTAAATCGATTACCCAATAGTGAAACAGAATGGAAACAGGTATTAGTGAACAATAATGTATTTCAGATAGCTCCCTTCAAAGCGGTATTTTATGACAGTGTCACTAAATTGGGAATTACGCCTTTTTACGTGAGCGCAGCCGCTAATGATTATCACATACCGGAGTTTGAGAAATCAATTTCGCATGTTTTTATTACTCATGCTCACAAAGATGGCCAACAATACAGAGGTGATGGCTCGTGGGGGCATGAAGTAGATGTCATCATTCGTGTTGAAAAAGGAATAGCTACAACTGAAAAAAACCGCTTTGGTGCAGTGGGAAAGTCGTTGAAAGTGTTTTGACGAAAAGCCCGTCCTGCGACTTAACTAGAATGTTTCATCCAAAAACTCGTCTAGCTATTTGCCAATCATGGCAACGAAATAATACTCTCCTCTTAAGTTTTATCATACAGCACGAATTAAGCCGTGTAACGTTCAAAACATTAATCATAATGAGTTTAGTAAATGAGACAACTACCACTCCTTTATCTCTAGGAACTATCGAGGAGTATATGGAAAATACGGCATCTGAAATGTAAGCTGAGTATATTAAACGTCTGAACTTACTATATTTAATTGGAGGTATAAGTGAACGATTTCCAGCGGCAGTTGATAGTTACACAACTCATTCATTGATAGCAAAATAACGAGTTCATTAAATAGCATTCGCTACCTTATTATTGGACGAAAACTGCCAGTTGAGTAGGGGAGGGCTATACGGAAATAAACATACACGTCACGTCAGGGTAACGCTACTCAACCTACACTATAAGCCTTTAAAAGGGATTTCAAGCTACTTCTTGTCTAAATATCGCTAAGAAGTACTGTGTCGACGAAAACACTAGTATCCCGAATACAGAGCAGAGGCCTATCGGCGGCACACGTCTGACAGTTAGCGGCCATGTTGCGGATGATTGCCTCCTCTGGCACATTCTCATTGGCTATAAACCGATAACAGGATTTAGCTTGCTGATTTGGTAGCGAGTTGGCGGATGGACTGGCCTGCAATTGCTTGTCCTTCAATACAGTTAGACGGCTGGCCTGCACTTTTTAGTCAAAGATAACAGTATGACTGATTGTGTCCAGACGGTAGAGTGAATTAGGTTAAGCGGCCATTGGAACGGCCGCTTAACCTAATTCACCCCAGGCTTTTTTATGCTTTCCATAGACCCAAAATGCCGGGCGGCAATCTACTTTGCATAATTCTTTCCGGGCCGCCGGGCGTTCCAGTTACTAATAAAACCCTGCCCGCTACACTGCCCCAGGCCGAGTAGCGGGCAGGGCGATGGTGAAGGTAGTCCCTGCATTTTCCTCACTCTGTACCGTAATATCGCCTTCGTGTTGACGCACGAACTCGCGGGCAATTACCAGCCCCATCCCCGTCCCCTGAATGTTACTGGCGTTGCGTGCCCGGAAAAACGTGCTGAACAGGTTGGCCTGCTCGTCGGCTGGAATACCGATGCCCTTGTCGATCACCATCACCTGCACCCGGTCAGGCGCAAACACCACGTTGAGCATGGGGTTGGTTTTCGAGAACTTGAAGGCGTTAGTGAGCAGATTGATCAGTACATGGCCCAGCAGTTTGGGGTCGACCTGGAGCAGATGGGATTTGCCAGTGAGTAACACCTTCACGCTTCGCCCATCCGACCGGTGGCTGAAATGGGTCGTCAGCAGTTCATCGATCAGGGTGGGCAGATCGGTTGGCTCGGGATTAAAAGGCATTTTACCCGCTTCGATCCTGCCGTAGGTAAGCACATCCGAAAGCAAACTGCTGAAGTGACTGATCTCCTTTTCGATCACATTCAGGTGCCGATGAATGGTAGGCAGGACCTTTTCGCCGGGAATATCCATGTAGAGTTTGATCAACTCGACGCTGGACTGGATAGTAGTCAGCGGGGTGCGAAACTCGTGGGAGGCTGTAGTCACAAACTGCGATTTGAGCTGGTTAAGCGCCTTTTCCTTCTCTAGCGATTGCTGGAGCATCAGCTCGCGGTTTTTGCGGTCGGTGATATCGGCAATCAGACCCGCTAGGCCTGTGGGCTGGCCAGCCGCGTCAACCTGTACCTGCATGTAGAGATCGGCCCAGCGGTGGCTACCGTCTTTATGCTGAATTCTCACCTCCAGCCTTGCCGAAGTGATGCGTTGCGCCATGAGGTCCTCAAAGGTTTGACGGGTTTGAAGCTGGTCTGTCTGGGGGCCGTAAAAATTATCCCCTATTTGGCCAATCGACTCCTCGATGGTGTAGCCGGTCAGGGTCGTCCAGTAGGGATTTAGGTAGATCAGTTTGCGTTCGCAGTCAGTTTGATAAACGACTTCATTGATGTTTTCGACCATCGACCGGTATCGCTGCTCACTCTGGCGCAAGGCCAGTTCGGACTGAAAGTGATGAGTCACCTGAAGCTGGCGGGAGTCCGTAACGTCGGTCAGCAATAGGATAAGCTGGTCGCCTTGCGTGGTAATGGTCACCAGATACCAGCGGGTGGATCCATCCGTTCGGTTGGGCATCTCAAACTGGTGGGCGTGGTTCATCTCAGCCGCCATCATGCAGCGACTCAGCAGGCCCGACTCCTGAGACCGGGGCAGCAGGTGGGTCAGCAGCTGCCCGGCGACATCGGTAGTACCCAGGGAAAAAGCAGCCTGAAATGCCGAATTAACCAGCACAAAGCTGAAATTAATAATTTGACTGTCAGACCGTAATGAACTCCAAACGGGTTTCAGGACAATAATGCCCGCCGACACCGATTCCAGAATGCCATGCAGCATTTGAGCCTGTCGGCTAATGATTTCTTCCTGCTTTTTTTGGGGCGTAATATCGGTATAGTTAATCATTACCCCTCCGGCTACCCGTACTAAGGTGTAGGCCCGCCAGAGGTCATATTCCGGGTAATACGTCTCGCCCAACAGGGGTTCGCCGGTCTGGCATACCTGCACATATTGGTCAAATAACCCGTTGATGCCCGTAGCCGGATAAATTTCCCAGACGGTTTTACCGATTAGCTGCTCATGCGTGAAGCCGCTCATACGCAGCCCGGCGTCGTTGATCATCACAAAGCGAAAATCATCGATCCGGCCGTCCGCATCATACAGAGCCTCATACACGGTGAACCCACTGAGGGATGAATTAAAGGCCTGCTGGAGTGCGCTGGCCTGCCGGGCGGCATCGTCATCCATTTTGGCCTTGGTACTATTGTTGTAAGAAACCACAATGCTGTCCTGCAACGGCATCACTGAAATGTCGAACCAGTCGGCGGTCGTTTTCGTGGAGAGTTTGTAATAAAGTTCAAATCGGGCCGCTTCCCCCGTTTCCATGACCCGCCGATAGCGGTCGAACAATTCCGCCTGGGCTACACTCGGGAACAGGCGGCTGTACAATTGGCCCAGCATGTCGATAGCAGGTTTACCCGAATCACGCTCCGCCACGGCGTTGAGCATGGCTACCCGCAGGTCGACAATTATTCCCTCATCGTCGCGCACCGCGTGGTATACTAACACCCCGTTCTGCGACGCAGACAGAACACGTTGCAACAGGGCCGGAGCCGATTGATTCTGAGTAGCAGGCATGGTCGTGAGTTAGACAGAGTGTAACTAAAGGACGCTATAAAAGCGATTTGGACAATCGCTCATTAAAATAAGAAATCTACCCACAACGCATTAGTGTTGCTAAAAAACAATGCCACCTGCCATACTACTATTTAAGCAACACTAGAGACCTACAGAAGAGATATAAGATCTGTATGCCAGCTCAACGCTCGCCATCAACCGGGTAATTTACCATGATCTGTGTCAGTTAACCCATTGACCGTTGTTACCCCTGACCAACCAATTCCTGGTTTTTACTCCACTTGATACCAGTGCAGCCTGATGCTTGTGGATGGTCACTATCAACAAAATTTGAAGAAAATACCCACATTACGTAGTCTTACTGGATATACTGAGTAAAAATACGGATATTGGCACTCATTTCGTAAAAAAATACCTTTTTAAATTATAAGGTTCCTTCCTTCTCACTGCCAACCATGCAACCCGCCCTTAGCCTAACCAACTGCGATACCGAGCCGATTCAGTGGCCGGGTTACATCCAGTCCCATGGCTATCTGCTGGCGCTCGACCCCACTACGTTCGCCATCGAGCAGGCCAGTGAAAACCTGACCGACCTGACGGGCCAGCCGGTGGAGGAGGTGATTGGCCAGTCAGTGGGCAATCTACAACTGGGCGACCTGCCGGGAATCATTTTGCAGGAACTGCTCACAGTGGCCATGCGCGGGGGTACGCCCGAAGCCTTTAATCCCTACCGCACCCGGTTCAACAACCGCGACTGGTACATCCTGCTGCACCAGCAGGACGGTGCCCTGATTGTGGAACTGGAGCCCGCTCCTGAACCGGCGCGTCACCTGGCTCCGTCGGTGCCGACTTTGCTGACCCAGACACTGAGCGACATTCAGCGCAGCCGAACCCTGAACGACCTGCTGGAACGAACTGCCCGGCAGCTTAAAGCGTTGACCGGCTTCGACCGGGTCATGATCTACCGCTTCGACGAAGACTGGCACGGCGAAGTGATTGCCGAAGCCCGCGAGGAACACCTGGAGCCTTTTCTGGGGCTTCATTACCCCGCGTCGGACATTCCACGGCAGGCACGGGAACTGTATAAAATCAATCTGGTTCGCGGCATTGTCGACGTGCAGCAGCCCAGGGTCCGCGTCTGCCCAGCCAATTATGGAGACCACGACCGTCCGCTCGACCTGACCCACGCGAACCTGCGGGCCGTTTCGCCCCTCCACATGGAGTACCTCCAAAACATGGGCGTTCGGTCCAGCATGAGTATTTCGCTGTTATACCGGGGCGAACTTTGGGGCCTGATCGCCTGCCATCACTACGGTGCTCCCTGGCTGGTCGATTATCCCACTCGGCAAACGGCTAAAGTAGTCAGTCAGATGGTGGCGACGGCCCTGACGAATTACCAGGACGATGACGATGCCGAGTTTGTCCGTCAGCTGCGGACGAACGGGCAAGCGCTCAACGAGCAGATGCTGGCCGACTGGGACGTGGTGCAGGGGCTGATAAAACACCCCGTTTCGGTGCTGGACCTGAACACCGCCACGGGAGCCGCCCTGCTCTTCGACGGTCAATTATACACGCTCGGCGAGACCCCTTCTCCGGATGATACGTTGACCCTGATTGAGTGGCTCCGGGGCAGCACGACTGAAACCATTTTCCAGACCGCCCAACTGCCCAACCTCTACCCGCTGGCCGAACCGTTTCGGGACAAAGCGGCCGGGGTGCTGATGATTACGTTGTCCCGCGAGATGAACGAGTTCCTGCTCTGGTTCAAGCCCGAACAGATTAAGTCGGTTTCGTGGGGCGGCAATCCCGAAAAACCAATGGTAGCCGACGAAAGCGGAGAAGGGCGGCTCAGTCCGCGCAAAAGCTTCGAAAGCTGGACGCAACTGGTCCACAACAAAGCGCAGAACTGGCAGCAGGAAGAACTGGGGGCAGCCCTGCGCCTGCGCGAAGATATCCTGCAACTGGTGGCCCGGAAAGCCAACATAATCCGGGTGCTGAACGAGCGGCTCCGGCTGGCCTACGAAGAACTGGAAGCCTTCAGCTACACCGTCTCCCACGATCTGCGCACGCCCCTTAAGTCCATCAAAAGCTACACCGAAATCTACCTCGAAGATTACGGTGGACAGATGGATGAACAGGCAAAGAGCCTCTTTACCAAAGTGATAAACGCCAGCGACCGGATGCGGATGATGATCCGGAACGTGATGCAGTATTCGCTCATGAGCCGTAACGAGGTGCGCATGGAGAAGATGGCCATGCAGCCGCTGCTGTTTCAGTTACGGGAGGAGCTGCTGGCCACGGAAGCCAGTCGCATAATACAACTTGATATTGGCCCCACGCCCGACCTGTACGGCGACCAGACCATGATTACGCAGGTGTTCAGCAACCTGCTGTCCAACGCCGTCAAATACACACGCCAGGTTCCCAATGCCCGCATCCGGGTTGAGGGCCGCGAAAACGGTCAGGAGGTTACCTATTCGGTGCAGGACAATGGCATTGGTATCGATATGAAACAGGCCGGTAAAGTATTTGAAGTGTTTCAGCGGCTCGATTCCACCGTCAGTCATGAGGGCTACGGGGTGGGGCTGGCCATTGTGAAGCGCATCATGAGTCGCCACGGGGGCAAAGTCTGGTTCGAAAGTACACCCCAGCAAGCCACTACCTTCTTTGTCTCATTCCCTACAGTAATAATTTAGTACCTATGCTCGACATTTTATACATTGAAGACAACGCCGATGAGGCCGAGATCTTTACCCGGGTCATGGGTCGACTGGACAGTTTGCCAACGTCGCTGATCCTCAACAGCGGCTCCGAAGCCATCGACTACCTGCTCCGGCAGGGGGCCTATAAAGGCCAAAGTCCAGCCCTGCCCCGGCTGCTGATCATTGATCTCAGCCTACCGGGAGCCAGTGGGTTTGAGGTTATTCAGCAGGCGAGGGCCAATAACCAGACGCGGTATATGCCCATGGTTGTTTACAGCACCTCCGATAACCCGAAAGACATCCGCCGGGCCTATGATCTGGGGGCCAATGCCTACCTCATCAAGCCCAGTAGCTACCACGAAGTCAGCGACATGATGCGCCGGGCCATTGATTTCTGGCTGACTCAGACCCAGTACATCTCGTGAACGACCGCTCTATTCTGGCCCGGCTTAAAATCGAAACCCGCCCACACCACCAGCAGACGGAGACCCGGCTGTACGCCCGGAAGCTGATGGCCGGTACACTTACCCGAACCGAGTACGGTCACCTGATCGGCATTCACTACCGGTTTCACCAGGCCCTGGAAACGGCCGTGGCCACGCAGTCGGGTTTCTTTGCCGGATATGACCGCGAGACCCGCCGGAAAACCCCCTGGTTAGTGACCGATCTGGAACGGCTCGGCTTGCCGCTTCCCTCGCCCCGTCCCGGCCTGTTTGCCGACTGGAACGGGTACCAACTCTTGGGCGCTTTGTACGTGGCCGAAGGGGCCACCCTGGGCGGGCAGGTCGTTGACCAGGCCCTGCGCCGGATACCCGATTTAGAAGAAGCCGCCGTCCCGTCGCGGTTTTTCGGCGGCTACGGCGACCAGACCAGGCCACACTGGCAGGCGTTTGGTACGTACCTGACCGAGCGAGCCAGGGAACACCACGACGAGGTGGTCGATGCGGCCGGTCGGGCTTTTGATTATTTTAGCGAGTTGGCTGGACCACCCACCGTCCCCGCGCGACCTGTTTAACAAAACTGACGTACCCGCTTTTGCCGTCGTTCGGCCAAAAACCTTTCTTTCCCTCATCCTATGCAAACGTCAAATCCGTCGGGGCCTGCCCTGTTACAACGTTTCCTGACCACCTTGCCGAACGGAGTACTCGTCTGGCAGGCCATCCACGACACCGGCGCAACGCCGACCGATTTGCGGCTGACGATGCTCAACCCACTGGCCGAGCGCGATCTGGGCCGTCCGGCCGTGGACTTGCTGGGTCAGCCCATTGACCGGTTGTTTCCGCACCTGAGCGAGGATGGGCTGCTGGACCGCTGCCGACAGGTCATCGAAACGGGCCGGTCTGACCGCTTCGCGTTCCGGTACACCCGGCCCGGCCAGTCACTTCCGAGCTGGTTCGAAGCATCCGTGATGCGCTTCGAGGACGGATTGGTGGTGTCGTACACCAACATTACGCAGTTCCGGGCCATAGCCGAAGCGGCCCGACTGTCCAGCTTGTTCCAGCAGGCTTTCGACGCGTCGGTCAATGGCAGCACGGTCTATGAAGCCGTTTACGACGAGGATGGCCAGATCGAGGATTTTCGCTTCAGGCTGATCAACGACGCCGGCCTGCGCATGAGCGGCTACACCCGCGAGCAACTGCTGGGCCAAACGCTGTGGCAGATCTACCCGGCCACTGGCATCAACGGCATGTTCGGGGAGTACGTGCGGGTTTGCGAGACCGGCCAGCCTTTTTCGGGCGAGAAATACTACCCGGAATATGACATCTGGCGGGACATGATGGTGGTAGCCGTGCCGGGGGGCGTACTGGTCACCTACAGCGATACGACGGCGTACCATAAAGCGCAGGAAGCTGCCCACCAGCAGGCTCAGTTGCTGCACGGCATCCTGAAAGGGGTACCGGTAGGCATTGCCGTCGTCAACGCCCGGCGAACGGCCACCGACGATCACCGTATTGCCGATTTCAGCATCGTCCGGGTCAATTCGCTCTTCGAGACGGTATTCGGGCCCGCAGCCGCCGGGCAGGCACTGACTGCCGTCATGACCAACGCCCGCGAGTCGGGCCTGTTTAGTCGGTGTATACTCAGTTTTCAACTGAACGAGCCACAGGAATTCGAGATGTCTCATTTTATGGCCGACCAGTCCGCAGGCTGGTACCGCGTATCGGTGTCGGCGGATGGAGACCAGCTCATTCTGGCCTTTACGGACATCACCGAGCTTAAACGGGCGCAACTGACGCACTACCACCAGGCCGAGTTACTGAGTTCGGTACTCGACAGTTCGCCGAACGACATTCTCGCTTTCGATGCCGTACAGGACGCCGACAACCGGGTGGTCGACTTTCGTTATATTCTTCAGAACCAGGCCAAACGCCAGCGTACGGGTCGCTCCGATGAGCAGGTGGTGGGTCATACCATGCTGGAGATTTTTCCCATTGTCAAGGTAAACGGGCTGTTCGACGAATACGTCGAGGTGCTAAAGACGGGTCGGCCCTTCCGCCAGGACATCCCGTTTGACTACGGCCACGGGTCGGGCTGGTATAACGTGTCGGCGGTGAAGCGCAACAACGGCATGGTGCTAACGATCCAGGACAAAACGGCCGAGAAAGAAGCCGAAGAAAAACTGCGGATCAACCAGCGGCAACTCGAACAGGCCTTTGCGGGCCTGAAAGCTGCGAACGAACACCTCCAGCAGTTTGCCTACGTGGCCAGCCACGACCTCCAGGAGCCGTTGCGCAAGATTCAGTCATTCGGCGATCTGCTGCTCAACCAGTATACCACCGAACTCCCGGACACGGCCGGCGACCTGCTGCGTCGGATGCAGAATGCCGCCGTCCGCATGTCCGCCCTGATACGCAGTATCCTCGCCTTCTCGCGCCTAACCACGCACCAGCAGCCCTTCACCTCCGTTTCATTGAGCGACGTCGTCGCCGGGGTACTGGACGATCAGGAACGGGTGATTCAGCAACGCAACGCCCGAATCAACCTCGATGCGCTGCCCACGGTCATGGCCGACGCCGTTCAGATGCAGCAGCTTTTCAGCCATCTGATCGGTAACGCCCTGAAGTACGTGCACAGCGGGCAATCACCGGTGGTTACCCTTACCAGCCGCCTGATTGGCGGAGCCGCCATCCCGGAGACCGTCTTACTGGCAACGGCAGTGGGTCGGCAACCGGCCGCTGAGTTCTGGGAGATCACCGTTGCTGACAACGGCATCGGCTTTGATGAGAAATACCTCGACCGGCTGTTTCAGATGTTTCAGCGGTTGCACGGCAAAACCCAGTACGAAGGCACCGGCATGGGGCTGGCCATTTGCAAACGCGTTATGGATAATCATCACGGAATGATCACCGCCCACAGCCAGCCCGATCAGGGAGCGAGGTTTGTGGTCTATCTGCCCCGGTAACGCCGGTGGAAACCGGGAAGCGAGTGCCGGAATCATCACAATACGGATTTGTTGCAGTCGGTGTTGGTATTCTACCACTGATAATGGGTGAGCTTAGAAAGCAGAAAAAAGCCTGGGGTTAATCCGGTTAAGCGGTCATGGGCATTCCCCTACCTGATTGCGACCGAAACAGGGTTACTGCTTTTTAAACTCATCTTCCCCGTCATCATTTAAGACTTTGGTCCGCACCACCAACAGCAGATGGGCCCTCGCTTTACTCCATTGCATTTGCTGCCACCGTCTCGCGGCTTTTTGGTGAACCGCTTGGCCACCACATAATTGACCGTTGACTCGACAAAGCCCGTCGAGATCGCTTCCCCGTACCGATAGCGTTCACTATAGTCAACGATCAGATGTGTGTTTTGCCGAATGTAGCTTTCCAACTCACCAATATAACGGATCAGGGGCTTGATCTTTTGGTAGTTCTGCCGAAACGGACATAATTCGTCACTTGGCAGGGTAAAATAGTGGGCCTGCTGCTGGGGAGTCAATGAAGGCGGCAGGTCAAAGCGCCGGATCTCGGCAGTATCGAGGAGTTTTAATCGGCTCACAAGGGCAAGTAAAAAGGAGGGTTTTTAGGAGCCGGAAAAGTAAAACGAAACAGGGGTATATTTGACGATCAAAAGGTAAAAAATAAATCAATTCGAGGGGTTTTCATTTGACCGTCTGATTATGGCTCAAAATGTCGCCTATTTACGGGTCTCAACGCTGGACCAGGACCTAGAAAAGAACAAATCGGAAATCTTGCACCTGGCCAATGACCGCAACCTGGGACAGGTGCGTTTTGTGGAAGAAAAAGTGTCGGGCAAAGTCCCTTGGCGACAACGCAAGATCGCGGGCATACTAGACGAGTTGAGTAGTGGGGGTACGATTTTACTGAGTGAATTCTCGCGGCTAGGCCGAAGCATTCTGGAGTGCATGGAGATTATCTCGGTCGCCGTGCAGAAGGGTATTCGGATTTATACCGTCAAGGGAGCCTGGCAGTTGGACGATACGATCCAAAGTAAAGTGATGGCGATGGTTTTCGCGATGGCAGCGGAGATTGAGCGGGACTTGATTGCCAAACGCACCCGTCAGGCTTTAGCTGTCAAGAAAGCGTCTGGGGTCCAATTGGGTCGTCCTAAAGGGGTAGGCAAGTCCAAGAATTATCAACCAAAATTTCGCTCTACTGCTTGCATTTGAACACAGTTCATGATCTAAAAGAGCGTGGGCGTATAATTTTCGTCATAATTTCGATCATCTCGAACGCAGGCGTGTCTTGTCCTGATTTTATTCGGAGGTTTTCGTGAACGATTTCCAAAATGGCATATTTAAAGACAAATGGCTGATTAATAGCCAATAAAAAATCCATTAAATTTTTTGCCTTGCCATTTATTGGACGGAAAAGTTGTTAACACGAATGATACCACTCGAATAGAGGAACAGATTCACCACGGTAGCAAAATAGAAGTTCGCCTGCTTTACTTATTGTGTAGTCGAGTTGTGTCTTGAGTACATCCAAGTTTTCGGCGCAGTCAAAAAAAATGATTTCCTTACTTTCGGATTCTAAAACGTGCGCTAGATAATGTCCAGTAGTGGACCGTTTGCGAGAGATGAAGGCATGGAGACAACACATGTATTCCCATCCATCTTCTTCCAGAATTATGAAGTATACATCCTGAATAGTACTCAAAGTAGCCATAACGGGAAGGTGACCTTTATATTCAGACACTTAACAGGGAGTATACTTTTTACAAGCTAGTCTCAAATCCAGACTTGAAAGGCCCGATAACAAAAACGATCAAAGCTCAATGTTAGGTAAATCTGACTTATCACCAATTAAGGTCCTTCACAGGGATAACAGCAAAACTGTACGAATCAAACTCACAAAAAATCAGGGTGAAATGGTCAGAAAACAGGTTTTCAAGGCAGCCGCGATTTGATCATATTCCCAAATGACAGCAGGCTTTTTGATGTAACAATTTATTCCCTTTTTATAGGCATCAGCGACTAAAGACGCTTGATCACTCGTTGATAACATGACGGCTGGGGTAAGATACAAATCAGCATGCAATCGGATAAAGGAGAGGATCTCCAGGCCGTTGAGGCCCGGCATGTTCATATCCAGTATGACTAAATGGATGAGTCGTCCCGCCAATAAGTTCAGCGCTTCTTCCCCATTTTTGGCTTCTAGTACTGTTACGCCACTAACGGTACGTTCTATCGCTTGGCGAAGAAAATAGCGATCATCATCATCGTCGTCTGTTACCAAAATAATGGTTTGTTCATTCAACATCCGCTTGCTATTAACCGAGTTTTCCTTCATTTAATCCGACTTGACAGATACTTCCTGATTTACCAATCCACTAAACGAATACATAGCCTGTTAGTAGAGATTTTAATTCAGAGAGGGTAAACAGTTCGTTGGAAACTGGTTGAGCAGTTGTGGAAAAGGCTTCAACGATTTTGCCACTTCACCAATAAAATAGTGAGCGTTTACGATTTTTCCCTGTCGAATTCGGTAGAAATGGGTGAATGAGGCAGTACCACCTCCAGATGGGTCTTGATAATGGAGTTGTCCTACAACAATAGCTCCAATGGGTGATCCAATCACTTCCGAAACCACTAGTTTCCACTTTCCTTGTTCATTTCCGAACTGGCCGTGGTACCAAGCATAAAAACCTGTTTCAAAAAACGAGTTGGCACTAGGATGACCGTCTGCCAGCGTCCAGCTACAGTGGGGATGCACATATTTAGATTCAGGCTTCTCTAACCAATCGCCAATAAATCGGGCATGAAGATCATCAACTAAAGAGGAAATTGATCTTCCATAGATCAGGCGAAGGAAAACAGCTAGGTACTTCATGGCAACTTAAGTTAAGTGCATTAAAAAGGAGGTAGGCGGTTGATCACCCATGCACTCTTCAATTGCTATGCCAACATAGCTCGATGGACCACTTCTTCCAGAAAAAGGATTTAGGTTAATTTATAATGGGAAATCTTGGTGACATTTCCCCACCAAATCCGTAAAAATGGATTTAATCACTCCATGAAACTCCAACTAATTCAAAAAAAATCTAAAATAGATTGGAGAAAATAGAAGCTGCTCTGGTTCATTCCTCGTGTCACTCGTCCCGTCTAGTAGGGGCCTAGACACCAGCCGGGTGGGCGGTTAATTCCGCAGCCGCTGACTAGTCAAGGGCTCCTTATTTTTTAATGCCCAGCTTACCCATTCGGTACTCAAGCGTATTGGGCTTGATATTTAAGAGTTCAGCGGCCCCGCCTTTCTCCCGAATTTTTCCATTGGTTTTTTTTAGTACGGCTAAAATGGTATCCCGTTCCTTTTCATCATGGTGATGCTTCACCGCTGATTGAGTTTGGGGATCGGAATCGGCTGGTGGATTAAATTGAGTAGGGGCCAAATGGGGTTCATCCACATTCAGATTTTGGCTTATCCAGGTATTGATTAGTGGACGGCCTAACGTAAGGGCACCATTGCCATCGTACACAATAACGGCTTGTTCAATCACATTTTCTAGTTCCCTTATGTTCCCCGGCCAGCTATAGCTCACCAATTCCGCTATCACTGACGGACTTATTTCCTTACATATTTTTCCCATTTTACGGCTGAACTTTTGAACAAAAAAAATAAGCCAGCATCGGAATATCTTCGACTCGTTCACGCAAAGCCGGCAACAAAATAGGAAATACACTTAATCGGTAATACAAATCCAGTCGGAATCGCCCCTGGGCGACCTCTTTTTCTAAGTGCCGGTTCGTTGCGGCAATTACTCGCACATCCGTTTTAATGGGACCCTTCCCACCTAATCGTTCAATTTCCTTTTCTTGTAGCACCCGTAGGAGCTTAGCCTGCAACTCCAAGGGCATCTCGCCAATTTCATCCAGGAAAATAGTCCCTTGATGAGCGAGTTCAAATTTGCCAATCCGTTTTTCCGAAGCGCCCGTAAACGCCCCTTTTTCGTGGCCGAACAATTCCGATTCGATCAGCCCGGGCGGTAGCGTTGCACAGTTCACTTTAATGAGTACTTTTTCTTTTCGGGTCGAGAGCTTATGCACGGTACGGGCAAATAATTCCTTCCCCGTGCCACTCTCGCCCGTCAACAGGACCGTAGCATCGGTTGGAGCGACTTGGGAAACCTGATTGAAGACCGTTAGCAGCAGTGGGCTTTTACCAATGACTTCCTCGATATTAGCTGTTGTTTTGACTTCTTCCTGCAAGTAGCGGTTCTCCCGACCGAGTTGTTCACTCAACCGGGTAATTTCTTCATAAGCCAATAAACGCTCCAACATCAGTAGGATCGATGGCTGCATCCGAGCCAGCAGGGAGAGATGATCGGGCTGGTAGATCGTAGGCTGACGACTGTAAAACGAAACTGAGAAGAGGCCTCGTTGACTGCTGTTTAAGGTGAACCGTAGGTTAGATTGTAAAGAAAAGGTTTTGGCTATAAGCTGGATTAAACGAAACTGCTGACTATGGGCAATAAACTCATCCCCACTAAAGGAAAACAGCCCTTCAGCAAGGGGGATCTGAGTCCGCAACTGGTCGTATTTTTCCTGACTCAATCCACTCATGCGCAGTAAGTCGGCAGGTTGTATCGTCTGATACTCATCCGCGCCCATGCGAAAAAAGCTACAGGAACGTGACGACTGGCCATTTTCCAAGCTAAAAGTGATTAGGTCAAAGGGTATAAAGGGTTGGAGATGCGTAACCACGGCTCGTAGCTTTACCTCCCAGGGAGTAGTATTCGACAGGATATTGGTTAGGGATAATTGAAGATCTTTCTCCTTCCACAACTTTTTTTCTAAACTGTGGGCATGACGGTGCAGGGCAATTTCCAGGCTATAAAGAACATCTTTTTTACCGAACGGCTTGCCAATATACCCATAGGGCTGAGTGGCTTTCACTTCCTGCTGAATGCCATCATTGGCATTAGATGATATGTAGATAAACGGAATATGCTGGGCTTGAAACGAACGGGCCAAGGCCAGGCTTGTTTCAGTGCCCTTCAGGTAAATATCTAACAATACGATATCAGGGAGATCTTGTTCACATATTGCCAGCGCATTGGCGACGGTATAAGCGATGTCTAGAACTTGATAACCAGCTTCTTGTAAAATATCCCGCAGGTTGTCGGCAATCAGGAATTCGTCCTCGACGATCAGCACCTTTACGGCTGATGGGTCCTGACTCTCTTTCGTTGACTTAGTAGACAGCATGGGTTGGAATAATTCGTGGGTTAAACACCTCAAAAAGTACTGAAACTTCCAGCCCCTGCCCGCTAGTGACCTCTAACGAGCTGCCTAGTTGTTGGCTTAAGCCTCGCATAATATTGGCCCCCATTGAATTACTTTGTTTAAGATCAACTCCCGAAGGTAAGCCAACCCCATCATCTTTTACCTGTAACAAATAGCGACCAGTCTCAGCCTTGGCAAGAGACGCATATATATTCCCAGATTGCTCATGGGGGAAAGCATATTTAAAGGCGTTTGTGATAGCCTCATTAATAATCAACCCTAAGGGTATGGCCTGCGAAACGTCCAGCTCCATAGGTATAAGATTATAGTGAATGGCAATACGGTGCTCAAGATCAAAGGAGTCACTAAGCTGCTCGGCAACCTCCTGAATATAGGCACGCATATCGATCTGGGAGATGTTTTCGTCTCGGTAGAGCTTCTGGTGAATCAGGGCCATGGCTCGTACCCGGTGTTCACTTTGCTCAATGGCGCTAATGGCGGATTTGTCCAACAGATACTTACCCTGGGATTGCAACAGGCTAATGATGAGTTGCAGGTTATTTTTGACTCGATGGTGGAGTTCTTTCAAAAGCCAATCTTTTTCTACGATCAGGTGGCTCAACGACTCGTTCTTTTGATTGATCTCCATTTGTTTAGACTCAAGGAGCTGGTTCGTCCGTTGCTTAATTCGGTAGCGATTGTAACTTAGCCATAACAAGAAAGTCAGCAATAAGATGCCGATCAGCGTTAGATTACGGACTAATCGTTCCTGATTAATACTGGCTTTCTGGAGTTGATTTTGTTGCTGGAGCGACTTTATATCCTTCACCTTCTTTTCCGTATCAAACTGAATTTGTAGAAGCGTAATCTGTTTGTTTTTTGCTTCATTTACCAATGAATCATTCAGTACAGTATATTGCCTGAAATGGTTGAGTGCTAGTGCCGTATTTCCCCTTGTTGAGTCGAGTTGATAAAGGGCTAAAAGTATTTGCCGTTTATGTATTGGATGCTTAAAATGCTGTTCGTTCTCGTAAGCTTTGGCCAGGTACAAAGCTGCTTTGTCTAAGCGGTTCGTTTTTAAATTTAAAATTCCTAAATTCTGATTTATATTAGTCAGGATGGGAGAATTAATAGGCTGCACATTCGATTCTGTCCACTTATAATAAACTTCGGCACTTTTGTAATCTCTTACTGCCATGTAACATTCACCTACGATCAAAGAAGCTATTAGTCTGAATTTTGGTAGGCTTACTTCAATTAGTTTCAAGGTAGCTTTGGCCTGGCTAAGTGCTTCCTGACTTCGATTTAAGGCGAGTAGTGTCCGGGAAATATCAATACGGGTGGTTAGTATAGCCTGTAAATTATTCTCTTGTTCGGAAATCCGAAGTGTCTCATATCTGAATTGAAGGGCAGCTCTATGGTTACCTAATTCTTCATATAAAGTGGACAGAATATCGTAAGAGCTACTTAAATAAGGTGTATCGCGCATTCTTAACGAGACGCGGTTCATCCAATAGGCATACTGTAGCGCTTTGGGGTAGTTTCCCAAAAGCTTGTAAAGGGCAGCTAGATGATAAAGGGTTAACACAGGAGATTTATCTCGAAATGGCACCTGAATGGCCAGTACTCTTAAGTATATTCGTAACGATTCAGCTATTCTTCCCCGTAACTGATAGGTCAACGCTATTTCGCTCAGTGTTTCGGCCGCTAGCTGTCGCGCACCAATCTTTTTATACATTCCCAACGCTAACTGAAGGTAGGGTAACCGAGAAGTATCTTGACTTGAGAAACTATCCGCAAACAAATAAGTAGCATCTGCCCACTGTAATTTATCGCGGGTGGCGCTGTATATAGTTAAAGCCTCTTTGAGAGCCCTTCTGGCTTCGTCAATTTGTTTATCTGTGCGAGCCCTTGGATCTATTAATGCCTTGCTTTTGCTTAAAAGGGCTTGGCCAAGTAAAGACCGACTTCCTAATGAGCGACTCAGTACTTCGGCCTGTCTGGCATAGAGCAGCGTTGAGTCTAGATACGCCTGCGATCTGTTTGTAGGATTCTTTTGATACCATTTGGCTAAGGCTAAACAGGCGTTGACCCGACTGCTATCTGGCCTACTTATTTTCAGTAAATTTTGGAGGCTATCGACCTGATGAATAAATGTCTGGCCAAAAGCTGGTAAGCTGTAAAAAAACGCAGTTGCCATAAGTATATATTGCTTCATCGCTATCAGTTTTCCCTTTCCATAGGGGCAATCTACTACAGCAAATCCATGTGCAAATAACTATCTATGTATTAACGCTTTAAGTTAAGGTACAAATTTTACTTTTTTAGTAGTCACTACTTACCAGAACCACCCATTGATCTAAAGGGGCCTTGTTTACATCGCTAGAGATATTACGTAAACTAGTAGAATAACAAAATTTATTATTGACAATCAGAATGTGAATAGCTGATTGATCTATACTCTCCTCCATTGACTTAGTAGACAGCATGGGTAGGAATAGCTTGGGGGTTGAATATCTCAAAAAGCACTGAAACGTCAAGACCCTGCCCACTGGTGACCTTTAACGAACTACCTAATTGCTGACTCAGGCCTCGCATAATATAGGCCCCCATTGAATTACTCTGTTGAAAATCAACCCCTGTTGGTAAGCCGACCCCATCATCTTTTACCTGCAACCGATACTGGTCGGTTGCTAGCGGGCAGAGGAACAGCCAAATACTGCCTGCTTGTTTATGGGGGAACGCGTATTTGAAGGCGTTCGTGATAGCCTCATTAATGATGAGCCCCAAAGGTATAGCCTGTGATACGTCCAGTTCCAGAGGAGCAAGATCATAATGAAATGTGATCCGCTGTTCGGGATCAAAGGAGTGACTAAGCTGCTCGGCAACCTCCTGAATATAGGCACGCATATCGATCTGGGAGATGTTTTCGTCTCGGTAGAGCTTCTGGTGAATCAGGGCCATGGCTCGTACCCGGTGTTCACTTTGCTCAATGGCGCTAATGGCGGATTTGTCCAACAGATACTTACCCTGGGATTGCAACAGGCTAATGATGAGTTGCAGGTTATTTTTGACCCGGTGGTGGAGTTCTTTCAGCAGCCACTCTTTCTGACCCACTAACTCTTCCAGAGCTTGATTCTTCACCTGAATCTCTGCTTGCTGGGTCTGCTTGAGTCGGTAGCGGTTATAAACCAGTCCCAGCAGTAAAAGCAACATGGTTGCCCCCCCAAAGGTAACATTACGGGTGAGATTGGCCTGCTGGACGCGAGCTTGCTGCTCACGAGCTTGACTAGTTAATAAGTCAATGCGATGTACCTTGTTTTGGGTATCATACCGAATCTGAAGTTCTTCAATTTGTTTCGCTTTGGTAGCAGAAAGGGTTGAATCTTTTAGTGCAATATACTGCTGAAGGTGAGCCAGAGCAGACTGGAGATTTCCCTGCGTAGAATCTAATAAAAAAAAATTATAATGGCTTGCCTGCCTGTCTACAGCGTTCCTGGTTCGTTCACTTATGGAAAATAAGCGGGTAAAATAATATCTTGCTTTGGTATATTGCTTTTGAGATAAATAAAATTTTCCAGCCGCATTATAAGTAGTTCTTTTCAATGGGTCTTGATCATCGTATTTATCTAATAAAGCAAATAATTCCCGGTAATATGATTCAGCTTGGTCATAATCCTGTATGGCTTCATAAACCGACGCCAAATTTTGGTAGGATAATATTTTTAATACCACTGAAGATGGTGGATATTCTTTCAAAATGTGTTTATAGAATGAAAACGCTTCGGTCCCTTTCCTTTTTTTAATAAGTAATTGACAGACTCTCCCCGCAACCATATGCACCATGTCTTGATCCTTTGCTTTTTTATAATAATAAAGACTTTTCTTATAATAGCCGAGCCGTTTATCATCATCATTCATATAAAAATAGATTTTGCCAAGCTGGTAATAGACCCTTCCGGCCCTGGAATCCAGATCAGCGTGTGGAATTAGTTGAAGGGCCTGGAGGTCATAGCCCACAGCTGTTTGAAAATTACCCTGTGCTATTTCAGCCTCGGCCATTTCGAAATAAATTATATCCGTCAAGGCACACTTTTCAGTTTTATAAACTCGAAGAATTGTCTTTAACTCAGCTAATGCCAAGTCTAGCCGTTGTTGCAAAGAGAACGTGTAGTACATGTAGCCCACCATTCTCATCTCACTCTCCTGATTTTTTAATTGGTGATAATACCACAAAGCCTTTTTGTAACAGTCGGTTTTTTGAAGTAAATTCTTCCGTGAATGGACGGTGCGCTCACCGAATTGTTCCCAAGCCAAAGCAAGCTGGAGCGTATCGTTGCGCTGCTCGTACTGCCTTATGGCTTGACTAAAATAGTTCTGTGCACGAAGAGAATCATGTTTTTCAAAAAATGCGTTGCCCACTAACTGTAATGCTTTAATACCTAATGGACCGTGGAGTAATTGACTTAGTTGCCCGGCCTGGTTGGCATAGTAGATGGCAGAATCGGTGTCACTCGCCAACTCTAAAGGCTTAAAAATGTAAAATTCGCTTAATTTCAGCAGTACATTAATGTGATTTGAGGTTGGCTTGCCTACTTTATGGACAAGTGTATTACTTAGCTTTTCAGCTTGTTTTACGTAGTTCGTTGCGCTATCGGTATCGGCCTGCAAATCTCCCGGTTTATCCAGATAATATCTACCTAAACTCAGCCATATATTCACCCGATTTGTATCAGTCCTACTTTGTTTGAGCCTGGCGAATAGCTCATCCCGTTGTTTAAGATCCTGACTTAGTCCAGAAAGAGCAGTAACCAACACTAAAAGAATAGATCTTAAAAGTAAACTATGTATGAATCGCTGCATGGCTTGGTTTGGTTATCTATTAACTATTCATTGGCTCAACAATCTAATTCTTAAGCAACCTTTGCCAGTTTGGTAGCTCGCTATCAACTATCCACTATAATCCTTTCTTATGGAGTGTCGTGTCTATTTTCTCGAATCGGTATTCTGCAATTCGTTCTATTTATTTTTAATTAGCCATTGTCAATAGAAAATCCTTTGTACGCTGTCTTGGGGTCAGTACTGCCAGTAGCGCAAGTGATCTATCTGGCAACACGGACCCCGAAACAGCGTACAAAGGCTATAAATTGCCTTCAGCTTAATATTTATATCGATTTATTTACGGTAAGCTGTCCTACATTACGATTGAATAAACGCTAACAGGTCTGCATTAATGGTGGCCGCTTCAGTGGTGGGCATGCCATGAGGAAATCCTGGATAAGAGATAAGCTTCCCATTCTTTAGCAATTTGACAGCCTTCGGGGCAGTAAGAGGGAACGGAACGATCTGGTCATCTTCGCCATGCAGAACGAGTACAGGCACATCTACTGCCTTTAAATCTTCTGTAAAATCGGTTTCTGAAAAGGCTTTAACGCAATCAAAATGTGCCTTGATACTGCCCATCATGCCCTGACGCCACCAATTATCCCGGATGCCTTGCGAGATGTTGGCTCCTTCCCGATTGTAACCAAAAAATGGAAAGGTAAAGTCCTCAAAATATTGGGGGCGTTGCGAAGACGTACCTTCCCGTATGCCATCGAATACCGACATAGGAACCCCATCCGGATTCGTTTCGGTTTGGACCATGGTTGGGGTAACCGAACTGATTAGTACCGCCTTGGCCACCCGTCCCTGTCCATACTTAGCTACATAGCGAATAACTTCACCCCCGCCCGTTGAATGGCCAATATGGATCGCATCTTTTAAGTCGAGAAATGCTGTAAGTTCCGACACGTCCGCGGCATAGGTGTCCATATCATGTCCACTTTCGGGTTGGGACGATCGACCATGTCCCCGGCGATCATGCGCAATGACGCGAAATCCTTTCTGTAAAAAAAACATCATTTGTCTATCCCAATCATCGCTGGATAATGGCCAGCCGTGATGAAAAACGATGGGTTGTCCGGTTCCCCAATCTTTGTAATAAAGCTGGGTCCCGTCACTTACTGTGATCTTGCTCATTGGTTTGGCTATTAATTTTGAGTGTAAATACAGGTTTAAAAACGCTTCAATTTTAGTACAGCTTCAGCAGATCAATAGGAGGGCACGTTCTACCTATTTTTCGACACAAAACGCGCTTAACTTCGATTGCCAAAAAATAATCTTTGGAACGGTTATGCATTACTACCCTTTATGTATATACGTCATTGGGGTTTCATTTATAGTTGACTAATTTCCAGGAAAAGTCGGGTCACTTCGGCGGGCATGGCCAGGTGAGATAGATGACTGCTGTTGATGTCATACTCCTTGAGGATGCCCGCCCCTTTGACCATTCGCTTTTGCAGAGGCAGGCTAACCACATGATCCAGCAAGGTGTGAATGTAGTACTTGGGTACGCTGCCAAAGTTAGCCGGGCTGAGCACGGCGGGGTTAGTGAAGGGAATGGCGGGTTCGGCCCGGTAATTATCGACGACCAACTTCTTGGCCGCATCCGAACCATCCTGGATGAATATGGGAGACAGGTTTTCGGGTTTGATATCCAGCAAAGTTTTGTCCGCCGATGGAATCAGAGCAGGTCCGAGCAGGGCATCGGCATCGGTGTTGGCCAGGTCCAGCAGGCTTTGACCGTTGGCGGGCAGGTAGGCCCCGATATAAATAACTTTCTCAATGCGAGTGGGTACCTTCTCGGCCGTGACGCTGACGACCATACCCGCCATGCTGTGGCCCACCAGGATGACCTTGCCGGGCAGGGCGTTGATCGCACTGACGACTTTGTCACGGTAGGTATCTAGGGTAAGGGTATGGGGGGGTGTGTTATCCGAGCCGTGGCCGGGCAGTTCCACCACCACTACCGTTTGACCTTGTTGTTCCAATTGAGTCTTCACAAATTGCCAGGCATAGGGCCCCTGCCAGGAGCCATGAACGAGCACAAATGTTTTTGGCGCGGTGGGTGCGATGTGATCGCTGCACGAAGAGAGCGCAACAATCAGGCACAAAATGAGCGTGACGGTTAAATGAATTGAGTTTTTCATAAGGGAGATAAATAGTTAATCATTGATAGATGAACAGCGATAAATAAAAAATTCACGAATTGATTCTTTGCCCGTGGAGTCGATTTATATACCTACTCATTATGATCGAGGATACTCCGTTGAGCTTAGTCCTATAGGTTAAGAGCCTCCCATCGAACCTTTTACAATGGCTAAACGCCTAGGGTTGACCGTGCCTGCCTTGAGCAAGAGATCTATCCATATAAAGTAAATACGCCTCTCTTATTAGTCGGTAGTGTTTCTGATACACGACTTACTTGGTTTATATAGTAGTATTGGGCCTATTCTTGCCCTTAACTATTTATAACTCGTAGAGATTTAGGTGTTTTCGCAATAGGGCCGTATCCCAATCGAACATCCTTATTTGGGAAACCTTTTCATCGTGAAAGGTCCAATGATCGACAAAGGGCATTAGCACTAAATCGTCAGCAAGTTTACCTTTAAGCTGTACTTCTCCCAGGACGGCAATATTTGTTTCATCGGTTAAAAATATTTTTGGCGCTTTCCGATAAATCTCCCAAGTTGCCAAAATCCCGGATAAGGAAGTGATAAAGCCTTCTCGCCCATAAAAAGTACCACCATATGGTAACGAAGAGGCCTGATGAACCACAATGTCCGCATTAAGCAGCACCAGTACCTTAACTAGTTTACCTTGCTCAAGGGCCTGGTAGATTGACTGGATGGTCTGGGGGAACGAGTTCATACTGGAATCTAGTTGCTAGGAATTTCCTACGTATGACTTTACTTACAAGGGTCGTGCCATCCTGCGACAACTTCGTCCCGGTTTATCAGCGGATAGGATAGTAGACTAAAAATGAGGGGGTTAATTAGTTTTAAAATGAAGATCCCTTTGGCTGAAAGGCTGTTTATGGACAATACCGTTTTGGGTAATTTTGGAGATTTTTAGATTTTTTTTGATAATTTATTACTGAATGCAGGCTCAACAAATGCATTCAGTAAGTGGATCGGTTTTTAGTGAAAGGAATAAATTGAAGAACTATAGTTTAACTTCCGTCTTGGCCTCTAGCGGGGTAAATGAACGAAGCTGTATACTGAAATTTAGGGTTGTGACTTAATTGTGGACTTTTCGTCTGGAATACATGGTAACTATAACTGTTTCATGCCGCTATTGTGGCAATCCAGATCAAGTTCGGCGTAAAGGGCTAGCCACCAACGGACATCAACGTTACAAATGTGAAGCCTGTAAACGCAGTTTTCAATTAGCCTATACCCATCGGGCGCATGAACCTGGTATCAAAGAGGAAGTCATCGAAATGGCTTTAAATGGCAGTGGCATCCGAGATACAGCCAGAGTGTTGAAGATTAATATGAATACAGTTATGAGTACACTTAAAAAAAAGCCCAGGCAATCGTCTCTGTAAATCCAGCGTATATCAGTAGCCAAACAACGCTTGTGATTCGTGTAGAGGCTGATGAACAGTGGTCTTATGTGCAAAAAAAGCGCAACCGTCGCTGGCTTTGGTGGGCACAAGACCACGACACTGGACAGGTCGTTGCTTTTGTGTTTGGCCGACGAACGAACGCGACTTTTCGACGCTTACAGTCTTTGCTGGAGCAAGCTGGCATTGTCGTCAGCCGTTGGTTTACCGATTACTGGTGGGCTTACTACGATGAGCTTCCTTCAGCCATTCATCAGGTGGGCAAAGATCAGACGCAAAGTATTGAACGAAAACATCTGGATTTACGAACTCGAGTCAAACGATTAGCCCGTCGCACGATCTGCTTTTCAAAGTCGATTTTGATGCATGATACGGTAATTGGGTTATTGATTAACCATCTGTTCTTTAAGTTAAATGTCCATAGTTAAGACACGACCAAATTTAGAGATAACGGAATGGATCGAGGAAGAACCCATTAGCGCTTTTACTTGGCAACAGAAAAGTAATCTGGTAGGAATATATCATTTGCTTACAATCCTGCATCGACTAAATAAGTCAACTCGCTAGGTTTATTCTTCAATTGAAATATCGTCCTGAATTCCAGTCTTTGCCTAACATCAAAGTAACTTTTTGCGAAACAGCTTATAGCCACCGATTTATTCTATAACTGAATTTCTGCATTCATAGCCAAACTACTAGTTGAGCCACTAGCATTAACGGTTGGATGAATATGTATACCTGGCTATTGAAAAAGAAAGCTGTGTTTAACTGAGTGGTCCATTTTGGTGTTGACGCTGATCATATATCCGAAAAGGATCTGGCCCGGACATAGTCTAAAATAATATACACCTCATCCAACCTGGATAGGTAAACTAGAACCACTTTTGTAACATACAGAAACCCTTTAAGAGTAGCAGTTGCCACCCCTTACTTAAAATACGGCCAATCGACAATTGCTTATAGGAGAAGCTTTAATTTCATCTGAACGGTTTGTAAATCCTGTTATTAACTGAACTCTACTGACCTGCGGGCTAAGGCTGCCCAGGTTTAGTCGGGTGCAGGCTCCTGATCATTTTTGCCGAATGACCCAATAAGGGCCTGAAAAATTCTCCAAGCTTCTCAAAAAAACTACAAGAATCTCCTAAATAAAGCAAAGGCAATTAAATCTGCAGGCAATTAAAAAAAAAATATGACTGTAATATAAATCCCTTTATATCAAGTTATTAACCAATATTTCCTAGTTAAGAAATGTCCGAAGCTCCATTGGCACGAACTTGGATAAACCAGAAAACAAGAGTTATAAATTGATTTTATTGACATGACCTGCCTTTTTCAAATCGTTCACCTAGCACTAATTCGGTTTTACCTATGAAACAATTCATTCATTTCTGTTTTATCGCTGTCATATCAGTGATGCTGACAACAGCAGCCACTTTCGCAGGGAATAAGCCTCCCTCATCAAGGACGTTTGTGCTCGTTCATGGCTCCTGGCAGGGGCCCTATGCCTGGCAAACGGTCAAAGGATTGTTAGAGAAAAAAGGGTACAAAGTAACAATTGTTGAACTGCCCGGCCACGGCTCGGATAACACACCCCCCCATACCCTTACCCTAGATACCTACCGTGACAAAGTCGTCAGTGCGATCAACGCCCTGCCCGGCAAGGTCATCCTGGTGGGCCACAGCATGGCGGGTATGGTCGTCAGCGTCACGGCCGAGAAGGTGCCCATTCGCATCGAGAAAGTTATTTATATCGGGGCCTACCTGCCCGCCAACGGTCAAAGCCTGCTGGACCTGGCCAACACCGATGCCGATGCCCTGCTCGGACCTGCTCTGATTCCATCGGCGGACAAAACTTTGCTGGATATCAAACCCGAAAACCTGTCTCCCATATTCATCCAGGATGGTTCGGATGCGGCCAAGAAGTTGGTCGTCGATAATTACCGGGCCGAACCCGCCATTCCCTTCACTAACCCCGCCGTGCTCAGCCCGGCTAACTTTGGCAGCGTACCCAAGTACTACATTCACACCTTGCTACCCAAGTACTACATTCACACCTTGCCTAGCTAGCTAGTCAGAGATGAATTAAAGGACTTACCAGTGGTGCAAAGTATGAGTCGCAAAGGTAATTGTTGGGATAATGCGGTTGCGGAGAGTTTTTTCAAGACCCTTAAGTGCGAGATGGTCAACCATACTTACTTTACGACGCGGTCTGCGGCTCGATTGGCCACCTTTGAGTATATCGAAGGTTGGTACAACCGCCGACGGAAACACTCGGTGTTGAATTACCGAACGCCCAGTCAACAGGAATCTTATTTTTACACTTCCTCGATGGCCGCCTGAAAATCTCCACTATACTGTTGCAAGTCCATTATTAATTTGGCAGGATCATAGACTATTTTGGGTAATGAGGAGTGACCAAGAGGGTTGTCTTATTAAACGCTACTTCCTGAAACGACAGAATCTTCATTCATATGCTCCTTAAATAGGGCAATTACTGAGACGGATCATCACTGATAGTGGATATAACACCGGCAAATGGGTTACATCTTAGCAAAGCTAGTATTAACTATAGTTAATGAATAGGTAATTCTACAGGAATGTACTAGAAGCTGTATGCATATTATTTTAACACTACTTGTGCCATTAGTAGTAGCCTCCCTACCACTTCTAGTTCTTTTTGGTATATGCGGGCTACGGATCATTCGAGCATCAACTCCTTTGCTGGGCTTAGCCATCTTAGGGAGCTTGATGATTGGCTTCCTGAGTTCTGGACTGGCCGTTTTGCTATGTGCGAATGCGTTATCTGATGGGATGCATGGTAGCGGCCCAAAATGTGTAACCGGAGCCATTATCTTCTTACCAATAGGTGGATTTTTCACCTTTACGACTCTTCTGCTTGGTCTACATAAGGCACGTAACAGGGTTTATTATAAGTAACCGAAACACAATACCCCTTGGTATAACACCATGAAGCTCCTTCTATTGTTGCTCTGTATTTCATTTGGTGTATTAGCCTGTGCTCCCCCCACTGATACAAAGCTGAAACTCATCAATGCATCGAACAAACCTGTACTCATCATTTACAACACAGAAGGTAAGAACCATGATGTCAATGGATTGTCAGGAGACTACAATCCATTTCATGAAATCCAGCAGGCAGATAGCACTCGTGGTTATCAAATAGGATTGATAAAAGACAATCCAAATTATATATTACCAGGCGATACTGTATCTGCTCACTTAGGCCCAGGAAAATGGGAGAGTCACATTGGTAATGGTAAGTTATGGGTATACGTGTTTAAGCCTGAAACCGTTTTAACTAATGACTGGGACGGGATACGAATAGGCCAGAAGTGGGACAAAGTCTACTCGTTGACACTGGACCAAGTGAAAGCAAAAAAATGGGTTATCAATCTGTAAAGCCTGTTGTATAAGGCATGTTATGTCAATCACGGCTCCATTTTATAAAAAATTTGGCTAATTGATGGGTTATTCGAAAAATAGTATGCGTATTTTTCAAACACCTTTTTTTGTTAACAGTTTACCAATGTTTCCAACTACAAGAATAGAACTCTCCATAGTAGAGAAAATAATAGATAAATCAATTCAGACCATGTGTTTGATGCCAAGATTGAGAAAGACCATAAGCGGCCCGTTTGAACTGGCGTAAGAGCTGCTCCAATTCCCCATTCGTTTGCGTTTCATATAAGCATGCCCACAAGCCGTCTTGAGCCTCTAAACGCAACCAGAGTTGTCAGTCAAAATGAAACTATTCTTCGACAGGTTGCTACTACAAGTATGCTTTAGTTAAACGTACCATCCAATATATTTATATACTAAATATTTATACTTAATATATATTAGTAACAAAATAATCCTGTGATGACTATGAACCTAATTAGTAATATTTTTGGAGGCAAGAAAAATATAAGTCAGTCAGCCGAAACGGTCTCCAATCCACTAGTGAGTATGCACTTATTGGAAGCTAGGCAAAGTTTTAAAAACGGCGATTATCAACAGGCTTTAGGTCATTGTCAGGAAGCGCTAAATCTAGATTCTATGAATGCAGAGGCCTACCGGATTCGGGGGGTTTCAAAGTATCAACTTAAAGACTCTACCGGAGCGGCGGAAGATTTTCAATATTCCTTGAAATTCAGCTAGTTGTATATAGTGAAAAGCCTAGTCGGGCTACAGTCGTGTTTTTTGCAGCCAGGGCGCAAAAAAATCATCAAACAGGCTGGCATAACTTGTTAAGGAAGTAGGTTTTACCAGATACCCATTCGCTCCCTCCTCAAGAGCCTGTTGCCTCATGGATGGGTTATCCGAGGTCGAAAGTATTAGAACGGGCAACATTTGCCAGGCTGGATTTTGCCGGATACATTTTAAGGTCTCTAGGCCATTTAATATAGGCATATTGACATCAAGTACCACTAACCAATGATTATCTAGATCCTGTCGTATACTAGCGTTGTAGGTTAAATAGTCTAGTAACTCTTGTCCATTGGTAAACTCATAAACCGGTAAAGGCCGGTGGGCTTGTTCCAAGGCCAAACGCAAAAAGTAACGGTCATCTTCATCATCTACTACAATATACGAGAGATCATATTTTCGATCCATAAATTATGTCTTGGGCCAGTTTATAGGAGGTGAAGCTAGATAGGAACAGAGTGGATTACTTACATAGGTGTATGTAGTAAGTCTTCCCATTGGTGTTGAAGTTGCTTTATACTTGATCCTAAAGGCACCCCGTCAAAGGCCTCAACAGGAAGTGGCACATAATTCCCCTGTTGATACTGGCACTTGATGGAGATCACTTGCCAGCCGTAACTAACCAGAAAGGTGACTTGATCCAGACAGATTTCAAAATCCGGATTGACATAACTGAACTCAACGTATCGGCGCTGAGGACTAAGGGCGCAGAAAAGCAATGTTGTTACTTTTTCCATGTTGTTCCGATAAGAAGCTGCTGAAACGTAGGCCAATAGTCTGGAGCAGACAAAGGTATAAGTTATGCTCAAAGTGTGTTTGTCAATCTCATTGATGGGGTACGCGCTGCTGTTGTTCTGGTGAGAAAATCGTCGGCTTCGATAAGGTACCTTTGATGCAGTTTTACTTCTTCTTTCTGAGCCTTGCTTCTGAGAATATTCCCTTAACATAAGAATTCATATGCAACCTGACTGAGAAAACTACAATTTTCAAAGCAATTAATTTGTCAAAAGAATATGCAGAGAATCTCCTCTTCTTGGCTATACAATGACAAATGAGTTAATCTTTTCAAGAACTAGTTGTTAAGTTAGGAAAATTTCGAATTCTTAAATAACACTTCTACCCGATACGATGGAACCGTCATGTATTTGCTTCAATAATGGGGCGTTCAAAGAGACGCTATCCTACCTGACCTGTCTGGAAAAGCGTTGGCCGTTATAGTTGTTAATCCTCTTTTGTATTGATCTGTATGCCACTACAATCTTGCCCAATTAGAGTTGATCGCTACTAATGAATCAAATCTTTCTCTCGAATATGAGATCCGTACAAGGCGAAGGTTAACATCACCACTTCACAAAAAACGGTAAGCAGCCAGGTCCACCGCCAGGAACCCAATAAATCGGCTAGCCCTCCCTGTATCAGCGTAAAAACGGCTCCCCCGAACACGGCCGAAATAAAGATGCCGGATGCTTTTGAGGTGTATTGGTTCAGCCCTTTTATCGTTAGTGAGTAAATGCAGCTCCACATCGAAGAATGCAGTAAGCCGATCGCCACTAACAACCACAAATTCTGGGTAAGCATGGCGGTAACCGCAAACGCCGTAGCTAGCGTGGTTGTGGTAATCAACTGCGTCCGGGCCGAAATCCTCCCTAAAAAGCTGGAAATGGCTCTCCCTACCAGAAAGCCGCCCCAGTATAGCGTCGACAACAGGGCATGAATGCCCAGATCGAGTCCACCCAGAACGATATCTGTTTTGCCCAAAAATGTGATGGGATGACCCGATCCCATCCGTTCAAACGCATACAGGTTGATATTAGCCCCAATGGCCACTTCGGTACCGACGTAGAAAAAGATGGCGATGACCCCTAGCGTAAAATGCCGGAACGACCAGATACTTCGTTCCAGTTTTTCACCGATCGAAGCTCTGGTATGGGCGATATCCGGAATATGCAGTTTGCTGGTTAGAAACGTGACGGCTACCACGCCTATGATGAGAAAAGCAAAGGGGAACAATAGCTGTTCAATCTTGATATTTAGGATAGGAATGCCACTAAACATCACTACGGTAACGAAAAACGGAGCAGAGGTCGTCCCAATGGAATTGATCGCCGTGGTAATGTTTAACCGTTGTACCGGCTGCGTACCCCTCAGTTCGTACGACGCTACATAGGGGTTGACCACGACCTGAATGATAGCCGCAGATGTGCCCATCAAATAAGACCCCAGCACAAAGATTACAAACCCAAAAGGGATCGTCGCTTCATTGCCTACGGGAAACGTTAATGCCGGGTATTGATAGCCAATCCAGGCCGAACACCAGTAGGTGGACAGGCCAGCAATAATGAACGCCAGGCCCCGTAATATGGTGTTTTTGTACCCATACATATTGACCCACCGACTGCCTACCGTTCCGTTAAGCAAATACCCTAAAAAGAAGAAAAAAGAAAGTAACGTCGTAAAGGTGTTCTTCAAATTTCCCGCGTGGGCCAGAAACGTAAACCGCAGGGGGGCTTGTAATTGCTCATTCACCGTCGTCAAGAAGCCGACAATAAAATAGATAAAGGTAATGGTGGCAAAAGGCAGTAAACGATTGCGAAGCTGAGCGGTCATAGGTTCACCGGTTGAGGCTGTGAATGGATAGATTTATTGCAGAATGGATGTTAATACAAATCTCATTCCGTTGTCGGTAATCCAGCTAGCGAAATCGGTGAGTAACTCGGTAAACGTCTTGTCAGTCGCCAGAGAAATGCCTTGAAAGGCCGACATACCCAAAAAATCAATCGGATTATCACTCGCAATGAGTTCATTGTCTTTTGGCGTTATCCAAGGTTCGGTAATAGCATAGCTAGTTCCATTATCGTCGATTCTACTCCGTAGATAATGCCGGTAAGCCGCCATCAGAAAGGTCATCCGGGTAAGGTCTTTTCTGTCCCGGATCATTTTGGCAAGGTTGGGTAGGATATAGACGGGAAACTTGGATATGCCGTCCGAGCAGAGCCGGCTGAGCTGGTCACTGACCGATCGGTTGGCAAACCGCTCGATCAGCGTCTGCTTGTAAACGTCCAGATCCGTATCGCCTGGTGCCGGTACATAGGGGGTTATATCTAGATCCATAAAATTACGCAACAAGCGTACCAGACTCTTATCCTGCAGGGCCTCGTCCACCTTACGGTATCCCAGCAGGGTCGCCGGATAAGCTAGTAGCGTATGTGACGCGTTCAACAGGCTCAGTTTCATGTTCTCGTAGCCAGTCACGTCGTCGGTAAATTCGACGCCCACCCGTTCCCACTGGGGCCTGCCAGCTACGAAGTTGTCTTCGATGACCCACTGGATAAAATCCTCACAGTATACCGGTGCCTGATCGTCAACACCACTTTTTTGATTGAGCCATGTTACATCCTGGGGCCTGGTTACCGGGGTGATCCGGTCGACCATGCTGTTGGGAAACGTTACGTGGGTCGCTACCCACCCGGCTAACTCGGGGTCCTGAGCCTCGATGAAACTCATAAAGGCATACCTGGCCGTGTTGCCATTGTGCTGCAAATTATCGCAGGACAGTAGGGTTAACCCGCCATGGCCAGCGGCTTTGCGTTTGCGCAGGCCTTCTGCCACAAACCCGAAAACAGTGGTAGGCCCGTCCGGATGGGTCAGATCATGCTGCACGGGCTTATCCTCCAGCATAAAGGTGCCCGAAGCCTTGTCTATATTATAACCGCCTTCGGTAATGGTTAGGGTTATAACCTTAACCGCCTGGTCGGCGATCTTATCGGTTACGGCAGCCGGGTTTTCAACACCCCAGATCAGTTCGGTGAGGGCACCTATGCGGTAGACCTTATCCTGGCCACTGCGTCCGCAGACGGTTAACGTATACTCCCTGTTTTGCCGCCGTAATTTTTGTACGAGTGACTCGTCAGCCGGTAGCAGAGCAATCCCGCAAACTCCCCATTGCTGTTGATCGGGGTCCTCAAGAAGCAGGTTCGTGTAGAAGGCCTGGTGGGCGCGGTGGAAGTTACCCACGCCTATATGGACTATGCCCACCTGGATATGAGATCGATCAAATTTGTAAGCAATAACGTCGGTTATCATTTCGTAGCGGGTTATTTCGTTGCAAACCTAGCGGGTTGGCCCGTTAGGTTGCGGTTAGACTCCGCCAATTTAGCGCTAATAGGGGGGAGCCAACATTCGTACGAAATGTTCCATCTGGCTACTTCCGAAGAGTTAAACAACCCGAATACATACAATGGATAATTTACTTTGATTCTTTTACTGGGTTTATTACCACGATAATGGCTTGTAAATTCAACATTTACCGAGCCGATAAATAGTAAAACAAACGAACGTTTTCTTTACTGCTTTTGTAAGCCTCACATTGTTAAGCTATTAACTCATGAATAGTACTTCATGGAACATTTCGTACGAATGTTGACCACTCCCCTAAATTGAAAGGCCACCCATGAGTATGGCCTTTTAATTCCCATTTTCATTTAAACAACTCTGGTAATCAAGGCCTGCAACGTTACTTTCTCTAGTTGGCCTGACGAAGAATAAGTTAGAAAGCATACTAACAACAAGTATGTAAGCCAGACTGCCTCTTAACTCAAATACCCGTTTCTGATTAAGGACAGTTAATTCGCAACCTGGTTTCTACTTGAACAGCTATCGATTCAGAATTTGCTTGAAATCCGCAAAAGAACAGATGGGTACAGGAGGAAACCGATTCGTTTCTCGAAGCAGGTTCAGAATATGGATATCGTCGGATACCAACCAATCGACACCGGCTGCAATGGCACAATCTACAAATTTGTTGTCGTCCGGATCGGTAAGAACCTGTCCAAACCGAAAGTAAGGTTCCTGTCGTACATGATTGGGAGCAGCTAGTAAAAGTGAGGTGACCAGCTCAGCCGCCACAGGGCTATAATAGTAGCCCGTCATTTCAGCATATTCGAGCAAGATTTCAGTACTGACAACCCACGTGAACTGATTGGCCGCAAACGCATCATAAAGCCAGCGGTACGATCCGTCCCGGGGAATCGACCGGAGTAGACCATTGGTATCGATAACTACTTTCACTGAGCAGCTCGAATTTGGTCAAGCCGTTCCGTACGGTTCTCAAAGTTCATTTGCTCTTCGAGTTGAGCAGTGGTCAGTCCTTTTAGCTGAGTGGCCTTTTGGACCTCTTCTTCGAGCCGTGTACGGAAATGCTGCATAAGCGTTTGGCGCATGGCCAACACTTCGGCTTCGCTCATCTCGAAGCTGAACATTTCTAGTAAGGCCAATTGAGCATTGGTTAATCGTGGCGAGACAACCATAACGATAGCGAGAATAGATAAACTGATATACAAACTTAACCAAAACAGCCGATTAGTGAGTTTGGTGCGGCTTTGATACTTGTGATATTGCTAGAAGTGCAACAAGTTTAGATCTGAACGTATGCAACTGATTGCGTTAGACAGATAATAAAAAATAACCGTCTCTTTATACGCTCTCACTTGAGACGAAGAATTTTTCATATGTCTGCTTCTTAAGCGGGGCTTTTAATTAGACAGCACCCGTGTATACGGCTAAAACCACAGGGGTAATCCTGATGATGGACTGTAAGAATGAAAGATCTTTGAGCGGCAAACGCACATAGTCAAAGTCTGGCAAAATACTATGAACTTAGGGTATCAAACCGGACGTAGGTGACAACTACCAACTCACTGAGGAGCCGTGTGCCGCTAAAGTGGCTCGCACGGTTTTGAAGACCAGCGGGGCCGGGGACGGTCTCGCTGAGTTTAACATATAACAAGATATACATGAATCAACACCTTAAACCGCCAGAAGATTGTCAAGATATGAACGACATTAGGCAAGCTATTGACTCGCTCGATCAAGAAGTGATTGACTTATGGGCTCAGCGATTTGAGTATGTTAAAGCAGCGGCCAAATTTAAAATCAACCAAACCTCAGTTCGAGCACCTGAACGCTTTGCGGCTATGTTGACCCAGCGTCGAGAATGGGCTCAAGAGAAGGGATTGAATCCAGATATAGTTGAAGGACTCTATCGAACCTTAGTTACTCACTTTATTGACGAAGAGATGAAGCATTGGCAGCAACGCTCAACATAATCGTACTTACACAACAGCACTACGTACCCATTTATCAAACTTATCAATCGAGATAAACAGTTGGTCAGGGTGTAAAGCTTCTAATTCTTCAACATTTGTCGTCTCAGCCCAGGCAGCTCCCACAACGGGAATACCGGCTTGTCTTGAAGCGAGAACAACACTAGGCGCATCACCTACATACCAAACCTGTTCTCTGCTTAAATCAGGCCACTGAGAAAGGATAGATCTTATACCATCCACTTTTCTAGGACCATGAATCCAACCCGTTTCGATAAACTCAAAATAGTGACTGAGCTTAAAGTAATTTAATGAAATAGCCGTGCTTTGAGGTCCTTTGCCCGTCACTAAGCCTAAGCGAATCCTTTCGTTTTTGAGGTCATTAAGAAGTTCAGCGATTCCATTAAAAGGTGTCGAACACATATCTTGTAGCTGCTCGTAATGAGTAATATAATTAGCAACTCCTTCTTGGTAGTGAGTTGGAATCAGAGCTTGAATGGTTCCCTCCTCGGAAGGACCAAAAGTGGAAATGATTTCTTGGTCGGTGAGCACTCGATTAGCCAACGGCTCAACCGCTTGGCGGAAGGCTTGGATACATAAAGGAAGCGTGTTCGCTAAAGTGCCGTCTAAATCAAATATTAGTGCCCTAACAGGGTTGTTGTGCATCTCAAAGTAGTCTTATTTTAGTTCAATTATCTAAAATAGAAAGTTGTCTTTTCTATTTTAGATTTCACAACATAAGGTTAGATATAAAACAGATCCTGAAAAAATGCCGGTAGCAACTACGTTACTACCGGCATTTTGTACTTTGGCTACTTTCTATTCTTATACTATCGTTTTCTTTAAAATACCACTTTCTACACTCTCACTTAATAGCTGATGTTACGCCAATTCCATCGCTGTCTGTTGGCTAAGTTGATTTTTTAAGACATTTAGCTCGGCAAAGGCCGCTTGCATAGCTTTGAGGTATAACCGGCCTTTCAAAGCAAAATGGTTCACATGAGCGGTCAGCCGCAAACGCTCTAATTTGACGTAGGCGCAAATGCTGGCAAACAAATGGTTGATTTGAGTGCGGTGAGTGCGCGTAGGTGACTTTTCCAACGACGCATTCTGTTTGAGCGATTTGTGGTACTCCTCGATGCCCCACCGTTTTTGGTAGGTTGTTAGGAGTTGTGTTCGCCGACTGAACCGTCCTTGTTGGGAAGAACGTCGCCACAAATCGCGACCGGTGTAGGCACCGAGCGAATGTAAGCCGTCAAGACGGTGCCTGGCTGAAGCTTTAGCGTACTGATTTTAACAAACTTACCATTTGCTCGCTCCTGCTTGGAGAGAGCCACTTCAAGGTTGGATTTGACCGCACCCAGGTAGTGATGCTTCAAACCTAAAATCAAGTTAATGTTGTCCGAATTGGTGTACCAAGAATCGGCCAGCACATACCGGAAGGGAACCGCATTCTGATGCGCCTGCCGCACCATGTCCTGAAACATCTGGTGCTTGGTACGCTCCGAACGCCAAACCACTTTGCGGGTTTTTAATTCGCACTGCTGGACTTTAATAACCGGCTCAAAACTGAGAGGACATTGACCTTGGCTGGTTTGGTAGAGTAAACTAACAAAATTGATGCCCCGTACATATTCACCACGAGTGTGGTCATAGTGGGTGGTGACCACCCCATTTTCGTCACTGTGGGGTTTATGAGCGATGCTGTCATCGGTGAGCAGTACCCCATCGGGTTCCTGAATTTGGCGAATCAGGGGTTTAACGTGTTGCCCCAGCATTCGATTATCACCTTGCAGTCGGTTGAGCAGATCGGTCACTGCATCGTGGCCTACAGCTCCATCCGTCAGCCGTGACAGACCAGTAGCGGTAGTCTGGCCAAAGCTACTGAGTAAGTAGTCGGTATAAAGGTCAAGAGTTGTCTGCATATTCAAAGTTAAACCTGCCGCTCAAAAGGTGGCGTAACATCAGCTGTATAAATATGGTAGACTTTAGGCCTTGTTTAGGCCCCTTAGGTTCCTATGGGTCTGCTCATCAAACAAACTCATCTGCCTTGTATCAACGTATCTGTCAACAGGCGTTACTGGCGGCAATGGAGCAGCAAACCGTTGTTGTAATCCTTCCTGAATAAGTGGCCAATTGGCTGGCCAAAGGCTGAGCGTTGCCAAACCGCCGTACTGTACCGTCTCATTCCACATCGAATAGCGTACGTACCATAACTTCTCATTTTGCGGTTCCTGAATCACTTGATTCTGTTGCTGAATATATTCCAGAAACCATTCAGCCGTTTGTTGGCAGGTCATTAAATGAGTCTTTAGTTTTGCTCTATCGGGAATCTTGTAGGACTGGGTAAACAGGTACTGATAATAATACCATACTTCATTCCATCGTAGCTGAAGGATGCGTTTTTGTTCGTACTCCTCTTTAGAATCACCACTATGCGGATTAACCCATTCGTTCCACCGGGACCGCCAGTAAACCTCATCTGTTGATGGTAAAACAACTGCCTGTAACTTAAATAAGGTGGGCAGGAAAGCGCATAACGCTTCGGTTGCCTGGTCAAAAACTGTCATGACCGCTGATTGATTGGGGAAAGCAGCTATGAGCTAATTCTCGGGTAAGTACGGGTGGTGTCAAAAATTTTTGACACGTGCACACTAGTTAGGCTGCCTGGAATTCAACCAGGCACTCCTCAAGTGGCTCAGATGTAGTGGCAATCCAACCTTGACGACCCTGGTACTGCGTGGGATATATTTGCACAATAATCAGATTCTCCACCGTCGCCGGCATAAAGACAAGCACAAACCCCCGGTTGTCGTCAAAAGGATCCATGAACCGAAACTCACCGGATAATTCCTTCGCCCGAATCGTTATTTCCTTATAAATATGACTATAACAAACTACTAGACGGCAGTGCTTGCGGTCATACGTAATCAGGGGAAAGTACGGTTTTTTAGGGAAGGTATCGTTTGACTGGGGCTGCCACAACCGTCCATTATAAGAGATGTGGGCAACAGGTCGTCCCAGCGCGTTCGTTACCTGGCCTCCGCACCAGTGGCCACCTCCTAATTGATGCTTACTGATATATTCCAGACAGACCCGGCGGGCCTCCAGTACGGAACGACAAGCTTTTTTGTAACACCGGCTCGACGGCAGCGGTTTAGACGGTGACTGGCCCAGATCCGGATTACCCCGATTACTTAGAGACACTATAAATTTTGGTTTGGCCGTTACGGGTTTTAGTTGATCTGACCTACTCGTTTGTTGTTGAGTAACCGGACTAATTGAATGGGGTTGAAGATTCATAAATTTTGGTCGATTTGGGTGAAAATGAAATGAGCTTAGGGTTCACTCTGGAATTCATGGGGAGCGCTTCCGGCTATCCAGCTTCCATTCATAGCGGGCTGAAGTTTACATTGATTCACATTCACTACTAAGCGGGTAAGGCACAGGCGGAACGGCAGTTTTCCCGTGTTCAACTAGAGTAAAACCGTACAGACGTTTCAACGAAGATTTTGATTAACTCGCCAAGATCATCACGAACGTCTTCAGGCACCGGTGAAAGAACGATGTGCAGATACCGCTGAAGGGCTTTTTCGGCCAACACGTGCTGGTTGGTAGTGTTCAGTAGTTGACTTGAGGACTCCTCCTTCAGGCCGTCCTTTAGACTATGCACGTTAACGGCCGCCGCCTGGGCCCAAGCTACTTCCATCTTTTCCTGAAATGTCCGCAATTCCTCCCGAAACGGGGCAAATTTTTGCACTACTTCCTGGCTGGAGAGCTCACTTAAGTCAAACGTCGGCTCAGTAAGCCATTTTTGTTTTAATGTTTCTACCTCCTGTAGCGTAGCGACGGGGTTTGTTTCCATGGAAATATGAATTAAAGTTAGTTTTATATTTTCAAATATAACTATTTAAATTTTAATACTTGAAAATATAAAACTATAGTTATCCAGGACTTGGCTAAAGTTATTAGCCAGTAATCTGATGACATATCCTTACATCAATGATTCTTTTACTCAGATTCAACGCCTATAGTACAGGCGTTGAATACTACCCATACAAACAAAAATTTCTTCTTACAGACGTAGATAAAACCCGGTCTGGCGTGACCCGGTCTGTTTTTCAATCAGCGGGATAACCATGTCATCGTAGATACCAAGAAATTCGGTTTCTTTCTCGATAATGATCGACTGTCCCATAACGTACCGTCTGAACCGCAGATTAAATAAGTCCTTGCCTGGATTATAGCTGAACTCAACGGTATCTATTAAAGCACCCGATCCCATTTTCCAGGTGAGGTTGAACTGGTCATTATCAAACTGAACATGATGGGCACCCATCATGCTAAACCCTATATTGCCAATTAGGTCATACATAAACCAGACTTCCGAACACATATCGGTTAAGGGCTGTGTTTGACTGGCCTCCCTAGCAGCTACCAGTGTTTCAGCCAGGCGCTGAATTATAGTTTCCGTGAAAGGATCGAGCGCATCCATCGTCATAGAATTTTGAGGTTGGTAAGAACGGGGTTTAAACAACCGGCTTTATGAATTCAGGGTAGTCTTTACTAACCGAGCGCCAGGGTGTGCAGCAAAGTACCTGCTTTCCCTCCCGCGCGACCCAGTGCCAGCGCGTGGCGCACCAGGACACCAGGGGATCATCGAAAGGTCCAGATTCGATCAGTCTTCGGTAGGCATCAGCGGGTTTCATGGGGAAATATTCTGGGGTTGTCACTCAGCCTTTTGGCCTTCCTTTACTAACTTAAAGATCGGCATTCTGAAACCAGAAAACAAGGCAACTCGCTAATTTACAAGGAATTACAAAAGCATCTTTCCCCTTATTCCCAGGTAGAATTAGTGTAGTCCAGTTCAGTGTTGTGAGGTAGTTAGCGACTGGCTAAACAGCCAGTCCAAAAGCTCGTTAAACGTTAGTTCAGTTTTAGTGGCTGGGTGCGAAACTCGTGCAGGTTCAGAAACACCCCCCTGTGTTCAGTCATGCCATTTCGTAACAGCGACCACAGCAGGGAACTACCAATATTGGCTAATGTCGGATTAATGAATAACTCCTGTTTGGATAAGGCTTCCGCCAGCGAACAGGATGGCGTATCATCCGAGGTATCTGCCTGTTCCAGCAAGGTTTTAAACTCATCCGTTACAAAGGGTAGCTGTTCAACGGTACGATACTTTTTTGAGGTAGGTTGTGGCAATTTACCCACTGTTGAGAGAATTACTTGTCCGGTATGTCTGCCGTTGCCAAAATCCATCCAGTAGTAGGGTCTATCCTGATGGTGTTCCCGTTTTTCAATAATTTGACGTAAAATATTGGCTAACTCCATTCTCGATGATACCGTGTCTACGCAACTGATAAATACGTTAGCTGATGCCAGTGCATTATATTCTTTTCTCAGACTGTTGATGCAGTAGGGTTCCGGTACGGCTTTCCAGTTCGTTCCGAAAAATCGGTTAGTACGATTCACTAAGGCTACCGCTTTGTTAAAACCTAGTTCTACCTCCGCAAATAGCTGACGACCTAAATTTGCTTTACTCACCGTATCACCATCCCAAAGATTTACCTGAAAACCGGGATGCTCTAACTGCTTAAGGGCATAATTCATCTTAGCGAGTGCCATCAGCATTTGGGAACCTGTCCCGCCCGCGCCCAGCAGATTTACGGTTACCGGATTGGTCGGATTAATTAAATATCCGGCGGTAAAATGCATTAGTGGTTTTTTAGTTTCCATACTACAATAGCTGCTGGATGGTTAATGAACTTGTGGTTAATAACCCTATTGGAAACGGTTTTCCTGAATCCATCAGTGACTGCCAAAGCTGGATAATATTGCCTTTTACGGGTTGATGCTGGTCATTCAAGTGAGAAAAATAACTGTTAAAAAAAGCCGTTTCCCAAGCCCCTATAAATTCCTCCAACGAACTTGATTCGGTTATTCCTACCTGTACAGTACCCATACATACATTTCCTGATTTAGCCGTATTAAAAAAAGGAGCGTAATAAAGCGGGGTTTTTATGTCAGGTTTTCCGTCGTCTGATAAGGCGAAAAGCTGTAGTTCGCACTTTGAGGCTTTCCAGACCAGGGCCGGTACCTGGGCTTTGCCGCATGGAATGGTCAGAGAGTCTTTAAAAAACAAAGATTGCTCCTGCGCGGGTGTGTACCATAATACAACACCGGACTGCGTATTCAAGCTAAGTAAATTAGCCGGTAATAATCCTTTGGGCATCAGATAATCCTGTTGCTTTTTCTCTTTAGTGAGTAGTGCTTTCGACAACATAGTAAGCTTGTTCTCGGCCAACGGATGGGCATTTATGGGCTTACCCGTTTTCTTCTCGATGTCGAAAGCTTCCAAATAAAACGAACGTGTTTCCAACTTCGAGCGGTACAGCAATAAGGCTTTAACGGGATAATAGCCCTGTTCAAACTGTTCAGTTATATTTTGCATCCGAGCTTAGTTTATGTTGAACTGAAATCAAATTACCCACTGTCGTAAAGAAGGTTTCTTCGAATTCCAGATTTAGCGTCTGAACGGGTTGTGGCTGGTCGAACATCTGTACTGTTTGGGGTAATTCAACATAGCCCCCCCCATTAAAATCAGCATCTAGCGACTGCACAAGATCATCGTAAATCCCATCGTCAAAATCCCAGATGAACGAAATAAACTGATCGGGATGAATCCGGTATTCCTCGTCAGGAGTCATCAGACCAATGTGGTAACTATCCCAGATGGAACGGTTTGGAAACCGGGTGTACAAATTGAGAAATGTACTGGCAACGGCTTTTAATTCAGCTTCGGCTTCTGACTCAGGCTGGAACCCAGAAAAACGCCTGTGGAAGTTTTTCAAGTGGGTAGTCTGGTTGATTCGGTTGCGAATTATCCGGCTCCCCCGACGAGACTGCTTCACTATTTTTTTAAAGGCGGTGTATTCTTTACGCTCCTCCCGGCCAGTCCACTCAGCACGACTTTCCAGCATCATGTCGCATTGATAAAACACATAAGAACTCTGGTCCGATAGAAATGGCAATCCGCTAATGTGCATCAGGTACGCGTAAATAGATTCAAGCAGGTGCGTCAATGGTTTATTATTACCCGATTTTTGAAGCTGCCAAAGGGGTTTAACCGGAACGAAATACGAATAGTAATCGGTATCGTACTGCTGGACGGTCGCTAAAGTCCCTTTGGTTGTCTCGTTGGATAGTATCAACACGTCTACGTCCTCCCGAATAGCTTTCAGCTTCTCGACAACGAGTTGATAACTGTGCTGAATATTAAACGGGTAATTATGCCCCCATTCCAACTGATGCACGTCAAGGCCCAGATTGTAGAGGTCAGACAGGTAAGAAACCGATTTAAAAAAATCGGTTTCTACTCCCTGCTGGTCGAAAAGCTCTTCGGTTAGAGGATAAACGGGGGCAAAGCAATGGTTTAAAAAACCATCGGCAGTAGGCTGAGGGGCGCACACCGTTGTTGCCCCGTTATGGCCTGTCTTGCGTCGGGCATCTGATCGAGCGTGTTCATGTAGTCGATTAGATTTCGGGCGAGCAACCATTTTGGTTCATTGAGTTTAATGGACGGTATCTTTCGAGCGGATTTACCCATCATTTTTCTAACCTTTAGTTCCCATGACTGATTCAAATCTGTACTGAACCGCATCATCCCTGATGTCAGCGGGACTGATTTTAGCGGTTGTCAGAATTGCGTATAGGTTGGAATAATGGTTTAAAACTGCCTGTGGACTAAGCGTGGGGTCGGGGTCAGATAATTCAACGGTTTGCCCTTTTTCTTCCATCAGAAAGACACGTTTGAGTTGGGTTGCAAGTAACATAAGCAAATAATTTAAGCGGTCACAGATTCAATTGTTGCGTTTGTTGACGTTTCTACGCCTGACGTATTCTCCTCAGTAGAGGGCTGACTGGCTGACTGGACAGGTATTGCATCGAACAATCCTGGCTGTGAGAAATTTGCCAGTAATTCGGCACGTTTTTTACGAATGGATTCGGCCTGATCGGGGTGCTGTTCAGGGTCAGGCGTTTTGGCGTAGGCTTCCCGGTATCTTTTTTCTTTTTCCAGTTCCTCTACTTTCTTCATGGCCGCGTCGTAGGCTTTATTCAACTCCTCTTTTGCTTTTTTCTTAGTTGATTCTTCGAGCTTTTCCTTTGCCGATTGCTGTTGCGTTTTTTCCAGACTCTTTTGAAAGGCTTCCAGATTGACCATTAATCCCGATGCCTGTTGCATCGGCTTTTCAATAATATTGAAGAATCCAGCATCCAGTTCAGTAGGGGTGCCTGTTATATTAAGTGGAGCAATCTGTTTACGGGCCTCATCCCCGCATAGGTCATTGACTAAAAGTAAGGTTACGCGCTGTCCGTTTGGCGTATTGGTGATAACTAGCTTTAAATCACCTGTAAGATTCAGAGCCGCAAGGCGTTGAAAAAAATCCATAAGATTACCAATTGAAAGTAAAAGACGATGGCTACCATTACGAACACGTTTATTCCTGAAACGGGTCACGGGCGGGATGCGTAGAAATAATACGGTTGGCCCGTATGTTTACAAATGACTTACCCTCTAGGTTGACTTTCTTCGTGTTCCAGCCAGCTAGTTCATATTTTTGTCCGTCAATCAGAATCTGACCTATAAAATCTGGGCTATTGGGCTTGTTCTTGCGGGTATTTGGGTGTAAAACTCCGCTTAATTCTTTTAGCTCTGCCATGTAAAAAATATAGTTAACTCACTGATTATCTACATTATAAATATACGAAATATTCATTTAACCCTCAACCTTTGTGCCCCTTATGTTAATCTGATTGGCCCACCCTTTTCCCCTTCATCCCGTGTTTATACGCATTCCTACTAGTGAAATCGTGGAGTGTTTAGTGTCGTGGAGACATGGATAAGAGGCTTATTATTGACTCCCTTCAACTAATAGCTGCTGGAATGTACCATTGGCTAGCCGCTGAAACGGGCAATAAGTATCACCATTCAATAGACAGATATTTGCTACTAACGAGTTACGGGGATTCTGCTGATCGTACGCCTGGTAAATAAGCATACCCAAATAGTCTAATCTAAATGTGGTCATTATTTGAATTAGATGGCCATAACTGCATAGGGCTAAACCAATGATTTCTTCCCGATTAGCCCTATGCTCATCTATCTGACGCAATTCACCCCGATAAGCAGGATTATAATTGCCTGTATTGCGAAGTATCTTTGATGCAGGGGTCATTATAGGATAAAGTTTACGGACTGCGGCTCTTCGCCTGAACGATTCAGGTACTTTTGAACTCAACTAACGCATATCTATATACGTTGCATATTGAGATAAGAATTCAGTTGTAATCAGACCAAGTTTGGTGGTGAATTAGACAGCTTCTTAAACTGGTAAGCAGCGCTGACCTCTGCGATTAATTGACCGGGATTAAATCGATCTTCTCCGGCAACAAGCGTATAATTATATACAAATGTATCGGTCGACAATTGAAGCAGTAAGCCTTCGACCGTAAGGTTTACCTCAACCTGTAGCGTCTGGCCGGGAAAATCACTGATGGCTAAATCATGTAGGGAGTCGATTAGTTGAGCACTGAAATGGTCGAAGTCACCGGTTTCATCACTATATGCGCTGATTAACTGCGTATTGGTCAGGAGTTGTTCGTAAACCCTCATAACCGGCGTTTCTTCATTCCAATCAAAAATGAAAAGTATAGACCCATCTGTAAAGAAAAATTTTACGGGGTCAAAGTACTCTCCACTGTGGTCCAGTACGGTATTATCTACGTAGTTCACTGGCTTCCCCCTTAAATAAGCAGTAATTTGTTCATTCGTCATGCCGGCAACCTGCTGGGCAAACTGAGTTGCCTGGCAGCAAGTATTTTCTTTGCCTTACACTGACCTGTTCAGTTGATTTGTCATCCCGTCTTAGCGTTAGATTCTAATTGAAGATAGCGTTTTTTTATCCGCTTCCCTACTATAACTATCTGTTATTTAAGAAGTTAACAAATCCTATCTTCCCCTTTCTCGTTAATGTGATGTATAGTGTTGTTTGCGAGTCAGGCAGATTGGTGCCTGTTTAAGAGCTATGCGGCCCCCTTAAGGATTTCATTCCACCGAAGTAATAATCCTTCAGCGTACAGCTTGGGATCAAGCCCAAAACTATCAAGGCTCCAGAAATCATTGCACTCGACGAGTAAGGTTCTACCTAGTGAATCCAGACCAAAATCAATACTGAACGCCAATGGTTGTTCGGTAAAATCGCGGATCGCCCGGTTAATAATCTCGCAGCTCGGGAAAAGGCATAAATTGCCTTTATAGTGCTTTAGACCCACCAATTTTCCTTCAATGATAAACCCCCGGTATTCAGACGTAAACGTCACCGGTATGGATGTCAAAGCTTCGATGCTTAACGGGACTGTATTAACGATGTCTATCAAATCGGAAGTCTGTTCAATTATACGGGCTTCAAATAGTTTATGCAGCGTTGGTTTTATAAAATAGGGGTATTCCGTCTGGATCAACGCCTGCTCCAGTGTTGTCTGCTGGATTGCTCTTCCTGCATAGTAATGAAGTTGCTTAGGTAAGGTTATTGAACCAGGCATAGGTATACCCATTGCCATAAGCCAATATCTTACATCATCGGCAAACCCGACTACCAACACACTCGGATGCAGAGGTACCTGGTCAATAGTTTCGTAAAATTTTGTTGCTACGCCCATCTGTTTGAAGCCTAATAGTGCGTCAACGCCTGGCTTGTCAATGGGAAATTGATCTAACGCCTGAATATAAACCGTTCTGGTCATGGGTTGAGTTAAGTGTAGTTGATACATAAAGTAGCTTGGAAACTACTTTATGTATCATTGTTATTCTGGAATCGTTTTAGGCTGCGTATGCCGCTAATGGTTCTGGCTCGGTAATAGAGTGGCCTGTTATAAAATTAACCGCTTTCTGAGCCTGACCAGCTGCACGTACGATCAGCGTCTTGTCATTTTTCAAAGCCCCTAACCAGCTTTGCAGATACGAAACAGCATTTGTAATCAATCGGTTATCAGTAATGTCAATCCCACTACTGAGCGCCAGAAAACAAGCGCCCATTTCAGCCGTTAATTCTTCCTTTGCATATTTTTCTCCCCCGAATCGATCCGAATGAACCAGTTCATCGCGGTTCAGCCGATCACGATGACCCGTAGAATGAACGAGTTCGTGAAATAAGGTCCAATAATAGGCTTCGGGGCAGTCGAAAGCTGGTAGAGTTGGCATGTTCACCCGATCATATAACGGACTGTAACAGGCCCGTTTGGGGTTATTATGCACAAGGACTGGCCCGTTTTTGTAACTGGCAAGAACGGCTTCACACTGGTCTATAACGAGCTCCTTCGCTGGTTCCTGAACTGGTAACAACGTTGGTAGCTCGATGGCGATGCCTTCAACGTCTGATACGTGGAAAACATAATAAGGCTTTAACAACGGTATACCGACAGCTTTGGTCTTCGTTTCCCCCTTCCGGTTCGTTGTCTCCTTTTCTTTTTCGATTACATTTCAATAAACGATAGGTATGCCTTTGGCCCCTTTGCGGATGCTACCCCCTAGTTGAGCTGCCTGCTTGAAGGTTAGAAAGTAAGGACGTTCCACCGAGCGGCAACCTAGAAGCACGCTGTTGATACCAGTATATGGTTGTTTGGTCAGGTAGTTACGGGCTACTTCGGCTTTCCCGTTTGGCAGTACCCCCCACCGCTTCCGCCATGGTAGTTTGCCTTTTTCAAGTTCGGCAATAATCTGATTCGTGATTACCTGATAAATGTCGGTTTTCGGTTGCTGGGGAAATTTGGTCGTCTTGTTCATTGTATTACCCGAAATTACAGGTCGGTGCCGCCCTCGTATCAACTATATAAAGATACGCAAAACGGCCCCCTTTTTGAAGTCAACTAGCTGAAAGACAGGAAGTTAACTAAACGCCTTTCCCCTTTTTCCCAGAATAAAATAAGTGTTGTAATCGTGTAGTGTAGTAGCCAAAACGCATCCATATAAGTCAGCCGGTGCGGGTCATCAACTCGAATGGCTGACAATCCTGACGTCAGGATTGCCAGCCAACGTAGAAAGCAGTTTCCTGCTTATGAAGCAGAATTCATTGACGGATTAAGAAATCCTTCTCTTTCAACCCAGGCTCTTACCCAACCCAGTGCCTGGCTTCGTAGTGAATCATCAATTCTCGGGTAATCAAGTAAGGCTTCGATGGTCAACCCTTCCAGATTAAACGGCTTGCTGGAGTCATTGCCAAATAAATCCACGATTACCGGCTTCAGCTCTTGCAGGATCTGGCTAATTACGGTTTCGTCCAGGGCCGGTAATGGTGGAAACATTTTATCCCACCGCTGAGGTGTAATACCGGACAGAATAAATCGCTCGGGCGACCCCGTCCCGATCCTGTGGTGCCAGTGTTGGAAAAGCATCCTGAATGACAACTCCACTACGCATACGTTCATAACTTTGCTGAAAGGATTCCAGCGTAAGGGGCAATTCATGCCGGTAGGTTTTACCGTCCAGCAAACAAATACGTTCATACCATACACCATGTTCGGTCGAGCCAAAAGCTTCGCCATTCTGAGTTGAAATCATAGCATACAGGACTCCAAGAAGGTGATGATTATAGGATTGAGATAAACCTAATAAATAATTAGTCTCCGAACAGCAGACGTAACAAGACCACTAGACCACTGCTCAGCGTAATCGCTGCGAGTACATCCATCAGGGTCCGTGTAAATCGAGAGTAGTGACCTCGGCTTTGAATCAGATACATCAGCAATAAGCCCGTTAGAGCGATAGTAAGTAACGTTGCGGTAGTATTCATGCCGTTTAACTTCCGTGCCGGTCATAAGAGCACAATTTTTGCAGTAGTTATTGACGCTGACTCAAATGTAGAACGAAGCCTAAACGTGTCAAAAATTTTTGACACCATCCAGTTCCTATAGTTTCTACTCAACTGGTGACGCCACGCTGTGAAAAGTCGTTTGAGTAAGACACAGGGTCATTTAAGTGGTTTACGGGGCAAGGCGGTGGTGGGTTGAGTATCCTCCTGCCCTACCCCATACTTTAAGTCGGTTATAATTTGAACGATCTCGCCGACAAAAGCTAGTATAACCGCAAATACAATGATGTATCGATGCCAATTAGCCAGCGCAATCATTAGAATAGTAAGAATAATAGCTACCTTCCAACGTCTGCGCAGTAAAAAATAAAAAGGGGGAAAGATGACGGCTAACATGAGTCTCAATCCGTAAAATAGCCAACGAGAATCAGGTATCTTTTTCATACGATTTAGGGTTAGTGAAGATAAAGAATTAGAGCAATCTATTCATTACTGGAACATTTGTACAAAGCAGAATAGCCATTCGTTTTCCCATTTCTGATTGATTACCCATTTCAACCGGTCGGGAAAATTCTATTTTAATGTAACCACCTGGCAAAAGCCGTTGCACTTCCTGTGCAGAGCAAAACGTCCACTGATCTGCTCTGCCAAATTGAACCCAGCTTTCAGACTCCCGCATCAGTGAAAACGCATTGGTTTGAATTCGGTGAATGGGTGCGTAAGCACCATACCGTAGCGCAACCGCCCGGCACGGTCCGCCGCTGCGGGCCCGGATGATTATCACTAAAAACCGATGTCTTGATAAGAATACCCTGACGTTTGGCTTGCCCGATGGCCCGTTTAAATTCAGCCGCTCGGTGGTCCGATAGATTCTTCATGATCTTTGTCGTCGTGATTTCGGCTTGGAAGGCAAGGTTTTATGGATGATGTAGCCATATCCATATTCAGCCTGAATTTTCTTGATTTCGTCCTCAACCTTACTGTTTCTAACTCTATTAGGCAGTTGCCAGCCGCTACAGTCGTCCGTTGCCAGAAAGAAACGGGAATGCGTTTTTCCTTTTAAAACCTGGAGTACTGTATCAGCCTGCCACATGCCTTTTTGCCGGTTAATTATAGTCTAAAGATACGTCCAAAATAGGCTACTTTCAAACATAACCAACTGTAATACAATGAATTAACCCACCACTTTCCCCTTTATCTCCCGCGCAAGCGGCTTAAACGCGAATAGGTGTAGTCCTGTGTATTGTCGTCAGGTTTGGTAGAGACGGCTCTCTAATCCTGAATCGAATCATGATCGGAATGGTGTAACCAGGCCAGTCATGATGAGTGGAAGGGTTTGAGAGTGGGCTATTATAAGGTCGAGTGGCGGTTGGCGACCGCAGGAAGCTGAACCGTGGCTCGGCCCGTGTAGTGAAGCAGACGCTTGAAATGGGACTATGATCCAGATAGAACATAGTCCCATTTGCCTATTCTGTACTGGCCCTTAATTCGGGTGATGGTACAGATGGCTTTCTGCTGAACGCTTTGTAAACCTGTTTGGCGAACCAGACTAACAACCGAAATCCGTACCAGAATCCGATAGCTGTTAAAATCATCATGAGAGCCGTTGTAAAGGCGATTATATGCGCCAGGGGTGAAAGTATGTACTTTCCAATTTTTGTAAATACGTGCATTATCAGAACGTACACAGCAAGCATTGTCTCAATCATTGTATTGCGTTTATAGGTGAGAATCGGGTCAGGGTATATCCTGACCCGGTTAATTAGAAGAAATAGGTAGCGCCCAGACCCAGCCCAAACTGGTTATGGATGTTGGCAGAAATCAGCACATGATTGAGTTGATACCCAGCGGATACTCCTAAACCAAAGGTGGGCGTTTTATGCGTTACCGCTTCGTAGCCGGTCGGCGTCGATGTATAAGCTGGACTTGATACCATCGTCATGGACAAATAGCCGCCAATACTTACCTGACGGCTTGTAATCAAGCCACCACCCCCATAGAACAGTACGTCGTTAACAGGTGTAAAGCTGCTGGTTTTATTGGCGTATAAGCCAACTCCCGCTGTGAAGTAGGCCGCACGCCGTCGAACCATAGCACCGGCCAGTAAACTCCCGTTCAGATAATACGTAAGACCAACCCCAATAGTACCCGCTTTTTTTGCCGTTCGAGTGCTGTCGTCTTGTAACGCCTGGGTGATCAGATTTTTCAATGAAAGGTTGGGGCCTGTCGATTGAACCGGGGTAAACGTCGTAGGGGTGGTGCTGGCTTTGGGCGTACTGGATGCTGCGGTCGTCGAACTGGTTTTGGTGACGACGGGGGCGGTAGTGGACACCGCTTTCGGGCTCGATGCCGGTTTACCAGTAAGGGCGGTAACGGCTTTTGGCGTGGTGGACGTGGGCTTGGGAGTTTGCCCAAACGAGGTTGACAGGGTGAGCATCAGCAGGGCAGATGCAAATGTTGAGATGGTTTTCATTGGCTATTTTTGTTTGTTTATCTACCTAAAAATAGCACATAAATAAACATATAACAAGCTGAAAACCAGCACTATAACTACTATAATCCACCCCCCTTCCCCTTCTTCCCGGTGCGTTAAGCACCTCACTAATGGCTACTTCCTTTTAATAAAATAGTGTTGTGTCTGGAAAGTGTGAAGTGATTTGGCAGATTTGATCTGTTGATCGTAAGTATAAAAAAAGGCAGCACGAAGCTCGTGCTGCCTGATGTGATAATAGCCAATTCATTTTAGGACAATTGAGACAGGTAATCATTCAGGATACCAAGTCTTAAAGCTTCCTGCAGCGTTAATGAAGCGAAGCCATTTTCGTCAGTGATTTGTTTATCCTGCCGCAATACTTGCCAATCTTCAACAACCTGTTCGTCTTGCAGAAGACGAGCACTTATTTTTATTACCAGATCTGCCGGCTGTGCATTCAGGAAAGCTTTACGTAGCCTCTCCAAATGGTCATTCGTTTCTGATGACTTCTCTCCTACCGTCGTATTTGAATCTACTGAAGTCTCATCCAATTCTCCCCCGGAAAAGTCAACGATTTTCAACTCATTGACTTCTTCTGTTGGCTTCTCTGAGGGTAGCCAGGTAGCATCAGGTACCTTATTCTTCTCCCGGGGTTGCCCCATAGCGGCCGCTGTTAAGCTGGCCTGATCGGTCAGAAACTCCTCGGCGGCTTCCTTCTCCCCGCGTGGTTTCTGATCTTTGGGCGGTTTACTGTTACGTGGGACACCGGTTATGGCCTCAGCCTTCTCACTTATTTTTTTCGCTGTAATTGCCTTCCCAGTACGCTCCTCGTCCTTTTTAACCTCGTCCCAAACCCGCTTCCGTTGTTCTTTAGGTACATCAGCCAGTGCGCTGGCGTGCGATTCTTTTTTAGGCATGACAATGGCCACATTCGTGTCATCATCAGTGTTTTGCACCTCTGCCATTAACGCATTGACAACCTGTGCCGCTTCCATCAGTTGGTAGGCCCGTTGCCGGCCTATTTCGAAGCGTTCAGCCAGGTACGCTTTTAAGGAAAGGTGAGTGCTCCTGTATAATTTTGCGTCTCGAATCTGGTACAGCGCGGTGCCGACGGTAAGATACGTATCTAACCCCTCCTGGATGATGGCCTCTAATTCCTGCCTGGTCGTCTGTTCGTGTTCCTCAAGCGGTGAAAGCTCCGGTACCGTATCCTCCAGCTCCGATCGAAGTGAAAGTACCTGCGTGCCCGGTTCTAACGTTTCGACCTCAGTCGTATCCTCTTCATGCAGATTGGTGATGAAGTTGGCGAAATTTTTCTTTCTGTCTTTTTTGGCTTCCATGGTCGACTACCGTTTACAGAGGTTTGACAGCAGTACCTTCCTGCTGCAGTTGAGTGGCCTGAATCAATTCGTTGACTAATGCGCTGAAATCAGCGGCACCGTTCGACTTAGGCGCATAATCGAATATACTCTTGTGAACAACGGTACATTCCATGAGTCCAACGAACTGGCGGATCGCCGTTTTAAAAACGGGCACATTCTGATTAGCCAGCGCTTCCTCGATCTGGCGGGCGAAGGTGGTCGTCAAATTAAATTTATTTTTGACAATACCAGCCAGTTTGATATCGAGCCGCATATTGCGCTTCAGCTTGGTTACATACTTCAGCATTTCATCCAGGCCGATATACGCAAAATTCTCACCCTGCATAGGCACCAGGTAGTAATCGGCCGCCGCCAGAGCGTTGGTTGTAAAAGCAGCCAGGCTAGGCGGACAGTCGATCAATACGTAATCGTAGTCTTTTCCCTCCAGATGAGAACGGAGCTCCAGCATGGCACCACTCGCGTTGAGGGCTGATTCATGAGAAACCATTGTCCGGGCGGCCGGTAATAAATCTAACTGCGTCCAGCTTTCGGCCTCATCCGTAGACTCTACCTTTCCCTTGAGGATAACTTCATCCCATTCCATCTCATCGATCAACAACTGACCCACGTGACGTTTGAGGTTTTTAAAACCCACCGCGCTCGTCAAGTTAGCCTGGGCATCCAGATCAACCATCAATACCTTATTCCCCAGTCGTTGTAGACCAGCTGCCAGGTTAAGCGTTATTGTTGTCTTTCCCGTGCCACCTTTGTTGTTGGCTACCGCAACCACGATTTGCTTTTTCATATCTTAAACCGTTTGTACCTTAAAAGTAAAAATTCCCAACTGGATTGTCCTAATTGAATGCCCTAAGGTTATTTAAATCAACAAGACCGAGCTTCTATTTTCGTAAATCTAATATCAAATAAGATATTTTGAAAAAAAGCGTTTTTTGAGCCCTAAACGCGGGCACCGGTACGGATGCTCTTCTCAAAGTCCCCTATCAGTACCGGACTGGTCCTTATAGAACGTCTGAGTCGTCGCCGGGAAGTACAGGCCGGTGTGTCCGAACAAATGTTTCAACTTCGGGCAGAACCAACGTGCGTATGTAATGCGCTGTCGCTTTGTCGGTTTTTGGAGAAGGTTTGGAGCCCCGTGCCGGCTGATTTTCTGCTGTCCACTTCAAATCGGCAAATTCCTGCTGGGTGAAGGCTACAGTAACTTTGTGGATAAGCCGCTGCTCAACGGGTTTCTCAGGGCGACCGGCGTTTTTTTTCTTCGAAGATTCTGTCATAACACAACGGATTAATCCATTCAGACTGTAGCCCGGAGTTTGGTAACTTGTCCACTTGCCGTTTCACCTTGGCCTGTAAGTGCGGATTCACTGCGCTGCTGAGTGCGGTTCTCAGCTGGAATAGGCGCCAGCGCCGCTCGATCGAAACTAAAACTGGCCCGTAACGTATCCGGGATTCTTACTTGCTGACGACTGCGGGTTAAGGCTACATATAGCATGTTTATTTCTTCGTGCAACGCCTGCAGATTGGCCGGATTCTGTTTATCCGCCAGTTTTTCGGACACTCCCTTCTTTTCAATAAAGTCATCGCACAACGTCACTCCGTCGTATTCCATCCCCTTGCATCGGTGAACGGTCGAAAAAATCTGGTCGGCCACGTGTCGCATGGAATCGTCGACATGGGCCTGCCGGATCTGCTCAATATATTCAGGTAAGGCGTCCTGGTACGTCTCAACAATTTCGAGCGCCAGGCGCATAGAGGCCTCGCCGGTCTGATCAACGTAATGCTTCAGTTCACCAACATGGCCCATGGTTTTAATTAATGGACTGCGGACCCGATCCAGTCTATCCTGATACAGGTAATAGATATCCATAAGCGATCCGCCACTGTCCATGTAGGTGTAGGTTTCGAACCGCCCTTCGAAGTATAAGGACCCAATCTGCTCTTCAATACATAGCATATCAATGGCCTTGGCCAGAACCGCTACGTTCGTACGGCCGATCGTCGCGTGTATGGGCGCAACTGGTGGCTGATGCTTTCCTACTCCTTTAATCGTAGTGAGCTGGCCCGTATCGAAACTGCTTTTCCAGCCCAGTACGTAGTTCGCCAGTTGAGCAACCTCGTCTCCAAAACGAAAACTCTGACTCAGGTACAGCGTTGGCGCATCGAACTTGTCCAGGGAGTTTACAGCATGTCGAAACCCGTAGATTTGCTGGTGAGGATCGCCGACAATCAGTTTCGTTGCCGGTTGCTGCATAAACACTTCCAGCATCGTTTCCGAAGCATCCTGCCCCTCATCAAAGAGGATATAGTCGTAGGGCAAAGGAGGAGCTACAAACTGAAACTTCTTCAGATAAAAGTCATGCGTACAAGGCAATTTGTTGGTATCCATCTGCGTGTAGAGCTGCTGCGCATACCGGTAGATCTTTTCCTTGTTTTGCCGGGCAAACCGGCGACTTTTCGCATCAGCCGGGTCAATAATAGCCAGGTAGTCCAGCTGCTCGACGGTTACTGCTTTTGAGTTGCAGAAGTAACTGAACAGCTTTTTGACGTGGCTGGCCATCATACAGCCAGCCAGCATAGTTCGTTGCGTGAAGCCAAGCTGAACTGCAATGTCCTGAATCGAGTAGTCGCCCCCGGCGCTCAGCACATACCTCTGCCGGACGATCACATAGCTATAGGCCAATGAGTGAGCCGTATGTACTGTAACGTTTGTTAGACCACGCCGGGCGAAACGAGCTTGTGCTTCCAGGCGTACGGTACGGTTAAAAGCCAGGTAGAGGATTCGGGGTGAACGACCCGAACTCAGCACAGGCCTGGAGGCAGCGTACTCGATGAGGGTGGTAGTTTTGCCCGAGCCGGCAACCGCCACTAATTTAAAATCACCCGCCTGCCGGGTTGCTTCGAGCTGCTCATGGGTGATACTGGTAGCTTTCATGTCCGATGTTGCTTAATTACACATGTTGATGGCTCAAGGCAGCTACTTTCTGATGTTTTATGTACAGCAATTGCCCGAAAAACGCTTTTGCGTTCATCCCTGTTTGTGACTCTAATATACGAATAATTTTCGCAAGTTAAAAATTGAAATCATATATAAGAAAACGGCTTCTTCCCCTTCATCTTTTTTTATCCACCAAAAATTCATCTGGGTGGACTGGGTATGTTTGTAGCCTGATTTGAGTGGGACCGACTTGGTTTTTGTCAAGTCAAGCCGCTAAACAGGGCTTCTGACTGCTCCGTTTGATAAGTGTTTTGTCAGAGGTTATAGTAACTAAAGCATTTGGATATCAATTTTAGGGCTGTTGTACATTCAACTGGAAAAATGCATCATGAAATCGTACCGACTTATTCTTTTCCTGACTCTGATTGCAGTTAACTTAAGTTGTAAAAAAGGGGGAGGGGAGGATCCCGTAACCTCGGAGACTGTATTAGTCAATTCATCCGATCCTAAAGTTTATTTGTCTGGTGAATTTCCGGCTGTTTACATTAAATGGGCAGGTAATCATGTACCAACCATTGAGGGCCAGGATTATGCATTCACGCCCGACCCTAAAGCAATTACGGGTAATTATAAACTCCTTATTGAGCCAAGCGGTACTGATTCGCTTAAATTATACATTGATGGGAGTGGTACCGGACCTACGTTTCAGAAGACTCCTTTAGGAAGTTTCTCATACGCCAATTTTTCGGGTAACAGCAACAATGCGGCTGGGTATATCTATGGCGTCTGGTACCTTCAGGACAAATTTTCGGCTCCTGGCAACGTACGTGTGATGGTTGAACGGTTGGCGTATCCAACGAAAACGGATTTTCGGTTTCGAATTAATATTGGTTACGTGTATGGAACGGCTTCACCCTACGCTGATCGATACATACCTTATATCAACGATGTTTCGGGAATTACGATTAATGATATACGCCAGATCGGTCAATTCATTTTTGCCCGTGAATCTCCTGGCATACTGAAGTAGTGAAGTTTAGTGTCTAAGTAGCATTCGTGTAGTGATCCAGATCCATTCAGTCTTTAGTAGAAGCTGAATGGATTTCTACTTAAACGGTAGTCGTTCGCTGTTCGACCCAATTGATAATCGTGTCAGCCCTTTTTAAGCCCGCCTGCGCTACATCTGCGTCTAAATTACCATCGTACCCTAACGCTAAATGAAGCGTATCATAAGCCAGTACAAAAATATCTAACAGCCGTTTATCCAGTTTAGCCAACTGCGATTTATACCACGTCACCGCCCGGCACGGTACGCCGCTGCGGGCCCGGATCTTTACGGCCTTTTTTCTTTTCTTCTAAAAGGCTATCCAGTGCGACAAGAATACCATTGTAAGCCGTGTTACCCGCCATACGGACGTATTTACGATCGTGATATTGACCATTTTGTCTCCCGGCTTTCTCCCGTTAGAGTTCGCGGGCATTGTCCATATAGCGCCTGGCTTCCTGTACCGAGTTCATAATACAATCAAAAATAAGAATTAACGGGTAAAATCCGGTCCAACTTGCAGGCCAAAACTCTGGATAAATTCGATAGCCTGTTTAGGCAACTCAAATACCCCGTCGTAATCATCAAGATTATCGTTGGTCCACCAGATACCGATGTGTTCAATGCGGGGCTGCTGTGAATCGTCCGTGAAGGTCCACTCGATCTGACCATAGCCCGTAGATGGGATAGTACCCTCTTTTGTAAAAAACTCGAACGTTGATGCTGTGTCCTGGCTGATCGTCGCTACTGCGCCTGAACTGTGTTCCCAGTTAACAGGGCTGTTAAATCTAAAGGTTTTCCTGTTGTTTGCATGACACTTTTTGAATGGGTTTAGCTACTTTTTAGGTGACCCCTAACCATAGAGGTTAGGGGCTATTTTTAATCAATTTTATTTCGTTTCAGGAAAGCATCCCACCAATCAAGATTCTCCTGTAAACTGGTAGCCATGCGGTCTTCTGCATCACGTTCTAGGCGTGCACTTTCCGGAAAAGATAAGAACGCAACGTTGGGTTCAAACATTTTTGCTCCTAACCAATCGATCTGAGTTTCATACAACTCAATCGGATTTTTTGGGCTGACCGTTTCGCCGGAGCGGTCAGTACCAACCACCAGAGCTTTCGAGTATATTTCCCAGGTACCAAACCGGAACGCTTCATGCTCATCATCTGACACATTATCATCGACGAACAGCACATCACCATTCGTTTGTCCTGCCGCACTGCTAATCAGGCTGCAACCGAGCAAATTATAAATGCTTGGTAGCGAAAAGTCCGTTTCGACTGGTGAAATGGTACGGGTTGTGGGATCAATTAAGTAGGCGTTCATAAATTTGCTAACTGTTTGATTATTAGCTAATTTACGACGATCATATAGCCATTGCAAGCGATTTTAGGGGTTAAATAAATCTTCTAAAACACTCTTTTCCCCTTAATCCCTTGTGTTTAGTATACATTTAGTGGTGTGTAGTGTTTTGTGTAGTGAATAAATCTCGCTCCTTACCTGGCTGACGAATCCGCTTGGCTGGTATCAAAAATTTTTGACACCAGCCAAGGTTTAGTTTCTGGAAAGTTGACGTCTGAGTAAATACATAGCTATTAAAAATACGTGATTATCCACCTGGCTAATTACCGGAATTATCGATTTAACACGATTAGCAATATGGGTTGGACTGTGTCCCATCCGGATTAACTGATCAATGGATGCAACCAAACCAGGCTGATTTTGTAGGTATAGGTCGTAAATCATTTTTTCGCAGGCAACATGTATAGGCTCCATGCTGGGGTCTGGTTGGTCTGTATCTGAATTCATAAAGTAGTATGAATTACTCACTAGTTTTTGAGAAGCGCTTAAGAATATCCAGACAGCGTTTACAGGTTGGTACTTGTTTAATGCCGTCAGCGTCTAGGCGGTGGCTGTCTTTACCCAGTGAATCACTCCAATTGGCTCCTGAACGGCTTTTAACAGGACTACACAAAAATTCGCCTTTTGGCCGGTACAAACGACCTAATCTTACTTCTTCCTGGGTATAGATGTGATAAACTGTATTGCGTTTCTGGCCATCGCCCCAACTGCTGGCACTTAATCCGCTCAAGGCCTCTTTTATTTCGATCGAGAAAGCGAACGGAATAGGATGCCTACGATAAAACTCGTCCGAAGCTTCCTAACGGGCCTGCCCCTTTTGGATTCGGAGCTGTGTCTGCTGTTGCTCTTTCAACCGACTCTGCTCCTTTTGCCAGACTTGAAACTCTTGGAGGTCTTTCTGTAAATACAACTCAGCATAAAACCGACTTGGCCAGATTGTACCCTCTTCACCAACGGGCAGCGGATTATCTGAGTTAAACTGTACGTCGTCAAGTAAAAGTGGACAAATGGGGTGAAAATGGGAAGAGACAATTCATTAATCGCACCGGCGACCCGGTTGTTTCATCTAAATCACCTTAGTAATGTCCAATTCAGCCAAAACATCCAAAGGATAACCGGCAGCTTTTTCACCTTCCACATCTGCCGAGCGTAAGCCTGCTTTATCGATTATCAAAGACATCCAGCGACAGACCAGACGGCAGTACACCGCTGAAGAAAAAATCCGCATTGTCCTGGAAGGTTTGCAGGGCGAACAGTCAGTAGCCGAGATCTGTCGGCGAGAAGGTCTAAATACCAATATTTATTATCGCTGGAGTAAAGAGTTCCTGGAAGCGGGTAAAAAGCGATTAGCCGGTGATACAACCCGGGAAGCCACTGCTCCGGAGGTACAATCTATCAAGTCCGAAAATGAAGCCCTTAAACAACTGGTGGCTGAATTGAGTCTGGAGAATCGGGTATTAAAAAAAAGCCTTAAAGCCGACGATTAATCCCGATCATCACATGACTCAGTCAGAAAAGATGGAGATTATAACGCTAGTCGAACAGTCGCCACTTGGTGTTAAGGCCACCTTGCGGGAGCTGGGTATTAACCGATCCACTTTTTACGGTTGGTACAAACGCTATTTAACCAATGGCTATGATGGCTTGATGGACCAACCTTACCGACGGACCAGTGGCTGGAATCAACTCCCAGCCGCCGAAAAAGATCGGATTGTTGAGTTAGCCTTACAAAGGCCTGATCTTTCCTGTCGAGAGCTAGCCTGCCATATTGTTGATAATGAACAGTGGTTTGTCTCGGAGTCCACGGTCTACCGGATTCTAAAGAGCCGAGGGTTGATTACTACCCCTGCCTATCGATTGATGGAAGCGGCCGACCACTTTTATAATCCGACTACAGCACCGAATCAACTCTGGCAGACCGATTTTACGTACTTCAAGATCAAGCACTGGGGTTGGTATTATCTCTCGACAGTGTTGGATGACTACTCGCGTTACATTTTGGCGTGGGAACTGTGTTCAGGCATGCAAGCGGTCGATGTGGAGCGGACGGTACAAGCCGCTTTGCATGCCAGTAGTTTGAAGACTGGCCAACGACCTCGTATTTTGTCCGACAATGGGTCGGTCTATGTGTCACGGTATCTGAAGGAGTATTTGAAAGGGGAAAGCATGGAGCATATTCGCTGTGCTCCGTTTCACCCCATGACCCAAGGCAAAATTGAGCGGTATCATCGGTCGATGAAAAACGTGTTATTACTCGAACACTATTACAGCCCCGATGAACTGATCAGTCGCCTGACGGAATGGGTAGACTACTATAATCATCAGCGCTATCATGAATCACTAGAAAACGTCCGCCCAGCCGATGCCTACTGGGGCCGTCAAGATCAGATCTTAGTCGAACGGCAAAAAATCAAGCGGTTGTCAATGTTGAAACGACGGAAAAGTCATATTTTTCAGCGCGTCCAAAGTGGGTAAAACCGTCTCTTCTTTTTTCACCCGCATCTGTCCACTTTTGGTTGACGACGTACATATAAACGTCTTAAAAAAACAGCATCATACAACTGGCGCGTTAGTCGTTGTTTGTACATCCGGGTTTTCAGGCGGGTATAGAATACACTGTCACGCTCACTACGTAATGGAGCCAGGGCATTGATTTTCAGCGCCAATAGCGAATCGATGTGACCGTTTTGGACAGCTTTTTGCCGTAGCGTTCGTACTTTTAGGTGGGTTGAATCGAGTCGAAGGCGCCGGTTAGTGCTGGTATCCGACTGAGCAACAGCCGCTGGCGTACATAAAGTCATACCAACAACCCACATCCAGAAAGAGCGCAGGTCTAACGAGGGGATAGTCAGCGAACGAAAAAACACAGATACTAACGAGCCTATTTACCTGGTATGGCTAGGAAAGAATGATCGACTATAGCGAATGATACGGTACCCGTTGACTGGAAAAGCTAACCAATAATCCTGTAATAGTAACCCCTCAACGAATGAATTGTTCCGGTACTGCCTGACTAAGCGTCCGTTCAGTGCGCATCAGCCAGATGACTGACTTCCCGTTCCGTCTTCTCTACGTACACGGCCTGATCGGAGGGTTCGATTTTTACCCCAACCTGATTGGCGTAGGCCTGGGTCAACTCGGCGCCGAAATAAAGAATAGCCGCCATGTAGTAAATCCAGGTCAGGATCACGATCAGCGACCCCGCAGCGCCGTAGGCAGAACCCGTACCGGTCGTTTCGATGTACAGCCCAATCAGATACCGACCCAGCATGAACAGCATCGCCGTCAGAAAGCCGCCCCAGCGGACATCCTTCCAGGCAATATTGACATCGGGCAACACTTTAAAGATCACACTGAACAGCAGCGTCACGACCACCGTACTGACCCCGAAATTGAGCGCGCTGATGAGCCCCACACTCACCGACGGAAAGTAGCGCGTCAACCCGTCGCTCAGCGTCAGCAGCAGTCCATTGATGATAAAAGTCACCAACAGCAAAAAGCCCAAACTGACAACCAGCGAGGAGGATAACAACCGATCCTTAATCAGCTTGAGCCAGCCTTTTTTTGGTTTAGCCTTGACACCCCATATCTGGTTGATCGAATCCTGAATGTCGGCGAAAATGCTGGTGGCACCCAGCAGTAACGTAACAATACTGATGACTAGGGCCGTATTCGTTTGGTGAGAGATGGTCGTGTGTTTGATCATGTCCTGCACCTGCCGGGCAGCATCGTTCCCGATCAGCCCATTGATTTGGGAAAAGACCTGACCCTGAATAGCGTCCTGGCCAAGAAAAATACTCAGCAGGGCCATCACCAGCACCAGCAGCGGGGCCAGCGAAAAAACTGTATAGTAGGCCAGTGAGGCACTTAACTTGAGGCAGTGATCGTCCCCAAACGCCGTGAAGGCCTCGCGCAAAATAATCCAGGCATTGGCCCAAAAACCGGTTGGCGCCTTAGCTGACTTTACGGGCATTGGAATAGAGTCCGCGAAAAGCTTTTTGTAGAGGGGGGTAAAAAAAGTACTCATGCGTCTGGAATGTGTTGTCGTGAATGGAGGGTACTCAGTTCTGAAACCGAGCCGATTCAGTTTGCCTACATCAAAAGAAACGTCAACCGACACAGTGGCCCATGTCGGCTGACGATCCATAGCTTACTTAGTAGAATACGTTACGTTATCCGGCTGATCCGTTCTACCTATATCCTCGACATCTACTTCCGTTTTCCGTACCGTGTCGCGAATGACTTCATCCCGTTCGGTGACGGCTTTGCCCACTGAGATTTCTTCGACCACGTTCGCCGTTTTCGATACCACCGGCACTTCGGCGTGTTCGGTCATCTCGATCTGGCCATCCTGAAAAGCATTCAGATCAGCGGCCGTTGCTGGCCGACTGACCGGCGTCCGGTTGACCGTTACCCGTTCTTCCCGCAGACGAACCGTTTCTTCAACGGGCTTGGCCACGATACGGCTGCGTAACCGCACACCACCCGTTTCAACCGTACGCTTGCCAACTTCCAGGTTTTCTTCGATCACCTTGATAGTTTGATCGCCATCCGTTGGCATGGTGCGATTATCGGCACGGGTCATCTCTTCCGGCGTAAGAATCGCGGCTCCCATCGATGCGCTCGGGGCTTTAGTCAAACTATCATAGGTAGCCGCTTTTTCGTTCACGTCGATCGCACCGACATCGTCCAGAATATCGGCCGCCCGCTCGGCTTCATCGTCCGTCTCGGTGTGTACGGTTACGACCGAATGCTGGCTGGCCACCCGGGCGTATTTCTGCCTTTCGTCCGCATCATCGTCCCCAAACAGATTACTGAAGAAATTACCAATGCTGCTGCCGACATCTTTCGTATCATCGACGATCTCTTCGGTTCGGGTGCCGGAGGTGTTCACGTGGCGATCCGGGATGATTGCCTCGGAATCGCCCATACTCGTTTGGGTGGCAGCCGACAGGTCTACCTGACTACGGCTAAAACCACTATTCATTAATTGATCAACAGCTTTCTGCGCGTCGGAGGCATTGGCGAACATGCCGACTACTGTTTGTTGGGCCATGATGGTACGAGATAAAGGGTGAAAATGTAACTATATCTATAACGAAGACTCCGGGGGAGCCGGTCGTTCCGAAGTAGCATCGATACGTTCGATGCGGACGTCTTCCCGGCGGAGTGGCACCGAAAGAGTTTGCCGGGTTTGGCTCTGTCGTCGGGTAACCCGGATTTCTTCGATCAGCATCAGCCGCTTTTCCACCACCAGTACTTCTTTTAGGACTGGGTAGATCGTCGTCTCCCCTTCCTGACGCGTTAGGGGTGGCTCATCGACGTACTGATTCAGGCTAACCCGTTCGATCTCGACGGTTTCGCTGGTCAGGGGGATCTGAACCGTTTGAGGCTCCTCCAGGACTGTTTTAGTAATGCGGACCCGGCCCGTTTCGACGAGTTGCTTTTCTACATGAAGCTGTTCTTCCAGAAGCGGAATGACTACACTTTCTTCAACCACCTTATCCTTTTTTAAGGGCATATTGCTGGCTGACACGTCATCGGATGGAAAAGGATTGTTCATGGAAACAGCCTAGAAACGATTGATAGTCAACCAATAAAGGACGTACTGGTACGGAATAGATAGGGGCCTGACTAATCGATCAGCCCGGTTGTTTCTGACTGAAAATAAGCCATCTGACTTTTCAGCATATCCACTAACTTGATGACCTGATCTCTCGTTACGTCCCACTGCTGTTTGATGGCTTTGATGCCATTGACTCGCTCGGTAACCGCCTGACTCAACTGGCTGCGGGTTTGAACACCCGGTCGTGGAGCGGTCAGGTAGCTAATGGCTAATCCAGCGATCAGTCCCGTTAAAAAGCGTTTCATGGGTTTATGAGGTTATTGATACGATACGAGGGTTACTGATAAAACTGTGCCATCAAGGAAAAACGGGCCATGCAGCCAATGGTCTATTGATTGCCGCAACAGGACCAGGTTAGCATTGGGATAGGACGGGGTTATAAGACCCCAGTATGGGGAATTAGTAGCCGGTTAAATCCGCAGATAATGAATGAGTTAAGGAAACTGTAAGTACTCATTATCACCAGTTTGGGCAGCTTGTTAGCTCTGTTTGAATACGTTGGTTAAGAGTGGCAGTTCCCTTTGAGTCGGTCAGAACTCGGCTCGAAAACAATTGCCTTGGTCTAGTAGTAATCAAAGAAGGCTGATCGTCCTGGAAAGGAAGACAATGTACGTTAAGCAGACGCCGATAGGCCATCGGTTGACGTAGCGGTTTATCTACCAAATGATAGAATTAACCATCAACTGTAATGACCGATGAAAAAAACGCATACTGGCTCCTGGTTCTGACGAGTCTATGGCTGTCCGTTGACGGGCTGGCGCAGTTGACACCACCGGCGCAGAAAATGTCTGTAAATGACCGCCTGGCCAAGGCCCGAGCGGTCAAAGCAGAAAAAAAATCGGCCAGCCCAATGCCATCGCTGACCCAAAAAGCAGCTCAGCCGCAGGAGGCGACCCCGGCCGATTACCAGACACCCGTGGATAAAAGGCAGAAAGGCCCACATGGAGAAGTAGTGCATACGGGAGAGCGGGGCGGCAAATTCTACATCAACAAAAAATGGGAATAAGACGTATTTAAGCAGTAATCATTGATGTCACTACTGAATGATAAGGCCAATCGAATTGATGCGGATATCTCAAAATTAGGCGAATAGCGAATAAAATAAATTAGGTATAATTACCTGCAGTTATGGGGAATAATCTCTTCACAAATCAGCTTTTTAGCCTAATTCCACAACTATACTTTTGTCTAATTTACTTATAATCAGAGAATTAGTAAGGATTAATTCGTCTGGCATCATTCTGGTGAGAGAGCTGGTGGCTAACTGGTTTATCAGCCAAACTAAACTTACTGGTCTTCCCTACTTTCTGATTTGCCCAACGATAGGAAAGAGCCCCTAATCGAGCCGATTAGGGGCTCGCTTTTTCAGACTCCTGCGGCTAGCCAAAAACACGGATTGTTTATTCGTTGAATAAGCCATTTGGACCGCTCTTACGTTCGACAATCTGACGTCTTGTTTACTAATTCACATTTTCTCGTTTTAACGGATGCTTCGACAATCGCCTATTAACCTGCCTTATCCGGCCCGACTGGTTTGCGTATTACTCTCACTAGTCATTATTATTTATGGACTACACACCCTATCGGGACTGCTTATTCCGCTGGTGTTTGCCATCCTGTTTTCGGTGTTGCTGTTTCCCCTGGCCCACCGCTTCGAGCAGTGGCGTATGCCCCGAATTCTGGCCAGTATTGTCTGCTTGGTGTTTCTACTGGCTTTCATCGTGGGTTTGTTTTATGCGGTTTCTTTACAAATCAGCAGCTTTTCGGAAGTTCTACCCCAACTGACCGAACGGGCCGGTCAATACGTGGACAAACTGCAGGGCATGACTAAAGAGTATTTCCACATCAACCGGCAACAACAGGCCGTTCAGGCTCAGAAATACGCCAAACAGCTTTTGGCGGAAGGAGGAACGATTCTACGGTCGACCCTGGAAGCCACCACCAGTGCACTGACCAATGTGTTTCTGGTCCTGTTATTCACGTTTTTCTTTCTGCTCTACCGGGATTTCTTTCGTTCCTTTTTCTACAAAGCCTTTGCCGATGAAAAACGCTCAGCCATTGATGTGGTTTTTCAGGGCATTTATACCGTCGTCAAGGATTACCTGGCCGGACTGGTACTAGTCATTCTGATTATTGGGTCACTCATGACGGCGGGCCTGTTTTTTTTAGGCGTTGACTACGCGGTGTTCTTTGGCTTTTTTGGGGCCTGTCTGGTGCTGATTCCGTATTTTGGTATTTCGCTGGGTTCACTGCTACCGGCAGCCTATACGCTGGTGACGCAGGATAATCCGTTGAAAGCAGTAGCGGTTGTAGGGCTTTACCTGGGGGTTCAGATGGTGGAAGGAAATTTTATCACGCCTTACGTAGTAGGTTCTAAAGTCAGTATCAACCCACTGGCTGCCATTGTCGTTTTACTGTTATGGGAAAATATTTGGGGGCTGCCGGGATTGATTCTGGCCTTACCGCTGACGGCGATTCTCAAGGTTATTTTTGATGCGGTGGAATCATTAAAACCCTACGGTTTTCTGATCGGTGAAGCTGAAAAACCGCGGCCGCCCATCAAAAGCCTAAAGCAGTTAGCGGAACAGTTACCCCGACGAACAAAAAAAATTGGTCAGGTAGAGGAAAAGACGGTAGTGACCCCGACTTAGTGTCTTAGCCTGAAAATGAATTGGACGTTTAACTGAACGGTTTTAATAGCTAATCCATACTCGTTCAATTAATGATGACAATTGACCTTTTCGTGAACGATAACAAATGAACTAATCTATACAAATCAACCAACATAAGATACATCTTAAAGCCGATTGGTAGACTGGTTATTGTCGCACCAAATTGTATAGCAAGTCCAGTTTATTCATAGCTGGACTTCTGACATTAGCTTTAACGATTATTTTTGTTTGTACTTTCATAAGCTCCTAATTCTTGGCAAAATAGGATAGCATTTCAGACATGTCTACACATTCATTCTGAGAGTGTGCTTCTGGCTGTGGTCATTTTGCCTAAGGGCGGCCATTATCTATCTAGTAAGATAGCAGCCTAATCATCGGTAAATTACGGAATATAATTAGGGTGGTCCGGCTAAACCGGACCACCCTAATTATATTCCGTAGCCTACGGGAGTGGGTTCAGGCTAAAACGCTACAACTTAGTAATAACATGCCCTGAATTCGCCTAGTTGTGCAGGTCTCTAAAGAGAAAATCGTATATTTACAGGCCTTGTACGGTCTACTTTTAACTTTGTAAAGGAGCAAATTTCTACCGATATCGCATGAGTGACTTGCCGAAAATTGGGCGTGAAGCAGTCAGGGAAAACCGAGCAGCTACGGCAGGGAAGGCGAAATTTATCGCGTTAAGCGAACATATCATTGACCAGATAAGACAGGGAGAATTACAGCCTGGCGACCAGATACCGTCGGAGAATGAACTCATAAAAACCTTTACTATAAGCAACACAACGGCTCGCAAAGTCTTATTAGAAATTGAATCGAAAGGATGGGCAAGGCGTGTTAAAGGTAAAGGGACCTATGTATTAAATCGGACGGAAGACCACCACTTTTTACGTACGCTAGGGTCAATCTATGCTACTCGACGTGGGTTTCACGACAGTCTGATTGCGGAGGGCTTTACACCTAAAAATATTGTCCTGGAAAAGACCATTTTGCCAGATGGTATTTCAACCGAAATCAACGGACGCCATTTCATTATCGAGGGTCCAACGCTAAAACTTCATCAACTCCGGTATGCAGACGAGTTATTGATCAAGGATGAAGTTAAGTACATCTCCCTTAACATGTGTCCAAAGATTGATCGGATACCAACGGAAGTCTCGTATTTTAAAGTGTACGAAAACAATTATCACTTGAAAATCACGGAAGTGCAGCAAACACTGAGTGTGAAGATTCTGGAGCCTAACACAACCAACTTCGACCTGGGTAAACCTACACCCGTTTTTGTGCTTGATAGTGCCATAATCTGCACAAATAACAAAGTAGTCGAAATAGAGCGATCCTATTACCACGGCGACAAGTACAAATTTGCCGTCATCGCCAATCCTGTTCAAGCCCAATAAATTAAATAAATGCTTACTTTTTGAGCCACTTAACTAACTCATTGGCAATAATCTCATGGCCCGCTTTATTGGGGTGATTAATATGAGACATATACGCGGGCAATTCCCCTTTTCTGGCAATCTGTTGAAATTTTACATAGGGATCGGCTAAGCCAACGTGGTATTGTTGGGCTAATTGTCGAATCTGCTGCACATAGGGATTTAACAGGTTGTTGGCGTTTAAAATATCCAGTCGTTGATCGGGGGATGGGGTTACTAGAATCACGTTGATGTTTCGGCATAGCGCCGATTGAATCATTTTTTCCCACGCTTGGCGAACATTGGCAAGATCAGCGAGGCGATCATTCAACGCGTAGTCGATAAACAGTACATCCGGTTTGTGCACAAGCACGTCCGATTCAAGTCGAGTTTGCCCTTGAATTGAATTTTCACCCCCAATTGCCGTCACGATCACGTTGACTACAGCGTATGGATACTGTTTTTTTAGCCTTTCCAGAAGTAGATTCGGGTACGATTCCAGCGTGTGTACTTCGTGATCATGCCAGTAACCCGCGGGTACCGAATGACCGTGAAAGACAAGATTGATTGTTCGGTTCTGTGGCCAGATGGCGTTTAGTCCTTTCTTAACGTCGGATAGATACGTACCGGAGTCCGCCGGTTGACCCATCGCATTGATCGTCAAGCTCACAATAGTGATAACAAAAGTAACTAGTTTAAGCATTTCTGTTCTGGCTAAGCGACAAATTGCCTGAGAGGAAAAGAATTGGTTATCACCAAAAGGCCACCAAATCACCAGTTACGTTTTCAACTACGTAATGATTACCATACTTTATATCTCCTGGTTTAACAGTGGCCTTTCCTTTTCGCCACGGATAACTTGAGTTGGTATACACATGCAGTTCCTGATCAGAAACACCCTCATCCGGGTAAATGTGAACTGTTGCATTTTTAAGACCCGTCAACCGAACACACCGGTTCATGTGTGGCATACCCGATGTCATTTCCTGGCAGGAGACAATACCGTCCAACTGATCAATGAAGAATCGACTTTCCCGGTGCCAGGCTTTGGGCAGATTATAAACTGAATAACCGTCAACTAACTCGGTTTCGTAACCCGTTAAAATTGGGGCGCCCTGAGATAATTTAAATCGGTGTGTAACGGTCGTGTTAGGACAATAACCCGAGAAGAAATAACCGTTGCTACCTTTAGCAATCGTCAGCACAGGGTTTTTCACCGATGGGTTTCGTTTGTCAATCCGGTAGTCTACGCCAAACTCTTTCAACACGTAACGCATCAGCAGCGGACCGGTAAAGAGTTGTTCAGGATCGTCAGGCGTCAGAAGTTTGCCGCCCGTAAACTTGCTCGAATTCGTACCCCGCACATAAGCAACTTTACCCCCTTTCCAGCCAGGCAGTTCGCGTACCCAAACCACATCGCGCGACTTACTACCCTGAGTCATTGTTGCTAGTACTCTGGTGTCATCCGTTCTGGTCTTTATATGAGTAGATAAACCACCACCCGAAAATAGCGCCCGGTGTATAATTTTAGTGGGATAAGGTTTATCAAGTTTATCCAGGTTGATCTTTGAGTTTACTACGAAGTCTCCTTCCAGGGCGGTTGTATTTTCAAGATTCAACAGACTCAAAAACGCCTTCCCTGCGTGATCGGCTGGCCCATAAATAAGCAGCTTGCCCCCACTCTGCACGAAAGCAATCAGTGATTTTTCGAGCGATGAATTCGCTTCCGGTACGATACTGACGAGTACGGATTCATTGAAGAAGGTTGGTTTAGCGGTTACCACTTTCTGAAATGAATTGGTCGACACAATGGTATTCAGTGGAAAACCGTTGTTAATGGCTTGCCGAATGAGCCAGTCACCATAATAAATCTCCGGCACTCGTGCTGGTTGTTTGTAGGCCCAATTGTGGTATTCGTCGAACGGATAGACCCATACCAGCGGGCCAGGTTCCGTGGGTGAATCATAGCGCGCTTTTAAAATATGGGGCGTCACCTCGTTGGGCACCTGCGCCGGCATTTCACCGTACGTGTTGTCAGCGGTGAGTAAATTTAAGTGGGTAGGCAGTTTTATTTCGCCTTTAGCGTTAATGCGCGCAACCGCCATTGGCAAATATATGTCGTGTGGCTCCTGCCCGTAACGATCCAGCCAGGGACTATTTACCCACCAGGGGTCATGCGTGTAATAGCGGAATAAATATCGCTCATCGGGTAACTCAGCCATGCGCGACATATAGCCAACCATTTCTAACCCAAAATCGCCATCAAGGGCAGCCCAGGGCGAATTAGGCGGGGGTAGTATATTGTAGTGACCCCCATAAATTTGCTTCAGATCAACCCCATCCCGCGCTAAATCGGCACCCGTTGACAAATTTGTTCCCCGGGTTTGAATCTGAAAATGAGGACATTCTTTACGGAATAGATTCCAAAAATCAGCGATCAACTCCCGAGTATATGCCAGCTTTTCGGGGGTAAACGCTTTGCCATTGAAAATAGCTCCGGTCGATGACCACCCTTCGACCCCAAAACCGAATCCATTGCTGAACCAGATGTAATCATAGCCTAAATCGGTCAGAAAATGCTGGCTCTGTCGACCCAGGAAAGTGCCGAACGGCGTGCTGGCGGGAATCCCTTTTGGAAAACCCGCGTACGCCTGATTATCCGCGTTGAGCGTTGAATAACAGCTAACCATGGTTTTGTGCCCCATGGCATTGCCACCCAGGATTTCGGGATGCTTTTTATATTTGAATTCCGACTTGGCAAACTCGGGACCCGGATCGAACGTCGCGCCAATGCGAATCGGTTTGCCAGTAACCCGCTTCCCCGCTTCTTTTAAGGCATCAATGATCGCTTTTAAATCCCCATACGTGTAGGCAGGTGGATTATCCATGTATAGGTACGCGCGTTCGTGCAGCGACAAGTCTTTGGGTCCCGATCCTACTTCGTGGTCCGTATTCGGATTACCCATGTACTTTGCCCATTCGAGAGGCTGATTCATATTACCGGTATAATCCAGAATCTCGGAACCGTCTGAAGTCCAGAGCATCACCGATACCGTATCCGCATGCCGCAGCAGCGCCGACCACTGCGTGAACAGTTCTGTTGCCACCTGCTGCCGGTATGCCTTGTCATTCTTCTTAAACGGCTTGAGAGACAGTTCCAGCGTGATGTTGTTGAATGATTTTCCACGCAGCCGTATGAAATCAGGATCGTTGATTCGTAGCACATTAGATGGTACAAAGCCGCTAGTTAGCAGGCACGCCAAGCCGAATAAGACGAGGGTTTTGATGAGATTATACATCGTTTGGAAGTTGCAGCATTTTCAGACTTAAATTAACGCAGTACCGGTCGGAGCAAAGTCGCCCAACGTTCATAGCCCTCGGCATTCATGTGTAGACTGTCAGGCTTAAAGAGTTTGCCTATTGGGCGATGAGTATTCGAATCAAGCATTGCCGGTACCACGTCGACAAAATTTGTGTTTTGCTGCCGCCGAAGGTAGCGCCTGATGAGCCGGTTCGTCACGGTCATGTTCGCCTGAAACTTCCAGCGTACCGGACTCGGCTTAATCGCAACGAAGGCCACCGCTAGTTGGGGTTGCGCCCGACGGAGTTTGCGAAATAAGGTTACGAAAAGCCTGTACACCGTTCGGGACGATCTGCCACCAGCCAAGTCATTATCGCCTGCATAAATTACCACTTGTTTAGGATGATAGGCCAGAATGATTCGGTCGGCGTACAGAAGGGCATCGCTCAGTTGCGATCCCCCAAATGCCCGGTTAATGATCGCTTTATCGGGAAATGTAGCTTGCAGGCTGTTCCAGATAGTAAAGGATGAACTGCCGACAAACACAATCGGTTGAGCGGGCGGTGGCGTTTGCTGATCGTTTTCCTCAAACGCTTGTACCGCCATTTCCCACTTATTCTGGGCTGGAGCGTAGCTCGACAATCCGCTCAAAACTAGTATGAAAAGACAGCGAATCAACGGAGTGTTCATAATCTATTCTCTATAACTATTAATAGCCAATATTCTGCTTCAGGGCTGGATTTAGGTCGATTTCCGTTTGCGGAATGGGAAAAAACAACTCAAAATCCTGTACGGAGAAAGACAATTTTTGGCTGGCGTAGTGGGCGTTAAGCACGGTTTGCGCCCGTCCGGTTCGCACTAAGTCAAACCAGCGTTGACCTTCGTACAGGAACTCTACCCGGCGTTCGCGTTCAAGTGCCAGGCGCAGGTCGGCCTGCGACAATCCAGACAAAGCTGCCAGTTTTGCCCGTTGCCGCACCTGATTAAGATAAAGTAGTGCGTCAGTCGTTTTCCCCCCTTCATTCAGGGCTTCAGCGTACATTAATAGCACATCGGCATAGCGAAGGATTGTGAACGAAACACTACCGTCACCAGGGTCAACCGCTTTAAAATCTACGAATTTCAGCCCGTACCGGCTGTATGATTTTTTACCCCCAATCAGCGTTATCGAATCATTCACCGAGATGACTTTGCGCGCATCACCCGCTTCGTACGAACGGATTAAGTCCAGGGTCGGAACAATACGTCCTGATCCCTGTGCATTACCGGGGAAAATAGCCATGCTGGTGATCGATGGAGTAAACACCGCCGAATAGTTATTGCCCAGCGATTGCCCGGATAGAAAGTCAACTTCTAAAATCGTTTCAGCCAGGTTCGTGTTACCATTCGTTGACAGCGTTTTATAGTCGGCCATCAGCGAGTACTGTTTGGCGTCGATGACTTCTTTCAGCTTCGTAGCCGCCAGGTCGTAACTCTTCTGAGTCAGGTACACTTTGCCCAACAATGTCTTGACGGTCATTTGGGAAGTGCGCGTTTTGTCGGTATTCAATGTGGCGGGTAGCAAACTCTCGGCGCTGGTCAGATCGGCAACGATTTGTGTGTACACCTCTGCCTGCGGCTTTAACGTCAGATCAGCTGACGAAACCTGAGCCGGACTGCTAAAGGTCTGGTTGGTGATCGGCACGTTGCCGAACAACCGCACCAGGTAGAAATAACTGGAAGCCCGCAAGAACTGCGCTTCGCCTTTGATTCGGTTCTTCGTCGTCTGGTCAAAGTTTACCGCATCGATACGATTCAGAATATTGTTACTCTGCGAGATGGTATACAGGCAGGTTCTCCAGACAGCTAACACGTATGCATTGGTCGGCGTTACGGCGTTCTGATCCAGTTGCATCTCATCGGCTGAGGGTGACGACCATTGGATTTCTGCATTGTCAGTCGTTAATTCGCTCATGTAGAGTAGATTGCTGGTAGTGTACAAGCCCCGAGTCGTGCTGTACACACCCACCAACGCCGTCTCAAAATCGTTCTGATTTTGGTAAAAACTCTGGTCGCTGATCTGGTATTCCGGCTTCAGATTCAGGAAATCGTGGCAGGAAGATAAGCTGGCCGTCAGGAATAGTAAGGCCAGGAGTCGGTTTTTCATGGTAATTAAAAGTTTCATAATCAGCTGATTAACTAAAGGGTGATCCGTATGCCGAGTGTATACGTGCGTGGATTCGGATAAGCAAAAAAGTCAATCCCGCTCCGGGCCAGGTTGTCGCCACCCGTACCGCCTTCGGGGTCGTAACCCGGATACTTAGTGAAGGTGTACAGGTTCGTTACGTCGGCATACACCGAAAGTGCCTGAAGTTTGATCTTGCTCAGCACGGCGGCCGGGAACGTATACGAAAGATTCACGTCCCGAATGCGCGTGAACGATCCATCGAACAAATACTTAGTCGTTCCCGAGCTGAAGCCAAAGGCATAGTCGTTCCGGATGGCGCGGGTGTACACCCCAGCTCCTGGATTATCAACTGAACGCCAGCGATCAGCAATGGCCGAAAGCTGATTTTGCACGCCGGCATCATTGAGCGAAATACTGCCCCCCTCAAAATAAATCTGGTTGCCATACGTGCCATTAATGCTCACACTTAAACTAAGATTCCGGTAGCTGAGCCGATTACCAAATCCCCAGGTGTTTTTGGGCCAGGGATTGCCAACAATGGTTTTGTCGGAGGTGTTGATGACGCCACTACCATCCACATCCTGATACTTGTAATCGCCGGGTTGTACTCTTGGGTTTTGCAGCGGACTTTTACTAATCTCTTCCTGCGTCTGAAAAATACCCAGAATGTTCATCAGCCGAAAACTGGAAATGGGGTAACCGACTTGTGCAACCTGGTAATCGGACGTGACAATGCGGGCAGATTCGGAATTTAATGCCAATACTTTATTACGGTTCCAGCTAATATTGAAATCCGTATTCCACTGGAAAGGCCCTTTGACTATATTTTGTGAGTTTATAGTTAACTCCAGCCCTTTATTTTCGATTTCGCCGATGTTCTGGACCGAGCTACCGAAGCCCGACGCCGAGGGCAGTGTCACGTTTAGGAGCAGGTTCTTTTTATAGGCCTGATACGCATCAACCGTAAACGACAATCGGTTCTGAAACAGCGAAAGGTCCAGACCCAGATTAGTTTGTTGTGACTGCTCCCAGGTCAGTTCGTCATTCGCCAAGCTAGTTGGTACAATGCCCGATACGATCTGCCCGTTCGACACCGTACGCGATACGCCCAGCAACCCTTGCGTGGCATAGTTCGGAATCAGGTTATTTCCGGCAATACCATAACTAGCCCGAATTTTCAGGTCGCTGATGGCGGTAATGGATTTCATAAACGGCTCGTCCGACAGCCGGTAGGCCAGCGAAACCGATGGAAACGTGCCCCAGCGGTTCTTAGCACCAAACCGAGTGCTGCCATCCTGCCGAATAGTTGCCGTGAGCAGGTATTTGTTGGCAAACGCATAATTTACCCGCGCTAGCCACGACATGATCGCCCATTCGCTGATGTAATTCGTGCCCGTCGATACCGTACCGGCGGCTAAAAAAGGGACATAATCAGTCGAAAAACCCGTAGCACCAGCCTGTAAAACTTCGTCCGAATTTTTTTGGATAGTGTACCCCACCAGGGCATCCACATCGTGCTGACCGAATTTATGCCGATAATTGATCGTGTTCTCGTTCAACCAGTTCAGACTTTTGATTTCAGTAGCCCCTGCTGTTGCCGCCCCCGTTCGGCTGGTAGCCAGCCCCACTTTTGAGGATTTCCATAGGCGGGTAACATTGTTGGAGTAGTTGACTCCAACCGACGTTTTTAGTACTAAACCCGGTATCAATTCATATTGTAAATAGTTGTTTGTGAATACGTTGGTGTTATTCCGCTTATCCGAAAACTCAGCCGCAATGACCACCGGATTTTCGACCGGAATTCCCGTTGGACTCGAGAATTCGGAGTAGGGCGTTCCATCCGGATTGTACACCGGTATGGTTGGGTCGCTGGCTAATGCGGCTGAAATCAGGCCCCGGTATTGCAGGTGACCTTCGGCCCGGGCGAAGTTGCCATAAGAATGCGCTCCCGAAAACGACGCACCTATTTTGAGTTTATCGGTTAAGTGCGCGTCAATGTTAGTGCGCAGGGTAAACTTGTTGAAGTCCGAGCCAATGATAATGCCCTTATTGGTAAAAAAGCCGCCTGATACGTAGTAGCTGACGTCCTTAGCCGTTCCGCTGGTTGATAGCTGGTAATTCTGCACCATGCCCTTTCGAAAGATAACATCCTGCCAGTCGGTGCCGTAGCCCTCATCCGCAAATTGACTAGGGTTACGAAATTCGGGCTTCACCTGCGTAGCCGTACTCCGAACGCTATTGGGATCGGAAGCTTTTCCGCCCGCGTAGACCCAGGCATTGTCGCGTCCTTCAGCTACGAATTCGGCGTACTGACGCGGGGTCAGCAATTTCAATTTTTTAGCCAGCTCCTGCATCCCGACCGAATATTCAAAGTTTATAGTCGGCTTACCTAACTTACCGCGTTTGGTAGTAATAATGATCACGCCATTGGCCCCGCGTGATCCGTAAATAGCCGTAGCTGAGGCATCTTTTAAGACTTGAATCGACTCAATATCTGCCGGGTTGATCACGCTCAATGGGTTAATCCGATTCGTCGAACTGCTGGTCGCAATACCACTAGCCGAGTACGAATTGGAGGCAAAATTGCTCAGATCAGAGCCGCCCCCACCCGTACCGATAGCGTAGCCGTCTACGACGTACAAGGGAGAGTTTCCGCCTGTAATGGAGCTGATGCCCCGCACAATGACGTTGACATTTCCGCCGGGTGCACCGGAGTTCTGCGTAATCTGCACCCCGGCTACTTTGCCCTGCATCATCTGATCGACACTGGTGGCCGACGGCACTGGAACGAGGTCTTTAGTTGTTAAGTTAACGATGGAGCCCGTCAGGTCCTTTTTGCGCTGGGTACCGTAGCCTACGACCACTACATCCTGCAATTGCTGCTGATCTGTTTTCAGCGAAATGTTAATCGTCGAGCGGGTACCGACCGAGATTTCCTGGGGCACGTAGCCAATAAAACTGACAACCAGCGTAGCCTTCGGACTGACATTTAATTTGAAAGCACCATTTACATCCGACGTCGTACCATTAGTAGTGCCTTTCTCGGTCACGGTGGCTCCCACCAGCGATTCGCCATCTTCCGATGCCGTTATCTTTCCGCCGACCGTCACTTTATTCGACTGGGCAAAACCAATGTTTACGGTAGTTAGTATACTCAACATACTGCCAATCACCAGGAGTCGCAGTCGATGAAATAAAAAATGATCCATGATTAACGAATTAAGGTTTAAGATATTTATGATCAATTATCCATTTGGAATGATGACTGATTCGATTTTGAGGTAGTCAGCTATTTTCTGGATGGTAGCGGCATGATGGCCCACACCTAAAGCAAAATGGTGCGTAGGTCCAGCACTGATCCAGCGTTTAAGGAATGTTCGTACATCGGGCTTGAAGAAACCGCGCGTGTTCGTGTTGCCCGTTGGTGGAATTGGTCCCGCAATGGATTCGCCTTCGGCAATGACAAATTTCATTTTACCCTCGAACGTCGAGCTGATGCTCAGCATCGTAATCGGGCCTTCTTTGATTTTGAATTCGACACCCGCGCCGAAACCCGGTTTGCCGTGGTATTTTTTCAGGCTACGCAAAACGGGCTGGCCTTCAGCAATGGCAATGTTATGCGGGCCATCGTGCCCTACGAGTACAAAGTCTTCTTCAAAATCAACGGGATGAAACTCCGCGAAACTACCGCCAATACCCAAACGCTCCATGATAAGCATGGCTATACAGGTCTTCAGATCCGACTCGCCACACATTGGGAATCCTGCCCCCTGAAGCAACGAGTTACCCACGATCAGGTTTGACATAACCACGCGGGTATCGCTACCATCTGGACCATCGTAGTAGTAAGCAAGGCCGTCCAGTTTTTTCGCTTTGATGAACTTCTCCAGCGCAACAGCGGTCTGAGCGGCAATGTGTAAGTCGGAGTCGCGGAGCTTCTCCGAAATGGGATCAGAAACTGGATCAGGCGTATCAAAAAAGTCCAAAATCCGCTCCTTAACGGAATCAACTTCTTCTTCCGTTGCCTGCTGGTAGTGGGTGACAATCTCGTGCGCTTCGCACTGAACAATGTGTACACCAAAATGCGACGTCAGCATGGTTGAATCCGAGTGCATATCGAGCATGGCTTCGATGGGATGACCGATATGACCGATGCGGGATGACTTAAGATCGTGCAGGACGGCGGCTATTCGGCAATACTCCTCGATTTCCGCATCGGCAGCCGGATCTTCGTGGAGCGTGCCGATAATCATTTGCGGTACCTTCTTGCCCATCCGAACGGCAACGCCAGCAAATTCGGGTAGGGAGCAAATGTCGTCGTTGTACAACTGCATGTAGGTTGACGCCCGACCATAGTTCATCGCCTTGTTGGGCTGTAACGCAACCAGCACAATTGGAACATTCATGCTTTTGATAATGACGCCGAACGTGCTGGAAGTAGCGTAGGTAAGCATATCGCAGAAAATCAGGTCGAGGTTGGCCGCGTTCAGTTTGGGGACCATCTCATAGGCTTTCGCTACATCGTCAACTAGCCCAAAATCAACGATTTCTGCCGAATCGAGCGCTTCAATTTTCTGAATAAAGACTGCCTGTTTCTGCATCATGTCATCCAGCAAGCCTTCAAACTGATCCCAGTACTTAAAATAGCCGACGCCAAACACACCGATTCGAGGCCGAGTTTTCTTTCGTTTTGCAAACTCGGCCTGCTTGACAGCCAGGCCATTCATTGATTGATTTTCCATACGATCTAGTTTATGCTTTTATTCAATATAGTTAGTGCACTAAGTTGATTTAATGACAATGATCTATTTTTATTAGCCCATTGCTTCGGCTGTGGGTACTTGATGGATGAGTAGTGCGTGAAACCGTTAAAACGGGTAGGTGTTGGTACGTTGTTTTTACGTAATACCACAGCTAAAGCCGTGGACTGATAATTCAATTGGCACTTCTATTGATTTAACTTCGAGTCAGTACCTTTTTAGTTCTTGGTGTGGTAAATTCTTGATTATCAGTTAATACTAGCGCTTTAATATTGGGAATCAGTACAATAAGTAAGACAAAGGCCAGTGGATATAAAAGGCCCGATGCAATCCACAGAGGGCGATATGAATACTGCTGAATAATTACGCCCATCAATGGATTGAGTAATAAGCCTGACACAGCTCCCGCCGTTCCTGATAGACCGACTACCGTGGAAGTAGCCTTCTGGCCAAACATATCGGAGATAGATGTGATGTAGTTAGTAATCCAGAAACCGTGCGCAAACATAAACACCGCCATTAGTGCAACCGCTATGTTGACTGACGACACCCACTCGATAGCCGGTGCAGCTAAGGTTAGAAAAGCGGCAATCCCCATAACGGTTTTACGGGCTCTATTGACCGAGTAGTTCTGCGCAATAAGTTGCCCCGAGAACCAGCCGCCAATTACATTAGCAATTCCCAAGGCTAAGAAAGGTATCCAGAACAACTGGCCAATCTGCTCGAATGAGACATTCCGAACTGAGCTGAGGTATTTAGGTATCCAAAACATCATAAAATAAAAGACTGGATCGAGCAAAAAGCGAATGACAATGAATACCCAGGTAACCCGTAGTTTGAGCAATGTCAGAAAGGAAACGCTTGCTTTAGGGTCAGATTTGATGGGTGTTTCAAGGGCCGTATTCTCGTTCTTCCAGGGAATAAATAACCACACTATCACCCAGATAATCCCGATTAAGCCTGGAATTAAGAAACCACCACGCCATCCGTAATGAGCAGACAACCAGATGGTTAGCGGTGGTGCTACGACTGCGCCAATGGCCGAGCCGCCAATAGCAATTCCGTTTGCTAAGGCTCGCTCTTCTTTATCGAACCAGCGATACACCGTCCAGGCCGCACCTGGAAAGCAACCGCCTTCGCCCATACCTAGAAAAAACCGGAAAGCTAACAATTGCGAAAAGCTAGTCATCACCGCGTGCAGACTGTTAGCCACAGACCATATGCCCACCGAAATTGCCAACCCCAGTTTACCACCAACCCGGTCGATTAGCCAGCCGCCCAACGTAAACATGATGGCGTAGCTAATCAAGAAACTTGTGTTGATCATACCGTACTGGACGTCGGTAATTTTAAACTCTTCCTGAATTTTAATGATTGCAAGGGACAAGACTTGTCGGTCTAGAAAGCTGAGTCCTGTGGCAATAAAAAGTAAAAAGATAACCAACCAGTGTACACGCTTTTTCATGCTACTTAACGCACTAAGTTAACATTTGCAAAGATATAAGAGTTGTTAAGAGAAATCCAATAGTTATGGTATTTTTTTTCTGTTAAATAGAACTATATCTTTTCTTAAGGGACGTGACTGTTGCACAACGCTAATAGCCTACTATTGAGATAGATGCGTATCTTGACGTATGGTAGGCAAAAAACATACCACTCCCCAACAAGGTCATAGTCTGCTACTTGACCAGTGTGTTCCTCAGCAGAATCTATATCGACCGCATCGGCGGCCCGGGCTTAAAACAGGCCATTGATCTGACGTTTTTGTACGAAACGGTCAAACCGTATTATGGCAAATGCGGTCAACAATCGATTGATCCGATTGTATTCGTTAAACTCATGCTGGTGGGGCATTTGGAAAACCTAACCTCCGATCGAGCGATCATTCGCTGTTGCCAACTCCGATTAGACATCCTGTACTTCTTAGACTACGAGTTTGGCCAAGCCTTACCCTGGCACAGTACCCTATCACGCACCCGGCAGCGCCTGCCCGAAAACGTGTTTGAATCTTGTTTTGAGTATGTATTGACGCAGTGTATTGACCTTGGACTAGTTGATGGTCACACCCAAGCCATTGATGCTGCTTTTGTCGAGGCCAATGCTTCCTTAGATAAGTTAGAAGCTAAGCCGCTGGCCAAGTGGACATTGGAGAAAAATGAGCAGCTACAGGTTGAGGCTTCGGATCGGGTATCTTTTGATAAGACGAAACAATATATTAATCCCAAGAAGGTGACTCGCAATAATCGGGTCTATTATAGCCCTAACGATCCGCAGGCCTGTTTAGCTACTAAACCCAACAAGGCTTTTCGGCTCTACTACTTGTCTAGTATGGCCGTGGATTGTGCGCACCATGTGATTACGCACATTCAGGCCGACTCGGCTGGCCAGAAAGATTCACGCCATTTGTTACACATAGTCGACCAAACCCACACTCGTTTGTCAAGGTTAAACCTATCACTTCGGTGTGTGCTAGCCGATGCAGGCCGGTCCGCCGGCGCGGTTTAGCTCAGGAGAAAACTATGCGGCTTTAGAGCATCGTCAAATCGAAGCGTACATCCCGTTGTTTGGGCGTTACATCCCAGTCCGTGATCCCTTCACGTATGAGCCAGAGAAGGATCAATACCGTTGCACTCACGGGGCCATTTTACGCAATCATGGCCTTAAAATGGCCGGTGAGTATGGTAGCTACCACTACATTGCTAACTATAGCGCCTGTCAAAACTGTCCCATCAAGGAAAGTTGTTGTGGTAAACGGGATCGTAAATCACTCAGTGTGACCATGTATTACCGGGAGTATGAGCGGATGCAAGCACGCTTGACGAGTGCGAAAGGGAAGCGACTCAAAAGGCGACGTAGTGCGGTGGTTGAGCCGGTCTTTGGTAGTTTACTGAACTACTTTGGGTTGCGTCGGACTCCAGGCAAAGGTAAAACGGGTGCTCATAAGCGGATGGTGATGGCGGCAACGGCTTACAATCTCAAGAAGTGGCTATTGGCCAAGCGCTGGCCTAAAGTAGTTACTCAGGTGTTGGCTTTGCACCTAGGGGGCTCTTTTTTTGCCTTTATTGAAGGCATTACTTCAACCGCCTATTTATTCCTAAAAGAGTTGTGCAACAGTCACGTTCGTTTGTTTGAGACTCGAATTTTTGAGGCGTGACGATTTATGTACCCTTTTTTAATCACACCCATCTACTGATGAATACTGACATAAAGCCAGGCGACCGGGTCGAAGTCACCCGGACCAAGCGAGGCGGCTTTTTTAACGGCCGTTACCTGGCAACGGTAATTCAGCTTTCTCCCCAACCGAGAGTCAGGGTGAGAGACGACGAAGGCCAGGATTCCTCACCTCGACGCACTCACGTCAAAAAGCTTAATTGACAAACAAGCACACCGAAAGATGGTACTGAGCTAAGTGTTTCTATGTAGATTCAATTTAATCATTTACTCTCTTATATGATTAATTATTTTACGTTGGCTGTCTATAAATGACAAGTAATCAGCGGATTTACTAATCGGTATTGGCTTTATTAACCATTCATCGTAACTCGCAGCATGGAGAACAAAAAGCCCTTCTTGGAGATTGGTCGAGCCCTTGACATTATGATGGGGATCGCTCTTCTCTTAACGGTCGTGTTTATGGCTATATGCGTTTATCTGCTTATTGCACCCTAGCATAAGGGAACCAATCGACCCTTAATACGACTAGGCTATCTCTTCAAGCTTAAGAAGCAGGCACCTGCTACAACCTGTTCCTGTCAACGAAGTGTCATGGAGCTCCCCTACATTTACGTTGAAACAATCCTGATTAAGCGGTCGTTATCTTGTCTCAATAGGAGGTATACCCCTGAGTGTACGCCTATGGTGTGGATAGAAGCAGTAAGCCCGGCAGCATTGCGACCGGGCTTATTTGTTCTTAACTAGTACTAGGATAGAAACAGTAAGGCATGCTAACGGTATGGCACTAAACAGTAAGCATACGCTTTTACGTAATTCACCGCTAAATGGATTTAAGGCAAATCAAAAAAACATTGTGATTTCATTAACCAGATTAGTCAACACGTTGGGCTTTCTAAACAACGAGCACCTCCAGCCGTTTATGGTTTACTGACTTACTCAACGATCAACTTTTCAAGCCCGGCTACTCAAGTAGTTGGGCTTTTCGTTTGGTCCACCGGATGGTGGATAGGCGGCTACTCAGCAACAGTTGCCTTCCAGCCAGTTGACGCGCAGCTGGGTGACAATTTGTCCTAGCAACTCGGAGTTCATGGGCTTGGTGATAAACTCATTAGCCCTCAGCTGCTCAGCCTGCTGCCGGTCATGATCCGCTTCCGAGGTGGTCAGCATAACAATGGGCGTCGTTTGATAAAGTGGTTGATGCCGCAGCACTTTGAGCGCCTCAAGGCCATTGAGCCGGGGCATGTTCAGATCCAGAATGATCAACTCCGGGGTTGTTTTACTACTGGACAGGGCGTCAAGCAGGGCCAACCCATCATGGGCAAAGACCAGTCGGCACTGGGGGCTGTGCCGGGCAAAAGCCAGGTTTAGCAGGAAACGGTCATCCTCATCATCGTCGGCGATGAAGACGCAAGGGTACGTGTTTTGATTCATGGTCAAGTTGTTACGGCTGCAAAAACAGGTAAAATCCTGTTAATAACTCAATACTACATCATTTTTAGTGAAGTTGCTTTCATCGATTATTATTTACCTGTATCTAACAAATTGGGGATAAATGGAATTAAGGTAAACAACTATCCTCCACAACTGGATACACGCCACTTACGATGGACACACTGAAACCCTGGGTTGCCTTACTGGATGAGGACGAAGATGACTATATATTCTGGCAGCATGGCTTTCGTCAATGGGCGCAGCATTTAGACCTGTATTGGTTTAGCTCGGTCACTGAGTTTCTGTCAGCGACTTCACTGGGCAAAGACAAGCCGGTGGCTTTGGTAATGGATGGAGTAGTACCGGATGGAGAAGAGATGAAGTGGCTCAGTACGCTGCTGCTCCATCCCAGCTGTCGGCAGGCCTGTCTGATTATGTTATCAGCGGAAGTAGCCGAGCCGCAACGGGCAGATTTTTTGCGACTGGGGGCTAGTGATCGTTTACAGAAACCTATACGTCTGGATGAATTACAGCTAGTTGTGTCAACCGTCAGCAATCATATCGCCAGGCAAACGCACGCCTAAATTTCTGGCGCATTTTGTCAACTCTCTTTTATGAGCTTTTATCGGCTGAGACAAACTTTTTTCTTTCTAATCTACTTAATCTAGTTACTAAGGGCTAATTCGTTCGATTTGCCCCCATTGCACTCAGGGGCAACTAACGACCTGCATTGGAGTGGCTACTTACACTTTGGATACAACTAATCTTGGAGAAAATTAAACGCAATCGGGCATCCACCATAAAGCGTATGGTGAATGCCCTGGAAGAGGTATTAGCTGAACACGGCATTGAAGGCGTCAGCATAAATTTAATTACACAAAAGGCTAGTATCAGCAAGGTCCTTCTTTACCGGTATTTTGGCAACTTACCGGGATTGATTGAGTATTACGTGCGGATAGGCCGTCTGGTTCCGCATTACAGTCCAGACTGGGTGGCGCAAATTCAGCCTGCTCATCCTGAAAACTTAGCGTCGATTTGGTCGGGGAATGCGCTTCAGGTATTTCGTCAACTACGAGCCTCCCGTTCATCCCGGGAGATCCTCAAGGCTACTGTGCAGGAGAACAGTGCCTTATCTGATTCGGTAAGCATGACGCTTGACGGAGAGCTCACTCAGTTGGTTAACCAGTTGAGTTTTGTTAAGGGAAGTGATCATGAGGCTGTTTCGGCCGTGATGCTGGGAGCCCTGTCGTATCTGACGCTACAGTCTCACTATGACCGGCCTGTCATTGGATTGGACCTGCGTAGGGATGAGAATTGGCTTCGCATCGAGAAGGCCGTGAAACTGATTTATCAAGCCCTCGCTCAAACGGCCATTGATTCTTCTACCGTTCAGGTTGACCTTAAGTCGGTCGATGAAATGGCGAGTGCGTGGTAGGCCCGCAAAGCAATGTCGGGGAATGCATAAACGATGCCATTACTCTGACTGGACTATTGATCAATCAAATGATCCCATGCCTGATCCTTCTATTTGTACTGGCCGGGCAAGAAACTTCATCAGGGAAACTAGTAAAAAGGGGTGGCTATGGCTGCCCTTTTTTGGCTTTGTTTAGTTAAAGCCATTGGAGCCAAAACGGGCAAAAGAAGCCGTTCTCCTCATAATGCCGGCCCAGAAGCCATTCGACTCCATTTTACAAAATTCGATCCCTGTTCGCTGAGCTGCTACAAGACAATAACCGTGATCCTGCCTATGTACAGGCCTGGTACATGCTGGATGAGTACGCCAGGCGTGCTTTTCAAAAGATGGTTCAGCATTACGCCTTAGGCGCTGATACGCAATACCAAAATGCAGTGTTCATCTTTCTGCTACGTGTTGATGGGGTGATTACGATGCTGACGCCTTAAAATAAAGCCCCGGACGCATGGCACCTGGGTTTTATTCCTTTCAGTTTATTTACATTACTCTAACCGGTAGGTTTGTAAATTGTTAGTCGCGTTTATCCGCCATCATCAAGCTTTTACAGGGGCGGCCAGTTCAAATATAAGCTTATAAAAGCAGCAAGTAAAAATGGCACGCTCGGCAGAACCAACCCTGCAAACTAAGCCCTAAATAAAGTGCCAGTAACGCCAACTTGATACTAGTAATAACTACGTATCCGTCCTATTAATAAATTTACATATAAAACTAAAAGTAAACTTGTAGTTTACATTCAATTAGTATTTCTTTGTTTCAGCGAAAGAGAATATTATACGGTGAAACTAGCTTATAGCAATATACATAGCTACATAGGTTCTATATGCAGGGAGTATTTCCCGATACCAATCTAAAAATAAGGGGTGATGTAGGTTAAAAGTGGGAAATCAGGCTGGGGCTCTGCTTCGGCCTTTGATTATTTTTATCTAAGTTGATCAAACCTACTCCGTACCCTGCCTGACCTGAACGACTACATTAGCATGCGCCAAACGTTCTTCGTGATTCTTCTGCTGATAAGCGCCTTTGTGGGCTTCACCGGTTATTGTTACGCCCTGGTAGACTGGGTGCAAGACATCAAAACGGGAATCTACGAGAAAAACTATCTGGAAGCTGTTGAGGCGACATCGGCGATTGGTTTATATACCTACCTTGCCATTCGTTTTGTGAAACGCAACGTAACGCTGTAGTGTATAACCCCGGACTCGTTACGTTGCCGTTTTATAGTCTAAGGGGCATCTCTTCGCTGTTTTATTGGAGGAAACTGAATGACTCTAAACCGGATGTTGGGTCAAACGTGCAGGCGCAAAAATAAAAATATGTTTTATGCCGGCACTTCCTACACGAAGTAATTCCAGCTTTAGATTTATCTTCGTGTTGACAGCCTAAAGAGCCTTTTTGATATACTATGACCCACTTGTCTACAGCCCCTTCCGAAAGCTCGCTATCCGCTCTTAGCCGGGCGGCTGAAGCGTTTCTTCATTTATCATCTTCTGATGAGGTATTGGACACTTATTTAAGCATCCAGGAGTCGCTGGTCGATGTGCTTGAATCAGCCCCCGATCCGGTACCTTATGGGCATAGCTGGAACTTGATTGCCTGCCAAGGCCAATTGAATTTGCTCGACTCGCAGAAGGGTAATCAGAAAGCCCTGCGGCGCCTAAAGCAGACGGTTAGCCAGAGTATCGAGTGCTTGCCCCGGTAATTCTTCGGGCGTATCTTTTTGACTTAGTGAATAAAACGTCATAATGGGAAAGCCTGACTGCAGCCCAGTTAGGCTTTTTTAGTAAACCTCTCCCCGTGATCTGGCCGTAGGGATAAGCGCCTGACAGTCTACCTGCTTTTGCTCAAGGAGTACGTATTGAATTTACGGATTAGTATTGTCAGTCTCTGGCTTTCCACGTAACTCGCAAGATGGAGAAGAAAAAGCCATTTCTAAGTATCGGTCGGACGCTTGACGTCATGATGGGAATCGCCTTACTACTAGCGATCGTGTTCCTAGCTGTGTGTGGCTATTTGTTACTTGAGCCCTAGGAGATAGTCAGGTTAAGCGCATAACATTGCTTGTCCTTATTCGATAACGTAGGGCCAAAAAATTCTTAGTGGTTCGTCACAACTAGCTGGTCAGTTGGGCGAAGAAACAAAATGTCTGTTTAGAGATGACGTCGCCCCCCGTTGCCAATACGTCTGGATGTGAACCAGAAACTCCTCCCACTCCGTAAATACAGACGGCTTATCCATATAAGCGGGCTCGGCTTGAGGGATCGCGGGTTGATCAACCGAATTGCTCAAAGAACTCGTCAAGAGCTGATATAAGTGAGTCATGCCCGCAGAGGTACTGTCGATGGTGCCCACTAGATGAAATCCTTCCGGCTGAAGGGATAAATACAAATCAGACAAAATCAACCGGGGCAGCGGTCGTTGCTCAATCAAACAAGCTTGCAGATAGCTCAAGGCTGTGATCACATTAGTGGCATGGACTGTGTGCACTTCAGGGAGTATGCTTTTCAGGGCTACGCGCAGAAAAGCATACTGGACTTCCTCATCTTTGACGACTAGCAGCCAATCCGTCGTATCAATAGTGGTCATGGGGTACTAACTGGATAAGCCAATCTTTGTTTCTTTAAGAGCTAAATAAAAGCCGCTTAAACCAGATCAAACGGAGGCCCCTAATGAAATCGCGTCAATTACATAGTCCATAGCCACCATTGATACAGCTCTTTCTAGTAGCAGCCAGACTAAGAAATAAGCCACTTATAAAAGTCCTATACTTCACCGCCATCCTTTAAAATGGTACCCATCACCTCCCTTAATTGAGCGTCAAAGCGGGCCATATCACTGGCCATCTTATTGACTTCCCGTTGCAGGTCCTGGTAGTCGGTGGTGCTATTGATACGCCTGGCGGCCTGGTTTATGTTGACGCCAATCCGCAAGACATCGCTCCTGGTCTCCTGAATCAGCGATAGAAGAATATTCTGATAAGTCGAGCGCTCGGGCTTTAACCGAAGCGGCTTGTTAAGACAGACTGCCCGTACGTAGGTGGATACGGTGAGCGTCCTGACGGTAGCCTTTCGAGCTAAAAGCTGATCATACTCCGCTTGGGTGAAGCGAACCTGAACCACTCTGGTAGCCCGTTCTTCCGGCTTCATCTCAGGTCTGCCCCCTTTGTACCATTTGTCTTTTTCCTTCATGACTCTTATTGCGGGCCGACTTCGGAGGCTCCGTATTTAGGTTCCTTTGCTCTCGCAAAGAAAAGGTTTTTGTCGTGACAAAAACACATCTTGCTATCTAAAAAATTACCCTTTTTCACGGTTGACATGGTGGACTCAAAACTGGCTAACCAGTAGCCATATACCACCTACGCCCGAGTTGTATTTTTCCTTCCCTTTTCAAGCTAAACTTTAAGTAGCTCGCAAGCGTAGCTATTACGTGTATATACGCAAATTAACGGGTGCAGAAAAAGCGCTGATACATCCTCTTCACATCAACATAAGCCAATCCCTATCTGGCCGTTGCCTTACGAAAAGGCACCGTTTGAGCCCCGTTCATTTTGATCCAGTTATCAAAATCGAACGCTTAACCAGATGTATCCAGGCCAGTGCCACTTATCATGAACGATTCATACCCATCCCAATCTAGTCTCCGGGGTACTAAGATTCTGTTGATCGATGATACCCCGCAGCATTGTATCCTCATCCAGAAGGTAATGAAGGTATGTATGCCCAACGTGGAGTTGTTGATCGCAACGACCGGTGAACAAGCCAAAGACAAGCTCAACGAGCTGATAAGCCAGCACGAACGCCTGCCCCGCCTGATTTTACTGGACTTATACCTGCCCCGTAAAGACGATGGGTGGACACTCCTACAACACCTGAAAGCAACTACCTCACCCCTTCGACTAATTCCCGTAACATTGCTGAGTCACTCGGGAAGCTCCGATGACATCCAGACCAGCTATCACCTGGGAGCCAACTCCTACATCGTTAAACCCCTTGATTATCCCCAGTGGATGACCTACTTTGAATCCCTTAGCCAGTACTGGCTATATACGGTGGCCCCACCCTTCCGATAACCCGTTCGATCCTTTTAACGGCCCTGATGAACCGGCAACCGAACGCGGAACAGGGTACCCCGACCGGCCTTGGTTTCCACATCCAGGTTGGCATCCAGCAGTTCGCACAGCCGCTTGACAATCTGTAAACCAACGCCTTCTCCCCTGGTAGATGAATTAGCGGAGGAGGCCTGTTCAGCCGGGGTCACCCCAGCGGGTATGCCCTCGGGTAAAACGGCTACCGGTTCGCTCTGATCAGGCCCCAGCACACTGGTTGGTTCGACCGTCGGCCGAAGCTGCTGACCCAGTTGCCCAACGGTGCCAGCAGGCAGGCCCGGGCCCGAATCCTGCACACTAAACGACCAGCGATAGTCGCCTTCAACCGACCAGGAAACCGAGACGATACCCGGATGACCCGGGCTGGAGGGGGTGTACTTGAGGGCGTTGAGTAGCAGATTCTGTCCAATCCGGTGGAGCTTGACCCGGTCCGTTTCGACCAGTAGTGTAGCAGGGCCATCCGCCCGCAGGACAATGCCCCGTTCAGCCGCCAGGGGCTGGGCACTAGCCACCAGTTCATGAAGCAGCTTAGCCGCATCCAGCGATTCGAGCTGAAGGGGCTCCTGACCCGCTTCCAGCCGGGCCAGATCCATCAAACTGGTGAGCATACCCTGCACACTGGTCAGATTGTGGCTTAACATGTCCATAAACTGAGCCCGCTCTTCCTCACTCAAGTCTTCGGTTTTGAGCAGATAAGCCGCCGAGTTAAGAATGCCGAAGCTGCCCCGCAGGTCGTGGGTCGAGGTGCGTAGAATATCACCCCGCTGTTGGGATAGCTTTGTCATCTGATCGAGGGCTTGTTGCAGTGTATTGGCCCGTTGGGTGACCTGTAAGTGCTGCAACTCATGGTACTTCTGGACGCTGCCCATGACAGTCTCCTGCATAAGCCGGGTTATCTGCCAGGGTACTTTCAAAAGTAAGTCCCGATCGATGTGAGGAAAGAGCTGGCCAAACAGGGCAAGTTCCTCGAACAGGGTCTGAGTCAACAAATGCAACTCCTGCAAGGTATCCATCAGGCCATGGGCTTTATGCCAGCGGTGGAGCCCGTGCGCCTGAGCGGTGGTAGCAGGATCCGCTACCAGGAGTTCATTAAGTAAGCGTTGTTCCAGGATATCCAGGATAATGGGCAGCAGGTTGTTGAACTCTTCGCGGCTTAGAGCCGGAACTTTACCCAGGGCGGAATCCTGTTCGCAGGCGGCACGCCATTGATTGAGAATGGCTTCCCGCCGGGCAAATAAGTAAGCAACCAGCTCAGCCAGGGGCTGAGGAGAATCAGAGGTATGGGTTGCCATGGAGGGCTAATTACTGACCAACATCCGGTTGTACGGTTCGTTCCAGAAGTGGTGAGTCCCGATAGGGCGATCAGGCGAAAAGTAGAGGCAAACCCGATTGGTTAGCGATCTACCCGGTCAGATAAACGGGAGGGTAGGTTGATGGTTCAGGTAGCCAGCAGTGGAATAAGCCAATGGTCCGCTTGTGGAAAGGGACGGATGAGACCTTTTCCTCACGAAATCCGGGGTAAGCGGGTCAGCACGAATGGGTTACTCGTTACTTGATCATCAACTAACCCGTTGCTAAGATGGATATTTCACGTCAGGCCTTCGACCTTAAACCTTTCCTCATCCGACAGGGCGCCTTACTCTTGTGGGGCGTGCCCCTAACCAGGCAAGCAGATGTCTACCGCATCCGCCAGCTCTATAAACTAAGCAACTTCTTTGCGGAAGTCTGTTATGATCCGGCAACAGGGCAGCCAATCGGTATCTGTTCATTTTCCAGTGTGGACTTGCAACAGTATAGTGGAGATTTTTTAGGCGGCCATTGAGGAAGTGTAAAAATAAGATTCCTGTTGACTGGGCGTGCGGTAATTCAATACTGAATGCTTCCGTCGGCGGTTGTACCATCCCTCGATATACTCGAAAGTAGCCAACCGAGCCGCTGCCCGCGTGGCAAAATAAGTATGATTGACCATCTCGCACTTGAGGGTCTTAAAAAAACTCTCAGCAACCGCATTATCCCAGCAATTTCCCTTGCGGCTCATACTTTGCGCCACCGGTAAGTCCTTTAGTTCATCCCTACTAGCTAGCTAGGGTTTTCTGCCTTGCCCTTTTTGGCGCATGAGCCCGACCAAACCCAGTTCTTGCCAGGCAGAAAGCCACTTGCCAACCGAATGCTGGGAGACTTCGGTGTGGCCTGCTACCTCTTTGGCCGAGAAGCCTTTATGACTCCAAAGTAATGCTTGACAAGCCCGTCTAAACTCGTACTTAGGGTGGTTTTTGATGGCTTCCTGTAAAGTAAGTTTCTCGGTGTCAGACAAGGAGATGCAGCGTTTTGGTCGGCTCATACTGCAAGTTAATAAATGAAAGTTAAATTTGCGTGATTACTTAAGATGGAAACAAAAATGGCGACGCCCAACCGGTCGTCGCCATTTTAAAACCCACTCTATGAGAAATATTTTCGATTATCGGCCTCCTAACTGGACTATGTAGCCAATTGTTCCCTGAGCAAAGATTCTCTGTGAATCTGTATTGAACCCATTATCTACATCCCCTAACGGATAAAGACCGCGGATTTCAAGGGTAACATGACCCGGTCCGGCTTTTATCGCTGTCCCGATACCCGCTCCCGCACCGAAGCCAAAACGCCCTTTGGTGCCGTCAAGTGATATTGTCTTGCCGTTTTGGCTTATGTTCATTCTATAGCCTGCATAGGGACCTACGTTCAGGAAGAAGCGACTGCCGGCATAGGTTCCCGTTGAAAACTTTAGGAATAAAGGCACTTCAAGCACATCAACAGCCTGAGTGTCGGTAAAACCAAAGTCCGTTACTTTCTGCGCATACCGGCTGTAGTTGATCTCTGGCTGAAACGAAACGGTGCCCGATCCAAAGGTGAAGGATATACCGCCCACGAAGCCAAGAGCGGGCTTAACACCGGTCTCTGCCTGCGTAAAAACAGAGGATGTAACGCCCCCCCGAATGCCGATTCTCACATTGGATGTACTGCTGGTGCCGGATACTTGCTGCGGCTTGTCGGTAGCTATTGTGGGTTGAGTAGAGGCAGGTTCGTCGATTCTAGGCGTCGTTGGCGTGCGATCTGTTGACGAGGTGGCCGACGTCGTTGGTTTCGTTGCTGCTGGCGTTGTTTTTGGTTTCTTTGTAATGCCGTGATGCTCATCGTAGAGCTCTTGCTGGCGGTTTGTGCTGGTCGACGTTACTGTGGTACTGGCTGGTGTCGTTTGGGCTACAGAAAGACCAATCGGCAGGAGAGTAAGCGTCAGAAGAAAAGACAAAGATTTCATTGGATACTGAGTTGGCAAATTGATTATGTAAGATTAGTCGCTAATCTACTAATTTATACAACAGCATTTAGGAAACGGTCGGTCCGTTTGAGGGTACGGTTAACTTTCGCAAACATTTTGTCCAAAAGCGGAGTAAGTAGAGTGTAGTAAATAAGTAAGTATGAAAACGGAACACCAACGCACTGCCTTCATTACAGGGGCAAATAAAGGAATTGGTAAAGAAATTGCCCGGCAGCTGGCCCAGCGCGGGTTCGCTGTATTTATTGGTTCCCGCGACATAGCCAAAGGCCGGGAAGCTGCCGAAGAGCTTTGCCATGCGGGTTATGAAGCCACGTTTATTCAAATCGACGTAACTAATCCGGTAAGTATCCGAACGGCTTGTGGAACGCTTTCACAAAAGGCCGATCATCTGGATGTTTTGATCAATAATGCTGGCGTTCTCGAAGATCACGGCGCGGATATCCTCGACCTAAATGCCGAAATGCTTGACCGGACGCTGAAAGCGAACGTGACCGGGCCAATCCTGGTGATTCAGGATTTTCTGGAGCATCTGCAAAAAAGCCATATTGGCGGTCGGATTATCAATGTCTCGAGTGGAGCCGGATCGCTGACGAATATGCAAACCTACGCGCCTGCCTATAGTATCTCAAAAACAGCCCTCAACGCTGTGACGAAGCAATTTGCAGCGGCCCTGAAAAGTCAGGCCATTGCTGTAAACTGCGTTGATCCGGGCTGGGTTCGTACCGATATGGGCGGCCCCAATGCCAGTAGACCCGTTGAAAAAGGCGCCGAAACAATCGTATGGCTGGCTACCGATGCCCCCCAGTCCGAAACCGGGAAATTCTGGCACGATAAGCAGGAAACAGTTTGGTGACCGGGATTTTTACAAGATTTAAATGATTTTCGAGATTATCCGAAACACTTACTACCAAGGAAACTAAACAAATCCTACAGGATATTTAAGTGCTTTGGATAATCCTGAAAATCATTTAAATCCTGAAAATCCCGCGGGGCCGCCCGGCGGTTCGGATAGAATCTTCACGGCTTCATACGCATTCAACAATCCGCCCGAACGACTCAGGTTTTTGAAGGGCACCTGCTGGCCTGAATGCCCCGGCTTCCGGACTTGAACGTCGGGTTTATAGCTGCTTTTCAGTAGTATATTTTTAACCTGAACGGCGGTAAGTTTTGGGAAATAGGAGCGGAGTAGAGCGGCTACACCAGCCGTCATGGGGGCTGACATGCTGGTCCCCGAAAAGCTGGCATATTGGTTATTAGGGAGCGTCGACAGTATATCGGTGCCGGGAGCGAAAATATCGACCGTTTGCACCCCATAATTAGACGATCGGCTGGGAAGGTCTTTGCCAACGCGCCAGGTGCTGTTGCCAACGACCAACACATTCTGAGCTGTTTGGCCATTTTCGTACTTAGCCGATGGATAGGCCGGTAAGGAATCGTAGTTTTCGCCGTTATTGCCTGCCGCGTGAACAATCAGCACATCGTGTTCTTCGGCAAACCGGATGGCCGCATCGACTTGCTCCTTGAACGGCGACAGTCGTTTGCCGAAGCTCATATTGATAACCTTCGCCCCGTTTTCGACCGCATAACGAATGCCATTGGCTATATCTTTATCGCGCTCGTCGCCGTTAGCCGGCACGACTGAAACGGGCATAATCCGAACGTTATCGGCAACGCCGTCGATACCCAGGTTATTGCCGCGTTTGGCACCAATGATACCCGCCACATGGCTCCCGTGCATGGCCAGCTGCTGCGAGCGGCCAATCAACATTCGCGGACTTCCATAATAGCGCTCGGTTAAGTTGCCGGGATCGTCGCCAACCGATGTTCGGGGATTATAGTCGGGGTTAAAACCAATCATAGCTTCACTGCCCATAATTTGCTGAAACCGCGTCCAGTTCCGACGAATGAGCGTTGAGTAGGCCGAAAAGGAGCCGTATTGCGGGAAATAAGCATCTGCTAAAATGGTTTGAACAGCCCTGGACACCGAGTCGGTGCCGAGGTTGACCTGCCGAATTATGGCTTGAGATAAAATCGTGTCGGGTAGTTTTACTTCGATCTGGCTGGCTATCTGCCAGAATTTTATAGTATCGCTCAACGCGATGCGTTTAGGTTGAGTGGCTTGATAGCGAGTCAGAAACTGTTTTTTCGCTCGTTGGTAGGTATCGTACTGTCGTTTGTCGGCAGGTTTAACCTTGTCAGGCTCAATCTGGTCGTATTTTTTTCTCAGGACAACATACGTCTGCGTAATCTCCGGCTGGTCATACTCGTAGGTTGTTCCGTCTTTCGCGCCCATGAAATTCCAGCCGTGTACATCATCGGCATAGCCATTTTTATCATCGTCGGTTTGATTGTCGGGAATCTCCTTTGGGTTTTGCCAGATTACATCGCGCAGGTCTTCGTGGTCGACGTCGACGCCCGAATCCAGCACACCAACGATGACCGGCACTGATGGTTTACCTTTTAACAACTCATAAGCCCGATACAGGCTAATGCCCGCCACCGAGTCGACAGCAGGGTCGAGGTAAGGCCAGTTGCTGGGTGGCTGCTGTGCCTGTGCCGTAGCAAAAAGCCTAAGGATGAAGAGTGGGAAAAGCGGGTAGGATTTGAGTAGATGCATGGCTGATATTGAACACAACTAACGCTTAAATAACGTAAATAAGGACTAAATTGTAGTTTATACGGATTTATTATTTGGCCAACCAGATGATTATAAAGAATTTTTCAACCACAGAGCCGGTCCGCCGTTGCGGCACAAAGGGCACAGAGGTTTAAGGGGGTAAAAAGTAACCCTTTAAACCTCTGTGCCCTTTGTGCCGCAACGGCGGACCGGCTCTGTGGTTGAAAAATTCTTTATTTAAACAGTCTCTATGTTAACGTGAATTATGGATGCTTAAAGAAGTAAACTATGCGCTTTTGTCATCCCGACGATAGGAGGGATCTTCGGTGAGCTGAAGAGTTCCTTCTCTACCGAAGATCCCTCCTATCGTCGGGATGACAAAGACAACCTATTGAATTTTAGGTACTTATTTAAAAGTCTATCCATAATTCACGTTATGTCAAATAAAAGAAGGCCCCCAATTGCTTAGAGGGCCTTCTTTAAACGAGAAACTTGTTGTTGACTAGTTGTCTGTAGCCAGGTTATTCAGCGCCAGTTCCGAAGCCGAAATTGGCCATACGTAATTCGGTTCTGTAGGTGCTTTTGCTGGCACCGTTCCTTTGGCCGGAATGGTTTGGAGTAACCGCATCAGGTCGTTATTCCGTAAGCCTTCACCCAGAAATTCGATTCGCCGTTCCAACAGAATGGCGTTAGTCAGGTCGGCCGATGTAGCGAAGCTGGCTGCCGTATACGTTGTGGCGGCATCAGACCGGTTACGAACCGCGCTAAGCAAGGCAACGGCCTGAGCATCGACCGTGTTTGTGCTGCGAACCTTGGCTTCTGCCAGATTCAGCAATACTTCCGAGTAGCGAATGACCGGTACCCAGTCTGTATAAGGACTATCTGCTTTATATTTCACCAGCCAGTTTTTAACGGTAGTTGTACCCGACTGCTTAACGAACGACCGTCGTTTATCGGTAGCTGACCAGGTCGGTTCAGCAATAATACCTCTTGGGTTCAGCGAGTACTCGCCGTTACCAACACCACCATTCGCTTTATTCGGCGAAAAATAATAGGCCAACTGGTTCTGCGTACCTGGAAAATCGCCTGTTGTCGTAGTCATCGGCATCGAGAAGATCGACTCCGCATTGGCATAGGTTGTGAATACCGTCGTGATATCGGGTTGCAGCTTGTGGGCTACGCCCGTGGGTGCACTGAACGGAGCCGTTGCACTTACGATTTTGTTAGCCTCCGTAATAACACTGGCATAATTCTGCATACTTAAATACACGCGCGTTTTTAAGGCAATGGCCGTGTTCTTATGCGCCCGGGTCGTATTGTCAGCAACAACCGTGTATGTGGAAGGTAAACCCGTTTCGGCTTCGTTCAAATCCTTCAGAACCTGTGTATATACTTCGGCAACTGTGCTTCTGGCCAGATTCGATTGGCCAACACCTTTAATGCCGTTCAGGCGCAAAGGCAGACCGGGTTTGCTACCGTTCCCATCGGCATAAGGCCGGGCATAATATTGCAGCAGGCTGTAATAGCTTAACGCCCGGATCAACTTGGCTTCTGCAATGTATTTAGCCGCAGTCTCGGCGCCAACAACCGTGGTACCACCAGCTTCCATGCCATCGATAAAGATATTACACCGGTTGATAGTCAGGTATGCAAAGTACCACAGGTTCACAACTGCCGTAGCACTGTTGGTAGCGTTCAGTCCCCAAACATCCGACCCGGTAACCAGGTTAGAGGTTTCGTTGATGAAATCCTCGCCCCGGATGTCGCCATAGATTACATAGCGTCCGCCGTAAAAATTGCCATCTTTCAGGGCTCCGTACAGCGAAAGAAGCTGTGTTTGCACACGGGTCGTTGTGCTGAAGGCCGATGCATCAGACACGGATGTCTGTGGAATCGGGGTGAGCAAATCTCTATTACAGGAACTGGCTCCTAACAGCAGCGACAGGCATAATGCTGCTGAATAGTTTACTTTATTTTTCATGAGTTTCTTCGTGTCTTAATTAAAATCCAGCTCTTACACCAAACGTAAAGGTCCGGGCGTTTCCGACTGTGTTTCTGTCAACGCCTTGTCCACCATTACTGGTAGCACCATTTGACGATACTTCCGGATCTGGACCAGGGTATTTCGTCAATACTGCCAAATTCTGACCGCTTACGTACACACGCAGGCTGTTGATTTTAGCTTTCGAGAGCAATGCAGCTGGGAGTGTGTAACCGAGTGTAAGTGACCGAACTTTCAGGAAATCACCTTTAAAGACGTTGATATCCATCGGGAAGGCCGAGCCATTTGAGGTGTTATCGCCGAATACAGGTCTTGCATATTTTTTACCTGCATCGCCTTCTTTCTGCCACGCATCGGTCAGCACGTCGGTTGCATTGTTCCAGAAACGTTGGTCATGCAAACCGGCATTCGTACCATAGTATACCGAGAAACCCAATTGATAGGTCAGCAGTAAGCCCAGGTCGAAGTTTTTGTATTTGATGTTGTTATCCCAGCCGCCGTAAATTTTAGGGTTTACATTGGCATACATAACGGCGTCATTGGCCTGTGTGATCGACGTGCCACCTGTTGGGCTTACGTACCTGGTTTTACCATCGGCTGTGGTCGAGTAGTTAAACTCACCGGCAGGCGCATAAAACTGGTAATACACGTTCTGACCAGCCGAATTTAGGAAAATCCGTTTGCCCGTTGCCGGATCAACCCCGTTTGTCCGAACAACCCATAGCTGACCCAGCGAATAACCCGGCTGTGTCTGGTTCACCGTTTCCAGGCCTGACGTACCTGTCTGGAGTACATTCAAACCGGGAGCCAGCGACGTTACTTCGTTCTTATTGAAGGTGATGTTGAAGTTAGAGCTCCACTGGAAATTCTTCGTGTTAACAACCCGGGCGTTAAGCGCAATCTCAAGTCCTTTGTTGTACATCGTTCCCACGTTCTGAGGTGGGTAAGCAACACTCGATAATGTACCCGGAATACCCGTAGACGGCGATTGGGCTACGTTCAGGATCAGGTTGTCGATGTTGTTTCTGTAGTACGCTACCTCGCCCGTAATCCGGTTGTTCAACAAACCGAAGTTAAAGCCGATATCGGTTTTTGTACTGGTTTCCCACTTAAGGGCCGGGTTGCCTACCACGTTGAACGCCAGCGTTGACGCACCACCGTATAAGCCGGAAGCATAAAGCGAGTAGGGCGAGTAATCGTTGATGCTGCCAATGTTCCCTACTTTACCATAGCTACCACGGAGTTTGAAGCTGCTGAAGATATTGTCGAGCGAAGCTGCTTTCCAGAAACCTTCCTGCGTGATTTCCCAACCAGCCGATACACCATAGAATGTACCTTTTTTCTGACCCAGGGCCGAGTATTCATCCTGCCGTAAGTTGCCGCTCAGGAAATATTTCTCTTTGTAGTTGTAGTTCAACCGACCGAAACCCGACAGTAAATAGTTTTCACCATAGGCCAGGGTCGATGCGTTGCTGGTCACAAAACCCGCCTGAATCACCGTGTAGTTTGGATCAGACAGAGTCTGGCGGTTTAAGCCATAACCCAGCGTCGTTGACCGCTGTTGTTCCTGACCTACCAGTAAGCTGAAATTGTGCGCACCGCCAAACGAACGGTCAAACTGGGCTGTATTGGTCCACAACCAGGTTTTCAGCTTACGGAAGTTACTCGTGGCGTTACCGTTGAAGCTGTAGCCATCACTGGTGATTGGCGCCTGGAATACATCGTTGTCGATCAGCAGGTAATCAATACCGTAGGTGCTTTTCAATGTAATCCAATCGAGGGGCTTGAACTGTAAATAAGCGTTCGACTGAATATGGTTGTTCTCCGTATTCGACCTGTTCAGGTCTAACGTAGGGACCGGGTTAGGATACGAAACGGAAGTTCCTACAATGTTGTTGGCTACACCAATAGCCGAACCGTTCACATTATATGTACCATCGTTGTTGTAGGGCGACAGGATAGGAGGCAAAACAAGACCAACCCGGCCTAAACCACTCGTATTGAAAGCTTCGCCGTTTAATGAGCCGGATGTACCGGCAGCAAGGTTCCGCTCATTCGAGATGGCAATTTTACCGCCAATGGTGAACAGCTTGCTAAGTTTGCTGTCAACATTGAACAGGGCATTGATCCGGTTAAAATCATTCTTGCGGATAACACCCTGCTGGCCTGTGTAGCCAACCGAGAAGTAATAGTTCGTATTTTCGCTACCACCCGAAACGTTCAGGTTGTGGTTCTGCGAAACCCCCTGACGGTAGATGTAGTCATACCATTTGGTATCGATAGGGTTTCCATTGGCATCGTTGGTTTGCGTAAACTTCACCGCAGACGCTGTCGGGTTATTAGCAACGGCCGACGTCTTGTAGTTAATATACTGGCTGGCGTTCATCATTTCTGGCAACCGATAGGTGCTTGACACACCAACCCAGCCATCATAATTAACCCGTACTTTACCCGACTTACCCCGTTTGGTCGTAATGAAAACGACACCATTGGCGGCACGGCTACCGTAGATGGCTGTTGCGGCAGCATCTTTAGCCACATCCATGCTTTCAATATCACTTGGATTGATACTGGCCAGTGGGTTGCTCGGTGCATTCGTCGATCCCTGATCACCAGTGAACGTAGGAACACCGTCCACAATGATCAATGGATAAGAGCTAAGCGAGATGGAGTTTGTGCCCCGAATCCGGAAAACCGGCGGGTTGTTTAAAACGCCGTTTGGCACCGTGATCTGAACCCCCGGCGACCGACCGGCCAGACCTGATTCAAAGCTCTGGATAGGCATCTGAGCAATAGCAGCTCCTTTCACCGATGAAATGCTTCCGGTAGCATCCTGACGGGTCTGGGTGCCATATCCAATAACGACTACTTCGCTTAATTGCTGAGAGTCGCCAGCCAGAGAAACATTGATTGATGTGCGGTTATTGACAGCCGCTTCTTGTGTTAAATAGCCGATGAAGCTAAAAACTAGTGTGTTATTGCCTGATGCGCTAACACGATAGTTACCGTTGGCATCTGTGGTTGTACCACGGTTAGTGCCTTTTACCTGTACAGTCACGCCTGGAAGACCCGACCCGTCGTCTGATGAAGTGACGCGGCCACTAACAGCTATATCCTGCGCCAGTAGGGGCAAACAGAATAGCAGTGAAAGCAACCAGCTTCCCAATAAAATTTTCCGCATAAGAATGAATGAGTTAAAACATATTGTAAATCCTGAAAACAGGGATACAAAGTTAATTTATAGATTATTAACTGACACTATAATTTTGCAAGGAATTTTGTAATATTCTAATAGGACACAAAATTTTGCTTTCATTATGAAATATTATTTTTTAAGCATTAGTCATTAACCGAATGAAGGCTGTAGTAGGGAAATATGATAACAATATCGATTCCAGATGAGTTGGAGGGAGGAAATACATGGCTAGAGATTGATTTAGATGTAATTAGTTTAGTATGTTCATGTTAATTCCTGTTTCCAATTCACTCCATATAAAGCAGGATAAATAGTATATATTGTTGGATTTATTCTTTTAATTCTGTAATAAAATGTATTTTAGTACCACAAAAGAAGGAAACTTATACCTAGTAATAAATACTCAGAGACAATAAAATGTGTCCGTTATAGTATCAATAGGTACATACGGGAGATTATATTTTTATTAAAATTTAATTAATTTCTTGTATAGGTTTTCCGTAGTTTATATGGCTATTTTTATATTCTGCAAAATATATTTTTAACCCATTATTTGTAAAATTCCTGGAAATACTTAGTAGCTATTCGGATAAATACCGCGACTGCCAAAGGCTGAATGGTTGCTTGTTTTCTCATCCTGAATGAGTTTGTTCTGCTGACGTCGAAGCAAACTTAGTCAACCTCACTATAAGCACTTTGCATGGATCTCAATAGGTAGCCTGGAATTTATAAAGGGTTGGTAGATAGATCAGGTTACAGCACATACTTTGTTATATCTATAAAAACAGGAAGCCCCCCAATTGCTCGGGAGGCTTTCTATTGTCAACCTAATAAATATACCAGCGTTTACGCCACGATTCGTACCCGAACAGGTGTAGGCACGATTTGCGTACCATCATCGAGCGTCACCAGAAACAAAAACTGAATCTCCGTGTAGTTAGGCAGCGCAACAGGTGCCGTTGCTACATTTGGGTACTTTGCTTTGAACGCGGCCAGCGTTGTGGTGAAAACAGCGGTGGTGCCACTGCCGGCAATGGGAGCCGGATTAAAAGCCGTGGCAGCCGTAGCCGTATTCAGCGTAGCCACGTTAATGCCCGTAGCGCCCCCAACAATTTTAGTGATCTCCTTGATAGTACGACCACTGGAAGCAGGAATCGACAGCGTAAACTGAATTGGTGCCCCCGCTGCCAGTGACGTAACAATAAATGGATTGAAGCCGTAAGTCGTTGCGCCAGTAAATGTTACCGGAACCGCCGGACGGTTATCCCGAACGAGATCGCTATAAACCAGATCGTCTTTGCAGGAGAAGTTACTCCCGGCAAGCAGGGTAAGTAACAGGATATTTATGAGTATATTTTTCATGCAATTGCGTGTTTGAGGCCGTTAAAAATTAGTCGATATCCCACCAGACGCGAACGTTCGATTGAGGAGATGGATTGAGGAAATTTGGGTTCCGCTGAACTTCATTGCTAACGTAAACCGCCCGAACCGGCCGTGTACCGTCGATACCGGCTGCGTTCTGCGAAGGCTGCAAAACCGGATAACCTGTCCGCCGATAGTCATTCCAGGCTTCCAGACCGTTGCCCGTGAAGGCAATATATTTCTGCGTGATGATCTGCGCGATCTTCTCTTCGTTCGTTCCGCTTAGTGTTGCCACCGCTGGATTTGCCGTCAGGTAAGCCGTTATCTGAGCCGGTGTTAAACCCGCTAGCGTCATAGAAGCCGTAATACCTTCCGTATACAGGGCCTGTGGGTCGCCGGGTGTTCCCAGGCGGAGAGCTGCTTCGGCCAGAATAAATGCCCGCTGGAAATTGGTCACTAACCGAACGGGCCCCTCGCCCGAATTACCCGTAACGTACTTGTTATACCGCGACCAGTTTGCCACGGGTGTCGGCAATGTACCCCGGAAACCATTATCAATTGTGACATAGTTAGCGCCTGGTTTCGTAAAGAAAATAGGCAGGCGCGGGTCATTCAATGACGTAAGCAGGTTCAGATACCGAGTGCTTAACAATTGGTCGTTTTGAAACGAGCTAACGAAAGTATAGGTATACCGGGGGTCCTGGCTGCCTACACTCGAACCGAAAGCGAAATTCATATCACCACTGTTGGATGTGATGTAGTTCGCACCAGTAAGAACTTCATTGATGACAGTGGTTGCCAGAGCGGGTTCCTTCCGGCTGATCGTCGCTGCAAATTTCAGCAGCAGCGTATTGCCCGCCTGTTTCCATTTGGTCAGGTTACCCGCATAGATAATGTCATCGCCAGCGGGCTTTAGTGTCGACGCAGCGTCGAGGTCTTTGATGCCTTCGCGAACAAGGTCAAACAGACTTTGAATGCCTGCCGTGGCATTTCCTTTGTAGATATCTGCCTGTGCATCCAGCCGTGGCGTTGTGTTTGCTTCGCCAAGCAAAGCCTGCGAGTATGGCACATCGCCCCAAACGTCGGTAGCAATGCTGAAGGTATAAGCCTTCATAATCTTGGCAATACCCGAATACGCCTTAGAGTTCGTTGCATCGCCCAACTCGATCAGTTTTTGGTAGTTGATCAACGGCCCGTTATAAAGTTCACCTGTCCACTGGTTGCCAAAATCGGCACTGTTCGTCTGGAAAATGTCGTAGGTAGCGGGACTATTGGCCGCGCCCGCCAGTTGGTTCACCAGCACCGATGCAAACCGATTCAGTTCGTTGGCATTTGCAAATGCACTGCCCCCTTCTGCTCCCGCCAGTAGTACCGCAGGGGTAACACTTATCGGGTTATTTGGGCTTACGTTAACATCTAGATAATTGCTGCATGCCCCCATTCCCAGGAAGAAAGGAATCAGCAGATAGCCTTTTGGAAGTATAAATTTCATGAGTCAGTCGAATGAAGAGAGTGATTAGAACGTGAGCCGAATATTTCCACCGAAGTTCCGGGTGTTTGGTGGTCCGTTCAGGTCAAGGCCCTGAATGTTGCCGGCACCCTGGGTGTTTGTTTCAGGATCGGCCGGGAAGTTAGGTGCGTAAAAAAACAGGTTACGACCGCTCACACCCACCGAAATAGTGCCGAATGGCGTTTTGCCCAGCAGGCTCTTCGGTAACGTATAGTTCAGGGCTACTTCGCGCAAACGATAAACGGTTGCATCATAAACGGCACCTTCAGACGCTAAGCCACCCAACGCGCCCCAGTACGTCTGGGCGGGTAACTGAATGTTATTCGGCCGGAACGAACCATCGGCATTCTGAATAACACCGGGTAGAATACGAGGCTGATCGCGGTCGATAGTTGTTGCATACAGTGAGCCATTGGAGCGGGCATCAACAGCGTTGAAGGAAAAAAGCTGTCCACCCTGACGGGTATCCACCAACACTGACAAGGCAAGGCCTTTGTAGGAGAACGTGTTCGTCAAACCGGCGGTGTAATTAGGCTGTGGATTTGAGATAACCGAGTTCGCAACACCCGGAGCAAACTGCCCGGTTGACCCGTTCACAACATACTGCCCTGCATACTGACCCGTTGCATCATAATACAAACCAGTGGGGTTCGTGTTTTGTACCCGGCTATTGGCTGTACTAACAATGACACCATATGGGTAGCCTTCATAAATAGATGGGGCTATACCAATAAACGAGTTACCGGCAATGTTAGACGAAACAACACCCGGCGCAATAGACACGACTTTGTTTCTAATGAAGGTGTAATTCAACGTAGCGTCCCATTTGAAGCCACCAACGCGTATTGGCGTTGCATTTAACACCAGTTCGACGCCCCGGTTTTGCAGTTCACCAACGTTCGTTGTGCGGGTATCGAAGCCCGATGAGTTCGATACGGCTACGTTGAAGATTTGCTGCGTGCTTTTTGAGTCGAAGTAAGTAGCATCAATGCTCAGACGATTCTTGAAAAATCCGAGGTTAATGCCTGCTTCATAAGACGTGACAAACTCAGGCTTGAGCGTGTTGCTGCCAATCCGGGTGCCAATGCTGAAACCCGGGGTATTGTTGGGTGCTAATGGGTAAGTAATGCTGGCTACGTTGTTGCCATAAGCCGTAGTTGTATAGATAGTGCTCAACAGATACGGATCGGCATCACGGCCGACTTTGGCTATACTAGCCCGTATTTTCGCATACGAAAGTACGTCGGAGTTAATTTTAAACGCGTCGGTAGGCACAAAACTAACCGAGGCTGCCGGATAGAAATAGGTGTTGTTCGCTTTGGGCAGCGTAGAGGATTGGTCGGCACGTCCCGATAATTCAAGGAACAGATAGTTGTTGTAATTCAACGATAACTGGCCATAATAACCCACCAGACGACGTACACTTGAGTTTTCAAACGTACCCGTGAACACCGTACCACTGTTGATATTATAGAAACCGGGCAGCGTCAATGAAGCGGCATCGGCAGCAGACTCCTGTGTTTTCCGTTGGTTAATGTTATTACCCAGCAACAGGTTGGCATTCAGACCATCCAGAAAGATATTGTCTTTTTTTGCCGTGATCAACAGGTCACCGTTCAATTCATTTCGGAAGAAATTGTCCTGTTGAACTTCGCCCAGGGGCGCACGACCTGAACCAATGGGTAACGTCAACTTACGACGGTCGGTATACGTATCGCCTGTAACACGGTAAGCGATAGTCAACCATTTGCCCACATCATAGCTTAACTGGAAATTCCCAAAGAAGCGGTCAACCTGGCTATCCAGACGTTCGTTATTGACACTCCACTGCGGGTTATTGGTCGCTGGTGTAAAATACACACTCTTGCCGTTAATATCCTGGTAGACCTCATTAGCAAGGTCATAACTGCGCGGAATACGGGTAATCTGGCCAAAGGTACTGGCTCCGTTACCGCCGGGAATACCCCGCGATACGGTTTGTACATAGGTGCCTGTACCACTTATTTTCAGGCCATTCTGCAATCTCGATTCACCGCCGAGTTGCACGTTTGTCCGGTTGAACTTTGAGTTTTGAACAACGCCATTCTGTAGCGTATTACCAATAGCAATAATATAATTGCGCGTCGCATCGCCGGAAGCAATATTGACCGAGTTTTGAAGAATACTGCCCTGCCTGTAGAAATCGCGAACGTTGTTTGGGTAAGCCTGATACGGTACAACCAACCCTTGCGCGTTCGTTACCGACGTTGGACCACCCACAAACGGAGGCCCCCATGAGTTGTTCGATGTTGGCGTAAGCAGGTTGTTGGCTCCCTGGCCGTAATCATTCTGGAATTTGGGTATGCCATATACGTTTTGAACGTTGTAGGACGAGTTGACCGTTACTTCCGTTTTGTTATTCTGATTACGACCCGACTTTGTTGTGATGACAATAGCACCCGCCGAAGCCCGTGAACCGTAAAGTACAGCAGCCGCAGGTCCTTTCAGCACGTTTACCGACTCAATACTTTCGGGGTTGATATCTGCCAGGCGGTTGGATGGCTGCGAGCCGAATAGGGTGTTCTGCGTGGTATTAACGTCGTTGCTGAAAATTATACCATCCACAACGATTAACGGTTGGTTACTGCCGTTGAACGACGTAATACCCCGAATGTTGATGTTGGTTGAGGCACCGGGTGCTCCGCTGGAACCCGTAATGCTTACGCCAGCCAGTTTCCCCTGAAGGGCGTTCAACAAGTTGGGTTCTGAGCGTTGCGCCAGAATGTTACCACCAATTTCCTGCGTTGCATACCCCAGCGACCGCTTGTCGCGCTCGATACCCTGGGCTGTAACCACAATTTCGTCTAGGCTCTGCGAGCCAGCTACCAGCGATACATTGATCGTGGTCTTGTTGCCAACAGCCACTTCCTGTCCTGTATAGCCAATGAAACTAAAAACTAGTCTTGCATCGGCTGGCACACTGATTTTATAGTTCCCGTCGGCATCGGTAATTGCCCCACGGGTAGTTCCCTTTACCTGCACGCTCACACCCGGTAGGGTAGAGCCGTCGTCTGATGAAGTAATGCGGCCGCTAACAGCTACATCCTGCGCCAGTAGGGGCAAACAGAATAGCAGTGAAAGTAACCAACTTCCCAATAAAATTTTCCGCATTAGTTTGAAGAAGTTAGAAGATGTTGTTAAATCCCTGAAATGGGACTACAAAGTTAAGTCAAGGATAAATAAAAAAAAGTGGTTTCGCTGTTAGTTTAATAAAGGACACATAATGATTAATCAGTACTTATAAAAAAGTAAGAATTGGCTGATTGATTTCGTGCTGCAGGGAATAATTGAAATTCTGTGTAAACAATATATTGTTCTGAAAAATAAAATGCATATTCAGATGGAATTTCTTATATACTCAATTTTATTAAAATAATTTACTATAGGTTAGGTATTTGAAAATCAATTAGTTACTAATGAAAATTTCGTAACTATATGTTTATGATAATTGTTCATATAAAAGGAAAATAAATAGCAGTATGTATTTTGTAATATTGAGAGGCTTACTATGTTGATTGTCATTTATACATAATTAAAAATATATTTATTATGTATAATAAGTTATATCAAAACAAAATTTTGAATTTTGATGAGCGATTTTATGAAATCAAAATAATTTATAGATAAAAAGCTATGTTAGTTAATCGTATAGACGAAAATCGTTATTCAACTTTTTCTTGCTCACTTAATTAAGTCTATTCCACAATTAATTCATTTTCATGTTTTCTCCTCAAACCAAATAATATATTGTAAGGCCAGTCGTATGGTTTTTGAATCTTATAACCTGTGGCAGCTTAGTTACCTGTCCATTATTTTTCGTCAGTATGCTTTTCTTAACTCAATAAGCTTAACCAAGGAAATGTTATGATTATTTTGTAAAAATGGCAATCGGTCTACTGAAAATGGCTAAGAAGTGGGACGATGCAATATTCTCTACGGATTAACTCGTAAATTGCCTTCTAAATACACTTTGAACAAAAAGTAGCCACCTTGATGAATAAATTATTTAACTGCGCCAGCACGTTGGCAATGGGGTTAATAGCCTCCCAGGCCATTTTCGCTCAATCATCGACGCTTAATGCCCGAATGGACAAAACCGCCGAAAGTCTCGAAAAAAAGGTCGTTGCCTGGCGCCGGGATTTTCACCAGCATCCTGAACTGGGTAACCGCGAGTTTCAGACAGCCGCCAAGATTGCGGCTCATCTGCAGTCACTGGGCATGGAAGTTAAAACAGGCGTTGGCAAAACGGGCGTCGTTGGCCTTTTGAAAGGCGGAAAACCGGGTCCGGTCGTTGCCCTTCGTGCCGATATGGATGGGCTGCCCGTTACCGAGCGTGCTGACCTGCCCTTTAAATCCGAAGCACACACCGAATACAACGGCCAGCAAACAGGTATCATGCATGCCTGCGGACACGATACGCATGTAGCTATGCTTATGGGAGCCGCCGAGATACTGGCGTCGGTTAAAAGTGACCTGCGCGGCACCGTTAAGTTCATCTTTCAGCCTGCCGAAGAAGGCGCACCGGCTGGTGAAGAAGGTGGAGCTAAATTAATGGTGAAAGAAGGAGTTCTCGAAAATCCTAAAGTAGATGCCATTTTCGGCTTGCACATCAACTCCCAAACCGAAGTAGGGACAATTAAATACCGGCCCGGCGCCACTATGGCCGCCGTGGATGAGTATGCTATAAAAATTAAAGGGAAGCAAACACACGGCGCAGCTCCCTGGTCGGGCGTTGATCCAATTGTGACCTCCGCGCAGGTAATTATGGGGCTGCAAACTATCGTGAGCCGGAATGTCGTTCTTACCGACAATGCCGCCGTTGTCACGGTAGGCGCTTTTCACAGTGGTATTCGGCAGAATATTATCCCGGAAGAAGCGAACATGATTGGCACCATCCGTACGTTCAGCCCCGAAACACAGCAACTGATTCATCGGCGTATTAACGAAGTCGCGACGAACATTGCCGAAAGCGCAGGCGCTAAAGCCGATGTGAAGATCAATATTATGTACCCGGTTACCTACAACGATCCAAAGCTAACCGACCAGATGGAAGCTTCGCTCGAAGCAGTAGCCGGTAAGGGTAATGTAAAGCTGACGCCCGCTCAGACAGGGGCCGAAGATTTCTCGTTCTACCAGCAAAAAGTACCGGGCTTTTTCTATTTCCTGGGTGGTATGACGAAGGGTAAAAAAGTAGAGGAAGCCGCTCCGCACCACACCCCCGATTTCCAGATCGACGAAAGCTGTTTTGTATTGGGTATGAAATCACTTTGCCGCTTGACAACCGATTATATGGAGTTTGCCAGCAAAGGCGTTGCCATTAAAGAGCTTACGGCTAGCGGGAAGTAATCTTTAGGCGCAGTAAGGCGGGTGGAAACCCGCGATTGGTAGCAATAGTAAGCTATACCGATCGCGGGTTTCCACCCGCGCTGCTTTATCCCATTAACTAAACCCCTTCCCGGTTTCGCAAAATGCGGGACAGCAAGCCGGGTAAAAATCGCTTGAGGTAAATGGCATAGGTCTCTTTGCCTCCTATGTACACTTCCTCTTTTTCCTGAACCACGGACCGCAGAAGCCGTTTGGCAAACGCCCGGGCCGTCATGCCTTCTTCCTGATTCGCATCCATTTTGCCATGAGGCTGACCATCGGCTCCCATAGCATTTACAGAAATAGCGGTGCGAATGTAGCCCGGACAAACGAGCGTCACCCGCAAACCGGCAGCGTGGGTTTCGGCCCGGAGAGAATCGAAAAAGCCGTGTAGCGCATGCTTGCTGGCACAATAACCCGACCGCTGTTTGGTAGCTAATTTCCCCGCAACGCTGCTTGTTACTATAAAATATCCCTTCTGTTGTGCCAGCATAATGGGTAAAATGGCTTTCGTGAGGGCAACAACACCAAAGAAATTGACATCCATGATGCGCTTGTAAACCGAAAAGTCGGTGTCGACAACGGCGCTTCGCTGCGTGATGCCCGCGTTTTGGAATACGTAATCAATACGCCCAAATCGCTGGCGCACAGCTTCAACACAATCGGGCAGGCTTTCTATATTGCTCATGTCCATTGGCAGCACCAGCACATGAGCGGCAGGAAGTTGTGTTTGTTGGGCCACTCGCTCCAGTTCATCGACCCGTCGGGCCGATAACACCAGTCGAACGCCTGTATGCTGGGCCAATTCCATCGCAACGGCTTCGCCAATGCCCGACGAAGCACCGGTAATCCAAATCACCGCATCAGAAAAAAGGACAGACATGATCAGTTGGGATTAAAAGTCAATTCTTGCTTCTTCTGTTTGTACCACCAATTTAACCACTTTGCCAATAGGCAGGGCTAAGTTATAGTCGACATGCCCGGCGGGGAAATTGAACAAAACAGGATAATCATAGTCAGAAACAGCATCGGCAATAATCTCGTACGAATCTTTGCCGAAGGGCAGCGACAGGTTGGCTCGCATATCCGTAAACTGCCCCACCACCAGACCCGCCAGGCTGGCCAGCCGTCCGGCCCGGTGAAGTTGCGTCATCATCCGGTCGAGGGAGAAAAGCGTTTCGTCAATATCTTCAATGAACAGGATTTTGCCGTTGAAGTCAAGGTCGGTGGGGGTGCCGAGGGAGTTGATCAGTAAGGTTAAATTGCCGCCTATCAGTTGACCCAAGGCTTGCCCCTGTCGGTTAAGGTAATGCGCCGGAACGGTATAGTCGGTGGGCAACTCGCCAAATAGCCATTGCCGTACCGATTCGAGCGATTCGGCCCGGTCGGGATCACCAAATTGTCTTGGCATGAGACCATGCAGACTCACAAGTCCATGATTGGTCATCAAGCTCAGTAACACTGTAACATCGCTAAAGCCGACGAACCATTTTGGGTTGGCCTGCAAGCCTGATACGTCCAGACCATCGGCAATGCGGTAGCAGCCATAGCCGCCCCGTGCCGCGAAGATCGCCCGTACAGTGGGGTCGTCCAAAAGGCGTTGAATATCGGCCCGACGAAGATCATCGGAACCGGCAAACGGGCCGTCGATCGCATGTAAACTATCGCCTTCGATTACGTTAAGCTGCCAGCGGTCGCGCAGAATATGCAGCCCTTCGGCCAGTTCATCATACGGAAACCAACTGGCCGGAGCCACCACACCGACCGTATCGCCGGGGGATAAAAAAGGGGGTAAAATCACGTTACGGTAGTTGGTTTATGGTTTATACGGGTTTACGGTTTTTGGATTACGGTTCTTGGTATTCGCCGTCGTCACTCGGCTGAGCCAACCGAACACCAAAAACCGTAAACCGAATCCTGTTCCTCAATTTAACTCGGCATCTTCAGTGTCGTCGAGTTGATTCAGGTCGATTTTTACTACTTGTGTTTGTTGCTTTCCATCAAACATAGGTCGGAATTTCCGGCCCCAGAGCACTTCGTCGTATCGGTATGAGAAACGACTATGGACACTCTGCACGAATGTGTCATCCAGGGCCTGAACAGAAACCAGGAACTCTGTGTCCGATTGCTCAAGGTCTTCGGGTGTACAGCCATACAGCGGGCTTTTGTCGGTAATTGGATGAACTAGTGTCCAGTTTGTTGGAAAGAAGGAGACTTTATTGCGTTCGAGTGTAAGGCCGTAATATTTGCGCGACAATGTGCCATCGGGTTTGGGTTCCAGCCGCGACATTGATACAGAGACTTCCAGATTGATGAGCTGATTGGCGCGGCAGTTGATGATGCGGAACATCCAGGCGTTTACGTCAAGATAGGGCGCGAATACGGCTTGTTTCGAAAAACGGATATGAGCTATAGGTCGCGAAAACCGCCCGTAGAGCAAGCCCGTTGCCAGCGCAAAAGCCAGCAATCCCATCATGGATTCAAAAGCCGCAATGGAACTGGTGAGAAAGCTATCCGGCGAAATGTGGCCATAGCCAACCGTGGTGAGCGTTTGTGAGCTAAAGAAAAAGCATTTCCAGAAGGGGCCGTAGATTTCCTTCTCATCGGCGGCTTTAAGCATTCCCGGATCGGCCAGCATGTAAATGCCCGCGAATAAGGTATTCGCTGTCACATAAAAAATCATGAGCCAGCTCAAAAACTGTACCCAGCTCATGGTAATAAGCCGGTTGTAAATATTCAGCCGATCCCATAAAGTGCCGTTAACACGAACAATATTAAAACTCCCGTCCTGATTGATGAGTCGGGAATGGGAATCCGTTAACTTGGTGCCGAAACCGATGTCATCACGTCGTACTTCCTGCTCAACTAATTGGCTCTCTTTCGCTGTTTGATTGAAAAGTCGTCGGTTTTTGGTGTTCATTGTGGATTCGTTAGTCAGCAGTATTAATGAAGAGGGTCGTTAACAAAGTTATTGCAAAAAAAACCGGCACGTCACTACTCAACTTGAAATTCTATTCAGCCTATGCAATCAATCGAAATCATAACCGGTTTGCTTGGTGTAACAACCTTACTGGCAGTCATTGCCCGTAGACTGCGTATCTCATACCCGATCTTACTGGTCATAACCGGCCTGTTGATTGGGTGGATACCCGGTTTGCCGCCCGTTATCCTGTCGCCTGATGTTGTTTTCCTGATTTTTCTACCCCCATTACTATACGCTTCTGCCTGGCAAATTGATAATGTTGAGTTAAAGCTCTATAGTCGTTCGGTATCGTTTCTGGCGGTTGGTCTGGTGCTGTTTACCTCAACGGTCGTGGCCGTAGTGGCCCATATGTGGATTCCGGGCTTCTCCTGGTCGCAAGGGTATTTGCTGGGCGCTATTATTGCTCCCCCTGACGCCGTCGCTGCGTCATCAGTTACCAGGGGGCTGAGTATTCCGAAGCGGATAACCACTGTGCTGGAAGGCGAAAGTCTCGTAAACGACGCCACCAGCCTGATTATTTATCGCTATGGACTGGTGGCCATTTTAACCAGTCAGTTTGTGTTATGGGAAGCCGGTCTTGAGTTTGTTGGTATTGCACTGGCCAGTGTGGCCCTGGGATTGGTTATTGGCTGGGTCATGCTTCGGGTACATCGCGCCATCAGTAAAGATACGGTTACCAACACCGCCCTAACCCTGTTGATTCCGTATGGGTCTTATCTGATTGCCGAAGAGCTTGATATTTCGGGCGTGTTGGTTGTCGTGACAGCGGGCCTGTATATCTCTGCACTAAGCAACAGCGTGTTTACCTATCAAAGTCGATTACAAACCAATTCCGTTTGGGCTGTCGTCGTCTTTTTGCTGAACGGACTGGTATTTATCCTTATTGGCCTTCAACTGCCAACCATCGTGTCGGAATTGAATGGGTATACACTTCCACAGGCGGTTACCTATGCCGGGTTGATTAGTGCGGTCGCCATTATTTGCCGGATCGTCTGGGTTTTTCCGGGCGCTTATGTACCTCGATGGCTAAGTAAAGGGATTCGGAAACGGGAAGCCAAACCAACCTGGCAACAAGTGAGTGTGATAAGTTGGGCGGGCATGCGGGGCGTGGTATCGCTGGCGGGTGCGCTTGCTCTGCCGCTCACGCTACCAAACGGCGAGCCGTTTCCGGGCCGCGACTTAATTTTGTTCATTACATTCGGCGTTATTTTTTGCACACTGGTATTGCAAGGCCTGACATTACCCGTATTAATTGATGAGTTAAAGGTACGGGAGGTGGTTGATGGAAAACAGGAGGAACGCCGATTGCGCCGGAAAATGGCGCAACAGGCCATTACGCATCTGGAAGCGAATCATTCGGCGGGCACAGTTCACGACGATGTGCTGAGCTACGTGAAAAATACGTATGAGTTGCGGATCAATGAACTCAATGGAATGATTCGGGCCAATACAACAGCCGAGCGTCCCGCCGAACTGTATCAACAGGCAATCCGACTTCAGTTAGAATTGCTTTCAATAGAACGAACGGTACTGAACGAACAACGCCGGGATAGTTTGCTGGACGATGACGTACTTCGCAAACTTGAACAGGAACTGGATCTGGAAGCCGCCCGACTATCATTGGTTCAGCCTGTCGAATGAAATTAGTTATATGTTTTAATATATATAAATTTATACTATATACACTTGTAGTAAAAAAAAGGAAATTCCGATTAGAATAGAATTAAAATATACTGATTTAGTATCAATATATTAAGTATTACTACTTAGTTTAGTGGCCAAAATGGAGGAATTCGTCCGTAACGAACCTTGACTATAGCCATAACATGCAATTTCATTCAGGTATGATTAGTTTAGTCGTACCGGCTTTCAACGAAGAAGAAAATTTGTCTGTACTGGTTCATCGGCTAATGGCCGTTATGAATCAGTATAATTCATACGAAATTCTGATTGTTGACGACGGTAGTTCCGACCAGACCCGCCACGTACTTCGGCAACTGAGCGGGATGTATCCTGTTGTTCGGTTTATTTCGTTTTCCCGGAATTTTGGGCATCAAATGGCCTTACGGGCTGGTTATGATAATGCCCTTGGCGACGCAGTCATCTGCCTTGATGCCGATTTGCAGCATCCGCCTGAACTGATTCCAGCCCTGATCGACAAATGGCGTGAAGGCTATGAAGTCGTGTACACTGTTCGGAAACCAGATCCTAAACTGTCGTTGTTCAAACGCACAACGTCCAAATATTTTTATAAGCTGCTTCGCCATGTTTCTAATCTGGACATTGAAGATGGTGCCGCCGATTTCCGGCTTCTTGACCGGAAAGTGGTAAACACACTTAAGCAGTTTAAAGAAAACGATCTCTTTTTGCGGGGAGCTATTTCGTGGGTAGGTTTCCGGCAATGCCGTATCCTATATGAACCTGCCGCCCGCTATGCCGGTCGGTCAAAATACTCGTTCCGCAAAATGCTTCATCTGGCCGCAATGGGCATTACGTCCTTTTCTACGCGTCCCTTGTATATGTCGGTACTGCTTGGTTTCGGTATGTTTTTCCTAGCCTCTCTGTTTGGTGCCGAAGCCTTGTATGAACATTATTTTACGAATGCCACTGTATCGGGCTGGACAACACTGGTGTTGTTAATGGTTCTTATTGGCGGTGCGCAGTTCATTATGATTGGCATCATCGGCGTATATTTGGGCAAAACGTTCGTGGAAGTCAAAGGCCGCCCTGCTTATATTATCGGCGACACAAGTGATATCGAGGAGAGTGTAACTGTATGGCAAGCCCCAACCCAGGAAGTATTTTATTCACCGTTGACGTAGAAGAGTTTGATACCGCCGTTGAATTCGGTCACCATATTCCGTTAAGCGAACAAGTGGCTGTTTCAACTCGTGGATTAATAGGGTTAGCCGATCGTTTTGCCGCCGTTGGTGCCCGCACCACGCTGTTCACAACGGCCAATTACGCCCTTCATGAACCGGATTTGATCAAGAATCTGGCTCAAAAGCATGAGATCGCGTCGCACGGCTATTTTCATACCACCTTCGAACCCGCCGATTTACTGAAATCCCGGCTCGCGCTGGAAACCTTACTGGAACGGCCTGTAACGGGTTTTCGCCGGGCGCGTATGGGGTATGTCGACCCAAATGACCTGCAACAGGCAGGCTACCAGTATAATTCATCCCTTCATCCGACCTGGCTCCCCGGTCGCTATAACCACTGGGGCGAACCCCGTCACCCATTCCGCGAGTTGGGTGTCTGGCAGATTCCCGCTTCGGTAACGCCCACGCTTCGCCTGCCGCTGTTCTGGTTAAGCCTGAAAAACTTCCCCTTTGCCTATTACAAACATCTCTGCCGCCAAACGCTGCGGGCCGATGGTTTCCTGAACCTCTACGTTCACCCCTGGGAGTTTACGGACCTGTCGGGCTATGAGAAAATTCCGGCTTATGTACGCCGGCACTCAAAAGATGAATTGCTGGATCGGGTCGAAAATCTACTGCGTTACCTCAAGCCGCTCGGCGAGTTTAGTACAATGGGCGAGTTTGCTGAGAAACTGAGCTTGCGATAGCTGGTGGGTTGGCCAACTGTTAATTTTTTTCAGTATCTGCAAGTCTACTTCGTGGCCGATCAGCTTTTTGACACATAGTTGAGGGATTGTAATCGGGCATATACCCGCTTTCTGAAGGTTACCCCAATGGGAATTTTATGCGGGCCACACCACAAACTTGATGCGTTATAACTATTGACTTGTTCAATGTTAACCATGAATGATTTGTGTACACGAAGAAAATTGGAGCCCGTTAACTGCTGTTCCAGGATCGAAATCTTTTCATTGACAATGGCTGCTCCATCTTTCGTTTCGATATGGGAATGGAATGCATTGGCTTCAATGTAGAAAATGTCGTCAATCGTAAAACGCTCAATTTTACGCCCTTTTCTAAGGAAGATGTGTTTTTGAGGCTGTGGGGCACCTGTTTTAGATACAGGAGTTGCCTGAGGCTGCACAACCGCTACGGGCGTTGGCAGGGCCATGGTGGAAGCAAAAAAAGAACTGGTTTGATTTAACGCTCTACGTAATGCGTAAACGAAACGTGTATAGGTAAGGGGTTTTAGCAGATAATCTTTAACATCATAGTTATAGCTTTCGGCCCCATACTCTGCGTGCTCAGCTAAAACAATTGTTGGCGGATGGAGCGGAAACATACCCAGCAGTTCGAACCCAGACATACCCGGCAGCACAAGATCCAGAAGCAATAGATCAATAAACTCCTGCTGCAGGATTAACATTGCCTGTAAACAATTCTTCGCGTGGTAAACAGTCCAATTCAACTTTGTTTCCTGCAGAAAGTCATTCAGCTGGTCAACAATTGACATATCCTCTTCTACAATGAGGACTTTGTAGTTCTTAAGCATGATACACTTCCGGGGTAAATCAATCAACAGCAACCAAGCATGTAAATAAAATCATCTAAAGTGAGTTTTTCACTGAAAAACTATAGAGCGAAGTTCATACCAGTTTATATAGAGTGACTTACAAACGGTGAAAAAAGGATTAACTAAATAGACATTTTATTTAATAATACGACTGTTGGTGTAAATAAACGGCTATTTTATGTATATAAATAAATTGTGTGTAAAAAATTATTTATTACCAATTCATTCGTAGGGATAGACTATAAATATATATAGATATAGTGTTGATAGATAAGCGTAAATAGTTATTACGTCAGATTTTACATAGTAAAGAGTTAATCTTGGCATCCAAAATGTCTATTTAATGTTACTGAACCTTGGTTGCTTCCTATGGGCACAACTTCTTTATCAAATCTGATTTTTGGCTGATAAGTAACCATTTCGTGTAAATTAAAATAGCAAATAAGTTACAAGCGTGATGCCACTCTTATACAAAGCTGTTTATCAGCTCCTGTAGGTAAGAGTGGCAATCAGGTAGTAACATCCAAAGGTATGGAACGACTAGTATATACGTTTAATAGGATTTTCCACGGTCTGTTTATGGAAAATGGCGTGGCCAATAGGCCGGGGCTGGCTATGCAGTTAGGAGTATTCATCCAAAATAAAGTACTATCTACCGTCCCCTGCAATAGTCGTGCCTATATTGATTTCCTGTCAAATTCAGGCTCCACCGGGTCTGCTACCACTACTCATTCTCTGGGCATACAGCTGCTGATAAACCGTCTGTTCGAATTGATTTACCCGGTTTATAAGAGTCCTCCCGGCTTATCATGCCAGGCTGGTACTATCCTCATTACCAGTGCGATACCCAACCGTCCATCTTCACACTATTCCTACTAGTCTGCAAACCTCCAATATAGTATGAGTGAAATTTACGTTCTTCAGAATAAGTCAGCTAGCAACTTCCGCCAATTGGGGGTTTGTTTGTTGCGCTTCAGCCTTATAGCTGCACGGCTGGCTGGGCTATCAGTATCTAAAGATTTCGCTGAAGCCTGTGCACGCTCCGGAAAACCAAACCGGCTGATTCCCGTCAGACTTTCTGCGCTTCGGATCAATACCGCGCTCATGCTCATGGCTGGCTGGCTGGGGGCTACACAACTGCAGGCGCAGAGTCCGGGGGGCGTGTCAACTAATTTGAAATTATGGCTGAAAGCAGATGCTATAACCGGCGTGAGCAACGGAGGGAATGTAACGGCCTGGAGTAACTCAGCAGTCGGGACTTATGCCCTGTCTTCAACGGGCTACACACCGCCTGTGTTTTATAACAGCACCGCTAGTAACCTGGTTAACTTCAACCCGGCGGTGTCGTACAACGGGGCAATGAACCTCCGGAATACCACCCGGCTTTTTGCCAGTACGTCCCCCTTTTCGCTGATCAGTGTTGGCGTTGACCGGAAGGCTAGTGCCGGCGAGGTACGAGGTATTATGGGCCTTGGGGTCGATGGTAACTATCCTGCCATGGATTTTCAGACCGATGGTATTAGCGCAAATGGCTGGAATCTCTGGATGTCGGGCAGCTCTCCAGCCGAATGGTCAGGGGGGAGTGGCCGTGTCGCGGGTATTAACGGCTCGTCGACAACCCAGGCCAATATTGTTGGGGTAACGGCTAACAACGCGTCGGCTACGATCAACTACTCGGCCAACAACATCATTAGTTACCTCAACGGCCATAAAGAAGCGACTACACTCGATGCTTTCCAGCAATCAGAAATTGGTAACTGGACGTTTGTCGGTTCATCGGGTGGCGAAAACTATAACGGGTTGATACCGGAAGTCATTGTTTATGACCAGCAGTTGAGCGATACCGATATGCAGAAGGTACAGACGTATCTGGCTGTGAAATACGGATCCACATTAGGGCAAACCAGCAGTACTGCAGATGGCCTGAACTCGGCTGGATACACTTATTTAGCTACCGACGGAACGGTTCTCTGGAATACATCCACCAACACAGGCTATAACTTTAGTATCTTCGGCATTGGCCGTGACGATACGGAGGGGCTGAACCAAAAACAGTCGAAATCGCAGCAGCCCGGCGCTATCGTTACTATTGGTAACGGCACGGGTATCGCGGCTACCAATGCGGCCAACACTACTAATTTCCCGGCTAACCTGAGCTACGAACTTGTGGGCGACAATGGTGCCCCGGCCAGCTACTCGACCAGCTACGCACCATCCACATTTTCGCCCGTAGTGGCCGGTTCATTCTACCGCATGGGGCGCACCTGGAAAGTACAGGAAACCGGTATCGTAGGCACCGTTACTATCAGCGTACCAGCCAGCACCAAAGCCGAACGCCTTTTGGTTAGTGGCGACGGGACATTTACGCCGGGAAGCACGCAGGAAATTGCGCTGACGGCCGATGGCAACGGCAACCTGACGGCCACGGTCAACTTTAACAACGGCGATTATTTTTCTTTTGGCGCAACCGCCTTTGCTCCGGGTGGGGTAGTCGCTAATCTGGAAGTATGGGTAAAAGCGGATGCGGGGATTGCCGCTGCCGATGGCGGTAACGTTACCACCTGGGCCGACCAGTCACTCAGCAGCTACGATCTGATTCAGCCAACAGCCGCTAATCAACCCGTTTACCGGGCATCGAACAAGCTGGTCAACTTTAACCCTTCCGTTGATTTCAGCGGAACGAAATATATCCGCAATGATAATCCGTTGATGCCCTATAACTCGGCCTATACATTTGGCTGGCTGGCGCAGGATACCAATCCCAACGGTGGCTGGCGAACAATGTTCAGCTCTGAGGATGCATGGGATTTCTTCTCCGTATACAAGTCGGACTATCTGTTGGGCGCCTTGAATTACAATGGCTGGATACCCTATAGTATTAATGGCGTACCTGACGCGGGCTACAGCGGAAAAGGAACTATTTACGGACCTCTCGACAACGCCATCTACAGCAGCGGGTCCAACTTTACTACGCAGGACCCCCGTACCAAGCGGGCACAGGCCCAGATTTTCGGGATGGCATCGAACGGGGCTAAAACGGACCCGTTCTATACCTGGACAGACGGCTATAAAGACACACCCGCCTGGAGCCCGGCCAGCGAACTTGGGCCCAGTACGCACTTTTTCCAGCGATTAGCGGTTGGCTCAGATTATTTCGGACCAAACGGAGCAGGTGAAGCCGAGGATTTTATTGGGCAGATCAACGAGTTTTATGCGTATAGCCGGACGCTTTCCGATGTGGAAATGCAGAAGATCAATACGTATATGGCCCTGAAGTGGGGCGTAACTCTGGGGCAGGGCAACGGCGCTGTGATGCGAAATGCCAACAACGTTAACTATCTGGCCACCGACGGTACGGTGATCTGGAACGCTACGACCAACTCAGGCTATAGTTACAACATTGCCGGTATCGGTAAAGACGTGGCCGAAGGACTGAATCAGAAACAGGCCCGGAGTGTGCATAATTACAGCAACGGTGATCTGGTTACGATGGGCCTCGGCACAGTGGCTGCTACCAATGCCGCCAACGCCGGTACATTCGCTGCCGACAAGAGCTACGAAATCTGGGGCGACAACGGCCAGCCGCGAAGCTATTCCGCCGTATACTTGCCCACCAGCTTTACGCCGGCGGGTGGTGTAGGTTTTTACCGTATGGCCGCAACCTGGACGGTGCAGGAAACAGGCACTGTGGGAATTGTAACGGTTCGGGTACCGGTGTCGTCATTTGCCGAGCGCATGCTGGTTAGTAGTTCAGCCAGTTTCCCTTCGGGCAGCACACAGGAAATCCTGCTCGCATCCGATGGAAGCGGCTATATGGCGGCAACATTTGACTTTGCCAATGGTCAATATTTTACGTTTGGTGCCGCTCAAAAAGCTCCGGGAGGAGTTGCGTCAGGCTTGAATATGTGGTTAAAAGCTGACGTGCTATCCGGGAATGACGGTGATAATGTATCAAACTGGCAGAGCAGTGTATTGGCTATCCCGTACTCGGTTTCGCAGACTACCGCCAGTCAGCAGCCCACACTGGCAACCAGCACAACGGCACTGGTAAACTTTAACCAGTCGCTCAACTTTAAGCGGTCTGCCGGCCAGACCATGGTGAACAATACATCAGCGCTGTTGTCAGGTGATACACCTTCGTTCCAGTTTATAGCCGTAGGGCAGGATAACGACCCCACTAATCTGGGCGCCCCTTATTATGGCAGTGCTAACCTGAGAGGTATTTTGGGTAATGGCCTTAGTGGTAATAACCCGGCTATGGATTTGCAGAAAGATGGGGCCGCTCCCAACGGCTGGAACCCCTGGACGGATGGAACCGGCGAATGGTTTGGCGGGCAGGCTACAATGTATAATAGTGGTGGCATTGGGGCCGCAACCAACACAGGACTGCAGCCACTTTCCGCCCTTACGAGGATACAGAATCAACAGTCTCAAATATTTGGACTTGGCTTTACCTGGGGGTCAGCCACGTTGACTCCTCCTTCGGGAACTCAATCAACGGCGGTTATCAACTCGTATGTGGACGGATGGAAAGAAGCAACCAACCTTAAAGTATATAATAACTATGCCACCTGGACCAGCACCCCATACTTTAGTGTTGGTCAGAGTGGTGGGGCTGAATACTGGAATGGCTCGATCAACGAAATTATACAGTACACCCGTGAACTGAGTGCTGCTGAAATGCAGAAGGTGAACACCTATCTGGCTATCAAATATGGTGTCACTATAGGACAGGGCGGGTCAAGTACGGCATTGGTCGGCAGTAATGCCAATAGTTACAATTACCTCGCTACCGATGGATCGACTGTTTGGAACACCTCGACGAATGCAGGCTATAACTTCGACATCGCCGGTATCGGTCTCGACAACTTCGAAGGACTGAATCAGAAGCAATCTCAATCTGTCAATGCTACCTTCCAGCCTGCAATTGGGCTGAGTACGGTTGCTACGACAAACGAGGCCAACGCCAACGTATTTCAGGTTGATAAATCATACATGATCTGGGGCAACAATGGCCAATCAGATAGCTACGCAACCAACTATACGCCACACAGCTTTACGGTAGCAGCACCGGTTTACCTGATGAACCGTATTTGGAAAGTGCAGGAAACCGGTACGGTCGGTACCGTAATGGTGAGTGTACCGGGTAGCACAACGGGTACCTATCTGCTGGTTGGTAGCTCACCTGCTTCCCTTTCGGGCGGTACGGCCACCGAATACGCCATGACCTCTGACGGCAATGGCAACCTGGTAACTACGGTCGACCTGACGAATGGACAATATTTCACGTTTGGACGGGCATCGTTTGCACCTGGTTGCGTCGTGCCGAATCTGGCATTGTGGGTGAAAGCCGATGCGGCCGGAGCTACCATAGGGTCTGCTACCACCGCCTGGCCCGACCTGTCGCCAAATGGCAGGAACGTACCGGCAGTAGGCACCATGACGGTGCAGACACCGGATGCGGCTCACAACTTCCAGCCGTATTTCTCCGGGTTCTCATCAACCAACTATTTCAACGACCAGCACTCGGTGCTCGGCACAGCGGCATCGCAGGCAGCAGCTTCGCAAATACCGATGAACATCTCCGTTTTCGCTGCCGTGAAACCCAGCACCAACAGCGGTACGGGCCACGTGATCGGTATTGATAACGACGATCTGTTTGGGGGTGAACCCGCTTTCTCGCTGAATGCAGGCCGAATGGATCTGTATAAGTTCAGTGCAGGGGCACAGGAATACTTCTATACAGGAGCCGTAACGGCTGGGCAAAGCTCGGTGCTGAGCTGGCAGGCCGGTACAAGTTCGGGCTATGATGGCCTGACCATGTCGCTGAATGGTTCGCCACAGACGTTTGCGCTGACAAACATGGGTACCGTTGGTGAGAAATTACTCATCGGCTACGGTACCTGGTCATCGGCTGGTGCCTTTGATGGCGACATTCAGGAGGTGATCTGGTACAACAACGGTACCGGCTCCATGACGACCACGCAGATTAACCAGATTGAATCATATCTGGCTATCAAGTACGGCACAACGCTCAAACATAATTACTTATCTGGTTCTGGTACAACGATTTATGATGTGTCGAGTTACTCGGCCAACGTAACTGGTGTGGGCCGTGACGATTGCGATCAGTTGAACCAGCTGCAATCGAAATCGGGTAACGGCGGAGCTAAAATGACGATCAGTGTATCGGGTACAGTAGCAGCCAGCAACGCAACCAACCCCGGTAGCTTCACCGCCGACAAGTCGTTTCTTGTTTTGGGTGATAACGGCCTCACGGGTACCTCGGCGCTTTCGGCAGCCGCTGCCACAGGTTGCCCGGCCCCACCTCTGGTTGATAAATACACGAACCTGGCTTATAAAGTTACCGAAACGGGTAGCGTATCAGCCGTAGTACTTCAGGAAGATGTGTCGGGCTTCGGTTTCAACACCACCTTCCCGATTTATATGCAGGTGTTCAGCGATGCGGCTTTCACCAGCTTACTGGCTTCGGTGCCCATGAGCTATACCAATGGTGTATCGACGGCGCTGTATGACTTCCCGGCTAACGCCACCAGCTACATCCGCTTTGTGGGCAACACCACGGCTCCGGCCAATATGTGTGTAGCGCCAACCAAGCAGACCTTCCACTGGAACGGATGGGACTATGGCACCAAGCAGAAAGTGTTGCTGCCCAACTACATTCCATCGTCGCAGTCAGCTACGTCGGCCATGACCATGAGCGTCAGCGTTACCGATGGCAGCAATATGCTGTTGTATCGCCCATCGGTCGATTGGTGGCCGGTATTCGACGGCTCCGGTCTGTTTATTCCCCGGAACGACAACAGTAGTACCGAAAACAATCTGATTACGACCCGCATGCAGTTCCGGCAGGGTACGTCGACCTCGGTCGTAGCTGCCCAAACTGTTGACTTCATGGTCTATGATGTAGACGGCTACATTGGTGGACGCGACATTGTGAAGATTTATGGCAAGCAGGGCAGCAACACTATTACGCCCCAGCTGAGCCAGTATAAACCAACACCCTTCGATGCGCTGCAACTGAACTACCAGGGTGACGCTCAGCAGGCTATTGGCTCCAATATTCCGTGGGATCTGGGTGCTTGGGGCAACATTTATGTCAGCTTTGATCAGCCCGTCGAGGAAGTGTTTGTTGAATACCGCAAAGACAATACCTACGGATTCAACGTCTACAACGATATTCGGATTTCACCCGTAACGGTAACCTGCCGCCCGCCCACGCCGAAAGCTCCGCTGGTCGACAATGTATATATCTACAAAGAGGTATCGCCGAATCCGCAAAAAGCTAACGAACGGACTACCTACAAGTTCACGATTCAGAATACCAACTGCGCCACCAAAACGGTCAACCTGAGCGACGTACTGCCGGGTGGCCTGAGCTGGATGGATAGCACGTTTGTGTATTCAACCTCACTGACGGTTGGCTCGGTCAACAATTATGGCAATACCAACACCCTGACAGCATCGAACATTACAGTTCCGCCGGGAACGCACTATATGTACGCATCGGTGACGGGCTCGAATGCCGGGGTCTATAACAACCAGGCCAGTTATGTGGTCACAAACGGTACCGGAACAACGTATCTTTCTGATGATCCGACGGTAGCTGGTACAACGGCTCAGCCAACACCACTAACGCTGATTGCCAACGATCCGGATGCCAACCTGACCGTTCAGAAAACGGTAAACAAGGCAACGGCTCCGCAGAACAGTACGCTGACCTATACCTATACGATTACGAATCCCAATGCCGGGTCGGCCATTCTGACGACCTTTCTGGATGTGCTGCCGGGCGAACTGACCTACATTGGTGGTACGCTAACAGGCGTTGGCAGTGCCACAGCTTCCCCCTATAGTGGTTCGGCCGTACTGGCTATCCGGAATCTGAATGTAGCGGGTGGTAGCTCGCTTATATTCACCGTACAGGCCAGCACAAACAGCTATACAGTAAATGCCGTTGCCAACAACATCGCGCAGGTAACGCCGGATGTACTCTCGGGCTTCCGTATTAAAACGGTTAACTCGAACGCGGCCAGCACAACAATCGTAGCGCCACCAACGGTGTCGATTGTGAGCCCGGCCAATAGTACCACTACGGCTCTGAACCCAACGGTTTCGGGTACAGCCACACCAGGAAGTACGGTTGTACTGACCAGCTCGACGGGAACTACGCTCTGCTCGACAACGGCTACGGCAGGCGGCACATGGAGTTGTCCCGTTACGCTGAGCGCAGGTCCGCAAACGCTAAGCGCGGTAGCCAGCAATAGTAATGGTACGTCGTCGCCTGCTACTACGCAGATTACAGCTATCAATACGATTGCACCCCTCACGGCCAGTAACCCACCCGCGTTGACAGCAACCCCCGGCTCGACGAATTCCGGAAATGCAGCCACCGAGATATTGCCGAGTGGTGGTACAGCACCGTACGTATACAGCAATGATACAGGTAACCCATCCTGTTCGGCAGTAGCGGGCGCCACGCAGTTGCCACCTGCCAACCTGACCGTTGCCAGCGGTACGGGCAGCTACAGCTATATCGCACCAGCTACACCCGGTGTATATTACTTCTGTATCAAAGTATGCGACAGCAGTACACCCACGCCTTCGTGTGTAACGAAAACCTACACCCTGACGGTAACAGCGCCGGCAGCCGTGGGTACGCTCGACTGCTCCACTGCACAGATTACAGGTCTGGTAGCCGGTACGGCGGGCAACGGTGTTCTGAAACTGACAATTAACGTGACCGTTGCGGGAGCCTTCCCGGTAACGGTAAGTGGCTCAGGTATGTCGGCCAGTCCGTCGCCCTACACCATCAACACGGCCAGTACGGGACTACAGACGTTCTATGTACCGCTCACCTACAGCGGGGCCGCCTTTGGGCCAACGACTATCACGGTGACAGGAGCTGGTGTCTGTTCGCCTGATATGAGTCTGGTAACGCCTAAAACAGTGAGTACCTCCGTGCTGAACCTTGGCCCGGCCTGTACGCCTGTCACGGCTGCAACGCTTGTTAAATAACTTGTTCGGACCACCGCTTCAGCGGACTCAATCGTAAACAGATGATGAGTTATCTAAACCAATCGTTCCGGGCAGGTCTTAGTCTATTGGCCTTCATGTGTCTGAGTCTGTTGCTGTTCGCAGCAACGGCTCAGGCGCAACAGCCAACACTCCCTGCCTTGCCTGCAACTTGTGATTACACAAGCGAACCGGCCAATATCTCGCTCACGGCGCAAAACATACCGGCGGGCTTTTCAACGATCTATCTGCTGGTCAACATGACCTCGGGTCTGATCGTACAAACCAACCAGACCGCTCCGGTTTTCAACGGCGTGTCGCGGGGGCTATATTATGCCGTACCTGCTCATTATTCAGGCTCACTGAACAACGCATCGGCAGGCAAGCTGATCTCCGATGTCTATTCGACCGACCAATGCCTGACCTATGGCTCCTCGCTTGCGCTTAAAGTCTGCAGCCCCACCTGCGATTATGCGGCAGCTCCGGCCAGCGTGACCTTTACGGCACAGAGCGTACCCGTGGGCGTAAACACCAGCTATGTGCTGGTGAATACCGCCACCAATTTGATTGCTCAGGTCAGCAATACGGCTTCGTTTGCTGCCGTGCCATTGGGCGATTATGCCATCACGTCGGTTCATTACACGGGCGGTCCCGCGTCCGGGTCGCTCACGGCTTTATCGGTAGGGAATTCGCTGTATGATGTCACTACTCAACAAGCCAACTGTCTTAGTGTCTCAAATACGCTGTATATAAAGGTTTGTAACAGCCCTGTTGCCATCACTGGCCCGCTGGATGGTACAACAATGGCAACACTGAACCCGGTTATTTCGGGTACGGCCACGCCGGGCAGCAGCGTGACGGTAACGGCACCCAATGGTCAATCCTGCGTTACTACAGCCTCCACGCCGGGTGGCACCTGGACCTGTTCGGGCATCACCTTCCCGGCTGGTCCAACCAGCGTAACGGCAACGGATGGTATCACTACGGCTGTGAGCAACTTCACTGTAGCATCACCGCCAAGCTTGACCGTAACGGGTCCGGTGAATGTGACGACCACTACCACGCCGACCATTTCGGGTACGGCTACACCGGGCAGCACCGTTGCCATCACCGATCCGTCGGGGACAACGCTTTGTACTACCACGGCCAGTCCCTCGGGCACATTCGCCTGTGCGCTGACGATCCCCTTGCCTGGTGGCCCCAACACGCTGACCGTTACTGCTTCGGGGCCTGGTGGGAGCATTTCGCAACCCATTACCTTCACGGCTATTGTGCCCTGCACTACGCCATCAATTGGTGGTGTAACCAGCTTTACCGGCAACCCCCTCTGTAGTGTAAGCAATGCCGGGGCAGTAACGCTCTCGGGCCAAACGGGTACGGTGGTGAAATGGCAAACGTCAACCAATGGCGGTATTAGCTGGACTGATATTGCCGGTACGGCAGGGCTAACCAGTTACGGATTCGTGAACGCAGCCAACAATCAGCAGTTCCGGGCGGTGGTCAACAGCGGCAATCCAGCCGGGGGAGACACCTGCGTAGATGCCAACTCAACAACCATTACGACTACGACCAGTTCGGTGGCCTGTACGGTCGACTGTAATGTGCTGCCGAGTGTGATTGTGAAATGAGAAGATAAATGAAGATCCGGGCTGTTACGATAATCCATCATTCCCTAATCGGTATAACGTATATAATATACCGTTAGGAGCTTGCGAACTACTGGCGAAACCATAACAAACGAGTTCGATGGCCCCCTGTCGGACTGGAAAAACTTCAATCCGATTATATCGGCAGTTGGGGTGGGGGATTAACTGTATGAAGCAAGACTACTACTACTACCATACACGAAAAAACCCAATTCAGGGGCTATCCAGCCTGGAATTGGCGAACCAGCGGCCTGTACCAATCTGGCTGGATAATGAAGAATTTTTACAGGGTAACAAGGCAAACAGACGCTTTATGAAATTACTTTCTACACGGCCGGGGCGTTGGCTGGATTACGTTCGGTTCAACGGGTCTTCGCTTGCATTTAAGTCAATCGCCATGTTGTTTATGGGGCTGTTGGCACTGGGGCAAATGAGCTATGCTCAAACCTGTAACATTGTTACAAATGGAACGTTTGCCGGTGGGACCAGCACGGGCTGGACATCATCGGGCGGTTGGCAGTTTCAAACGTCGCCCGCTGTTCGTGCGTTTAACAACACGGATGGGGCTGTCAATCAGGACCTGTCGCAGACGCTGACTGGCCTGAATGGAGGCCCTGTTGCGCATCAGGTAACTGTGTCGTTCGACCTGATCTTGCAGCAGGCCGGTCAAGATGCAACGGCTATTACCCAGGCTAGCTTACAGGTGTTGTTAAACGGCGTGGTCTATGCCACATTTAATAATCCAACGGCAACGGGAGCCGCTACCGGAAAGGTGACGGTAACCATGGCCAATGGGGCCAGTATCTCCGGTTTCGATAACCTTCAGTTCCCCGGTGGAACTACAGGTAACTCCGTAACCGATGCCGGCATAGCCATTGTTATTCCCTGGCCTGCCGGCAGCCCGAATAATGCTGCCTTAACGTTCCGGTTTAACTCGCCCTACTCCAATAGTTCTGGTGGTACTGTGGCCAGTGGCACTGGTAATGGTCAGGGAGGAGACGATTTTGGCCTGGAAAACGTTGGGAGTACTGGCAATGCCGCCAGCGCCCCAACGCTAAGTTCGGGATCAATTGCGATTAGTTGCCCGGCTGCAACCGCCAATATCAACAGCCTGTTAACCAGCACGGCAACCGGCATTTTATGGTATACAAACAATGCCCATACCGGTACGGCCTATGCCACCCCAACGGCAGCTGTGGCCGGTACGTATTATGGATTTTATAATACCAGTGGCTGTTATACGCCCGCTTCCGTTGCTGTTTCCGTTACGGGCGTCTGTATAACCTGTACCGCCGGTACAACTGCGCCTATACTCTCAGCCAGCACAAAAGCCAATACCTGCCCGGCTACCACGGTCGATTTGTCAACCCTTACGGCCAGCAACACACCGGCTAACACCGCGCTGGCATGGTTTACTGCACCAACGGCTACCAGTGCCAATGCTGTGAGCAACCCGGCTTCAGTAGCAGCAGGTACCTATTATGCGGCTTTCTACGATTCGGTCAGCAAATGTTATAGCCCTACTACGGCCGTAACAGCTACGCTTAAGAACTGTCTTGACAGTGATAATGACGGTATTCCTGATGTAGATGACCTCGACGACGATAACGACGGTATTCCCGACACGATAGAATCAGGAATTGCCTGTGTGGGCGGTGATGGGAATGTGAATTACAAAAGCTGGACACTGGCTGAACTGGCATCGGGTAATGCGTTTTTTACGAGCACGACGCTGCACCGAAACAGCCCGACAGGTACGCTTAAATATGGCGATTTTCCGGATTTTACAGCCTCTGCTGCTACAACCAGCGGTACGATTCCTGTTGTATTCGGGCAAACGCCATGGGTTGATGTACCCAATGGCGGGGCTGATCCCAATGATGGCAACTTTACCCAGATCGAAGGGTTCATTAGCTTGCCCTGCTATAGTACGTCGCTGAAAATAAGAACGCTGGCCAGTGGTTCGCCTGCTTCTGTCGGTACCGTGCGGGAAACATTCACCACCCTGCATCTGGCGTTGGATGCCTCGGGAAATCCGACATTCAATACCACAGATTTAAAAGAAGTCTCGTATCAAAAAGTCGACTTCAACGGCAACATCGTCAACAGTACAGAATACACCTTCGCTAACACTACCTCAAGCGGACAGTGGGTGCGTTTTGGCGACGCCATATCCGATGGTGCCGATTATTACGGGGCCATCATTCAATGGAATGTCGATGGCACCGGCTGGGTCAATGTGCCTGCATCGGCCTTTAGTTCAACCTCGACGGGCTTAATTGCCGGTTGCGCAAGCCTGGATTCGGATGGCGATGGGATTGTTAATTCGCTCGATACGGACAGCGACAACGATGGCTGTTCCGATGCCTACGAAGCGGGTGCAACGACCAGTAAAATCGCTAACTTTCAGTTTCCGGCAGCATCGGTGGGCACCAATGGCCTGACTAATTTAAAGGAAACCGTTGCCGACAATGGCATCCTCAACTACACGCCGACCTACACACAATTGGCCTTGGCGTCGTTCCTGAATGCCTGCGCCGATTCGGATGGCGACGGTATAAGTGATCTGGCTGATCTGGACGATGATAACGATGGTATCCTCGATGCCGTAGAGGCACCCGACTGTTATTACACGGCTACTGAAGCCAACACCATTCAGGCTATTAGCTCCATTTACCCGGCTCCCGAACCTTTTCAGGAGCTGTATGATGGCCTGGCCACTAAACTTTTCAATTTTACAGGGTCTACAATGGTGGTTGGCGATGCGATTTTTACGATTGTATACCCCACCGCTGTAAAACTGACATCGATTTCGGTATCGGATAATATCACAACCATTACAGCGACTCGCGCCCGGCTCGACGGTTCAAAGGATGGTGTTACCTGGCTGGAATTGACCAGTGCGGATGTTAACTTATCGACTTCGCCTGTTGTATTTACTGCGAATAGTAATATTGGTGAGTACCAGTATTATCGCATTCGTAACACGATAGGCGGGAATTTGACTACCGGCAATACCATCGGCGAAATCACGTCTGTACTGGATGCCAGCTATATCCCCAGTTTGCATCCTAAATCAGTCTGTACAGCAGACACCGATGGCGACGGTATTTTCAATAGCCTCGACCTCGACTCTGATGGCGATGGTTGCCCGGATGCCATTGAAGGCGGAGCGGCTTTTAAAATAGGCAACATCACCCCTGTCGGTGCCCTGACGGGTACGGTCTCGTCGGCCACGGCTACCTACGGCGTACCTACTCAGGCCGGAGCAGGGCAAACCATTGGCAGCAGCCAGAACGCAGCGGTGAAAGACATTGATTGTACTGTGCCACCAACACTCATGATTACTGGCCCAGCCAACTTGACCACTACCAACACCAATCCACCGGTTAGCGGCACCGCCACACCGGGCGCTTCTGTTACAGTGAACGGGCAAAACGGACAGAAATGCGTAACGACTGCCGATGCAATTACCGGAGCCTGGACCTGTAGTAGCCTGACCTTCACAGTGGGTTCGCAAACGGTAACGGCCGTTGCAAGTAACACCGCAGGGGTGAGCAATACAGCAGCAGCCAGCTTTACGGTCGTGGGTTGCGCTTTCCCGGCAGTGGGTGGCACAGCAACTTATGCCGGCGGGGCCATCTGCCCAACCAATAACGCTGGTACCATTACACTCACGGGCCAGACCGGCGGGGTTGTCAAGTGGCAAACCTCTACCGATGGCGGCACGACCTGGGTCGATCTGCCCAATAGCGCCACCAACAAATACTATACCTTCTATAATGCCGTCAACAACCAGCAATACCGAGCCGTACTGAATACCGGTGGAGCCGGTTGCCCGGATGCGTACTCGAATCCGGCAACGATCACGACAAGTGCCGGAGCCTGTACATCGCCCACCTGCGATAAAACAGCGGGTACTATTGTCTTCGGTGCTACACCAGCCGTATCGGGCAGCAACTATACGAATATGATGGTGCTGATCAATGCGTCGGGCCTGATTCAATACATCTCGGCACCAGGCAGCCCCTCGTTAACGGGCGTCGCTGCGGGCGATTATTTCGTGTATCAGATTACCTACGACAACACGGTAACTCCCCTGCCAACCATTAGCACCGGTATCAATCTGTCGGCTATTGGCGGTGCCTGCGTGGCGTTGTCCAACCAGTTAGCCGTGAAGGTCTGTCCGGCTAGTCTGCCACCCGTAGTCAAGCCGGATATTGCAACGACGAACATCAATACGCCCGTGTCGGGTAATGTGCTGACCAACGACACCGATCCGAACGCGGGCGGTTCGCTAACGGCCAGTCTGCTTGGTCAACCGACCAGCGGCACCGTAACGATGAATCCGAATGGCAGTTACACCTATACTCCGCCCACGGGCTTTACGGGTGTGGCGAGTTTCTGTTACTCGGTAACGAATACGGCAGGGTTGAGTAGTTCGGCCTGTGCGGCTATTACGGTGGTTCCCGGTCCGTCGCTCATCTACAATAACGCGCCTATTGCCAACAACGACAATAGCCAGGTGACATCGGGTCAGTCGGTTACGATCAACGTAGCCGCCAACGATACCGATCCTGACAGTGCCACCAGCCTGAACGGACAACTGAATACGCCAACGTTGGGGTCACCCAGTGTTGGAACGGCCAGCCTGAACCCCGATGGTACCGTCAAGTACACAGCTCCGGCCAACTTCACAGGTGTGGTCACGCTCCCATATACTATATGCGACAAAGGCACCCCACCGCTTTGTTCATCGGCCATAATAACGATCAACGTTCAGCCAACGCCACCGGTGGGTACGACTCTATCCCCAATTGCGGGCGACGACGCGCTGATCACCACTATCAATACGCCGAAAACGGGTACGGTAGCGGCCAACGACAGCGATCCCAACAGTCCGGCGTTGCCGCTAACCTATACGACCGGCCAGCCAGCTTCCGGCACAGTGATTATGACGCCCACAGGTTCGTACACCTACACGCCCGCCCCGGGTTTTGTAGGGCCAGCGAGTTTTACGTATAATGTGTGTAATTCGGCTGGAAAATGTGCGGCTGCCACCGTTAATGTGGATGTATTGGTGCCTGTGGCGCTGCCTCCCGTGGCTACACCCGACATTGCCAACACCAATCCCGATACCCCTGTATCGGGCAACGTGCTGACCAATGACAGTGATCCGCAGAATCAACCGCTGGTAGCTACCTTGCTGAGTCAGCCCACATCAGGTACGGTGGTACTCAATCCCAACGGGACTTACACCTATACGCCACCCTCGGGCTTCACGGGTGTAGCGAGTTTCTGTTACAGCGTGAGCAACACGGCGGGGCTGAGCAGCAGCGCCTGTGTAACGGTGAACGTCAACCCGGTTCCCTCGCCTAACCCGGCGGTGGACAATGCACCCATTGCCAACAACGATAACACCCAGACTACGGCAGGTACGTCGGTGACCATCAATGTGGCGGCCAACGATACCGACCCGGATTCGGCCACTACGCTGAACGGGCAGTTGAGTGCACCAACGATTGTGTCGCAGCCCAGTGTGGGAGTGGCCAGTGTGGTGAACGGGAAAGTGGTCTACACGCCACCGGCTAATTTCACAGGTGTAGTGAGTTTCCCGTATTCGATTTGTGATAAAGCTACCCCGGCGCTCTGTGCCACAGCGGTGGTGACGGTGAATGTGCAACCCACCCCACCGGTAGGTACGACACTGTCGCCGGTGGCCGTGGACGATGCGCTGCTGACGACGAAGAATACGTCGGCCACCGGCACAGTAGCCGCTAACGACAGCGATCCCAACAGTCCGGCGTTGCCGCTAACCTTTACGTCGGGTCAGCCTGCCCATGGTACGGTAGTAATGGGCCCGAATGGAACCTATGCCTACATCCCCGCAACGGGATACACCGGTCCTGATAGCTTCACCTACACGGCCTGCAACACGGCGGGCAAGTGTGATGTGGCGACGGTATCGGTGAGCGTGCAGCCTTCAACGGTGACGAATCCTCCCGTAATTATTGGTCAGCCAATCGTTACAGATCAGGGGAACCCCATAACGGTATGTCTGCCTATCATTGATGCCGATCATCTCGACAGCCACACGGCTTCGATTTGTGCCCAGCCCGGCAGTGGTACGGCTACGGTGGTGGTCAATAATACCGCCAACACGGCTTGTGTGACCTACACACCGGCAACCACGTTTACAGGTGCGACAACAGTCTGCATACAAGTTTGTGATAGTCAGGGCAATTGCGTTCAGACCATCATTCCGATTACTGTGATACCAACGAGTCAGACGATAGCCCTGCCCCAGCCACCGGTGGTGGTGGTGGTGCCCATCGTGACGCCCAAAGATTCGACGGCCCAGGTCTGTATGACCATCGTCGATCCCAACATGGGTGATGTGCAGAGTGTCACCCTGTGCAGCAGCCCAACCAAAGGCTCGGTTACAGCTACAGTTAATAACACGACGAACCAGGTGTGTGTGCTCTACAAACCCACACCGGGCAGCGTAGGACCCGATGCGGTGTGTCTGCTGGTGTGCGACCAGAGTGGTCTGTGTACCCAGGTGACCGTGCCCGTAACCATTGTTGACCCAACCCCGCCGGGTACCACGCCGGTGGCTCCGGTGGTAACCCCAACGCCCATTGTGGTGACGGCGGGGCAGGCCATTACGGTCTGTACCGCTATTACCGATAACGTGGGGGACACCCACACGGCCACCCTTTGCGGTCAGCCCGCCAGTGGGGTGGCCCAGGTAGGGGTTAACAATGTGACCCATGCTTTGTGTGTGACCTACACGCCGGGTAGCACGGCTCCGCTGAACACCACGGTGTGTATACAGGTGTGTGATCAGGGTGGTCTGTGCACCACGGTGATTCTGCCCATCACGGTGCTGCCCGCGCCAAAGGCGTTGCTGCTGCCTCACGTCTGGCTGCAGGGTGCGCTCTTCGGGGTCACTTCGCCAACGGGGCTGATGCGGGACGATCTGCGGGTGAAGAAATACCTGCCCGCCAGCAGTCCTTACAGCAGCTGGACATCCATCACCACGGTGGGTCCGGTTAGCAACACGGCTACGGTGTTCGGGGTGACGGGCAACGATGCGATTGTGGACTGGGTGTTTGTGGAGCTGCGCAGCCCGTCTAATTTTTCACTGGTGGTGGATTCACGTCCGGCGCTGGTTCAGCGGGACGGCGACATTGTGGAGATCGACGGTACGTCGGCGGTGGCTTTCAGTGCGGTGCAGGGGAGCTACTACGTGAGTGTAAAACACCGCAACCACCTGGGGGTGATGACGGCCAGTGCGGTTCCGTTGAGTGTAACGGGGACGAGTGTGGATTTCCGCACGTCTGCCACGGGGACGTATCGGGTCACCACGAGTGCGATCAATCAGTCTCAGGTGACGGTGGCCCAGGGGGTGGCCTTGTGGGGGGGGAATGTGGTATATGATAAGTCGGTGATTTATCAGGGCACGACCAACGATGTGTCGGCCATTGCCAACCAAGTGAAAGGACCGTTGAACATTGCGGGTAACCCAAGCTATATTCTCAGTGGCTACTATACGGGGGATGTGAATCTGGATGGGCGTACCATCTACCAGGGGACGGGCAACGATGTGAACTACATCTACCTGAACGTCACCAAGAACCATCCGGGTAATGCGGCCGGGCAAAACTTCTTTGTCATCCGCGAACAGTTACCTTAAGATAGATGATAGCAGGGGAGTCGGTGCAAACCGGCTCCCCCCTATTGATTTATTATTTCATCTGGAGCCAAGCTAAGTTAATTAGTTATGAATATGAAAAACCACTACCTCCTGAATCGAGCCCTGGTCTGGTTGCTGAGTTTAAGCTGGCTGCTGTTGAACAGCAGTGCTGTGAACGCCCAGCAATCGACCAATACGATCAAATACCGGGTGACCTTTGATGCATCGACCCAGCTCTATACAGTCTGGGTGGTGCCTGATTATGCAACTCCCAACAGCAACAACGGGGGTGCCAACGAACTGGTCTCTACAGCCCAGGTCACGCTGAAAGTGCCGATGGGCTTTGTGATTCAGAACATCACCGATGCCAGCGGGACGCAAAACTGGGATAAGAACCCGGTCAAGCTGGGCCCCGGCCTGAGCCTGACATCCACAAGCGGTACAGTTTTTACCCAGGATTATAGTCCGGCGGTGCTGGACCCTGCTTACGCCTACTATGTGATTGGCAAAGCGCCTTCGGAGTCGAACCTGGGACCCTTCGTGATTGGTACGCCGGTGGCCCTGTTCACCTTTAAGGGGAACGGCTGCTCTGGACCTATTCAGATCATGCCTCCTGGCGATCCGTTTATTGAGGCCTCCTATGTGGCGTTCTCTTACAATGTGCCCAATAGTTTTTATTCCAGCTCGGGTCAGCCAGTAGGAGGTAATCAGGATCCGCTGGAACAATTTATCAACAGCAGTGGATCTGCGGCCAGTTGCCAGTCTGCGCCGATTACGGTGGCCATCACAGGGCCCGCAGCGGGCACGACGGTGGCGAATTTGAACCCGGCCATCTCGGGTACGGCCACGCCGGGCAGCAGTGTAACCGTTACCGGCCCCAATGGTCAGAGCTGCGTAGTTGTAGCGGCCACCCCGGACGGCAGTTGGAGCTGTACGAGTTTAACTTTCGTGAATGGTCCCGCATCGGTGACGGCCGTAGCTAGTTTAAGTGGAGTAACGGGCACACCGGTCGTAAATAGCTTTACGATAGCGGCTCCTCTGGCACCGGTGGTGGTGTTACAATTGAAAGTCATGTTACAGGGAGCGCTCGTTGGCAGTACGAATAATCTGATGCGCGACGATCTGCGCAGTAAAGGATTCCTGCCGCTGACCGAACCCTACACGGCTATCGGCGGTTCCCGCTTCACCCATCTGGGTGGTGGAGGAGAAACCATGCCCGCCAGCGTAACGGCCCTCAATGTGGGTACCGGCGATGCGGTCGTGGACTGGGTATTCGTTGAACTGCGCAACCCGAGCAATCTATCCCTGGTAGTGGCTACCCGTTCAGCTATGGTGCAGCGCGATGGCGATGTGGTACTGGCCAGCGATGGCGTGTCACCGCTCAGCTTTAGCGGGCTAACCGGCAGCAGCTTCTTTGTGAGCGTCAAACACCGTAATCACCTGGGTGCTATGACAGCCACCGCCATTCCCCTGTCGACTACCGGCACAGTGGTTGATTTCACCACCATGACCAGTGCGCAACGCTGGAATACGGTCGTTGGCGCCTTCGATTATGAAGGCTGGGAGCAAACCACGGTGAGTGGCAGGCAGGCGCTGTGGGCAGGTGATGCCAACCACAATGGCAAAGTTAAGTACCAGGGATCGGCCAACGATTTGATTACGATCTTCTCCGAAGTGATTGCGGCCCAGAGTACCAACACGAATCCATTATATAACTACGATAACGCACTGGGGTACTTTTTCGGGGATGTAAACATGGATGGTAAAGTAAAATATCAGGGTACAGCCAATGACACCTCTCTGATCTTTACCAATGTGATCACCAACTACAGTACCCTCAACAGCGGTCAGTTGTACAACTTCGACTTTATGCTGGAACAAATTCCGTAAGTCAAATCGGGGCGCAGGCAACGCCTGTGCCCCATCACATTTATCCGTATGTTGTCAATTATCCTCATGAAAAAAATTCTGCTTATTTTCAGTTTGCTGAGTTTGGCCCTAACCGGTTTGGCCCAAACGGTCGAGTATACACTGCGGTACAATATTGCCCTGAGCCGGTACGAAGCGTATGGCAGGCCCAACTTTACCCAGAGCCAGTATAACTGGGGCAGTGCTCAGGTATCGGTAGTGACGCCCACCTCCGTGGCCAACTCGGCCTTCACTATCAATAGTGTAGCGGCCGGGGGCTGGGTCGATAATTCGCAAATTTACGGGGTACAGAACCTGGACTTTCATGCGGTCGGCTCCAATGGTCTGAAGGTCGACCTGGTGTCGGGTCAAGAAACGTTGTTGTTCACGTTCGTACTGCCGGGCGGAGTATGTACGCCGGGTCTACGGCTGTTTGTCAATGGCAGTGATCCCAACTCGAGTGCTGCGGGTATGCAGGGGGGAGACTTTGCCAATACGATGTACTCAGCCAATGATATTCTGGGGGGGACGAATTTATACCTGCAGAATTATGCCAATACGGGTACCGTCTGTACCACCTGTAATCTGACCGCTCCTACTTTAAGCAAATAGGCCAATGACGATGTATACGAAACCTGTTTGTGGCTGGGTATTTTGTCTGGGATGTTGTTTGTGGCTCCTGTCTGGTAGTGTTCAGGCGGCTCCACGAGGGCAAAAAGACACCGGAATACTCACCGCCACCCGGCTGGCCGATGCTGACGCAGATGGTGTCTCCGATGGCAGCGATTTATGTCCGGGAACACCTGTCGGCATGGCCGTGAATGCCTACGGCTGCCCGCTGTCACAGTCGAGTTGCGATTACACCACCTCGACGGTAACGCTGCTGAGTGCGGGAGGAAGCGCGGGCAGTACGGTAACGACCCGATATGTGCTTGCCAATAATGTGGGGACGATTCTGCAGATTAGCCCAACGGCGAGTTTTACTGGCTTGACCGGTACGGCTACCTATATGGCCGTTGCCATTACGTATGATGGGGTGGTCACGAATTTATCAGTGGGCAGTACGTTAAGTGCTGTATCAGCATCGTGCCTGGATTTATCGGATGCGCTGGTCTTCAAAGCCTGTATCGCCCCCGTGCCTACCTGCGATTATCAGGTAGGGGCTACCATTGTGCTGACCTCGGCCGGGGGCAGTACGGGAGCGGGTGTTAAAACCAGCTATGTGCTCACGGATGCCACGGGTAAACTGATCAGCGTAAGCGCAACGCCATCGTTTTCGACAATGGGTCTGGTAGCAGGAGCGTATTCTGCCTATGGTCTGACCTACACCGACGATGCCAGTATTGTTAACCTGGTTGCCAACGGCACTGCTACGCTGAGTCAGGTAACGGCCAGTTGTCTCATCGTTTCGACAGGCTTGTCCCTAACCCTGTGTGGGGGTTGCAAAACCAGTTGTGTACCCATTTTGATTTCTCGTTTACGGTAGTCTACTTTCCTGTTATAAAGATGAAAATACTATATAGTCTATTCTGGAGTATCTGTTGCCTGCTGGGGGGCGTGTCCCGGCTGGAGGCCCAGCCTCAGGTCACGCTGAGGATTTCGTTTAATCCTGAACAGAGTCGCTATGAGGTGTTTGCCACCCCTAACTTTACGGCCAAAAATTTCATCTGGGGTCCCTCGCAGGTCTCGGTCGTTCTGCCGGAAGCCGTAGCGAACGAGCGGCTCTCGATTCGAAGTACGAGCGTAGGTTCCTGGAGTGATAACTCGGTGGTGTATGGGCCTGTCCTGGCTGCCACGGCCGACTTTCATGGGATAACCACATCGGGAAGTAAGCTGGATTTTCAGGCGGGTACCGAGTTTTTACTGTTCGACTTTGTGCTGAAGGGGGGCTATGTGCCGGATGTACGGTTATTCAACCCTGGGGTGGATCCCGGCTCTGAGCAGAAGGGTATGCAGGGGGGTGATTTCCGGAGTTATATGTCGGATCATCAGGGGCACGACTATTTGCAGATCGATAGCCAACGGGTTATTCTGGCTGTTCGGGAAGTTGCCGTGGAGGATGCAGCTATGCAGGTCGTGGCCTATCCGAATCCAAGCGTGAGTGGTAAATTCAGGCTTTACCTTCCGGGCTTTACCCCCAGCGAGGTGGTGCGGGTACGGCTAGTGAATTTGACCGGGCGAGTACTCTCCACGTTTGAGGAGAAGGTAGAAAGTCTGGTTGACCGGGTCATCGAGGTGAACAGTTCTGTTGACGGGTATGTGCTGCTCAATCTGGAACGGCTCACCACCACTCAGCAATTCACCCATAAACTTTGGTTTCGATAAAGAAACTAGCGGTTCCGCATCACTTTCATGGCTAGCACCCGGTTACTATCCGATCTACTTTGGCCATCCATACAAAGAAAAAGGGCACTGCGTCGACGCAGTGCCCTTTTTTACTATATAAATACGTGAGTTGCTCAGATGAATACGACGTCTTCAATTACGTCGGTTCCCATGTCTTTGTTGACCAACTGAATGAGCTTCTGTTTGGCGTTGACAAGCTCGCTGCGGAGCGGTGCCGAGGCAATTTCAATGTACAACTTCTTGTCGCGTACGTAGAGCCGGTTGGTGCGGGAAGCAATGGATGGCCCCATCATGCGGCCCCAAAAGGCTTCGAGGTAAGTTTCGTTGAAACGGGTTTGAAGTTGATAGGCTTTTAATAACTGCCCAATGGCATCTTTCAAGGACGTGACGCCAGCCACTCGGGTGGCATTTTCACGGTTGTAACGATACGTCTGGTTCGGCTGATTCATGCGGCAGGAGTCTTGCGTGCAAAAGTAAACAATGAATTGAGTTATTAGGCGGAGATTGTCAAGCCACATTAAAAAAGATTATCTATAGGTCGTTTCTGCGCGTTTCGGCCAGAAGCATCGAACTGGCAGCAGGACGTTGAATGAAGGAGCCAATCGCATAGAAAAACGGGCTGGTGTTTGGAATCGCGCCGTTTGGCTGTTATACTTGCGCTATCAAGTCAATTGCGACGCGTCAACTCTATGTCTTTCGACGCGCATTGATTTATAAAGAAGCGGGGAGAGATCAGGCTCTGTAAACCGCTGGCAACCTACCACATGGCAAGGTGCTAACTCCTGCCTAAAATTATTTAGGGACTATAAATCGTTAACTCACATGCTCTACCACAAGCAATGTATGCCCCGGGCTGAATGGCCCCAGGGGGCTTACTAAGCAGTCTTCTCCTACCACCACGAAAACCGGGAGGGTTTGTCGTGCGTCAATTTTAGTTTAATGTGTATGGTTTGACGTTGTCGGGAGGCAACTATAAACAAACTGTAGTACGGCGAACACAAAACTATAGTCTACAAACCCCAAACTATTCTTTAAGCCATGTCTGAACTTCATTTCGATACCCTTCAACTACACGCGGGTCAGGAGGTCGATCCAACGACAAATGCCCGGGCGGTGCCTATTTACCAAACTACGTCTTTTGTTTTTAACGACTCGGCCCACGGCGCCGACCTGTTCGCACTGAAAGCATTCGGGAATATCTATACCCGGATTATGAACCCTACCTCCGATGTATTTGAGAAGCGCATGGCCGCTCTCGAAGGGGGCGTGGCGGCTCTGGCGGTGGCGTCGGGGCAGGCGGCTCAGTTCATTGCGCTGAGCAATATTCTGAGCGCGGGCGATAACTTTATAACAACGTCGTTTTTGTACGGCGGAACGTACAACCAGTTCAAAGTGTCGTTTAAACGGCTGGGTATCGAAGCCCGATTCGCCGATGGCGACAAACCCGAATCGTTTGCCAAACTGATTGACGAAAACACCAAAGCCATTTATCTGGAAACAATCGGGAATCCGGGTTTCAATATTCCTGACTTCGATGCGTTTGCGGCTCTGGCCAAAGAACACGATTTGCCGCTTATTGTCGATAATACATTTGGCGCCGGTGGGTATCTTTTCCGCCCCATCGAACATGGGGCCGCCGTGGTGGTCGAATCGGCTACCAAGTGGATTGGCGGGCATGGCACCAGCATTGGCGGAGTCATTATCGACAGCGGCAATTACAACTGGGGAAATGGAAAATACCCGCAGTTCAGCGAACCATCAGAAGGCTATCATGGACTGGTATTCAGCGATGTGTTTGGTGTAGGCGGTCCGTTCGGCAATATTCAGTTTATTATCCGCGCCCGTGTCGAGGGGTTGCGTGACTGGGGGCCGGCCATCAGTCCGTTCAACTCGTTTCTATTGTTGCAAGGACTGGAAACGCTTTCGCTGCGGTTGGATCGCACGGTGCAGAATGCGCTGGCATTGGCCCAGTGGCTCGAACAGCACGATCAGGTAGAATCCGTGAACTACCCGGGTCTGGAAAGCAGTTCGTATCATGATCTGGCTAAAAAATACCTCAAACGGGGTTTCGGTGGCGTATTTTCATTTAAAGTAAGAGGTGACGAAGCTGCTGCCGACAAGTTCATGAACAGCCTGAAACTGGTAAGCCATCTGGCTAACGTGGGTGATTCTAAAACATTAATTATCCACCCGGCGGCCACTACCCACCAGCAACTGAGTGAACTGGAACAGGCCAGTGCCGGTGTTGCGGTAGGCGTCCTGCGTATTTCGGCGGGTACCGAACACATCGACGATATTAAAGCTGACTTCGAGCAGGCGTTTGCCAGTATTGCCGAGCCGGTAGTAGCATAGTTTTAGGTTTGGTTTACGGTTTACGGTTTATGGGTTTTGCCGATGATGGCATACCACAAACCGTAAACCGTGAACCGTAAACTTTTTCCGATTGGATCTTAACTACTTCGATTACAAATATTCGTTTCCGCTCGAATCGGGGGAAAGCCTGCCCGGTTTCAGGCTGGCCTATACCACACGCGGTACACTTAACAGCGACCAATCAAACGTTGTTTGGGTATGTCATGCCCTGACCGGAAATGCCGATGCCGGCGACTGGTGGGGTGGTATGGTTGGGCCGGGTAAATACTATGATCCGGAAAACAGATTCGTGATCTGCGCCAACGTGATCGGGTCTTGTTATGGCTCTACAGGGCCACTATCGGTAAATCCATCAACAGGCAAACCGTTTCATCACGACTTCCCGATGATTACTATTCGGGATATGGTAGCGGCTCTGGATTTACTTCGGCAGGAGTTAAATATCGACAGAATCAATACCTGTATCGGTGGGTCGGTAGGGGGGGAGCAGGCGCTTGAATGGGCCATTTTCCAACCCGGTTTGATCGAAAATATGGTTATCATTGCGACCAGCGCCATTGCGTCGCCCTGGTGCATCGCGTTCAACGAAGCACAGCGTATGGCCATTGAAGCCGACCCAACCTGGGCCGAACAGCGCGATGATGCGGGCCTTGCCGGGATGAAAGCTGCCAGAGCGATGGCCATGATTTCGTACCGGAACTACGATACGTATGGGTTTACGCAGGCGCTTGACAACAACGAGCAACTGGATGGCTATAAATCGGCGGGCTATCAGCGATATCAGGGCGAAAAACTTGCCGAGCGCTTCAATGCATTTACCTACTGGGTGCTATCGAAGGTGATGGATTCGCATAACGTGGGCCGAAACCGGGGCAGTATTCTGAACGCACTGAACCAAGTTAAAGCCCGGACGTTAGTAGTTGGAATTCGCTCGGATTTGCTGTTTCCCCCTTCTGAGCAGCAGTTCCTGGCCCGACACATTCCTAATGCCATCTACGAAGAGATTGATTCGCTGTATGGACATGATGGTTTTTTAATTGAATTTCGACCATTGACGGGTATTATCCGTAAGTGGATGGCGAGTGCAGCTTCGGCTGACGTGGTATCGGCTACCAACTCGTTAAGAACTAGCAGCCAGCCGGTTAAATAATTAAGTATGGTTTGGTACGAAGCCGACATTCAAGAAGTAGAACGTAAACTAGCCGCCACGACCCCGGTAGCAAACAGAGTTGTTTTTTATGGTAGTTCGTCCATTCGTTTATGGTCAACACTGGCGCAGGATTTCCCGCAAAGTAATCCCCTCAATTTAGGCTTTGGCGGCTCAACGCTGGCGGCATGTGCCTGGTTTTTTGAGCGCTTAATTGTTCCTGTAGCGCCCCAGTCCCTCATTTTTTACGCGGGCGACAATGATCTCGGCGATGGCCGACATCCTGAAGAAGTCTACCTGTTTTTTTGCGCCTTCGCCGAAAAACTGAGTAAACTGTTGCCCGGCGTTCCGCTAACATATTTATCCATCAAGATTAGCCTTTCACGCTGGAATATCGCCAAGGAGATACAGGCCACAAACAAATTAATTCGTGCCGAGTTGGAGAAGATGCCGGGCAGTTTGTATGTCGATATGACAACCCCTTTGCTAGCCGCCGATGGTAGACCCCGCCGGGAGTTCTTCGAAAACGACGGTCTTCACCTGAGTCCGGCTGGTTATCGGGTGTGGAAAGAGGCATTACAGCAGCAAGCCCGGATTTCTTAACGATTTGTTTATTCGAGTGGCGTTGTCGTTCTCCACAAACGTCGCAAATTCACGGGTACTTAATGCAACGTTATGCACCGGGAATATCATAAATGGTTTAGTCCGAATCTAAACCGGGATATGGAGTTGCTCATTTATGGCCATGCTGGCGCACGGATGTTGGTATTTCCAACCCGGCGTGGTCGTTTTTATGAGTATGAAACGCTGGGTCTGGTCGATGCAGTAGCCGAAAAAATTGACAATGGCTGGTTGCAACTATACTGTGTTGACAGTATCGATTGTGAAAGCGTATACAATTTCTCCGCTCACCCGGCCGATCGTATTCGGAGGCATAACCAGTATGAGCAGTATATCATAAATGAAGTCCTGCCGCTTTCCCGCCTGAAAAACCCACAGCCGTTTATGATTTCGCACGGTTGCAGCCTGGGAGCTTATCACGCCCTAAATATTGCCTTCCGGCATCCGCAGTGGTTTGGGAAGGTGGTTGCTTTCAGCGGTCGATACAATTTGTCGGAACCGGCCGGGGAGTTTCGCGGCTTGTTCGATGATTATTACGATGAGGAAATTTATTTCCATAGTCCCAATCATTTCCTGCCAAATCTGGACGATTGTTGTGTGCTTGAATCGCTTCGTCGGCTCCAGATCATACTAACAATTGGTACTGAAGATCCCTTTCTGGATAGCAATATCACCCTTAACTCGGCCTTGCAGGCCAAACAGATTCCTCACGAAATGCATCTTTGGGAAGGCCGGGCGCACCAGGCCAGCGACTGGCAAAAAATGGCGCAGTTGTATTTGTGAAGTATCAGACAGCATCCTGCTGTCTGGCCGTCAGGCAATGAATAGCTTTAAGTGATAAAGTTTAATTGATAACTCATCTCTCTTTGCCTAGCGGCCAGACAGCATCCTGCTGTCTGATACAAGATGAAGACATATCACGGCAATAGCGCCAAGGTGAGTGCGTACTCAAAATGCCTGTCGGTCAACCGTATCAGGGGAGTTTTTCTGTCAGGTATAAATAGGGAGGGTGAAAGTGGTGAACGAAAATCTTCTCCTCACTATTCGGGTATTTTTTGAAATAGTCATCATCGGCCAATAGCACAATAGTCGTGCCTGTTCTGACATAATCGCTGCTGTTGTAATAAGCAGGTGCTACATAGCCATTCAGGTTTTTCTGTACGGTTTTTGCCGCCAGCTTGCCCATGTACTTCTGATAATTCTGCTGCGCTTTCAGGGCGGGTTTACTAAGCTGGTTGTATATGTATTTCAGTACAATCCGTTGCGGCAGCTTTTGTTTCTTGATCATGGCTGGTGCGCCTTTGAACGGATTGGTCGTATTCACGTCGTTGATCGTCTGAATAGAAAACGGCACTTCCGGCACCCAATCGGCAGAATTGACCACGTTGTAACCCCAGCCATTTTGCGTAGCGGCTTCGTACTCATAGGCGTAATACAAATTGCCCGGTTTAGGGCCTGCACTACAGTATGTTTTGAAACGGATATCAGCGGGGATTTTGGCTTGTTTTTGCAGGTTTTTCAGGTGTGATGTCAACAGAAAAGCAATTGCTCCTCCCTGGCTATGGCCCATAATCAGTATGTCTTTGATACCCGCCCGATAGCAGGAGTCAATTTTGGGTACTATATCCTTTGCCAGAAAAGCCATGCTGACCAGCCAGCCAACATGCACAGCGGCTTTCGGATCGGCCGCTAGTTCATACGTAAAATTCTCCTTGTCGCTAATTTGGATAGACCCTTTAGCGGGTACCATAGCTGCATAAAAATTACTCAGCCAGCTTACACTGTTTGCCGTAGTTCCGCGAAGGCTCAATACCGCTACCGACTGTGGACTCGTCCATAAATCCCACTTGTTTTCCAAACCGACAGTGGGTGAGCGATAGGCCAGTTTAAACTGTTGCGGGGTCGGAAATGAATTGACGTATGTAGAGTCGCCAAACTGTGCTGATATTTTGAGCATTTCAATGTATTCGGCTTTATCGAAACCCGGCTTGAGTTTTTGACCAACGAGTAGGTATGGACATACCAATAGTACAAAAATCGTGAGGGTTGATTTCATGTGTAGGACTGGTTAAAGACGTGAATGGAAAAACTCCCCTCTTAACTAATTGTACGTTAAAAGGTTAACTTATCTGCAAGCCTGCTTCCACGACTACTTCCTGTGCTTGCCGAAATGCGTTGGCATACGGCTCTACCAATACCCGGCCAGGCGGGTCGAGCGATAAATCAGCATCCCAAAGGCCGGAGTGATGCCAGTGATCAAGGTGGTCCCAATCGGGGCGGTCGACAATTGGATAGATACATGCGCCAAAAAGAGGCACTCCAGCCTGTAGAACAGCGGCACACTCGCGGCCAATCATGTCTATCCAGAATGGACGGTCGATACCGGGGTGGCTGGTTTCGGTGAGGGCAATAGGTCGTCCATAGCGTCGGTACGCTTTCATTAACAAGTGACGAAGCGGCAACCAACGAGGATCGGGCGTGTCGTCGTTCCAGCCCAGGAATATACTGGTACCGTCAATCCACTGGTTGTTGTAATAGTAATTGAAACCCAGAATGTCCAGGTACTCAGGTGACCCGCCCAGCTCAGGTGCGATTCGACCCGCCAGCATATCAACCGACTGAAATTGGTTTTCATCGGCAATAGCCGCATTGATAATTTGCTGCCGGGTTGCATTCATGGGCGGCACAATCTGTACCAGCGGCTCGGTCGTCAGGATACGAATCGTTGGGTCGATTTCGCGCATGGCCGCAACGCCTTCAATGTAGGCACGCATCAGTCCGACTTTTACCTCCCACCCCTGCTTTGTACAATAGGGCGATGTTCCGCAGGCATCACCACCAAGCCACGACATGAAACTGACCTCATTGATGGGCGTTACAATTAGCGTATCGTCGGGATACTGAGCGCGGTAGAAGTGGACAAACGCCCGGCAAAGAGCCGCAAAACGCCGGGCAAACATCGGGTGAAGGGGTGTCAGATCATCCGGGTAACCGAAATGGCACAAATCCCAAACCTGCTGGATTCCCTGCCGATGACCTTCGGCCATTATGTCGCTCACCACGCTCCAGTCGTACTGGTAAGCCCTTTTTTCTACCTGACTCCACTGAATACCCTCCCGAACGGTACGGATAGCAAAGGAATGCAGGTGGGCATAATCTTCGTTAAGTAACTGAAGATGGCCCGATACCCGAAGTAAATCGACGCGATTGCCGAAGCAGTTTAACTGATCGGTGCATTCATAACCCGCCCACCAGAAGGATTGAAAAGGGTTTATATGCGTAGAAGTTGTTGAGTTAACTAGCAAGAGAAGAAAAGTTGATGCCCCCAAAAATGGCTATAAAGCAGACTGTCATCAAGTAATAATGACTTTTCCGAGTAAAAGGTTTTACGGTATTTAGCCCTCTGGCGCGGGTATTTACCCGTGCCTGTTCATATAGCAAGCCGGTCCGGCGTCCCGGTTCGCTTGCGTCAGTAAATACTGACTTTATTAATAGGCACGGGTAAATACCCGCGCCAGAAGTACCCGCGCCCGCGCCACCTACAATGCTTTCACAATAGCAATAACCAGTTTGGCGGAGTTTCGGGCGGCTGTAGGGTAAAATTTATCGTAGGCAACATGCGCTTCGGCGTCGGCCCGGTCGCTCAGACTACGTATGATCAAATGCGGAACCTGAAGTTGGTAACAGACCTGAGCAATGGCCGCCCCTTCCATTTCGGTAGCGTCGGCCCCGAAATCGGCCCGCAGGCTGCTTACCTTGGCGGGCGAGGCCACAAACACATCGCCAGTAACAACCGTGCCTGTTATCACCTTCACGGATCGGTCAGAAACGCCCCCCGATGCCAGTGGAATACCCTCAAGCTGAACCCCTTTCACAACGGTTTCAGCCAGATGCATCAGGGTCGAATCGGCGGGGAAATAAACCGGGTTGAACTGTTTTGTGATAGCGTTACGGGTCTGACGGGTAGGCGTGTTCTTCTCGGTGATGGAGCCATAATCGTGGTGGGCCGTCCGACCGGCAATGACAATGTCGCCGGGTTGAAGGTCGGGGTTTGTGCCGCCCGCTATACCCGTAAATAAAATGCGCTGGGGCCGAAAATGATCCAGCATCAGGGCTGTAGTCATGGCGGCATTCACTTTGCCAATCCCCGTTTCGGCAACCACAACCCGGTGTTTGCCAAGCCGCCCCGTCGTGAACGAAATGCCATCGACGATAACCGTTTTCGGGTGTTTAAGGGATTGGTTGACCAGCGCCACTTCGGCCCCGAAAGCACCCAGCAAACCTGTGACTGGCCGGGGTTTGTAACGTTGGGCAACGGCGAAAGAGCGAAAGAATGAAAGAGCGAAAAAGAATGCAGTCAGGATGTATAGTTTTTTCATTTGAATTTTATGTAGCGTGTAGTGGTACTCCGCGCAGCCGAAGGTTAAGTTATAAATCTGTCAATGGTGGCTGGTCCTCATACCTGCCACCATGCCGGGCGAATCGTCAATGTCCACTCGCCAGGGCAAGTACACAAAACGCATCGACAATCCAAAGACCCAGCGGGACCTCCCGGTTTTTGCCGACGGCTACTTTGATGACCGTCCAGGATAAAAATCCCCAGATCAGCCCCTGCGTAATGGAATAGCTGAACGGAATGAGTACGAGTGCCAGGAAAGCGGGTAGCGCGTCGTCTAGCTGGCTCCACTCAATGCGGGTAATGGGCTTCATCATAAACGCTCCCACCAGCACCAGTGCCGGAGCCGTGGCAATGGCCGGAATGACCGATAATAAGGGAGAAAGAAACAGGAAAGGAAGAAAGCAACAGCCCGCTACAATAGCTGTCAGCCCGGTTCGACCTCCCTGCGCAATTCCCACCGCCGACTCAATATAGGCTGTTCCCGGACTCGTGCCAAACACCCCGGCCAGCGTGGTGGCAACGGCATCGGTCAGGAGGGAGCGGTTCAGGTTGCGCGGTTGCCCGTGGTTCGGCCCGGCGCTCTGGTCCTGTAAACCACCCGCTTCGGCAACGCCAACAAAGGTGGATAGGCTATCAAAAAGATCGGTGAAGGCGAAAGCGAAAATGACGGGCCAGAGCGACCAAGACAGTGAACCCATCAGGTCTAATTTACCCAGTAGCGAAAAGTCGGGTGCGGCCCAGATGCCCTGGAAATTGACCAGCGTCTTTTGCCCGAAATTAACGGCCGATGCATCGCCCCAGTATCGTCCGATGGGCCAGGCCGCGAGCGTTGTCAAAATGATACCAATAATAATGCCTCCCGGTACGTCGCGTACAACCAGCACACTCATCAGCAGCAGACCGAAGATAAATGTCAATACAACAGGGTCGTTAAAGTGAGCAATGCTCACCAACGTGGCGGGATTTGCCACAATGAATTTGGCGTTTTCGAAACCAATGAGCGTGATAAACAGGCCAATTCCTGCCGAAACCGCATAACGAAGGGGTTGCGGAATGGCCCGTACAATGGCCGACCGGACATTGAATATGGATAATAACAGGAACAATACGCCCGCCCAGAACACCGCACCCAGGGCCACCTCTGGCCGAATGCCCATGCCTTTTACCGCCGTGAAGGTAAAGAAGGCGTTCATGCCCATTCCCGGCGCCACGACAATTGGGTTGCGGGCGTAAAGACCCATCATCAGGCTACAAAAAAATGAGAGTAAAATTGTAGCCGTCAACACACCGCTAAACGGCAACCCGGCCTGACTCAAAATGGCCGGGTTGACAACAATAATGTACATCGTTGCCAGAAACGTAGAAATGCCGGCAAGAACTTCGGTTCGACGGGACGTAAATGTAGTTGGCAATGAGCTTGTCGTTTATCGTGAAGCAGGTAAGAAATCACAAACTACAATCCCGCAGCCAAAATCTCAAGAATTGGTTAGTAAACTTCCAGCGGCTTCATCGATCCAGATTTGGGCGTTGGGGTGGGTTTGCATAATGCTGGCCGGAACTTGCTCCGTAACAGGCCCCCGCAGCGCATCCCGCAGAACAGGGGCTTTCCTGTCTCCGCTGACCATAAGAATAACCTCTTTCGCTTCCGTCAGGTGGCGCAGGCCAACCGTGATTCCCTGTGTCAGTGTTGTTTCTGTCTTGAAATATTTTTGACCCACCGTCTTGGTGCTTTCGGCCAGTTCAACTACGTGGCAACCCAATGTAAATGGTGTTCCCGGCTCGTTGAGGGCGATATGCCCGTTCATGCCCATGCCCACCAGAAGTACGTCCAGTCCACCACGATCCTGAATAACGGCATCTATACGAGCGCATTCGGCCGCGAGATCAGTGGCTTTGGCATCGAAAACGTGAACCTGGTCGGGGCGCAAGTTCAGTGGCCTGAACAAGTCGCGGAATACGTAATACGAACAACTGCCGAAGTCATCCGGGCCAAAGCCAACCCACTCGTCCAGGCCAACAAAGGTGCATTGGCTTACATCTACACGTTCGTCTTTGGCTAGTTCCACAAACCGATGGTAGGTTTCGATAGGCGTATCACCCGAGGCCAGACAAAGCGTTGCGTTGGGTTTATGATTAATGATCGAAGCCAGATGATCTGCTGTACACTGCGATAAGGTGGCGTAGTCGGGAAATTCGTTGATGGTCATGTTGTGTGTAGCCTGGACGTCCACGTCCGGGTGTTTATCATTTTATTTCCGGACGTGGACGTCCAGGCTACTTCAACTCATTCGCCCGCATATCTTTTGTCCAGCGTTCGGTACCTTTTTGGTCGTATACTTTGATGGTCAGTACTCGATCTTTCAAGGGACCGCTCACGGTCAGAATGCCAAAATTACGGTCAGTTACTACCGTGCCGTCAACGTAAGTCGGGAGTTTTAGCTCTTCGGCCAGCGGTTTTGCCGGACTGGAGGTTAGGGGCGAAATGGTCAGGTCGTAAAGTGGATACGTGCCGGCGCGATCAAGCTTATGCAGTATAGAGTGATGCCGGTCGCCCGTAATGAACAGTACACCGGGAATTTTTGCGTCGGCAATGGCTTTAAAGAGCCGGTCGCGTTCGGTGCCGTAGATGGCGTAGTTCTCAAACGATTTCGTTGGGTTTACGATCTGCCCGCCCGTCACGATAAACTTAAACGTGGCTTTACTAAAGGTCAGTGCATCCAGCAGCCATTGAATTTGTTTATCCGCGAAATACGCCTTACCGGGCCCGTCGGTCATATGATCGGGTGCGCGGAATGTCCGGTCATCGAGCATAAAAAACTGACAGTCGTTCCAAACGAACGTACCGGCGCAACTTTCGGGGAAGATAAAGTTCGGGTTGGCCCAGAACAGTTTGAACGCATCGAGCGTCACTTCCTTAAGCCAGTAGGAGCGGTCGGAATCGTCGGGACCGTAATCGTGGTCATCCCAGATCGCGTAATTGTGCGTAGACGCCAGAAGGGGCTGCATTTCGGGCAAGGAACGGGTATGGGTATAACGGCGCAGAACACCCGCCCGACTGTTCCAGTCCACCTCGCGGGTGTACGTGTTATCGCCCGTCCAAAGCATAAAATCGGGTTTTTGAGCAGCCAGGGCTGTAAAAATCTCATAGCCCCCACCGTAAGGCGTACCAGGCCGGTCTACCTCAGGTTCGTTGACGTAGGTGCAGCTTCCGACGCCGAAGTGAAAGGTCGGAGGGTCGGTCCGCCATTGCCACAGGTTTTGGGTTTGGAACTGAGTCGGGTAGGGCAGGCTCACCTTCTGGCCCTCGATTAACACGTCGTATTCGTACGTTTTTCCGGGGTCCACCTGGTCGGCGAGCAGGTGGGCTGTAAAAGCCGTTTGCCGGTTAGTCAGTACTTCATTGGTAAGGTGGGCGGGTGTTGATTTGCCCGTTTCGTGATACCGAATCTGAACGCGGGCGGGCTGTTTGGTTTGCGCCCAAAGCATCACCTCGCGCATTTCCGAATACCCAACCATCGGCCCTGACTGGAGTGCCTTGGTTTGCGTACTGGTTTTGTGCCCGTTCCGAGAACCAATTGCCTTTTGTTTCGTAATCGATTGACCGAATAAGGCAAATGGAGCTGTTAGTATGAGGACTAAGAGAAACTGAATTTTGTACATGGGGGAAAGATGGCGTAATTTTGCGGTTCGTTCAAGGAAGTCATGCAACTAAATAACCGTACTTACCAGATTCAGGGTGTCAAGGTATTGGATATAGCCGACGAATTCGGCCTGCCTTTATACGTCTATGACGCCGACAAAATTATCGAAAAAATCGGCTTGCTCCGGTCCTCATTTAGCGGAGTCAATCTAAAAATAAAATACGCGGCCAAGGCACTCACCAACATATCGATTCTGAAATTAATGCGCCAGCAGGGTGTTGAGATGGATTCGGTATCGGTCAACGAAGCCCGTATGGGTATCCTGGCTGGTTTTGAGCCGGGCCAGATCATGTTCACCCCGAGCGGTGTGTCGTTCGAGGAAATTCGCGAAGCTGTTGCGCTGGGTCTGCAACTGAATGTGGATAGCCTGCCGCTTTTAGAGTGGGTTGGACAAACCTACGGAAGCCAGGTGCCCGTTAGTATTCGGATCAATCCGCACATTAGTGAGGGGGGTAATATAAAGATTTCGACAGGTCACGCCGATTCCAAGTTTGGTATTTCGATTCTGCAACGCGCCGATATTCTGGCACTGGCAAACAAATATCAGATTCAAGTTGCCGGATTACACATTCATACCGGCTCTGATTTCAAGAATGCCGACGCCTTTTTAAAGGGAGCCGACGTCCTGTTCGACCTTGCCACCGACTACCCAAATCTGACGTTTATCGACTTCGGGAGCGGGTTTAAAGTTGCTTATAAAAAAGGCGACCATATCACCAACGTGGCCGAATTGGGTCGGCAGGTGTCCGACGCGTTTCAAAACTTTTGCCAGCAGTACGGACGTGACCTTGAGCTCTGGTTCGAGCCGGGAAAATTTCTGGTGAGCGAAAGCGGGCATTTGCTGGTGAAGACCAACATTGTTAAAGACAACCCGACCCGCACGTTTGTGGCTGTCGATTCTGGCCTGAATCACCTGATTCGCCCAATGATGTACGATGCGTATCACGACATTAAAAACATCTCGAATCCGGCAGACGACGAATCTTCTGTCGAAAAGACCTATACCGTAGTCGGTTACATTTGCGAAACGGACACCTTCGCTACAGATCGTTCATTGCCCGAGGTTAGACCCGGCGATGTATTGTCTTTTGAAAATGCAGGAGCGTATGGCTTCAGCATGGCGTCGAACTACAACGCCCGCTTTCGGCCAGCCGAAGTGCTGGTCTATGAAGGCAAACCCTACCTGATCCGCCAGCGCGAAACCTTTGAGGATTTGTTGCGCGGGCAGGAGATAATTGAATTTGAAGAAGAACTAGTGAAAAAATAATATAGATAAACACAGAGGTAACGGAGGAGTACACGAAGAACACAGAAAAACTTCGTTACCTCTGTGTAAAAACTCTGTGTTCTCTGTGTTTTAATCAATCTGTTACAATGGGACGCGCATTTGAATACCGGAAAGCCCGGAAAATGAAACGGTGGGGGCAAATGGCCAAGACCTTCACCCGTATTGGTAAAGACATTGTGATGGCTGTGAAAAGCGGTGGTCCCGATCCTGACGTAAACGGACGTCTGCGGGCTATCATTCAGAACGCCAAAGCGGCCAATATGCCGAAAGAGAACGTAGACCGGGCTATCAAAAAAGCCTCGTCAAAAGATCAGGAGGATTACAAAGAAATCGTGTACGAAGCCTATGCGCCCCACGGTATTGCCCTGGTCATTGAAACCGCTACGGATAACCACAACCGCACGGTGGCCAATGTTCGCAGTTACCTCAACAAACTCGGCGGTAGCTTGGGAACGCAGGGAATGCTCGACTTTATGTTCGACCGGAAGTCAGTATTTCGGATTCCGGCTGATGGCATCGACCAGGAAGAACTCGAACTCGAATTGATCGACGTTGGGGGAGATGACATCGAGCTTGACGACGAAACGAATCAGTACGTCATTTACGGTGAGTTCACCGCTTTCGGAAGCATTCAGAAATTTCTTGAAGAAAAAGCCTACGAAATCAAACAGGCTGAATTTGAGCGTATCCCGAATGACTTTAAAGAGTTAACCGACGACGAAGTTGCCGATGTTGAAAAGCTCATTGAGCGAATCGAAGAGGACGACGACGTTCAAATGGTGTATCATAATATGAAATAGGCAAACGAATCTGTGGTGTCGGGTCCTCAGACCCGACACACTCGCGTCAGCAATCAGTGTCGGGTCTGAGGACCCGACACCACGGAGAAATCCGGCACCACACCATCACATCACGCTAAAAACAAGAAAGGCCGGATAAACCGGCCTTTCTTGTTTTTAGCGTGAACCTGTATTTTCTCTGAATATCTGGACCCAGCTTTTGATGATCTGCGGGGGGGCGTTTCTGTCCAGTAGGGCATAATGCACCGTGGCCTGATAGTAGTACAAGCCCGTGGGCAGCTCCGCCCCGTCACTACTCCGACCATCCCAGGCCAGCGTCGGACCGCTGCCCTCATAGAGCTTGGCCCCCCACCGGTTGTAGACCACAAACTCGATCCGCTCCACAAACCGAGGACACTTCAAGGGCGCAAACACATCGTTCTTGCCGTCTCCGTTGGGGGTGAACACGTTGGGCAACACCAGCGAGGGGCAGGCCTCGTTGCAGACCGTGTTGGAAGGCGCACTCTCCAGCCCCCGCTGGCTGACGGCCGTCACGTAGTAACAGCCTGCCACGGTGGTCAGACTCGTATGATCAAACCGGGTGGTGGGCACGGCCACACTGGTCAACAGGCCCAGCGTGTCGGAGCGGTAGCGGCCATAATAGAGCTTGTAGGAGGCAATGTTGGCATCGCAGCTGGGGCTAGTGGTCGGCGTCCAGCTGAGCTGGTTGGTGAAGCTGCTCACATCGCACAGGCTCTCGGGCGTCAGGCTGGCACAGTCCAGGCTGTCCAGACTCAGCACCGGCGGGCAGGGGCGGGTGGTGTCGGTAGGGGTGGCACAGATGATCTGGCTGTAGTTGGTCAGGATGCCCAGTTTGGTTAGCTGGGCATCGGTGTACTGGCCCCGGGTCATCACCCGGTAGCAGTAGCTGGAATCGGCCGAGAGCACCCGGCTGGTGTTGCCATCGGCGGTGAAGGTGTCGGACCCATCGTCGGTGAAGCTGTAGGGGGCGGCCTGTACGCTCACCTCGCAGATCTTGTTGAAGGGGCCGTTGGGGCCACTCCGGCTGCGGTAGACATCATGAACTTTTCCATCGTTGGACCAGGGCACATTGGCCTGCCAGCTCAGGGTGACCCGCCGGTTGGCGGGGGCCACGGCCAGCCGCACCGAGGAGGCCGCATCGGTCACATCGAGCCGGGTGAGCTGGCCCGAGGTGGCATCGGTGTAGTAGAACTCCAGGCGGTAGCGGTAGGCGTTGGCGGTGGTGTTGAGGGCCGAGGTGGAGGATCCCCGGTCGATGTAGACCGTGTCGGCGGCATTGGGGGCCAGGACGGTGTTGATGGTGGCGATGGGGACAAAGGTCGTACCGGTGAGTCCCTCGGCCCGCTGGAGCCGGTACTGGTAGGGCCCGCCCAGGTCGCCGGGGGTGAGGCCCAGGGGCCGGGTCCATCGGACGGTGATTTGTCCGGTGGTGGTTTGGGTGGAGTCGACGGTGACCTGGGTGATGACCGGGGCCAGCAGGGGCAGCACCAGGCAGGCCTGGTCGGAGGCCAGGGAGACGCCCCCGTTGGCGCCCCCATTGACGTCGGGGTAGACAGCGACGAGCCGGTAGGAGTAGCTAACGCCCCGTTTGAGGGCGGAGGTGTCGGTGTAGGTGGTGGTGTTGAGGGGCACGCGGGCGATGAGGGTGTAGCCCGCCGGGATGCCCGTCACGCAGGGTCTTGGGGGAACCACATCACAACCTTCCTTTCGGTAGATGGCCAGGGTGGTGCCCGCCGTTCCGCAGGTGTAGGGTGTCCAGGAGAGGAGGATGGCTCGCCCGTTGGCGGTGGCGGTGGGTCGGGCGGTGAGTCCCTTGACGGATGGCCCCACGATCTGGATGCGGAAGGACTGGAAGGAGACCAGGGCGGGGGTGGGTTTGGGGGGCACATCGGTGGCCTTGAAGACGACCTCGTAGGGCGAGACGCGGATCTGGTTGCAGCCGGTTTGCCAGGTGAAGGTCGCCGTGGCCGGTTGATTCTGGGTAATACCCCCATTCACCAGTCGTGCATAAGCGGGCTGAATCAACTCGCCCGCTGGCAGTGCCACACCATCCTGACCTACATTGAAAACGCCCCCGAAGCCGGAGATGATGACCCGGTTGCCATCGGGGTCGGTGGCCGTGACGGGCTGGTTGATCAGGGTGCCGGCTTCCACGCACAAATCGGGGATGGGCTGAATGAGTGGCCGCTGGTTCTTATTATCGACGACAATAATCTGCATGTCACGGGTAATCTCGCCGATAAGCACGCCATTACGCCACTCCTCGATGATGAAGGCAAAGTTGAACTGACCCACTTCGCCAGGGGCATCCCAGCAAAGATCGCCGGTAATGGGGTTGATCGAGAAGGTCGATGCCCCCCCTGTTTCACTGGCGCTCCCAAAACGAGTAGGGTCCTGATAGGCCGGTATATCTCGGCCCACACAGCCATTATCCGTTAAACTTGTCTTGGGTACACTCAATCGGTAAGCCAGACTATCGCCATCGGCATCGAAGGCGGCTGGGTTATGGCAGAACTTCTGACCCACGCGGCCCGAGTCCAGGGGCGGGTTAAGCATCACCGGGGTGGAGTTGGTCAGCAGAGCCGCATTAACGTAAATCGTCGTTGAAACAAAGAATCGAATCTGGTCTGAATTGGCGGCCGGAGGAAGATTTTTTGTATCGGCGTTCCGATTCGGCACTGTCACCCCAATTGTATAGGTGCCTGGACCAGGATAGGTATGAATAACTGTATAGCTATTGACCGATGACGTGCGCCCGTTGATATACACCCGGCTACTTCGCCGAACATCTGCCGTTGACCCATCACCAAAACAGAACGTATAGTTTTCTGCCTGATCGGCCGCAGCTTTACCTTTTTGTTCATCAAAGTAGGCCGTAAATGTAATCTTATACGTGAGTGACGTTTTGGAAATAAGCTTGGTCGTTATTTCGCCTGCCCGCACGTGAGTCGCCTGACTAACGTTAGGTAACAGGGCAGCAATCAAAAAAAGGCTCAAGAGCCCAGATATATAAAAGAACCGCATAGAATTATCGCGTTTCTGATAAAACGCTTCCTTGGGTAAAAAATGTATTGATATCTGGTCGTAAGATAGGGTAAAAAGAAAAAAGGAGAAAGATAATTAGCGTTTCGCCAATCCATTCTCCTTTTTCTTTCCTGATTCTTTATTAATTCTTAGCGTAAAGACATTCCTTCTCTAAGAATTTGCACCCAGCTTTTAATGATCTGGGGGGGAGCGTTTTTGTCCAGCAGGGCATAATGCACCGTGGCCTGATAGTAGTACAAGCCCGTGGGCAGCTCCGCCCCGTCACTACTCCGCCCGTCCCAGGCCAGCGTCGGACCGCTGCCCTCATAGAGCTTGGCCCCCCACCGGTTGTAGACCACAAACTCGATTCGCTCCACAAACCGCGGACACTTCAAGGGCGCAAACACATCGTTCTTGCCATCCCCGTTGGGGGTGAACACGTTAGGCAGCACCAGCGAGGGGCAGGCCTCGTTGCAGACCGTGTTGGAGGGCGCACTCTCCAGCCCCCGCTGGCTGACGGCCGTCACGTAGTAACAGCCCGCCACGGTGGTCAGACTCGTATGGTCGAAGCGGGTGGTGGGCACGGCCACACTGGTCAACAGGCCCAGCGTGTCGGAGCGGTAGCGGCCATAATAGAGCTTGTAGGAGGCAATGTTGGCATCACAGGTTGGCCCGCTGGTGGGCGTCCAACTGAGCTGGTTGGTGAAACTGCTCACGTCGCACAGACTCTCGGGTGTCAGGCTGGCACAGTCCAGGCTATCCAGACTCAGCACCGGCGGGCAGGGGCGGGTGGTGTCGGTAGGGGTGGCACAGATGATCTGGCTGTAGTTGGTCAGGATGCCCAGTTTGGTTAGCTGGGCATCGGTGTACTGGCCCCGGGTCATCACCCGGTAGCAGTAGCTGGAATCGGCCGAGAGCACCCGGCTGGTGTTGCCATCGGCGGTGAAGGTGTCGGACCCGTCATCGGTGAAGCTGTAGGGGGCGGCCTGCACGCTGACCTCACGGATCTTGTTGAAGGGGCCGTTGGGACCCGATCGGCTGCGATACACATCGTGGACTTTTCCATCGTTGGACCAGGGCACGTTGGCCTGCCAGCTCAGGGTGACCCGCCGGTTGGCGGGGGCCACGGCCAGCCGCACCGAGGAGGCCGCATCGGTCACATCGAGCCGGGTGAGCTGGCCCGAGGTGGCATCGGTGTAGTAGAACTCCAGGCGGTAGCGGTAGGCGTTGGCGGTGGTGTTGAGGGCCGAGGTGGAGGATCCCCGGTCGATGTAGACCGTGTCGGCGGCATTGGGGGCCAGGACGGTGTTGATGGTGGCGATGGGGACAAAGGTCGTACCGGTGAGTCCCTCGGCCCCTAGCTAGCTAGACCCGACTAGCCAAGATAAACAGATTGCTGACGAATGTCTTGATGCGGTGGGTATGTTCTCGTTCAAAACACGTGACTAGCTTGCCATGCGGGCGTAGCTCCCTTTGAGCACTCCTCGGGCAGTAGTGTACGGGGTAAGACTCGCGTGAATCATCATGCCCGAAAATCACTGAAAACCTTACTGCATATGGCGGCTATGTCGGCTCTTCAAATGCCCGGTGAATTACAGGAGTATTACCAGCGAAAAGTTAAAGAAGGCAAGAATAAGATGTTAGTTATCAACGCACTAAGAAACAAACTCATCCATCGGGTCTATGCAGTCGTCAAGCGGGGTAAAAAATATAACAAAAATTATACGCCAACCCTTGTTTGAACCATAGAAATCGGCCCGGTCCTGCGTCGGGATGACAAAAAGTAGGCTGCTAAAAGCGGTGCACAACCCATTATTCACGTTAAGTTAACAAAACTTAGTCTTCGACTCAAACAGCTAGAAGCTGTTTGGTACATTATCGACCCATCCATCCACCGTCAACGGTCAATATGGTTCCGTGTACATAACTGGCGGCAGCCGATGCGAGAAAGACGACAGGGCCTTTAAAATCCTCGGCTTCACCCCAGCGAGCAGCAGGAATCCGCTCCAGAATGGATTGACTACGAACCGGGTCGTTGCGCAACGCTTCTGTATTATCCGTCGAAATATAGCCGGGAGCAATGGCGTTTACGTTCACACCTTTCGAGGCCCATTCGTTGGCGAAGGCTTTCACTAAACTCCCGATAGCCCCTTTGCTGGCGGCATATCCCGGCACATTAACACCCCCCTGAAAAGTCAGTAGCGAAGCTGTGAAAACTATTTTCCCGCTGCCCCGCGCGACCATTTCTTTCCCGATTTCGCGGGTAAGAATAAACTGAGCCGTCTGATTGACCGCAATCACTTCGTCCCAATAAGAATCCGGGTGTTCGGCGGCTGGTTTGCGCATGATCGTACCGGCATTATTGATCAGAATATCAATAGTTGAATGGTCTTTTTTTACCTGTTCAATAAACGCGTAGAGCGACTCCCGGTTGCTAAAGTCGGCCTGATAGGCATAAAACTTCCGGCCCAACGACTCAACAGTCACGGCTACGGCGCTGCCTTCCAGCTCTAGGTTGGCCGAAACGCCAATAATGTCGGCTCCGGCTTCGGCCAGTGCTTCGGCCATCGCTTTACCAATGCCGCGCTTACAGCCGGTTACCAGAGCCAGTTTACCCGCTAATGAAAATGAATTGAGAACGGTGTTCATGTATTGTATTTTTTGTCATCCCGACGCAGGAGGGATCTTGAAGGTTGACTTAACTTAAAATCCCTCCTGCGTCGGGATGACAAAATCACTCTATACTCACTAAAAAATTGCTCCTTTTGGGCCACCTTCTTTGTGTCGCAATACCTTTATCTTAGATCGGTTATTGCACAGAAATCCATGTCGCTATAGTCGAGGTTCTCCCCGGCCATACCCCAGATGAACGTATAATTTGATGTGCCAGCCCCGGCATGAATTGACCAGTTGGGCGAAATAACGGCCTGTTCATTCTGCATAAAAATGTGGCGCGTTTCCTGCGGTTGCCCCATAAAATGGCAGACACTTTGTCCTTCAGGAACTTCGAAATAAAAATAAACTTCCATGCGCCGGTCGTGCGTATGGGCGGGCATTGTGTTCCAAACGCTACCCGCTTTCAGTTCGGTCATACCCATCTGCAGCTGGCAGGTTGGGAGTACACTGTTAACGAGCAACTTATTGATTGTGCGGTGGTTAGCTGTTTCCATACTGCCTAGTGTAACTACTTCGGCATCTGCCCGTGCTATTTTACGAGTCGGGTAATTGGTATGGGCTGGAGTCGAGTTCAGGTAAAATTTCGCGGGTGAACTGGCTTCGTTGGATATAAACTGGATAGACTGTGTACCCTGTCCAATGTAGAGTGCTTCTTTGTAGTTCAGGTCATAAGTAACCCCATCGGCCACTACAGAACCAGCACCGCCTACATTAATGATACCCAGCTCACGCCGTTCCAGAAAATAATTGGCTTTGAGTTGATCGGGCGTGTCGAGCGCAACGGGACCATCAACTGGCATAATTCCACCTGTGAGGTAACGATCGAAAAAAGATAACACCCAGCGAAATTGGTTCGGGACGAACAGCGTCTCAATGAGGAAATTTTGCCGAAGCTGCGCCGTATCCATTCCTTTTACTTCGCCCGGCGAAGAAGCGTAGCGGCTTTCGAAGGTTGTTTGACTTGCGGTAGGGGTATTTGTCTGATGAATTTGTTCGGTTTGCATGTGTGTATGATTGCTGGATAACAATCAAAATTTGAGTGTTTTTACTAGATACATAAAGGGTGGAAATCGTTGAAAAGTACAATTGATGCTGATTCAATAATGACTATCCACCATAAATCATTAATTATACTTTTTTAAAAAGTACTCAGTATTTCACACAAATGTATGGGGTTAATACAATTTATATTGTGTGCGTAAGCGATATGAGTCCTTTTTTGTTTGCAAGCGTTACCGCAAACGTTTGCAATAGTTTTGTTGACAAAGAATCTAATCTTTAAAACGTTAAATTTCCATTAAAGAGTTTTTATACAAGCGACTGGACAAGTTCATTGAGCCTTTAGTGACTAAAAACCATATCACTTTAAATTTATATTTAGCTTGATAGAAGCTGTAGAGGACTTTAAAAAAACTGGCTAAGCCTGTTGGGAGGGCTCTTCAATTGAATCAACAGGATAGGGTACTGCACTTTGGCTTGAGCGCTATAAAATTGATATGATCAATAGAACTTATAAATACATTAACTCAATTTATTTATTTCTTAATCCCTGAAAAGTTGGCTGTCCTGAATTTTTCTGTTGATTTGCCTGCGTTTCCTCTCAATTCCCGATCTATGCAACCAATTCAACTTGTAGTTTTTGACATGGCCGGTACAACCGTTACCGATCATCACGAAGTAGAACGGTGTTTTGCCGAGGCCGCCGTCGAGACAGGTTTGTCTGTTACCGATGAGCGGATTCTGGCCATGCAGGGTCTTTCCAAGCGCTACGTTTTTGAAACGCTCTGGAAGGAACAATTGGGCGACGACAGCCCCGAGATTCAGTCGAAAGTCGATATTTCCTACGACGCTTTTCGGCGTATTCTGGAAGAGCATTACCTCACGAAGGGGGCCACACCCACTGAGGGTTGTTTAGAAACGTTTGCGTACCTGCATGAGCGGGGTATAGCGATTGCCCTGACAACAGGTTTCTACCGCGTTGTTACCGATATTATTCTGGGAAAACTCGGCTGGCTTGATGGCCTTAATGGACAGCGGGTAGGTACAGCCAACAGTCTTATACAAGCGTCAATTGCCAGTGATGAAGTGGAGCGCGGCCGCCCATACCCCCAAATGATTGAGCGGGCTATGCGGTTGCTGGGCATTACCAATCCCAAAGCCGTTGTCAACATTGGCGATACCCCCTCCGATTTGCTGTCGGGTCGGGCGGCTGGTGTGGCATTAAACCTGGGCCTGACAAATGGGACGCACTCGCGCGAGCAGTTAGATTCACACCCACATGATTTGTTGCTGGGCTCACTTCGGGAGTTGCCCGCCCTGTTAGACGCCCGGCAGGTATCAGTGATTAATGTATAATGGAAAATGAATAGTGCGATTCCCGAAATCGTCTGTGAACTAATTATTCGTTATACATTATTCATTTTCCATTCTTGACTATGCTTTCTTACGATCTGATTATCATTGGTGCCGGGGCGCTTGGCACGTTCCATGCCTACCATGCCGCCAAAGCCGGAAAACGAGTACTACTCCTCGAAAAAGACCGTTATCCCATTGGGGCAACTGTTCGTAATTTTGGGCAGGCCGTGCCCTCGGGTCTGGCGGGGCGCTGGTTCGAATATGGTCGGCGGAGTCTGGAAATATACCGCGACATTCAGCAGGAAACGGACATAAGCGTACGGCAAAACGGGACTATATATATTGCGTCCGATGCCGATGAATGGGCGCTGGCCAATGAGCTTCATGATCGTTATCAGCAAATAGCCTACACCAGCGAGCTATTGTCCAAGGCGCAGTGTCTGGCCAAATACCCAACCCTGAAGCCTGATTATGTAGTGGGAGGTATTTTCTTTCCGCAGGAAATGAGTGTTGAGCCGGAGCAGATGATTCATCAGCTCATTGCCTTCGTGCAACAGAAGTACACCGTTGATTATCGGCCCGGTTCGGTAGTGATCGACGCCGAGTCAAACGCTGGCGGGGCTACGGTAACGCTGAGTAATCGGCAGCAGTTTCGGGCAGAGAAGGTGATCATTTGCAGTGGCCACGAGGTGCGGTTGCTGTTCCCTGATGTACTGGCTAAGGCGGGTCTGGTGGTTAGTAAATTGCAAATGTTGCTGGCCGAGCCGGTCGCGGGCCTTGACTTGCCCGGCAATATCCTGACAGGATTGACCATTCGGCGGTACGAATCGTTTCAGGAATGTCCTTCTTACGAACGAATAACCGCCAACACGCCTGAACATCTGGCCGAACTCAAAAAATGGGGTATTCATATCCTCTTCAAACAAGCTACCGATGGGTCCATTATCGTTGGCGATTCACATGAATACGCCGAGGCTACGCAGGCCGAAGATCTGGGCTACCATACACAGGATTACATCAACGACCTTATGCTGGCCGAAGCTCGGCGTATTGTTAACTTTCCGTTAACCATCAAAAAAACATGGGCGGGTTTTTACAGCCAGACGAAAGACGAAATCTTCGAATACTCAATAGACGATAACATTCATATTGTGACAGGTATAGGTGGTAAAGGAATGAGTTCTGGGGCTGGCTACGCTGAAAACAGCATTCAACAACGACTGGCATGAAGCTCTGAACATTTTTCCAGATGAAAATATTTGGCATTTCAATATTAAAGCAGAATATATATTCTGCTTTTTTGTTTATATACTGGTAATATATACTTAATATTAAGCCAATATCAAAACAATACTTTTGCGGAAAATTACTTAAGAAAACTAACCTGTCACACGTATGAAGCTCTGTTTACTAACTTCAACGCTATGCCAACGGAAGAACGCAATTCGCGACTATCACCGATTGAGCATGGCGTTTTTATTTTGTCTGCTGACTAGCCTGTCCGCCCTGGCACAAACCATCAGCGGACGGATAACATCGGGTGATGATAACCAGCCACTACCCGGCGTTTCGATCGTTGTGAAAGGAACCAATGCCGGTACCACGTCGCGCGCTGATGGTACATACTCGATCAATGTACAATCGTCCAGCACCCTGACATTCTCGTTTATCGGCTATGCCACCCAAGAAATTGCCGTAGCAAACCGTACTAAACTGGATGTAACGATGGTGGCCGGTGACCGGACACTGACCGAAGTGGTGGTAACGGCGCTCGGTATTAAAAAAGATATTCGGCAAACGGGCGTTTCGATTCAGTCTGTCGACGGTGCTCAACTACTTAAAGCCCGCGAACCAAATGCGATAAACTCGCTGGTTGGTAAAGTATCCGGTTTGACTATTGGTGCATCGTCTGAGCTTCTGCGTCGGCCAAATATTGTTCTGCGTGGTAATACCGATGTTCTGTTTGTGGTCGATGGGGTGCCTATCAACTCCGATACCTGGAATATCAGCGCCGATGACATCGAAACCTACTCCGTCCTGAAAGGCGCGTCGGCGTCGGCGTTATATGGTTTCCGGGGCAAGAACGGGGCTATCCTGATCACCACCAAGCGCGGTACGAAAGACAAACGCGGATTCGCTGTTGATGTGAACACAAGCCAGATGGTCGATAACGGCTTTCTCGCCATTCCTAAAGTACAGGACGAGTATGGCCCCGGCGACCACGGTGTGTATGAATTCGTGGATGGCAAAGGGGGCGGCAAAAACGATGGTGACTATGACATCTGGGGCCCACGCTTCGAAGGCCAGCTGATTCCGCAATACGACAGTCCTGTTGATCCCGTAACGGGCAAACGGACCGGTACGCCCTGGGTGGCGCGTGGTAAAGACAACCTCAAGCGGTTTCTGCAGCCGGGCCTTCTCTCTACCAACAACATATCGGTATCGTCGTCGGGCGAAAAATATGACCTTCGTTTTTCGGTATCGCACAACTACCAGCGCGGTCTGGTGCCCAACACCAAGCTGAACAGCACGACCTTTAAAGTATCGACGGGTTATAATTTCTCGAACCGGCTTCGCTTTGAAGGCGATGTGCAGGTAAACCGGCAGTATACGCCCAATATTCCCGACGTCGATTACGGCCCGAACTCTATGATTTATAACATAGTAATCTGGGGTGGTGCCGACTGGGACGTCGATCAGCTCAAAAATTACTGGCAGCCGGGTAAAGAAGGTACGCAGCAGATTTACGCTGAGTACCAACGCTATAACAACCCCTGGTTTGTGGCGAAAGAGTGGTTGCGGGGGCATTATAAAACTGATATTGTTGGGCAGACATCGCTTAAATACAACATTGCCACCGGGCTCGATCTTTCACTGCGTACGCAGGTATCGACCTGGAACCTGCTTCGGACGGAGAAGTTTCCGTATTCTGCCACCTCCTACGGACGTGAAGAAACAAAAGGCGACTACCGCGAAGACCGCCGGAACCTGCTCGACAACAACACTGATTTGTTGTTAAAGTATGATAAACGGGTAAGCCCGCTCCTGAATATAAACGCTATTGCCGGGGGTAACCTTCGCGTATATAACTACAACTCAAACTACACGTCGACCAACTACCTGAACGTGCCGGGCGTATACAACTTCGCTAACTCGCTCAACCCGGTTATTGCGTCGAACTTCAACTCGGATATGCGCGTGTTGTCGGCCTATTACTCGGCTGACTTTACGCTGAAAGACTTCCTGACAGTATCGACAACGGGCCGGATGGATAAGCTCTCGACTCTGCCAAAAGGAAACAATACGTTCTTCTATCCTTCGGTAGCGCTCAGTACGGTATTGTCTGACTACCTGCGGTTGCCCCAGGCTATCTCGTTCCTGAAATTCCGGGCGTCGTATGCCAATGTGAAAGACGGTCTTACCCAATCGACCATTGGTGTGCCGTCGTTCCCGGTGGGTTATGGACAGCAGTATGCGTCGTCGTATGATGGGCCAACGTATCAGAACGCGGCCGTGTATGCTACGCCCTACACGGTTGGCAACACCCCAACGGCTTATTTCACCAACGCCCTCAATAACCCGAACATCAAACCGAACAGCACCTCCCAAACAGAGGTTGGTCTGGATGTGCGTTTCCTGAATAACCGCCTTGCTTTCGATGCGGCTTATTACATCAGCGACGATGGTCCACGTATTTTCAACCTCCCAATTTCTGAAACGACCGGCTACTCATCGGCGCTGGTAAACGGTATCAAAACCCAGAAAAAAGGGATTGAACTGTCCCTGACAGGTAAGGTGCTGCGTAGCACCAACGGTCTCAACTGGGATGTTCTGGCGAACTGGTCGACCTATAAAGAGGTATACAAAGATTTCTATCCGGGCGTAACGGCGCTGAACACCTTCTTTAAAGTAGGCGACCGTACGGATAAGTACTACACGTCGACGTTTGTGCGCGCCCCCGATGGGCAGATTATCAATGATGCGGGTGGAAGACCCATCCGGACAACCGTTGCCCAATATGTAGGCAATATCAATCCAGATTGGGTATTTGGCCTGAACAACCGCTTTAGCTACAAAAACCTGACGTTCAGTTTCCAGGTCGATGGTCGTGTTGGAGGGGTTATTTCTGACTACATCCAGCAAAAATCATATGCTGGTGGCCGGATCATCAACACCGTTCAGGGCGATATGGGCGTGGCCCGTATTAATGACACGAAAGGCATTAAATCGTACCTGGGCGAAGGTGTTCAGGTGAGTAACGGCGCCAGCATCAACTACAATTCAGATGGGTTCGTGACAAACTACGCTGAGCTGCAATTTCAGCCAAATACAACGAAGGCTTTTTTACAGGATTACATTGCCCGGCGCTACGGATTTGATGGCGGAAATATGATTAGCCGTTCGTTTGTCAAACTCCGCGAAGTTGTGCTGGGCTATTCTCTGCCACAAACATTCATTAGTCGGTTGGGTGTCAAACAGGCGTCGGTTTCATTCGTTGCCCGGAATCTGCTCTACTTTGCCGAGAAGAAAGACATCGACATCGACCAGTTTACAAGCGGTGGTCGTTCGGATCTGCAAACACCAACGACACGGCGGTATGGTTTTAACCTGAATCTGACTTTTTAACTAATGAACAATGCAAAATGGATAATGTGATGACGAATCATTATTCATTGTCCATTCTGTATTATACATTCTTTACATCATGAAACTGAACAAATTTATTCTCCCTATACTGACAATTACGTTACTGTTAACCAGTTGCGAAAAGTCATTCGATGAACTCGAAAAAGACCCCAACAGGCCAGTGAATGCGCCAGCTTCACTCGTGCTGAAGGGCATTCTGAACGATATGTACAATAGTGGTAACAGCCCATCCGGTTTTTCGGGCGTTACCAATACTCCCTGGGGCGCAGAACAGCGGTACAACCAGTTTTATGCCAGTAATTATGATTATTACGCAACCAACGAGTATAACTGGACAACCACGAGCCTGAATTTTTTCACACTGAAAGATGTGGTGAAAATGGAGCAGGAAGCCAAGCGGGCTGGTGCTGCCGATGTAAACCCATACTCCGCGTTGGGCAAGTTCTTTCGGGCGTATTTCTACGAAAACATGACCCGGCGCGTGGGCGATATTCCGCTCACCGATGCGCTGAAAGATTTGGCTAACCTAACGCCGAAATACGATTCGCAGAAGGCCGTTTATGCCCAGACACTGAAATGGCTGGACGATGCCAACACTGATCTGGCGGCTATCATCACGAAAGGTGACAACACACTGGCGGGCGATTTTTACTTTAATAACAATCTGCGGCAGTGGCAGAAAACAGTGAATGCCTACCGGATTCGTGTGCTGATCAGCCTGAGTAAGAAAGAAGGGGATACCGATCTTGCCATTAAGCAGAAATTTGCCGAGATGGTTGGCAATTCGACCAAGTACCCACTGCCAACGGGTATGAGTGATAACCTGCAGTTTATTCACAACAGTACCCAGAGTAAATACCCGCGCAATCAGGATAATTTTGGTCAGAATGCTACTCGTGAAAATATGGCCAAAACGTACGTGGATTTATTGGTAGAGCGTAAGGATCCGCGCCTTTTCGTCGTTGCCGAACCTGCTTCAGCGAAGATTGCCGCAGGTCTGAAACCAACTGATTTTGCTGCTTTCGTCGGTGCTTCGTCGGGAGAAGATTTGCAGGATATGGCCACCAAAGTGCTGAAAGGGGAGTATTCTTTCCAGAACCGGAAGCATTATTACACATCCTACGTGGGCGAACCTGTGTTTATCATCGGCTATCCTGAACTGATGTTCAACATTGCTGAGGGAATCAACCGGGGTTGGGCTACGGGCGACGCAGCTTCTTATTACCAGAAAGGTATTGCCGCATCAATGGAATTTTACGGCCTGAAAGATGGAGCTAATACCGTAACGTTCTCGCGGGATGGGGGTATTTTTAACTTCGATAACTACACTGTTAACGTGAGCTTTGCTGATTATTTAGCGCAGGCATCGGTAAAGTATGCGGGAAATAATGCTACGGGGCTGAGTCAGATTTTAACACAGAAATACATCGCGTTCTTCCAGAATTCGGGCATGGAAGCATTTTATAACCAACGCCGGACAGGTGTTCCAACTTTCCTGACGGGCGTAGGAACAAGCAATAGTGCGCGGATTCCGAAACGCTGGTTATACCCACAAAGCGAGCGGACAACCAACGAAGTGAACCTGAAAGCCGCCCTCACCAGCCAGTATGGTGGCAATGATGATATAAACGCCACCATGTGGGTTTTACAGTAAATTCGTAGTACCGGGCGTTCCGTCTGGCTGTTGAACGATTAATCAGACCTATAAGGGTATAAAAAACCTTATAGGTCTTTTTCCTGAACGTATGAACCGCAGAACCCTCCTCAAATCAGCGGCTTTATTGCCCGCAATCGCTACTGAAACAGCGATTGCGCCCAATCTGGCCCGCAAACGTTCCGTCCGTTTCGCTTACCTCGGCGATACACACATTACACCCGAAGTCAAGCCCATCGATAGTATCGCCAAATGCTTTCATCATGCGCAGAATCAGGCCGACAAACCATCGTTTATCCTGCATGGTGGGGATGTGATCATGGACGCGCTGGCAGCAGACCGCCAGAAAGTACAGCAGCAATGGGACGCCTGGAATAAACTCGTTAAAGCCGACAATTCTCTGCCCATCGAGTATTGCATTGGTAACCACGACATCTGGGGATTCGAAAACGCCAAGAGCGATTTGCAGTATGGGAAAAAATGGGCCATTGACCAGATGCAGATAAGTGGCCGTTACCGGAGCTTCGATAAAAATGGCTGGCACTTTATCATCCTCGATAGTGTGCAGCCCAAACCCGATGGCAAGTGGTATACGGGTTACATTGATACCGGGCAAATGGATTGGCTGAAAGCTGATCTGGCCAAAACCAATCCGAAAACACCCATTCTGGTTCTGTCGCACATACCGATCTTCAGCCCGACGGGTTTTTTCAGTGAGACGAACGTAAAAGAAGGTATGTGGAACATATCGGCTGGCCTGGTACTTGCCAACACCCCCGACCTACTGAAGTTGTTCTATCAGTACCCTAACGTAAAAGCAGCGCTGAGCGGTCACATGCATTTGCTCGACCGGGTTGATTATAACGGCGTTACCTACCTTTGCAATGGAGCCGTTAGCGGTAACTGGTGGAAGAGTGATGTTTACCAGCAAACGAAAGCCGGGTATGCCCTCATCGACTTGTACGACGACGGAAGTCTGGAACGAACGTATTTATCCTACATGTAGTGCCGGACGTCCCGTCCGGCCGTTAAGCCTGTTTGCCTGGCACTTACTGGCGACAGAAGTGGATCATTCTTTCACTACCAAATATCCTCCCGGGCGGGACGCCCGGTACTACAGATGCAAGCTATTGCCAATCTCTTTGCTCAGGGCGGTGACGACGCCTATTTCGGTGAGCCGATTACACAACTCGAACACGCCCTCCAATGCGCCCAACTAGCCGAAGAAGCGGGTGCCGATGACGACACCATCGTGGCCGCTTTCCTGCATGACATTGGCCACCTGATGCCGCCCGATATGGTAGTTGGCGGCTCCACAATGGGCTATATGGATGGCTACGGTACCGTCGACCACGAACGCCTGGCGGCCGATTACCTACGGGAGCGGGGGTTCTCGGAGAAGGTAGCACAATTGATTGAAAATCACGTGAATGCCAAGCGGTATCTGGTCTTTAAGAACCCTGCTTATTTCGCCCGATTGTCGGAAGCGAGCTTAAAAACGCTGGAATTTCAGGGTGGGCCGATGACAGCGGCAGAGGCATTATCATTTGAAACGAATCCCTATTTCAAGGGTATTTTGTTAATGCGGACCTGGGATGAACAGGCAAAAATCCCCGGCTTGCCAACGCCGGATATAAATTATTACATGTCCATCGTCGAACGCACTGCCAATCGGGTTGATTAGGGTTGTGTGCTGTACGGCCCCGTGTGGCTACGATTTTGTACAACGGAGTGGTACTCCGTTGTACAAAATCGCCAATCACCTTTCATTTTGTTCATCAATCTTGATATGAAGTACCTTTCCGTTTTTACACTTCTTCTGGTATCTGTTTATGTCTCGGCTCAATCCGTCCGAACCCCTGCGGTACTCGCCAAGGCAAAAACATACACAACGGTACAGGTGCCGGGAAGGACTGAGTTTTGCAAAATAGACGTTAACGGAAAGTCTGTGCTGCCAAGTGGCCGATACGTAACACCGGCAGGTCAAACGATTCGGATTGCCAATGACCCCTTTGGACTGGCGATCTCGCCCAATGGACAACGAGCAGTTGCCCTGCACGATGGCATACTAACGGTCTTTAATTTAGCTGACTTAAAGGCTACCCGCATTCCTGATTATGCCGGTGAAATTCCGCCTGCGTTGAAAGCCGGTTCGTTTCTGGGTGTGGCATTCGCCACTGATAATCACACCGCTTACCTGAGCAATGGCGACAAAGGACGGGTACTTATTTTCGATACGGGAAAACTTCGAACCATCGACAGCATTAACCTCGATGGCAATGGCTACACCGACAGCTTTACGTCGGACTTATTGCTGAACGGCAACGAACTCCTTGCGCTCGATCGAGCCAATTTTCGGATGGTACGCATCGACCTGGCGACAAAGCGCATCACGGCTTCGATTCCTACCGGCCGTCAGCCTTTCGGCCTCGCCATCAGCCCCGACCGCAAACTGGCTTTTGTGGCCAATGTCGGTTTGTATGCCTACCCTAAGGTGCCGGGCGTAACCAAAACCAACGGCGATACAATGGCACTAAAATTTCCACCTTATGCCGCGCATACCAAAGAGTCTGCCGAAGGGGTTGAGGTGGAAGGGCGACGGATTCCGGGACTGGGCAGCCCGTTGGCCGACGAAGCCATGAGCGTCTGGACGGTGGATTTAGGGACAAACAAAGTTGTTTACAAGGCCAAGACGGGGGTGCAAATCGGCGAAATGATCGAAGAAGCCGAAGTGGTGGGTGGTTCATCGCCCAACTCGGTAGTTGTGGGAAGCCGGTACGCTTATGTGTCGAATGCCACAAACGACAACATTTCCATTCTGGATTATAAACCCGCCAGCCGGTCGGCCAAACGACTGGTGGGCACTATTTCGCTCAAAGTTGACCCGAAACTGGACCGCTACCGGGGCCTGATGCCTTTTGGAATGGCGCTTACCAAAGATCAGAAAACGCTGTATGTTGCCTTGCTGGCGCTCAATGCGGTGGCTGTTGTAAATGTTCAAACACGTAAAGTTACCGGACTCATTCCAACAGGCTGGGGGCCGACTCGTGTGGCATTGTCGCCCGATGAAAAGACCGTTTACGTTGTATCAGCGCGGGGACACGGGGCGGGACCAAACGGGGGAGCTACGTTCGTAAAACCACCGCAGGGAACGTATATCGGAGATATTCAGCTTGGCACGTTTCAGGCTGTTCCCGTCCCGGATGCGGCTCAGTTGGCAACCTACACAAAGCAGGTTTTGGCGAACACCTACGAAACCGTTATCCTCACCGACGATGGTCGGAACCCACTGCCGGTATTGCCCAAAACCCGCCAATCACCCATAAAACACATTGTCTACATTACCAAAGAAAACCGGACCTACGATGAAGTACTGGGTCAACTCGGGAATGCCAATGGCGATTCGACACTAGCGCGGTTTGGCGAGGGAGTGACCATTAAAACCCGGATTTCGACCAGTCGTGGGACCAGTGGCCGAACAACGGATAAGGCGATAGATAGCGTGCGCGTTATTAATGCCGACGTTATGCCCAACCACTTACGGGTGGCCCGGCAGTTCGCTTTTTCCGATAATTTCTACTGCGATTCTGACGCTAGTATTCACGGTCACCACTGGATGCTGGGCACGATTCCCAATGAGTGGGTTGAGGCCAATGCAGCCTCGGCGGGCCGCTTCGATATGGATTCAAAAGCACCGGGGCGTCGGTTTCCCAAGGCGTCGGGCGCCATTGACCCCGAAGATTATAATGAATTTGGCGGGCTCTGGGAAGCCTTCGAGCGGAACAAGGTTTCGCTCTACAATTTCGGGCAGGTCAATGAGTTTGCCGGGAATGTAGAAGAGTGGACAACGACTCAGTTTGGGGCGGCCCAATCGGTGGTATTTCCCATGCCGAAAGCTGTGTATCCGCACACCTCCCGCGACTTCGCGGGTTACAATACCAATGTGCCCGACCAGTACCGGATGGAGCAGTTTGAGCGGGAATTTACCGCCAAATGGATAAAGGGAAAAGAGAAAATGCCGCAATTTGTGACGATGCAGATTCCCAACGACCACGGTGCTGGTCCTCGTCCGGATTTCGCTTATCCGTATCTGCACTCGTACATGGCCGATAACGATCTGGCGGTTGGCCGGGTACTGCATTTTCTGTCGCGTACCAAATACTGGAAAGACATGCTCGTCATTATTACCGAAGATGACCCGCAGGGGGGCGTCGACCACATCGATGCGCACCGATCGGTATTGCTGATGGCCGGGCCGTATGTCAAGCGTGGTTATGTGTCGCATACCCACGCCAACTTCGGTTCTATCCTGAAAACGATGTACAACATCCTCGGTGTTCCGTACGTCAACCAGTACGACCAGACGGCCTCTCTTTTACAGGATTTCTTTACTGATAAACCCGATTTCAAACCCTACAATGCGGTACTTCCCGATGTTCGGGTATTTGATCCGAAAGCGGCTATGAAACCCTACAAAAAAGTCTTCGACTGGCGGAAAATTCAGAAAGGCCCCGAAATGGACGACCGCGCCGACCAACGTGCCGAACATTACCGCCAGCAGAATGGCGAGTATTAATTGTAGTGCCGACCGTCCCGGTCGGGTGTGACACCAGTAACGTCATATACACCCGACCGGGACGGTCGGCACTACTTGCTGGCCAGTCATTCTTTTGGCCAGCAAGGCCGATTTTGTTTTATCTTGCGTTCTTGTGAATCCTATGTGATACCAGCAAAAATTCCTTCATCAGCAACCTAAACGCAAGCTATTCGTGAAATCTCCCGCTTTTCTACGTAATCCAACGGCGTTCATGCTCTTTGGGGCCACAGCCGCCTTTTGCACCTACGCCTGCATGTATGCCTTTCGCAAAGGTATCACGGCGGTAACCTTCGAGGGGATGGCGTTCGCCGGGATTAGCTACAAAATATGGCTCGTGACGGCTCAGGTGTTCGGCTATGCCGTGTCGAAAGGGATTGGCGTGAAAGTTGTTTCGGAAATGTCGCCGGGACGACGGGCCGTAAGTTTGCTGTTTTTTGTTGGCTTTGCCCTGCTGGCACTGCTTGGTTTTGCGCTGGTTCCGGCACCTTATAATATTATCTTTCTGTTTCTGAATGGCCTGCCATTGGGCATGGTCTACGGCACGATGATTGGCTTTTTGGAAGGACGTAAGCAAACCGATGGGCTGGTCGCTGGCCTGACCGCTTCCTTTATTTTTGCCTCGGGTTTTGTGAAAACGGTAGCGCTGACCATTCGGGCCGATTGGGGCGTATCGGAATTCTGGCTTCCGTTTGTGACAGGTATGCTGTTTGTCGTACCAATGTTAATTTCGGTGTATGCCTTAACGCTTTTGCCGCCCCCCACCGCTGAAGACCGCGCCCTGCGTACCGAGCGCAAACCTATGGATGGTGCTGAACGTCGGGCGTTTGTGCGCAACTTCCGACCGGGTCTTGTTCTGCTCATTGCATCGTACGTATTTCTATCTGCCTTCCGGGATTTTCGCGATAACTTCGGCCCCGAAATCCTGAAAGATGCGGGCGTTGAAAACCCCGGGATTTTCGCCAAAACCGAAACGCTGGTTGCGCTTGGTATTCTGGTTGTGATGGCGTTGCTTCAGCGGGTCACCCAGAACTTTCGGGCGTTTGCCTTACTCAACGGGCTCATGCTGGCGGGTGGGGCGCTGGTCGGTCTGAGCACCTATGCGTACTCGACAGGCGCACTATCCGCAGGCAACTGGTTTCTATTGACAGGTCTGGGTCTATATATGGCCTATGTACCCTGCAATGGACTCTATTTCGAGCGGCTGATTGCCTCTTTCCAATACGTAAGCACCGTTGGGTTCATGGTCACGCTGGCTGACTGGTATGGCTATCTGGGTAGCGTTGGGGTGTTGCTGTACAAGAATTTTGGCCATGCAAACATCAGCTACCGGGAGTTCTTCATGGATGGCGCCTATATTTTGTCGGTGGTATATGGCGTGCTGGTGATCGGGTCGTTCATTTATTTCCAGCGGAGATATACGGCTGAAGTTGCCGTTCATGTGGCGGAACGTGTAGCCTAACGTCGATCATTGTAAATTTTTCGGCATTTCGCCCCACGGTCGCTGCTACCCCACCCCAACCCCTGCCCCTTGAAAAAAGGGGAGGGGCTCGGTAATGGGTTGCTCTTTTTTTAGCCCCTCCCCTTTTTTCAAGGGGCAGGGGTTGGGGTGGGGTAGTCGTTCCGGTTTACTCGCCACTTGGCCGCTTAATCCACTGCGTTATTGGTGCTGGAATCCCAAAATCGGGAGAGCCGTCGGCTTTCCACGTAAAAGGCTGCATGCGGATGGAGCGATTATCGCCACAACCCTGTCCCGACGCGGCATTGGCGTGGTAGACGAGCCAGTTTTCTTTACCGTCGGGGGTGGTGAAAAAGCTGTTGTGCCCAATGCCAAATGTACCGTTTCCGGCATTAGGGCCAAAAACGGGCGTGGCTGATTTCGTCCAGGATGCCGGGTTAAGCAGATCCGCGCTGGCATCGGTAGTGAGTTGACCTAGCGCATACAAGTCGGTGCCGCAGAAACTGGCCGAATAGATCAGAAAGACTTTGTTGTTATGCACCAGAAACTCCGGGCCTTCATTAACCCCAAAGCCGTTTTTCTCCCAGGCATAATCGGGCGAGGATACCTTAACACGGGTTGTGCTGCTAACTGTATAGGGGTTTGTTAGTTGACAAATGTAGATGTACTGCGACCCGCCCAGATCCGTTTCCCATCCCGACCAGGCAAAATACAACTGTCCATTCTGCTGAAGTAATGTGCCGTCAATGGCCCATTTGTTTTCGGGTAGGCCAAGCTGGCCCCGGTCGACCCATGTGCCCTGCGTTGGGTCGGCCGATTCGTTTTCGAGGACGAACATGCGGTGGGTAGCATCGTTCCCGTTGTTGTCGGCTGCGTAGTAGATGTACCACTTGCTGTTAACAAAGTGGAGTTCGGGTGCCCAGATGTCGCGGGAGTTCGGCCCTGTTGCGGGCGGTGTCCAGACCGTTACAGGCCGAGCTGAATTCAGGCGGCTCATGGCTGATGTTTTGTAGATGCGCAGGTTATTTCCCGTAGTGTGCATCACGTAGTAAAATCCATCTTTATACGTCACCCAGGGGTCGGGGGCGGCTGTCAGCAATGGGTTTTGAAATTTTCCAACCGTGTCTACCGTCGTGACGGGGGGCGTAGGGGCGGGGGTTGGTTTGTCCGACGATTTGCAGGCTATAACAATCGCCAGGAGTATAAAGAGGTAATGCTTCATCGTTGAGATGGTTTTTTGCCACTTTCGCCACAGAGATGCACCAAGACACACGGAGATACACAGAGAAAAAATCATTTAAATCTCTGTGTATCTCCGTGTGTCTTGGTGCATCTCTGTGACTAAAAAATCAATAATTCGGGTTTTGTGTCAGGTTCGGGTTCAAGTCTCGATCCAGTTGAGGAATGGGCAATAACTCACTTTTGCCTTTTACAAAGGTAGAGAAAGCCGCATCACGCGTTGCCAGTTGCGGGCCGAGGTCACCCCAACGGGCGAGGTCATTCCAGCGGTGGCCTTCGCCCGATAGTTCCAGCAATCGCTCGTGTTTCAACTGAGTCAGAAACTGCGCCTGCGTAAGTCCCGGTTTGGCAACCGTCAGCGTAGGTAATCCGGCCCGTCGGCGCACCTGATCGACATAGGCATAAGCCTGTGTTGTTTTGCCGGTTGCATTGAGCGCTTCGGCGTACATCAGCAGCACATCGGCGTAGCGTATATACCGCCAGTTGTTGGGCGACCGGTAACCTTCTTCATTTTTCCAGTGATCATTCTGGAACTTCCGGAACCACACCCGTTTATTATCCTTGCCGTATCGCTGGGTGAACGTCTGGCCGTAAATCTGGGTAAAATCGGGGCCGCGCATGTCGGTTGAATCAAAGAGGTATGATGCTTCCAGACGCGGGTCGCGGGCGCCAGCCGTTGTTTTCTCTGTGAACTCACGGGTGGGCCAGTGTTGTGCTTCGCCATCCGACCAGCCAATACCCGGAGGGCCGAAAAACTGTGCCAGCGAAGTGCCGTAGTTCTGGTTCGGTGTTTCGGTATCATCGTCGGTGTTTTCGGCGGTGTTTATCTGGAATTGCCACTCAAAGACGGATTCTTTGTTATTTTCAGTCGTAATCAGAAAGTTGTCGCGGTAGTTGGGCATCAGCGAGTAGACGCCTTTACCCTCGCCATCCGCCAGCCATTGCAGGGGCGTGAGGGCTTCAGTATATTTCTGTTGCTGCATTTGAGCCCTCGCCAGCAAAGCGTATGCGGCTCCTTTGGTCGCCCGGCCCAGATCGGTGTTGCCGTAGGTGGTTGGCAGGGTCGTTGCAGCCTCGGTCAGGTCTTTCTCGATCTGCGCCCATACCTGCGCCGTGGTTGCTGAATTTGGTTTATCGCCCACGACGGATGGTTGTAGAACGAGCGGCACGTTGCCCCAGAGCGTAACCAGATGGAAATAGTACATGGCCCGCAGGAACTTGGCTTCGCCCAGATACCGCCCTTTCAGCGTAGCATCCATCTGAATGTTTGGAACGTTTGCGACAACCTGATTCGCCCGGTTGATGCCGATGTAATTGTCGTTCCAAACGGCATAAGCATTGCCATAATTGTAATCCGTTACCAGGAACTGATCCATGTTATTGACAATATCGGTCGCCGGGCTTTGACTACGTCCTTCATCCGACCGGATGATGTAGTAGAACGGCATCCAGCGCGAGATGCCGCCCCGGTGCATGGTGCTGTATACGGCGTTGACCCCCGCCAGCGCATCGTCGGACGTTTTCCAGAACGACTCCGTCGTTACCTGGTTGGGGTTCACAATATCAAGGCTACGCTCACAGCCAGCGAGGGACATCGCTGCGGCAATGGTTAGCGAAATGAATCTATTTTTCATCTTTATGAAAGAGCGAAAGAGTGAAAGAACGAAAGAGTGGTTACTCCATTAGTATGCTTCATAACAAGTCTTTCCAGAATAATTTGTAATTAGAAATCACAGTTGACGCCTACGGATACGACGCGTGGGGAAGGCCAGTGGCCGTTATCGACGCCACGTTCCTGAATATTCGCGCCCGTAACGTCGGGGTCGAGTCCGGTGTATTGCGTGATCGTAAACAGATTTTGTCCACTCACATATACGCGGGCATTACGAATTTTAAGGGTACTAAGTAGCGTCTTAGGCAGCGTGTAGCCAATCTCTACGTTGCGCACACGAACGTAAGAGGCATTCTCAAGCCAGCGGTCGGTGTAGGCGAAATTATTCGAGATAATACCCTGATCGCCAGCTTCTAATCCTAAGCGAGGGTCGCTCGTGTTCGTGTTTGTTGTTGTCCACGGACTGATGTCGTTGCGGAAGTTAGTGAGCTGGTAGCTGTCCAGTCCGCGCCGTACATCGTTGTACACCGTATAGCCAAATACACCTGTCAACTGCACGTTGAGCGAGAACTGTCCGTACGATGCATTGGCCTGAGCACCTGCCTGCAATTTAGGCCAGGGCGAACCCACAAACTGGCGGTCGTCATTCTGCGTGATCTGCCCGTCGCCGTTGGTGTCTACGTATTTGATATCGCCCGGTTTGGCATTCGGCTGAATGAGGTTCCCGTTGGTTCCTTTGTAATTGTTGATCTCTTCTTGGTTCTGGAAAAGACCTGCCGTTTTCAGCACATACCACTGACCGACAGCCTGCCCAACCTGCGAGCGCGTGTTGCCACTCTGGATATAGTTGATGTTCTGGCCCTGATTACCTACGTTTTCGACCCGATTCTTGATGGTCGTAAAGTTCCCCGAAACATCCCACTTGACGGCATGTTCATTGTTGCGATACGTCGCCGAAAACTCAACGCCCCGGTTGCGAATGGAGGCCGTATTCACGTAGGGGTTTCCCCGCAGGTTACCCAGATAGCCCGGCACAGCCAGGTTTAGGATGGCGTCGTTCGAGAGGGAGTTATAAACGTTGATTTCCGTCGTAATACGGTTTCTCAGGAACGAGGCCGATACGCCGTAGTTCTGTTGAATCCGCTCTTCCCAACGTAAATCCGGGTTGGCTAACTGGGCCTGATAGGCGCCTACGTTCGCTGTTTGGTCGATCCCGAAAATGGCTCTCGGATTGTTGTTGATGAATGCTGTATAGGGAAATGAGCCCAGCGTAGGTACCACAATACCCAGCTTACCATACGAGGCATTCAGCTTTAGATCAGAAATCCAGTCGACATGGAAAAACTTCTCCTGACTGATGCGCCAGGCTCCGGCTATGGATGGAAAGAAACCCGTCCGGTAGTTGGCCCCAAATCGGGAATCCTGATCGACCCGGCCCGTTAGCGTTAGCAGGTATTTGTCGTTATAGGTGTAGTTGACCCGGCCAATGTACCCCAGAATCCGGTAATCGTCGGGTGTGCCCCCCGCCGAGTTGGAAATGCCCGTGGCAGCATTTATCGTGTTGAAATACTGACCACCGGCAAAGCCAAGATTAGTGCGCGAGCCCGATGTAATATCGCGCCGGGTCGTCTGCTGGCTGATGCCCACTACGCCGTTGATGCTGTGTAGCCCGAACGCTTTGTTGAAGTTTAATGTGTGCTCGAACAACATACTCAGGTAACGCGACCGGTCTTCGCCAACCGAACTGGCAACTGGCGAAGCACTATATTGGTAGGTACCAATCCGGCGCAGATTTTGGGTGTAGTCGAAACTCACTTCCAGCCCCGCGTTGGCGCGGTAGGTTAACCAGTCCGTCAGTTTCACGTCGAGATAGGCGTTGCCCACTAACTTGGCGAAATTGCTCTTGTTGCTGGCCAGATTACGAACCGCCACGGGGTTGAAGGCATACGTGACTGCGTCAGGATTTCGGCCAATACCGTAGCCGCCCGGATTGCCCGCGTCGATATAGCTGGGGTCCTGAACGGGAATAACGGGGAGCATACCGGCCATGTCGTAGATAGGGTTTCCTGCCGGAAAATTCTGGATATTCGAGTTGGTCAGCAGCGCATTTTCGCCGAAGGTGAACCGACCTAGCTGGCTCTTCGTGTTAATACGCAAACTGGCCCGGTCGAAGCCACTACCGATGACATACCCTTTGTTGCTGAAATAGCTACCCGAGATCAGGTACGTACCCGTTTTCGTTCCGCCCGACAGCGTCAGGTTGTAGTCTTGTAGATTGCCCGTTTGCAGCACCTGATCCTGCCAGTTGGTGTTGATGTTTGGGTTGAAGGTGCCTGTTGCTACGCTGGATGGGGGTGTTTGCCCGGCGTTCTGGTACTGGGTGCGCTGGGTAGCCGCAAAGTTTGTGGCGTCCATCACATCCCATCGTTTATACACTTGCTGAATACCGTATTTGCCCGAAAACGACACCCGAATAGGACCTTCTTTGCCCTGTTTTGTGGTGATAATAACCACGCCGTTGGCCGCCCGCGACCCGTAAATTGCGGCTGCCGATGCATCTTTCAGTACCTGAATGGACTCAATATCGTCGTTGTTGATGGTTGGGTTGGCATCGGCAATCATGCCGTCGATAATGTAGAGCGGGTCCGTATTGAGGAAGCTGGCGACTCCGCGAATCTGGATCGATGCCTGTTGCCCCGGCACGCCCGTGTTGCGTACCGTAACCCCCGGCGACAAGCCCTGAATGGACTCCGCCAGTGAGTTGGCCGTTACTTTATTGGCCTGCGTAGAGCTGATCACATCATTGGCCCCGGTTACGTCCCGCTTCCGAACAGTCTGATAACCAATAACAACAACCTCGTTGAGCGTTCGGTCGTCGGGCACAAGCTTCACATTCACGACGGAGTTATTGCCAATCGTTACGTCCTGACTGGCATACCCTACACTGGACACGGTAAGCGTAGTGGCGGCATCGCTTACATTCAGGACAAAGTTACCGTTGGCATCGGTCGTTGCGCCGGTTGTGGTGCCTTTCTCGATGATGTTGGCACCGGGAAGACCCTGGTTGGTTTCGTCCGTGACCTGCCCCGTGATGCGTTTGACCTGTGGTGCTTCAGTCAGATCGGGCAGTGCGTTGCTGACCGTTGCCAGAGCGGGAGCGGTGCCTTCGGTAGGGAAGGCCAGCCCAACCTTTTTTGCGGGTGCCGACTGAATGGCAAATAGCTTGTCGTTCACTTTTCGGTAGCGCAGCCCCTGCGATTCGATCAGCTGGTTTAGCGCCTGTTCGAGCGAGAGACCGTCCAGCTCGGCGTCGGTCTGCCGGCCGGTAACGAGCTGTTCATCATAGGCAAAATTGATGTTGAATCGTCGTTCGAGTTCTGACAGGGCTTTTTTGAGCGAACGACTCCGGCGATTGCGCTGACCATCCAATGCGTTGGCGGAGGATTGCTGCCTACTGGCAGTGCTTTCGTAGGCTGGTTGAGCGCGGGTCAATACCTGCGCAACGCTGGGTTGCGGCATAGTGTAGACCCCGCCCAGAAGCATAGAAAGGAGAATATACTGGTTTTTCATACGAGGAGAACTAGGGAGTTGTTGTTGACTAAATCAGGGATTATGTCGTAAACTGATACGGTCACCAGTACGGTAGGCCGTCAGGTCGAATGTGAGCGAAAGGGTAGCCAGTAGCGTTTCGATGCTCTGGTTCGAGAGGTTGCCGGTAAAGCGTCGGTTGGCTAGGTCGGCGTCTTCAAAGACAAGTTTCAGCCCGTAGGTGTCCTGAAGTTGCTGCGCAATATCGCTTAGGGCTGTATTGTCGAAAATAAATTGATGCTCGACCCACGACGTGTGTACGTCTGGTTTCTCATCCCGAATCTCGACCGCTTCGACGGTTGGTTTCGTAGCGGCAAACTGACCGGGCTTCATCTCAATTATCCGGCCTTCTGGTTCGTCGGGTTTGGACAACTGGACCTTGCCTTCTACCAGTGTTACCGCCGTGCTGCCCCGGCGTGTGTTCACATTAAACTGTGTGCCCAGCACCGTAATATCCAGCCCGGACGTATGCGTCACGAATTTGATGCGGCTACCCAAATGCTTCTTTTTGGTGACGGTAAAAAAGCCTTCGCCATCAAGCCAGACCTCGCGCGATTTGTCGTCGGTCCAGCCATCGGTGTAGGTGAGGGTAGTATTGCCATTCAGGAGCACCGTCGACCCATCGGGCAGAGTAACCGTCTTGTTTTCGCCGAAAGCCGTATGAATCCGCTGTTCTTTAGGAAGCAACTTATAGTACATCAGGCCACCGACTATCAGCAGAAAGCCCGTTATGGAAGCTGCTAACTGCCAGCCAAAACCGGACCGTTGTCCCATAAAATGCTGCCAGCCAGCCAGTGGCCGAACGCTTGTTTTTTCGGCTAGTTGCTCGTCAAAGGCTTGGTCAAGCACCTGCCAGATACGTTCCTGACTGGCACTGGTCAAGTCGTTAAAGCGGACGTTCAGGTGAAGCAATAACGAAGCGGCTTCATCGACAACAGCCTGTTTTTCAGGGTGCCGAAGCATAAAGCCGTGCCAGAAGGTCATACTCTTCTCATCGGGTTGAAGCACCCACTGGCGGAACGAGTCATCAAGCACAAACTCATTGAGGAAGTATTGACTATAATCGGGTAAAGGCGTATTCATGTACGGAAACCGGCTGTCGTATACTCAACAAAGAGCTTTATTCGTCAGATTATCCCTCGCTATCCCTACTTTTTTACTACTATTTATCGGATGAATGCCAAAAGGAGAAAAACGGTGTTGGTGGGTATGCGTTTTTGAAGGGACGCGATGGCTTTGTAAACGATTTTGTAAACGGATGTCTGCTCGATACCCATAATGCCGGCTATTTCTTCGTAACTAAGGTTGTCGAAATACTTCAGGAACAGGGCTTCTTTCTGGCGGGCAGGGAGGTTGTTCAACTCATACAGCAAGAGCGTCGATTGCTCCAGCGAAATCTGCCGGTCGAGCCAGGTAGGTTCGTAATAAAACTCAATGGCGAAGTCGAGGTGATCGGCATCATGATCGAATCGCTGCTCGCTGGTAAGCTTCCGAACAATTTCCCGCCGGAGCGAGCGCATGAGATAAAACTTGATGGAATCGGTACGGCCCAGTCGCTCGCGGGTTTCCAGAATGGTCAGGAACAGGTCTTGCAGGCAATCTTCGGTCAGCTCCCGATTCTGGGCAATTTTGTAGCCGTAGTTATAGAGCGTAGGGGAGTAGGTACGGTACAAATAAGCATACGCCTGTTTACTGCCGCTTAGGAAATCATCCCAAAGGGCAGCATCTGTCGTATACAAATAAGGTGTCGTTGAGCTTTCCAATGATATATTGAGTTATTGGAAGCTTAAATTTACGACCGTTCAAGGAAATAGTAATAAGTAATCGGCAAAAAGTAATGTTTGATTACTAGCCCAATAGCCAGTTCAACGCCATCACACCGGCGAGGCCACTTACCGAAACCAGCGTTTCCATAATGGACCACGTCTTTAACGTATCGACCATCGAAAGTTGGAAATACTCCCGAAACAGCCAGAAACCTGTGTCGTTAACGTGCGAGAACATCATACTACCGGCTCCGATACTGAGCACCATCAGATTCGGCTCTACCCCCGACGAAGCGAGCAGAGGACTAACAAATCCGGCGGTGGTTATTCCTGATACGGTCGAGGAGCCTACACAGACGCGAATGAGGGCCGCCATGCCCCAGGCGAGTATGTAAGGATGCAATGTGGAGTCGCGCATCAGATCGGCAACGGCTTGGTTCACCCCACCATCTGTCAGTACTTGTTTCAAGGCCCCCGCCCCGCCAAAAATCAGAAAAAGCAGGGCTACATCTTTGATGGATTCGCCGAGCATAGCGGTTACAGTCGACATGGACTTACCCCGCCAGATGCCCAGCGTTACCGACGCCACCAATACCGCAAAGAACATACTCACCACGGGTTCACCCACAAAGAGCAGTACTTGCTGACTAACCGAACCGGCTGGCAACAATGGGCTGGCCAGCGTACTAAAACCAATCAATAAAATAGGAAGCAAAACAGTCAGGAAACTCACGAGCGTAGAGGGCATCTGGTCGTTGGGCAGGTCGGGGGCGATGAAGGCGGGGTTTGGTAAGGTAGTGTAACGTTTTACGGTAGAACCAAACAAAGCACCCGAGACGAGAATGGCAGGAATTGAAACGATGATGCCATAAAAGAGCGTCAGGCCCATGTCGGCGTTGAATTGTTTGAGAATTGCCAGCGGAGCCGGGTGGGGCGGGAGGTAGCCCTGCGTGACGGACAAGGACGCCAGCATGGGCAGGCCAATGTATAAAGCGGGCAACTTATACCGATAGGCAACTGTAATAACCAGTGGAGCCAGCAGCATAAACCCAACGGAATAAAAGAGCGGTAAACCCACAATAAAGCCCGTCACCAGAAAGGCCCAGCGAGCGTGTTTTGTGCCTACTAGCGACATGATACTGACGGCAATTCGTTGGGCAGCACCACTTTGTGCCACCAGTTTGCCCAACATCGCTCCTAGGGCTATTATAGCCGTGATGGAGCCGAGCGTACCGCCTATGCCTTTCTGAATGGCATCCAGAAGAGCCAGTGGTTTTAATCCCAAAGCCAGCCCAACACCCAGCGAAACCGCTAGAAAAGCGAGAAAAGCGTGAATCCGAACCAGCGAGATAAGCGCAATCAGGGCCAGAATGCCAAGGAGGGAAATGGTTAGAGGCATGATAAAACACAGGTAAGCTACCCAGCAAAGCGCAGCAGGTAACTGACTCTAATGTAAATCGGGAATGTCAACCGTTAAAGCGACTTTCTTACGATAAGGTTGAATGGGTTTTCTATATGTTCTACACTGGCGTTCAGAACAAGGCGGGCTGCCGTGCGGCCCATCTGGGCGAAATCGGTCGAAATTACCGTAATACCGTCCAGTAAAAACTCTTTCAGGGGCGTGTCATTGTAGGAAAGAATACCTACCTCCTGACCAACAATATAAGGCGTCTTTTTTATGCGCTTGATTAACTCCACCAAGTCCTCTTCCATCAGATTGATGTAGGCATGTTGTGGTTGAATGACTTCATCTTCAACGGTATTGATAACCCGCGTTTTGAACCCATGCTCGTAGCAGAAATTGTAGAATCCGTTCAGAATGGCTTTCGGGTGGTAGCTATATGACGGGAATAACATACACAAGGTAGAATATTTTCTAAGCAGTGGGAGCGCATCGGTCAGTGCCTGATAAAGGTCTCGTTCAAAATTTTGAAAAACGGCTCCGTATTTGCCCGTAATTCCTTCCAGCAGCTTATCCAGAATTACCAGCTTGTGCTTGGGCAGGTTGTTGATCAATTCGTCAGCTTTTTCCCCACCCTCAAAAAAATGACCGATAATAACATAATGCGTATGGTTGCTGGCCTGGCGGTGAATTAGGTCCCGGAAGAGCCGGAAGTCATTGTTATAAATAAAAAAATCAATGGCGACACCTGGCCCCAGGAGTTCAACAAAAGAGTCGTAGATGATTTTCTTGTGGGCGCTTAACTTGTTGAATAGCAGGAGTATTTTTAAGTTGTTTCCTGTGGGCGTGTAGTTGATATAAAATCCTTTTCCCTTAACGCCCCCAATAATCTCTTTCTCTTTCAGGAGTTCGTAGGCTCGCTCGATCGTGCCTTTGGATACATCAAATTCTGCACAAAGTTCGTGGATGGAAGGAAGCTTGGCACCCGGCAGAATATCCCGGTTCTCAATACCTTCCACAATAGAATTGTAAATCTGTTGGTACTTAGGTGTGTTTGAATAATCGTTGATTTTAATGTGGTAAAGCATAACGGATTGATGGTTGACTTAGAACCGAACAAAGCAAGCACACAGTAAAAAGTAATTAAACCCTATAGCTACTTACCAAACCTGCCAATTAGTAAGCACTACGAATTTTGAGAGAAGAGAGCATTTATATAATCAGTACTAGTAAGGCTGCTGTGGTTGCCAAGTTTAAGTAAACGAGTGGGCAAAAAACAGTATAGGTATAACAGATATTAAAAATAACAAGAATATTATCCAAATAATGATAATTGTGGGTAGGTATAGGAAAGTTGACGGAGCACATCTAGTAATATTTGGCCATTCAATTGACTTTTTCCTGAAGCCAAACTAGATCAAAATCCTATCTCCAATCTAACTACTTCCATGAAAAGACTTTATCAATTAGTCACACTCAGTATGGTAGCGGGCTCGCTCACAAGCTTTGCCCAACAGCCCAAAGAAATTCAACAAAATGGACGATTGCCGGAGTTGATAGCCCTGAATACTCCATTGCGAGTAAAGGAAGTATCAGCAGATATTACTGTATCGGGTAAAGTGACCGACGAAAAAGGCGATGGACTCCCGGGAGTAAGCGTAGTAGTGAAAGGGTCTACACAAGGGGCTACTACAGATGGTGTTGGCAGTTTTCGGATTGCTGTACCCAACGCCAACTCAATACTGGTGTTTAGTTTTGTAGGCTATGCTAAAAAAGAAGTTACAGTAGGTAATCAAACAGCTATAACCGTTGCCCTTTCTCCCGACGATCAAACCCTGAACGAAGTTGTTGTGGTTGGTTATGGTAGCCAGCTGAAAAAGGAAATAACCGGTGCTGTTCAGACAGTAAGCGCAGCAGAAATTAAAGATATTCCTGTATCGCAGATCGGACAGAAATTGCAGGGTCGTTTGGCGGGTGTGCAAATTAACCAGGCCACCGGTAAGCCTGGTCAAGGTATTAGCATCCGGATTCGGGGTCAGGTGTCGGTTTCGGCTGGTAGTGACCCGCTTTATGTAATTGACGGGTTCCCGATAACAGGGAACATTGCCCAGCTTAACCCCGATGAGATCGAAGATATTTCGGTGTTAAAAGATGCTGCTTCTACATCGCTGTACGGTTCGCGGGCGGCTAACGGTGTCGTGCTGATTACTACTAAAAAAGGGAAACCTGGTCAGACAAACATCAGCTTCAGCGCATTTGCCGGCGTACAAAAAGTACCTGTGCGGGGGCGTGTGAAAATGCTGAACGCCGTTGAGTTCGCGCAGTTCAAGAAAGAATATTACGAAGATCAGGGCCAGGCGGTACCCGCTGAATTCCAGAATCCTTCGCAGTATGAAGGGAAAAACAACGACTGGTATGATGCGCTACTGCGTCAGGCTCCTCTGCAAAGTTATAATCTGAGTATTTCCAATAATACAGGAAAAGCCAATACATCGTTGGTAGCCGGTATTTTCAATCAGGAAGGAGTAGTACTGAACAACAAATATAAACGGTACTCGCTGCGCCTTAACTCAAATTACAATATATCAGATCGGGTAACGATTGGCTTCAACGTAGCGCCTTCATACGTGTACGACAATACACCCCGCACAGATGGTGACCGGGGAACCGGTATTCTGTTTAACGCGCTGCACACCTGGCCAGTTATGCCCATTTACGATGCCAATGGAGATCTGACCAAATTCAACCAGTTTCCTGCCAGTACCGGTAATATTTTTCAGTACCCAAACTGGGTGCGAGCTGCTAACGAACTGATCAACGAAACCAAGAATACAAACCTGCTAGCGAATGCCTACATACAATACCGGCCAATCACTGGGTTAACCCTCCGGTCGACGATGAATATCGAATATCAGAATTCTAAGTTCTTCTTCTTTAATCCATCGACGGCTACTAATGCTATCAATGTGCCGATACCTACCACGGCAGTTTCGATTCGTCAAGGTCTGGAGAATACATCGTGGTTAAACGAAAACCTGGCTACCTATACCCGTAGCTTTAATGATCATAACTTTGAGTTGCTGGCTGGTTTTACAAATCAGTACTATCGGCAGGAGTTCAATCGTATCCAGGCCGATACCTATGCCGATGATCGGCTTCCTACCATTCAGGGAGCGCTCAATATAAACCGGGGCGGTACCAATAATGGCATTAACCAATGGACATTAACATCTTACCTGTCTCGGTTGACCTATAACTACAAAGGGAAATACCTGTTTACAGCGGCTGTTCGGACAGATGGATCCTCTCGATTTGGTGCGAATAACCAGTTTGGTACGTTCCCATCGGCTTCGGTAGGTTGGGTGCTTTCGGATGAGAACTTCATGAAAACAGTGTTGCCCGTTTCGTTTGCTAAAGTCCGGGCAAGCTATGGTGTAATTGGTAACAACAACATCGGTAACTATACATCCTACGCGCTGGTTAATAACACAACAAATGCCGTATTTGGGAGCACGGTCGCTACGGGGGCTGTCGTTACGTCGCTGGCTAACCCTAATTTAGGATGGGAAACGACCAAGCAATTTGATATAGGGCTTGATCTGGGCTTACTGAACGACCGTATCCAGTTTATCTACGATTTTTATACGAAACGTACGACGAACTTGCTCTACAATGTACAGATTCCACAGGAGTCTGGATTTGGGTTCTTCTCCGACAATATTGGCGAAATCAAGTTCTGGGGGCATGAATTCTCGCTGACAACCAAGAACTCAGTGGGCAAACTAAAATGGACAACCAACGCCAATATTTCATTCAACCGTAATCTGGTTGTCTCGTTAGCGCCAGGTATCGACCGGGTATATGGTGGTACAGGCTTCCACATTACACAGGTCGGCAAGCCCTTCGGCCAGTTCTATGGATTGGTTAAAGAAGGGTATTATACGAGTGCTGAAGAACTCAGAACGTCACCTATCATTCCGGGTCGTTCGGCCATTGGCACAATCAAGTTTAAGGATATCAACGGCGATGGCATTATTACGAACGGTGGCGATGCCGACGACAGAACCATTCTTGGCAGCCCGTTCCCAAAATTCACCTACGGGATTACAAATGACCTGAAATACGGCAACTTCGATTTCTCAATTACGGGTTCTGGTTCTTACGGTAACCAACTCTGGGTACGCCATTTATATAGTACGGCTAACCTTGACGCTGTGTTCAACATGGTTGAAGGTGTAAAAGACCGGTTCCGGGTTCAAAATACCTTGATCAACGGTGTTGGTGTCGCAACCAATGTAATTACCCAGGGAGCAGGCCAATTCGGGGCAACGAACAACGGGGGTAACTACACGGGTATTGAGCGCGACTGGCATAGTTCGCAGTTCCTGGCTGATGCGTCATTTTTTACGATCAAAAACATAACGCTGGGCTATAACATTGGGGCGGTTAATAAGCTCTTCAAGTCGGCTCGGGTATATGCGTCGGCTCAACAGGTCTATATATTCACGAAATACTGGGGTGGACCGAATCCCGAAACCAGCGGTAACGGTGCGGGCGATGGCCCTGGTGATAACCTGAGTCAGGGTGTTGATTTTTCGAACTACCCGGTTCCACGTACGTACACCCTCGGCGTTAACCTAAACTTTTAATCCATCGTTGTTCACTGGTTTTTGAGTTTCATTCGTGGTAATGACTATCGTATAACAACTCAACAACCAGTGAACAATCAATAAACTCATACTGAATATATGAAACGTAAACATATAGCGACCTGGCTTTTAGCAATTGCCCTGACCGGTTGCAGCAAAGATTTCCTGACTGTAGTTCCCGAAACCGCGCTGAGCTCAGCAACGTTTTTTAAGACCGAAGCTGACTTTCAGCAAGCTGTAAACGGGGCTTACCAACCCCTTCGGCAGATATTCAACGAGCGTGCCTGGGTTTTGGAGGAAATGCACTCCGACAACACGTACTATGCCCGAAACACGCTCTACGGAGCTGTTGACCCAACAGAAAACGTAGCTGATTTTGCCGTTCCAACGGCTAATGGTGTAACCGCAAATGATAACGTACTGGTACAGTATCGCTTAAATTATGTGATTATTTCCCGGGCCAACCAGATTTTGTCGCTTATAGACGGTGCCGGAATAGCGTTCGCTTCAGAGGCTTCAAAAAATAATCTGAAAGGACAGGCTTTGTTTCTTAGAGCCTTTTGTTACTTCGATTTGGTGCGGTTATTTGGTAAAGTGCCTCTGCACTTAGTACCCATTACGGGTCGGGAAGATGCGGCCTTACCCCTGGCAACAACGGATGCTATCTATGCCCAGATCGAGAAAGATGCGTTAGCAGCCAGCACTGCTTTGCCAAATAAAGCTACTCAGGAAGCGGGTCGGGCCACGTCAGGAGCGGCCAAAACCCTTCTGGCGAATCTGTACATTACGCAGAAAAAATGGGCACAGGCAGAAACAATACTGAAAGCAGTAGTAGCCAATGATGGCTATGCATTGATGCCTGATTATAACGACGCGTTTTCGTTCACGAGCACCAATAAGAATAATAAGGAATCCATTTTTGAGATTCAGTACATGGAGGGCTCAGCCGGGTATAACGGTAACCAGATTTACCGCTTTCTACCCTCGCCGATTTCCGCTACCGAAATAGCACCCATTGTTGGTACATCGAACCCGCAGCCTACGTCTCAGGAAAGTAACAATATTCCCACGCCGGATCTGATTGCTGCTTATGAAGCTGGTGATAAGCGGAAAGATATTTCCATTGGTACGATAACACTGAGCGGAAGTCTGCGGGCAAACAAAACGTATCCATATATCAAAAAATACGCCCGTCCCCATTCGCTGAATCAAAATACAGGTCAGAACTGGCCCGTTTATCGCTACGCCGAGGTGCTGCTATTTTTGGCGGAGTCGTTAAACGAACAGGGCAAAACGGGTGAAGCGGCTCCCTATATCAATCAGGTACGCGCCCGCGCCGGGTTAGCTGCTACAACGGCATCGGCGCAGGCCGATATGCGGGAGGCTGTCTTCAAAGAACGTCGCGTTGAACTGGCCTTTGAAAATAAACGCTGGTTCGATCTAACCAGAACGGGTCGTGTAAAAGAGATTATTGGTGCATATGGTGCCAAGGTGAAAGCCAATCCGGCAGCGTATTATTTCCCGGCCGGAGCTGTTCCGCCACCAAATGCCTTCACTGTTCTGGATGATTATTATGGACTTCCAGCAGTTGAGGCAGCATTAACGCCTAATTTTTAGCGCATTACGCATCAGGCTGACTTCTGTAAGGCAGTTAGCCTGATGATAGAAATTATAGACCAATGAGCAACTGTCTGTCAAGAACAGAAATTTGCCTCAGTATCGATTTTATGTTAAATCTAGGTTGGTAATAATGGATAAATAGAAGCAGAATCGTTTCGGCTCTGCTTCTTTTCTTTCTATAATCAACTTCTTGAAGGTCGGTATATTGACAGGTTCACCTGCTTTATACTCAATACTATACAACCTGATTGCCCGTCGATAAGCCGACACAAAGGCATTGTTTTTTACATACCTACTCAATACAATTATGTTATTCACCTACAAACCAGCCAAGTTGCTGCTAATTGTTTCGGCCATTGCTCTGGCCGGAACATCCTGGGTCAACATGCGCGGAGTCCCATCCGAAACGGCCAAAGCAGACAACCCGAAACTTGACAAGCTAAAACTGTTGCCTGGCTTTAAAGCGGAACATTTGTATAGCCCTTCCGATAATAAACAGGGTTCCTGGGTATCGATGGCTTTTGACGATAAAGGCCGGATGATTACGTCTGATCAATACGGTTTTTTGTATCGGCTGGAGATACCGCCAGTTGGATCAGGAGCACAGCAACCTAAAATCGAAAAGCTGAAAGTTGGTATTGTTCAACCGGGCGACACTACGGTAGGTATAGGCTACGCGCAGGGCTTATTATACGCCTTCAATAGCCTCTACGTGATGGTGAACAACCGAGTGAACAAGAATTTTAATAAACCAACGGGATTATATCGCCTTCAGGATAAGGACGGTGACGATCAATTTGAGACAATAACCCTGCTGAAAGAGCTGAAAGGGCAGGAGGGCGAACATGGACCGCACAGTATGAAGCTGTCTCCCGACGGCAAGTCAATCTACGTTGTAGCTGGAAATCATACCGATGTGCCGCAAATGGATGCGTATCGCTTGCCATCGAACTGGAAAGAAGATAATCTGTTTCCGCAAATTAAAGATCCGCGTGGTCACGCCAATGACCGGATGGCTCCCGGTGGCTGGATAGCCAATATTGATCCCGAAGGAAAGCATTGGGAATTGATGGGTGCTGGCTTCCGGAATGCATTTGATATTGCCTTCAACGAAGCGGGCGATATATTTGCCTATGACTCAGACATGGAATGGGACTTTGGCCTACCCTGGTACCGTCCAACTCGTATTTGCCACGTGCCAAGTGGTGCTGAGTTTGGCTGGCGTACCGGCAATGGCAAGTGGCTTCCGGCCAGTCCAGACAATTTGCCGCCAATTTTGAACATTGGTCAGGGATCGCCAACGAACCTTTTATATGTTGGCAACGCAAGATTCCCCGAGCGATATCGCCAGTCTTTATTGGCATTCGACTGGAGTTTCGGTATTATTTACGCGGTTCATCTGAAACCTAAAGGCGCATCGTATGAAGCTGAACGGGAAGAGTTTATCTCCGGGTCTCCACTTCCGTTGACGGATGGCATGATTGGGCCTGATGGTGCTCTTTACTTCCTGACGGGTGGTCGTCGGCTGGAGTCTGACTTATACCGGATAACTTATACTGGCACCGAATCGGTAACGCCGGTTGCCAAGGCCCCTGTTATTACGAAGGAACATCAGTTAAGAACTCAGTTGGAAGAGTTTCATAAGGGACCTAATCCTGCTGCGGTTGCAACAGCCTGGCCCAACCTGAGCCACCCCGATCGGTTTGTGCGATATGCCGCCCGGATCGCGGTCGAACACCAGCCCGTTGCCCAATGGCAGGATCGTGTCTTTACCGAAACCGATCCGCAACGCATTACACAGGGTGGTATTGCACTGGCCCGGCAGGGAGATGCTGCGCAAAAAAGCAAGCTGATCAGCTCGTTGCTAAAAATAAATTATGATCAGCTTTCCGAGTCGCAGCAGTTTGATCTTTGCCGCGCTTTTGAGCTGACGTTCCTGCGGATGGGCATGCCGGAAGGCGCTGATCGGGATAAAGTAGTGGCGTATCTCAACCCGCACTATCCGGCAAAAACAGCCCTGATGAACCGTGGCCTCAGCCGGGTGCTTATCTCACTCGAAGCGCCGGGCGTAGTGAATAAAACGCTGGCTCTGATGGATATAAAAGATGAGCCCGGTAGCAAAAATCTGGGTCTCGAAACCTCGACCGCTTCGTCGGATCTTATCCTGCGCAACCCGCAATACGGTCTGGATATCGCCAGTATGCTGGCCAAAGTACCGCCATTACAACAAACGTTCTATGCTGTAATGCTTAGTCGTGAAGATGCTGGCTGGACACCTGAGCTTCGGAATAAATACTTTAGCTGGTTTGCTAATGCGTTCAAATTTCAGGGTGGTCGTAGCTATGTCGGCTTCATTGATCGGGCTCGTAAACTAGCGTTGGCGCACGTTCCAAAAGATCAATTTGATCGCTACGATAAAATGTCGGGAGCTGAGCTATTGTCTAAATCCGGTAACGATTTTGTCAGTGATTTTTCCCCTAAAGGCCCCGGTCGCCGATGGGAGCTGGATAAAGCCGTAGCGGTGGTTGATAGTGGATTAGCGGGCCGCGATTTTGAGACCGGCAAAAAAATCTACTCGGCTATTCTATGCAGTCGTTGCCATTCAATGGGTGGAACAGGGGGCGATATTGGTCCTGATCTGACACAGTTGGGTACTCGATTCTCCAACAAGGATATTCTGGAAGCGATCATTAATCCTGATAAAGCCATTTCTGATCAATATGTGTCGTCCATTTTTACGCTGAAAAATGGACAGTCTGTGCTAGGTCGCTTAGTCAATGAAGACAAGGCTAACTACTCGATTTCTCAAAACCCGTTTGCGCCGGACGATCTTCGGAAAGTGGCTAAGAAGGACGTTGTGTCAAAGAAAAACTCAACCGTTTCAATTATGCTTCCCGGCCTGATCAACAGCTTGAATCCTAATGAGCTGAAAGACTTGATCGCTTATTTGAAGTCGGGTGGAAATCAGGGAAATGATGTGTATAAGGCAAGCTCGAAAGGTAAATAACGAGTAGCGCGGGCATCTTGTCCGCATAGCCATAGGCAAAAAATGAGCTACAACTCAGCCTACGGCTATGCGGACAAGATGCCCGCGCTACACTAATAGTAAAACAGACATGCTTAAAAAAAGAAACCTCAACTTTATCCAGCTAGGGCTGGTACTGGCGGTCATGACAACTGCCACTATCAACACTGCCTGTGTTGCACAAAAGAAAAAAGACGGCTTCATTCAGATATTTGATGGCAAAACGCTCAAAGGTTGGGATGGCGATCCAACTTACTGGCGGGTAGAAAATGGGAATCTGGTTGGCGAAATAACACCGGCCACCTTACTCAAAACCAACAACTTCGTTATCTGGCGGGGTGGAGAACCCGGTGACTTTGAGTTTAAAGGCGAGTTCAACATTACAGAAGCGGGTAATTCCGGCATCAACTACCGGAGTGATCAATTACCTGATGTGCCATTTGCTTTGCGTGGCTATCAGGCCGATATTGACGGGAAGATTCGGTACACGGGTCAGAACTATGAAGAGCGGAAACGGACAACACTGGCTTATAGAGGGCAAAAAACCACAATACCACCTTATACCGGCGCAGCAACACCCGAAGCCGTGCGGGCCAATGTCAAGAACAACGCATGGGGCGGTTTAACCGTGACCGGCTCGCTCGGCAGCTCCGATTCGCTTAAAACATTCATCAAGAGTGAGGACTGGAACACATTCCGACTGGTCATTAAAGGAAACCGGTTACAGCATTACATCAATGATGTACTAATGAGCGATGTAACGGACGAAGATACCGTCAACGGTAAAGCAAAAGGTCTTCTGGGCGTTCAGGTACACGTTGGCCCACCCATGAAAGTGCAGTATCGTAATTTGATGTTAAAGCAATTGTAGTTTAGGGGAATGAGTAATGGTTAATGTATAATGAACAATGTTTAATGAAAAGCTGGCACGTTCCACGCCGATTATGATCATTTTCATTACCCATCATCTATTACCCATTATCCATTTTACACCTTACCAATCTTGACTCCACAATCCTGGACAGATAAAGTCTCAAATCCGGCTCAGATCGGCGGCATCGAAACATCCATACTCGACAATGGAACCGGTCGGGGTGTTCGCATTGCCTGGATCAACACCGGCACGGGTCTTCGCTATAAAGTGGTCATTGACCGGGCAATGGACATTGCCGATGCTTTTTATAATCAACATAGCCTGGCTTGGCTCAGCTACACGGGCATTACACCACCTCAGCCTTTTTCTGATCGGGGCGCCGACTGGCTTCGAACATTTGGTGGAGGCTTGCTCACTACCTGCGGGCTTTCGCACGTGGGCGGCCCCGAGCAAGACGAGTATGGCGAACGCGGACTGCATGGCCAGATTAGCAATTGCCCCGCCGAAATCGAGTCTATCATCCAGCCTGACCCGTTGACCGGCCGACTGGATATGAGCATCACCGGCCGGATTAAGGAAACCAAAATATTCGGCCCCAGCCTGGAACTGCGCCGAACAATATCGGGCACCCTTGGGCAATCGTTTCTCCGGATTCATGATGAAGTGATCAATCGGGCCAACACGCCAACACCGCATATGCTGCTTTATCACTTCAATTTCGGTTGGCCGCTGGTCGATGAAGGAACCGATATTATCTGGCAGGGCGATTGGCAGGCGCGTGAGGGCGGTATGAATGCCGATGTTTTTCATGAAGGCAATGATTTTCGAACCTGTCCGGCTCCCTTGGCAACGCACAGTGGCACTGGCGAAGCCGTAGCGTCTATTGATGCAACGCCCGATAGTGCCGGGCAATGCACGGCTGGCTTGCATAATGCCAAACTGGGTATAGTTATGGCTTTGCGGTTCCAGAAGTCGCAACTGCCGTGGTTGATAAACTGGCAACACTGGGGCAAAGGTGAGTATGTAACAGGTCTGGAACCAACCACCAATCCGCTGATTGGACAAGCCAAAGCTCGCGAACAGAACGAACTTTTGTTTCTGGCACCGGGCGAAATAAAGTCTTATGATCTGGAAATTGAAATTTTACATGAGAAAGACACGATCAATGACTTTCTGAAAAAATATTATTAAGCTGAATACTACAAACCCTTTATGGAAACAACCTCAACACTCAGTGTAATAGAGAAAGCATTAGAACAGGGAAAAGGCGTTTTGCGACTGACGCCAACCTGGGTACCCCGGTCATTTTGCGTGCCAGGCCGCCGAATCAAACTTCACCCGGACGACTACTACGTGTTGGGCGGTGAGCGGGGCGGTATCGACGAACGTTGGTTTTCCTCTACAACACCCGCAAAAAATGGCCCATTAACCGGCGAAAACGAAGGATTGAGTCATGTTGTCTTTACTGATAACGGGCAGGAAGTACAATTTTTGCTGAAAGATGCCGTGAGCGAGTTGAAAGGCGAATTGATCGGTGATCGCTTGTGGGATGAATACGGTGCATGGCCTATGTACTCCAAGTTTTTCGACAACATGGGGCCATTACCGCATCACCTGCATCACAACGACGAACAGGCGGCTCTGATTGGTCAGTTAGGGAAACCAGAAGCGTACTACTTCCCACCCCAGGTAAACAACCACGGTGGCGATTTCCCGTATACCTTTATTGGTATCGCGCCCGGCACATCGAAAGAACAGATAAAAGAGTGCTTACAGAACTTTACCAAAGGCGACAATAAGATCACAAACTATTCATCAGCCTACCGACTCGAACCCGGAACAGGTTGGGATGTACCGCCGGGATTACTTCACGCACCGGGCAGCCTATGTACGTATGAGCCCCAAAAAGCCTCCGACGTATTCGCAATGTATCAGTCGCTGGTGAACGAAGCTATTATTCCGGAAGAGTTGCTCTGGAATGGTACACCCAAAGACCGCATCGGCGATTACGATCAACTTATGGAAGCCATTGATTGGGAGCTAAATACTGACCCGCAGATGATGGCAAATCGGTATATGGTTCCGATGCCCGTTCGGGATACGGAGGAAATGAAAGCCGAAGGCTACAGCGAAGTATGGGTTTGCTATAAATCCGATGCGTTTAGTGCCAAGGAGTTAACCGTATTTCCCGGCCAAACCGTAACCATTAAGGACAGTGCCGCCTATGGCCTGATCATGATGCAAGGACATGGCAAATTAAATGATTGGGACATTGAAACACCCACTATGATCCGGTATGGTCAACTGACAAACGACGAGTTCTTTGTGAGTGAAAAGGCGGCTTTGGAAGGTGTTAAAATTATCAACGCGTCTTCAACAGACCCAATCGTCATGCTAAAGCACTTTGGGCCAAGCAATCCTGATTTGATACTTTAAAAATTTATGACACAGAGATACACAGAGATTAAAGGAGATGCACAGAGTTATCTTTTTATCTTAACCTATCTCTGTGTATCTCTGTGTTTTCTCCGCGTATCTCTGTGTCGAAACTTTTAACCTCATGAACGAAAATAATTATCCAAAGCTCCACAACGCCATGTGGCCGGGTGTTGTAGGAAAAGGTCCCGATTCTGAACCCGTTATTGCGTTCGATACCATGCTCGAACTAACAGCCGGGGCTGAAGTAGACGGTGTGAAATTTGACGGTGTCGATCTGGCCCTCTTCGAGCATATCGACGTCAATATATCGGATGATGAGATAAAGAAACTGGCCGATAAAGTAGGCGGCTACAACCTGAAAATTGGCTCGCTGGTGGCACCTATCTGGGGTGGACCGGCTATGGGTAGTAAAGAAGACCGTGCCAATTTTGTGGAGATGGTTCGTAAATCGTGCCATATCGGACAGAAGCTAACCGAACTGGGTATTCGTCCAAGTGGCGTGGTGCGCATCGACTCCGCCAGTTCGCCCCACGACTGGGATGCCGATCCGACGGGGAATACTAAACTCATTGCCCAAACCTTCCGCGAAGCCTGCGATGTTGCCGCCGATTTCGGAGAGAAACTGGCGGCTGAAGGGGAAATATGCTGGGGCGGTATGCACAGCTGGAAAACCATGCTCGAAACGCTGGAAGCTGTTGATCGACCAAATATGGGCTTTCAGGCAGATATGGCCCACACCTTGCTCTATACAATGGGTTACAACCGCGAGCAGGATCGAATTCTACCCCCCGACTTTGACTGGAGCGACCGGGCCACCCTGGAAGAAGCCCTCAAAACAGTAACCAAAGCGTTACGTCCTTGGACAATCGACTTCCACGTTGCCCAAAATGACGGAACTGTCTTTGGATCAGGTTCGCATGATAAGACAGGCCGCCACTGCCAGGCGTTGGACCCCAATGGTAAACTTGATGTTGTACATGATGCAGGTTACTGGCTGCGCGACGAAAATGGGGTACTTACCAAGGCATTCCGGCACATCTGCTGGGATGGCTGCATGTTCCCCAACGCAGTGATGAATAATCAGCAGACCTGGAACGACATTCTTGGTACTATGATCAAGGTACGGAATGCACACGGCTGGTACGAGGCATAAATAACCCTAAACACATGACTCCCAAAAAAGAAATAAGAATAGGCTTGATAGGAACTGGTCTGATGGGCCGGACTCACACAAACGGCTACAAGCGCATCGGCGACTTCTTTCCTGAACTGGAATATCGCCCTGTGTTAAAAGTAGTCTGTTCGCGCAATGCAGAAAATGTGCAAAAATTCGCCGACCAGTGGGGGTACGAATCCGTAGAAACCGACTGGAGAGCCGTTATTGCCCGTGATGACGTTGATGCCATCGACATCTGTACTCCAAACGATTCGCATGCTGAAATTGCCATTGCCGCTGCTGAAGCCGGAAAAATGATTTTGTGCGAAAAACCATTGGCTCGAACCGTTGCTGAGGCTCAGAAGATGGTGGATGCTGTTGAGAAAGCAAGGGTGAAGAATACGGTTTGGTACAATTATCGGCGGGTTCCGGCGGTTACGCTGGCTAAACAGATTGTTGATTCCGGAAAACTGGGCAAGATTTTTCACTACCGGGCCAACTTCTTGCAGGACTGGACCATTAGTGCCGATGTGCCTCAGGGAGGAACAGGTACATGGCGTATGGATGTCGATGCCGCCGGATCGGGCGTCACCGGCGATCTGCTTGCTCACTGTATCGATACCGCAATGTGGATAAATGGTGCTATTACTGATGTGTCGGCTGTTACGGAGACGTTTATCAAAGAGCGGATGCACCAGGTAACGGGCAAAGTACAGTCAGTTGGTATCGACGACGCCTGTATATTCCACTGCCATTTCGAAAATGGTTCTTTGGGGCTGTTCGAGGCAACCCGGTATGCGCGGGGCCATAAGGCGTTGTACACGCTCGAAATTAATGGCGAACACGCGTCTATCCGGTGGGACTTACACGACATGAACCGGCTGGAATATTTTGATCATAATGATGAGTCGGTTGTTCGGGGCTGGCGTTCTATTCTGGTAACAGACAGTGATCAACCCTACATGAAACGATGGTGGATACCCGGAACCATCATCGGCTATGAGCATACATTCGTTCATCAGGCCGCCGATTTCTTCCAAAGCCTGGAAACCGGCGAACCCTGTGCACCAACGTTTCAGGATGCACTGGAAACCCAGAAAGTTTGCGAAGCCGTAATCGACTCTGCCAACTCAAAAAGCTGGAAGGATACAGGTGCCAAGAATATATAGGACTGACGATATAAGATTATATAAATGAAGGGGTGGATAGCGCATATTCACCCCTTCATTTATATAATCTTATATCGTCACTTTAGTTAGTTCTGCTGGTCCCGCCAACCAGTCTTTTGCCGTTGCGCCAAACGTTTTCATGTGCGGCATCTGGCTGTGGGCAAGCAGCCCTGCTTCATCGTCCCAGCGTTCATGCATAATAAAGCGTTCCGGGTGCTCTGTGCTCTCATATAATTCATAGAGTTGGCAGGCGGCTTCGGTTCGCACATCCTGTACCAATTCGCGGAGAGCATTCTTAAGGTTAGTTTCGGCACCGGGTCGGGCGGTTATCGAGGCAAATACTAAAAGGGGCATCTGTTTTTTCGTTTATACAGGTAAAAGCGATACACCCCGAAATTTACCGTTGCCAGATTTCCCACGCTTTTTCGGCTTGTAATTCAAGCATCCGCAAACCATTATGCACAGCCGCACCGTATTGGAGACCGAGTTGCATAAACTTTGTTTCAGCGGGGTTATAAACCAGGTCGTAGAGTAAATGATGCTCTGTAAGTAACTGATAAGGAATAGAAGGGGCTTCGTCAACTCGTGGATAGGTACCTACCGGCGAGCAGTTGATGATTAGCTCATACTCATTTAGGCGAGAAGCCAGTTCATCATACGTAAGTGTCGTGGTTGTTTTTGTGCGCGATACATACGTATAATCGATACCTAAATCGGTCAGGGCAACGGCAACGGCTTTCGAAGCACCACCCGTGCCCAGCAACAGCGCCCGAATGGTTGTAGAGGTGCGGTTAAGCACGGCCAGCCAGTCAACCAGCGACTGCCGGAAGCCGTAATAGTCAGAATTGTAGCCTGTTCGGGAGCCATCACCTTCTACTTTAATCACATTTACCGCTCCAATTTTTTCTGCCGCAGGGTCAGTTCGATCCAAATAGGGTATAACGGCCTGTTTGTGGGGTATCGTAACGTTTAAACCACGTAAGTCGGGCAAGGCCAGCAAATCGGGTAAGGCTTTACTATCGGGCATCTCAAACAAATCATACCGACTGTCAATAATGCCTTCACGAGCAAATTTTTCGGTAAAGTACCGTTGCGAAAACGAATGTGTGAGAGGGAAGCCGATAAGGCCGTAACGGTTCATAGTGATTGGTTTTAAAAACACTATGCCATTGCTAAGTGCAATGGCATAGGTTGTAAAAGGATAGAGTGGGTAAAGATCTTATTTGGCCCGCTTCTTGAAAAATTCAAAAACGATAGGCAGTACAGATAAGCCGACAATGCCGAATACAACTAGTTCGAAATTTTTCTGAACGATTGGGAAATTTCCGAAAAAATAGCCCAACAGCGAAATACTGGTTACCCATAAAAGGGCTCCCAATATGCAAAACTTAATATAAGTGCCATAGCTCATGCTGCCAGCTCCTGCCACAAAGGGCGCGATAGTACGCACAATTGGAATGAAACGCGCAATGATTACTGTGCGCCCACCATATTTTTCATAGAATTTCTCTGTCTCTGCAATATATTCTCGCTTAAAGAACAGGATTCTCTCCCTTGACTTAATCTTTGTGCCTAAGAACTTGCCAACAAAGTAGTTAACATTATCGCCAAGAAGTGCCGCCACAATGAGCAACGGAATAATGGCCCATACACTTAGGTCGTTGGTAGGTCGGGCCGCTAATGCTCCGGCAGCAAACAGGAGCGAATCGCCGGGCAGCAGAGGCATAAAAATCAATCCTGTTTCGGTGAAAATGATCAGAAACAGGATGGCATATAGTAAAATACCATATTCATTTGCCCATAGATCAAGATAACGATCAAGATGAAGCAAAAAATCGAGTAACGATTTGATAATATCCATAAGAGGGGATTACTTTTTACATCTTATCTAAAAAGTGCGAAAATGTATCGCCCCGTAAGCCCAAGCGAATAGTTTCCAAAGGAATAACTTCGTGGGGTGCAATATTGCCAAGATTAACGTTGGCGCCGAGAAGTTTAACAAACCAGACTTGCTGTTCTTTTTGAGGGGCTTCCCACAGAATTTTCTCAAAAGGAACCTGCGTTAAAATTTCCTCAACTAGCCCTTGCCGAACTTCACCACTTGATCTGAAAAGACCAACCGTTCCACCCTCACGAGCCTCACCGATAACTTTCCAGGCACCGGCCTCTAATTCGGCTTTCATTAATTGAATCCATTTGTAAGGTGGAATAATCTTTGCCTCATCTTTGGAGCCCACTTCAGAAAGTACCGTGACCTGCATAGCGAGTTTACGGATGTATTCGCATTTGTCGTCCTGATTCATATCAATTGACCCATCCGATACCTCCGCATACTTCATTTCATACCGATCCAACAGCTTACGGTATTCATCGAATTGCTTTCTTACAACGAAAGCTTCGAACAAAGTGCCGCCGAAATAAACAGGAATACCTGCTTCGCGATAGATGGCTAGTTTTTCTTTTAACCGTGGGGTAACAAACGATGTGGCCCAACCTAGTTTAACAATGTCCGTGTGATCAGCGGAGACAGATAGAAAATCCTCTACTTCCCGGAGGCTTAACCCTTTATCCATTACCATCGTTATCCCGCTTTGGCGAGGTTTTTCGGCACGATCAGGTATCTGCGTAAGCGTATAATTCATGAGGAGAAATTACGTATGCGTATTATAAACGCCCAAAAGTAGTATAAGTCTTGAAAAACTCCCAAGAAAGTACATAAATAATAGCATGTTATGCGCTTTTAACTTAGTTAAATACTATTTTTGCTCGCTATGAATAACATCACAAACCCACGTCTTGACTTCTTTCGCTCTCAAGTAGGTCAAACTATGAGTGGCAGTATATCACCCTTTGGACGATGGCTTAACGGAACCATACGCGTAGCAGATTATGGCCGCCTAGTGGCTGATTTCATGATTAGGGAGGAGATGACTAACCCGGCAGGCGTGTTACACGGTGGAGCTGGAGCCGCCATTCTGGATGACCTGGTTGGGGCCATGGTTTTCACGCTGGGTCGCGAGTACGCCTATACATCCGTTAACCTGACACTAGATTTTTTACATGCGGCCCGTTTGGGAGAGGTTGTAACAGCAACAGCAGAAGTTATTCGTGAGGGTAAAAATATCGTTCACTGCGAAGGTCGAATCGTAGCCGCTAATGGTAAAATCATTACCAAATGTGCTACTAACCTTATCCAGACATCAGTCAAATTAGCGCTTTGAGCACCTTTGAACGATAAGTGAATTAAATATTGACGATTATTTTGTTACAATTAAGGTCTTTCATCGTCTAAGAAATTTTAGTCTCCTAAGCGTGCAAATAGTACCTCTATCGGTCTGAATTTACAGGTATAGTTATCACTTTTTTATTTTCTATCTATATATAAAATTAAGTCAATACCTTAACTTGAGGCATCTTAATAAGTCAGAAATTGAATTAATTGAGGAAAAAGTAAAAAAAAGTAGAGAAGTTGACGTTTGTTTGTGACTGAAAGAGAGAATTATTTTTTTATCACCATATTCTTTCTATTATTGACAATCGATAAAAAATCTGGCAGTTTTGAACACATTCCGTTTAGAATAGTAGTAGTAGCTATATGGACGCTTAAATGCTTATATAATGGCTTTATGAATAGCCAAAATAGTATATGAACCACTTATTCAGCCTTTTTTTGTGACAGAGGAGTAAAAAAAAGTAAATAGATGAAGTGATTTTTGCAATTCAGTCTTAACATTGCAGGAAAATAGTGAATCTAGGGGGTTATTCGCTGGTATTAATTAGTGAGTAACCTATGGGGCTGGTCAAATTCGTTTGATCATATTTAAGGATAAGACGTTTTTTAGTTGGCTAATCATTAAACCTTGTGAAGCACTAAAATTTTTGTCTGAAAAAGCCGGGCATAAAATACATAATGAGTTTGTAAGAAAACATTTTGTACACATGATAGGCCGTTCCCTAAATTTCCTTAGCCACATTTGGGAGAATATAAGTTTAGTTACAAACATTGCGTCAAATTAACTCAATAAATATGCGAACATTTATCCAACAACACCCCATGAGGATGCTGGCTGGACTCGTGTTGCTAAGTTTTGCAATACCTTCTATCAGTCTTGCTCAACAGGCTGATACAGTCCGGGCTACAGTAAGCCCATCAACAACTGCTCCAAGCGGCACTTACGAGCGCGAGAAAATCTATCGCCTGGGTAAAGGTATTTATACCGATACCCTGCGTCGAACTGATTTCAAAGCGCAGGCGAGTGATGTCGCCGAATTGGACGATTGTGATACTACTTTTCAAACCTTTATTTTAGTCCGGCGGCTGTCTCCTTGGCGAGTTGGCCTTTTTGCTGGTCCTAACTTCGCTTATTGCGGTACCTGGGAGAACACCTTCGGTCCTAACAAGCGGGATAAGACCCTTTACAATGGAGCTGGTTTTAACATTACAGCCAACGTTGATTATTTCCTGACACCGGCTACCCGGCGTCTACGTTTTGGTGTAGGGGCAGCATTTGGTTATCAGAACTACATTACGCGTAGCATTTACCGTGATTATGTGTACGGCCTAGCTAACGCACGCGGTTTCACAAACGATCAGGTAACATTCAATCAACGGCCATCAGAAGATATGTTCCTGACAGTTGGCCCAGTGATGACCATTACTCTGGCTCGTAGCCGTCGCAATCCTGATGCCACAACCTTTATCGAATTAGGAGCGCGCGGAGGTATTTTCCGTACCGAAGCTGCAACGATTGCAGCCTTCACACCATCAACGATCACGCTTCCATCGGGTGTCCCTTCGTTCGTTAATGGTGGTGGCTTGATTCGCTCGGTGAACCCTAGTTCCAATCTGTATCACTTAGGGGCATTAGGTAATCTGGCAATATTCTTTCCATTACGCAACAACTGGAACATTGGTATTCAGGGACAGGGTTTTATTACCCAGTTGAATTACTTGATTATCAACGGGGTTGATGACCAGATTTACGAATTCAAACGTAAACACGGTGGTTTCAGTGCAGGTATAGCGCTTCGCAAAGGGTTTGTTCAAAAGAAACTTATCCCCAAAGCTCCTGTCTCCTGCCCAACTTGCGAACAGATTCCTGAGTTGAACGTACGTTTCAATGGCGCATCACTGAAAGGTGCATCGCTGGCTTTTGTTGACAGCACGAATGCTCAACAAGCTCCTCCTGTTAATACAGCGGCTACGGCACCTGTTATCAGCTGGCGCAGTACAACACCTAATCCAAGAAACGAAACCTTTACGGCTCGTCTGTACTACCGTTCAGACACTGTAGTTGCTGGTTCAACGGATCAGGTAATCGCTCAACTGGAAAACACGACCGATACTACGCTGACGTTCCCAACAGCCTACTTCTCGAATGGTCAGATAAACCGTGGTTTCTATTACGTAACAGTTCACAACAAGCAGGTGGCTAAATGTGGTACATGCATGAGCGAAGTGGCTACGACAAGTTTCGCCAGCATCCGCCAGACTCCACCACCACCTCCTGATTGTGAGTACCGTCATAAACTGGAACGTTTGGAAGTGTACTACCGCACGCCATACACACGTGAAGTGGCTAACGTTTGTTACTGTAACGGTACTGTTACCTCGGTTGGTGACACAGTTACACGTCTTCGCTACCGTGGCCTGAACCGCAGTCTTGCAAACAGCACTGTTGAGTTCGATACAAACACGGTTATCCTGAACCTTCGCGAGCTGCCAGGTGGATTAGCACAGCAACTGCAGGCTGAGAAAGCTAAAATCGAAAGCGGCAACGCCATTCGTTACAAAGGTCGCCGTGTACGTCCGCAGGTTCAATACTTCCGCGCTGTGTTCACCGTTACTAAACTGCCATGCAACGGTCAGCCTGAGCAAGCAGTGGGTAGCTTCAACACAACGATCAGCGACGATAGTTACTCGATCACTGACCTGAAGCCTCTGACAGACGCTCAAAAAGCAAAGTTATTGGCACCTCCAGCTCCCGCTAAGAAAAAAGGTCGTGCTGGTAACAGCGGCCGTCGGTCGGATGGAATCTTCGGTGTTGAATAATCGAACAGCTTAAAAAATAAAAAAACCGGGAGCCGACGCTTCCGGTTTTTTTGTTGGGTTGAGTGCAAGTTTTCTCTAAACATGCAGTGTCCAGACGGTTCAAAAATAGGTATATATAATGCGTACGTTTTTGTTGTTTATCTTAATCCAAAGTATCATGGGCATATTCGACGCGCAAGCACAATCTGCTGATGGACAATCTTCAGCTATTTCGTCCATTATGCAAACGTATTCTGTCCGATTGAAACCAGGGCAGGATTTGAAGAAATCGCTGGATTTACTTGTTCAGCAGGAACGGATAGGGGCAGGCGCATTGATAACCTGTGTGGGTAGCTTGACCGATGTGACACTACGATTGGCTAACCAGGAGGGGCCTAGTGTGTGGCGGGGGCACTTTGAGATTGTTTCGCTCGTCGGGACGCTTTCGACAAGTGGGAGCCATATTCACTTGTCCGTGTCAGATTCAACCGGCCGAACTATTGGTGGACATTTATTGCAGGGCTGCATTATTTACACAACGGCTGAAATACTTGTTGGTGTAATGCCTGAACTTACGTATTCAAGAGAGCCAGATCCAACGTTTGGTTACCATGAGCTGGTCATACGCAAACGGAAAAAGAAGTAACGAAAAAAGCCATCCTGCGAAGGATGGCTTTTTTCGTATATGGTTGACGAATATTAATTGCGTTTGCTCATTTCATCACGAATCTTGGCTGCCCGCTCATATTCTTCATTACCGAGAGCCTCTTCAAGCATTTTCTGCAATTCTTCGGAACTGGCATTTTTCAGCTGATCACCAAAAGATCGGGTCGATGGTCGGTTGGAGGAACGAACCAATTCTTCCTGTTCTTCTTCCTCTTCATTACCACTAGCCGTAATCCCTGCTTCTGACAGGATAGATTCATTCGTATAAATGGGAACATCGAATCGAATACCAATGGCGATTGCATCGGAAGGTCGAGCATCAATAACCGATTCACGGACACCATCGAAGCACACGATTTTGGCGAAGAAAATACCTTCGCGCAGATCGGAAATCATTATTTCACGAACGGTGAATTTGAATTGCTCGGCAAACTGCTTGAACAAATCATGTGTCATTGGCCTATTAGGCACAATCTTTTCGATCTCGATAGCAATGGCCTGTGCCTCAAACATGCCAATTATGATTGGCAATCGTCGGTTGCCATATTCTTCCCCCAACACCAAAGCAAACGAACCTGATTGCGACTGGCTAGGCGATAGTCCTAATATTTCAAGCTTAATCTTATCCACGATGCGAAATTAACAAAAAGTCGTAAGTAATAAGAGACAACCCGACGGTTAATAAATTATACGCACCACAATTTTCAGGTAATTCGTAATTACCTACCGTCAGGCCGACACGCTATACGACAATTTTTATAATGCCTGCACTGCTTTTGTCAGACGGGGAAGTACGTCGAATACATCACCGACAATTCCATAATCTGCCGACTTGAAAAACGGTGCATCGGCGTCTTTGTTAATAACAACAATAACCTTCGATGAGTTTACACCCGCCAAATGTTGAATAGCACCGGAAATGCCACAGGCGATATATAGATTTGGACTGATCTTAAGACCCGTCTGACCAACGTGCTCGGAGTGTGGTCGCCAGTCAAGGTCAGAAACGGGTTTCGAACAGGCTGTTGCGGCATGGAGCGCTTTGGCCAAATCTTCGACAATGCCCCAATTCTCCGGCCCTTTCAGCCCTCTACCAGCAGATACAACAAAATCAGCTTCGGGTAATAAAATATCGCCCGACGATTTCTCCGTACTTTTTACCGAAATCGCAAAGTCGGCGTCATTAAGGGTGGGTGTGAAAGCTTCTACGGAGGCTTTAGCGTCTTTCTCTTCGGGCGTAATGGTGTTTTTCTTGATAGCCAGAATCTTCACGTCGGCTTTCAAATCGTTAAAAGCGAAGGCTTTGCCTGTATAAATACTGCTTTTAACCTGGAATCCATTACTTATATTGGGTAAGTCGATAACGTTTGCTGCCAGACCCGCTTTTAATTTTCCCGCCAAACGGGCAGTCATTGCATCAGCCAGCGATGATTTGGCCAGCACGATGACATTACTGCCTTCCTGTTGAGCCGCAGCGGCAACAACCGTTGCATAGGCCATGCCATTAGGTTCGCTCAATTTGGCATCAGTCGCATGAAGGACTTTAGTCGCGCCAAACTTACCGGCCGAAGCCAGTTCGGTATCGTCAGCAGGGCCAACAATAATTGTGGTGGCTGAGGTGCCCGTCATTTCGGCCACTTTTGACCCGTAAAAAATAGCCTCCTGCGAAGATTTCTTGATTTTACCTTCGTCTAATTCGGCGAATATGAGAACTGACATAGATGAATTTTCGGTTTATGGTTTTCAGCTTTTGGTTCGCGGGCTTTTGCCGGAAACCGTATACACTTAAATTACTTTAGCTTCGGTATGAAGGAGCTGAATGAGTGTTTCGGCGGCATCGGCCGGAATCATCTTAACGGCACCACGCGGAGCTGGAAGCTCATAGCTGGCAACTGTTGTCAGCTTATCCGTGCCGGTTGGCTCAACAACGTTGAGTGGCTTGGTACGAGCGGTCATAATACCCCGCATGTTCGGGATTTTCCATTCGGCAATTGGCTCCTGACAGCCCAGTACCAGTGGTAATTTGGCTTCCAGGCTTTCTTTGCCACCTTCTATCTCGCGTGTAATTTTGGCCGTGTCGCCGTCAATGTCAAGAAGCATTACGGGCGAAATTGATGGAATACCCAGCATTTCAGCAACGATACCATGAACTTGTCCACCGTTATAGTCGATGGATTCACGACCCATTAAGATTAGATCGTAGCTATTTGCTTTGGCAATAGCAGCTATCTGCTCTGCTACGAAATAGGCGTCGGTTGGCTCCGCGTTTACACGGATGGCATCGTCGGCACCAATGGCAAGGCATTTGCGGATTACAGGTTCGGTATCTGCTTCCCCTACGTTTAATACGGTGATGGTAGCCCCCGTTTTTTCCTTTAACTCAACGGCTCTGGCCAATGCATAGTCGTCGTAAGGCCCGGTAATGAATGTTACACCTGCTTTATTCAGTTTGGTGTTATTGTCCGTAAAGGCAATTTTGGTGGTGGTGTCCGGCACACTCGTCACACACACTAAAATTTTCATGCTTATCAAGGTTTTGTGGTTGTTGTTTGTGAATGGCAGCTAATGGCTGATTGTCTAACGTATGAATCGGCCACTTGCGACTATTCACTACTTTTATGACTCAAAAGTACAAATAGTCTTAAATAAAAGTATGCATGCATACTAATTTTATTACACGTATGAATGATGAACGCATCCAACAATTAACTCGCTTTGTAGAGGAGGAACCCGGCGAGCCATTCAATATTTATGCGCTGGCTATGGAATATATAAATGACCAGCCTACGCAGGCGCGGCTTTACCTTGATCGACTGTTGGTTGAACACCCGGATTACTTACCTGCATATTACCATGCCGCTGCTCTTTACGCAGACCTGGCTGAGCGGGAGCGGGCAACTGAATTATATAATAAGGGCATAGCACTGGCTAAGGCTCAGAATAAGCAAAAAACACTTCAGGAGTTAGAGCGTGCCCTCAAGGCGTTGGAAGAGGATGATGACGAGTGGTGAGTTTTGGGATCGGCCCCCTCGTAAACCAAAACAATAAGAGTTACCGACGCCGACGATTTTTTTTCTCCTGTACCAGATCCTGTTTAAACAATAAGGGTACTGTTGCTAGCTCGGGCACGGTATAATTAATGGCCAGATAGCGAGCAGCCGATGCTTTGGGGAAATAAACAAACCCCCTCACAGACTCTCCGGGTGCGAGCGTATTTGCTTTAAGAGCCAGTTCGCGCCAGCGATACTCCTCATAGTCGTAGCGCTGCATCCGGTTTGCAAAGTTGCTGTAGTCGATAGCTCGTTTGACGGCAAGGCCCTGATAGCCCAGTCCATGTGTTACACGATTAGTGGTGTATTCACGATAGGAGTGACTGTTGGACGACGATGATATATCGCTGGCAACGAGTGCTACCATCAGAACTGTATTAAGAACTTTAGCTGTTTTTAGCCGTTTCTCTTCCTGCTTCCGCTTCATGTTCATGCGGCCCGCTTCGTAGGTGGGGTCGGCGGCCGGGCGTGTGAGTTCCAGACTTGGGTTATTTGGATCTGTGAGTGTGTTATGGGCTCCGTCAAGCGCTGTAAAATGGAAATCGGCCGGGTTGACGTCAATAGAATGATCGGTGCGATTTTTCACTTCAATGTCGAGCGTAATAAACTCCATGTCTTCGCGCTCGAAGGAGGCAACTACGCCAACTCCGTTTTGCTCAGCCTTGGTGACTGCCCGACCATCAATCGTTGCTAGATCACCAGAAACCGGTTCGAGTTGATAAGCAGTAGTTAGCGTTGGTGCGCAGCTAGATAGGACCGTTGCCGCAAATCCGATGGCAAGTGTATGGATCAGAACGGAAAGAGGCTTCATGCGTAGCTAATTAGTAGTGGATGTTTCGCTATTGATATGTGTAAAGATACGTAAGTGTCTGGTTTGCTTGTGTTAAAAGCCTTTTAGTTTATTTGACGGAAGTGTGTGTAAAATATTGGTATTGAAATTATAGGTAAGTTATTGAGGATTGGTAATAAAATAAGTTGATGACAACGACTTTTTTTTATGATTGTAAGTAACCTCCCAGCTATAAACGGCTGGTGGCTAAAATCTTATGAATAAAATTTAGTCATATTAAGTAAGTTAGGAACGAATATTGCTAAATTTAAAACGTTGATCCATAACCGTTCCAAGCATGAAAACATTTACACTAGGTTTCGTTTTAATATCCATTTGTCTTACTGCCGATCTATTGGCCCAAAGTCAAATAATAACCCCTGATAATCAGGTGGTTAGCTTTCAGTCGCCTAATGGGACGAGTAATTTGTTTATTGGGCAAAGCACGAGTGCCGTGATAGGAGGAACGTACAACACCTTTATGGGTAGTCAGGCAGGACAAGCTAATACTACTGGCTCCTACAATACTTATTTTGGGTATAAGGCAGGCTCTCCTAATACGGTGGGTAACCATAATACTTTCATTGGCTATGAAGCGGGCAAACTAAATACCGATGGCAGCGACAATGTTTTTATCGGCTACAATGCCGGGCAGCGCAATCAGCGGGGGCATCGTAATTTGATCATAGGGCCTAATGCCGGGTTTGATGGTACAGATGGTCAGGACAATACACTCCTGGGATTCAATACAGCCGGAATAGGGGTAGGTTTATCCAACGCGACTGCCATTGGTGCCAATGCTCGTGTGTTAAGCAGCAATGCCATGGTATTAGGTAATAATGTCAACGTTGGTATTGGCACATCGACTCCACAAAATCGACTCGAACTGACTGCCGGTACGGATGGTCGAAGCGGTTTACGCTTGACTAATTTAACGGCTAACTCACCTACGGCTGATGCGACGGTTGCTAAATTTCTGACCGTTAGTGACAAAGGCGATGTACTGTTATCTGACCGATTGTCGGCGCTGGCAATGACGGTTCAGCCAACATCAGAACGCCAGTGGGCTGATTATGTATTTTCGTCTACCTATAAACTTCAATCCTTATCGGAAGTCGAAAAATACATACAACAAAACAAACATTTACCCGATGTGCCAAGCGCAGGCGAAATGGTTAAACAAGGTGTTGATCTGACAGCATTACTAGCCACACTGGTCAAAAAGAACGAAGAATTAACACTTCATCTTATCGAACAGCAAAAGCGTATTGAGCGATTAGAACAGCAGAATCAACGATTGAAAAGAAAGTAACGGCCGATTAAGTTATAGTATTACTTGCTTTCAGAAGCGGCATCAGATTTTGTTATCTGATGCCGCTTCTGCGTTTAAGTCCACTTGTACGCCTACTTAAACTGTCTCTCAGTATTAAATTATCTTATTGAATACGGACATTAGTATACAATTTACAGGAATAAAATAACTATAGTCAATAAATAACGTATTCAGTTTCATGAATACGTTGTAGTGTAAACATACAAGATTTTATAATTAGTTACTTATTGGTTTCCTTTCGTCTAACACGGCAAACCGGAGAATAGACACTTAAGCAAGTCAAGGGATTTGATTTGCTTATCGAGCTGCCTATTCGTTTCGCAATGTCGTTTTATGCACGTCGATACGCACCAATCTTTAAAAGATCGTCAGCAAAGAGATATAGCTTACGAGGAAATACCAGCTTCGACAGGTAAAGTAGTCATTGGTTTACAAGTAACTGGTCTTTCCTATCGGGAGTTTATTCAGGACGTGCTTCGGGTGGCGCAGCAACGTAAACCAGCTTATGCTTGCTTCGCTAATGTACACATGCTGGTGGAGGCTGCTCATGACAAAACGTTTGCCAGCCTGGTTAATAAAGCGACTTGGGTAACGCCCGATGGAGTTCCGTTACTTTGGGCATTGCGGGCTTTTCATGGCATGCGGCAGGAGCGCATAACGGGCCTTGATGTGTTACCCACACTTCTTCAGGAAGCGGCTCAAACTCAACTGCCGGTTTACATATACGGGTCTACAACGGAGGTATTGAGACGATGCAAGGCCTTCTGTGCCGAGAATTACCCAGGTCTACGTCTGGTTGGCATGCATTCGCCCCCTTTTCGGCCGCTCAGTGATCAGGAAGAAACACACGTCATCAATGATATCACCTCTTCGGGAGCCGCGCTGGTATTCGTCGCCTTGGGTTGCCCGAAACAAGAAAAGTGGATGGCCGCACTCTCAGACCGGATTCCGGCCGTTTTGCTTGGCATTGGTGGCGCCCTTCCGGTGCTGGTTGGCGAGCAAAAACGAGCACCCCGCTGGATGCAGAAACACGGACTGGAATGGCTTTTTCGCTTTGCTCAGGAGCCTCGCCGTCTGCTTGGTCGGTATGTGTCCACCAACCTTTGGTTCATCTATTATTTTTTTCGGCAGCTGATCAGGCAGGGAATTCTACCCCGCTCCTGATCCACCTATTTATGCTCTCACCTGCCTAAAGAACCACTCATGACTGCTCCCGTTATCCTCTTTGCCTTTAAACGTACTGATGAATTGCAGAAAACCATTACAGCACTGCAAGCTAATTACCTGGCCCAGGATACCGAATTATATGTGTTTGTCGACGGCCCGCGTCGCGATGACGAAATTAAGAAAGTAGAGGCTGTCCAGACTTTGGTTGATGCTATTAGCGGTTTCAAACAGATTCATCGCACCTACAGCGAGCTGAATATTGGTTGTGCCAACTCCATTATTGCTGGTGTTTCGCAGGTTTTGAAACGGCATTCGACAGTTATTGTGGTCGAAGATGATGTCGTAACGACGCCCAATTTTCTGGATTTCATGAATCAGTCTCTCGACCAATACGCCGATATACCAACGGTGTTTTCGGTAGGAGGGTACACCTTTCCGTTTAAACGTCCAAATGGCTACACGGATGATGGCTATTTCTTTCCGCGAACCTGTGCCTGGGGATGGGCCATCTGGGCCGACCGTTGGCAAGGGGTGGATTGGGCACTGACGGATTTCGATGACTTCATGAACGACTCAATGGCCCGGCAGCAGTTTAAGGCGGGCGGCAGCGATCGGCTGAGGATGTTGCAACGGGCGAAAAGCCGCGAAATCGATGCCTGGGATATTCGGCTTTGTTACCACGAATTTAAAGTAGGCGGTTACACGCTTTATCCAGCCGTCTCTAAAACGGTCAATATCGGTGTCGATTCGCCCGATTCGACTACCGAAGTCATCTATGATCGCTATAAACCCCTGTTGGACAATGGACAACAACGGCAATTTGCCCTGCCGAAATCAGTACAGACGCATGCTGCTTATAACCGGTGGTTCCTCCGAAAATTTAGTGTTCCAGTTCGTATCTGGAACAAATTGCTGACCTACGGCACGCAAATTTTGCCGATTAAACGTCTTGCCTGAAGCGCCACCAATCATGCCTGTCACTCCTGACGGAGTCACGCTCCTTTTCATTTTATCCACTCCCAACTATGCGCGTATTACTGATTCACAATTATTATCAGCAGGGTGGGGGCGAAGACACCATCTTTAAACAGGAGGTTGATTTACTGCGGGAGTATGGAATTGTAGTCGAAACGCTGACTTTTGACAACGAAAGTTTTGATGGCACACTAGTAGGGAATGTACAGTCGGCAGTTCAGGCGCTATATAATTTCCAGTCGGGAAGGCGGTTGGATCATGTCATAAGTCAGTTTCTGCCCGACATCGTCCACATTCACAATCTGTTTTATACGGCTTCGGCAGCTGTGATTCGGACGGCTAAAAAGCGCCAGATTCCAGTTGTGATGACCTTACATAATTATCGCTTGGTGTGCGTGAATGGCCTGTTGATGCGTGGCGGAGAAACACCGTGCGAAGTGTGCCTGACAAAGACGATACCGCTGGCTGGCATTCGGAACGCCTGCTTTCAAAACTCTAAAGCAAAATCAGCGCACCTTTCGGCCATCACGTTACTACATAAGTTAACCGGTATTTGGAAACAGGTAGATCGGTTTGTGGTGCTTACCGACTTTACCCACCAAAAAATCCTTAGTTCCTCGCTGAAATTACAACCTGAGCAAGTGTGTGTTAAACCCAATTTTGTGGCCGATGCCGGGTACACAGGACCTGAAGGAAGAGGAGATTTCTTTCTGTACGCTGGTCGATTGACGGTTGAGAAAGGCGTTGACGTATTGCTTCAGGCGGCTGAAAAATGCGGTTTCCCGCTCGAAATTATTGGTGATGGCCCGCTGGCGGTCGCTGTACAACAGATGTCTGAACAAGTACCGACAATCCGATACCGGGGTAAACAACCGCGCGAGGCCGTGCTGGAGGCAATTAACCATTGTCGGGCCTTACTTGTGCCTTCACGCTGGTATGAGGGCCTGCCTACCGTCATTCTGGAAGCGTTTGCATCCGGAACACCCGTAATTTGTTCCGATCAGCAAAACTTAAATCAAATTGTAAAAGATGGCCAGACCGGACTTTTATTTCGAACTGGGGATAGTGTTGATTTAGGGCAAACCATCAGTAGGTTTCGACTAGACAAAAGTGGGCAATCCATACTATCACAAAATGCCTATATCGAGTACCAGACCCGTTACGCCAAAAACGTAGCTCTACAGGCAACCCTGGACCTATATGACGCGTTGATCGACAAACAGAAGATTAGTAAGCCACTGGAGCAATCACTTTAATTCGCCGGATTAGGTATCCCCCTATAATTCGAAGCATATCCAGGCCAAAATACAGATAAGACAAAGGCGAGTGCTTAAGTGCAAAATTATACCGGACATGCCTGTTGACAGGTGATTTTATGGCCGATAATGCTGCCCAGAACGCCTGAACAGACATGGGCTTCGTGATGTTTACACCCGTTGCATCCGTATATTCGTAAACTACACTTGCTGACGAAACCACCAATGGGAAACCAGCTTTTCGGGCACTGATCGAAAAGTCAAGATCGGCCATATGGTGCTGGAACCGCTGCTCATCGAAAAGGCCAATGGCTTTAAAAACAGGCATTGGAATTAACATTCCCCGGCCCGGCAAACTGTCTGATAGAAGATACGGGCTCGTCTTTATCAAGAAAGCATGGCTGTTTTTGAAACGACTGATAGCCCAATTGTCAATCTTTGGAAATACCAGATTCATGCCTGTACCGGCATACAATAATGTGTGGGGAGGCTTTACATCGACTGATACTGAGCCAACTATACAGGGGTGATTCGCCTGATAGGCTGTAAGCAAACTGGCAAGATAGTCTGGCCTGACCTGGATATCATCGTTCAGCGCCAAGATGAAATCATTAACGTCGGGCGTCAATTTGTCGAGCACGTAGCGGATACCGAAGTTCATTGCACCTGCCCACCACAAAGACCCATCACCGGTTAATATAATCACGTCGGGAAATTGCCGGGCAACCAGTTCGGTAGTGCCATCGGTAGAGCCATCATCCACTACGATCACGCGTTTTTCTGTCAGGGTTTGCTTTTTCAGGTCGGCCAGACAGCCCAACGTATAGGCTTTCCGGTTGTGTACCGGAATAACAATGTAGATCATACTAAATGGGGAGGGAGCGTATCCTGTTGACGGCTCAGGCGTTTTACCAGAGCCATCAACAGATACAGATAGGATAAAACAGACAGGCAACCCACCGTTACCGAGCTTTGTCCAAAGGCCGTCAGTACGAGTAATCCATAGATGGTACTGAGGAAAATCAGGCTGGATTTTTGCGTCACACAAACGAGCCGGTAGGAAATATGGCTAATAAGCCACCCGAAGAAAGTGATGATGATCAACCCGTAGAAACCGTAGGCAAAATACACCTCCGAGGTGAGGCCGGTACGAATACCAAGTGTATTTTCGGAGTCAAATAGCTTCATGAACGAATAAGCGCTGTCTTTATGGACTAATTCTGATTTATCGAATCCAGCAATTTTTAGAAGAAACGAATTGACAAAAGCACCTACCGTACTCGCTGCCAGATCATAGCCTGGGATTTCGCCCGGTTTAAATTCGTTTACGGCTCGGATGTACTCTCTAAATTCGGCACCCAGCGGCAGTCCGTCACGCGCAAATGGAGATTCGGTTGTACTGCCAAGCCGGATGTTTTGCAGAATCACGTACAGAAATATACCACTGACAACCATCACGGCTGTTTTGGAATTAATAGTCATTGATCCTGACATGAGCTTATCGTAAACGAAAATCGCCAGTAACGAGACCAGTAAATACAATCGCTTGCTATCGGCTGACATAATTACTATGGACACAATCAGCATAGCCAGCCAGAACGTTTTGCGTCGTTTGTCGGGGCTTTTCAAAAAACGATCATACAGTAGGACCGCCGACAGGCAGTTGAAAAACCCGAAATTATAGACATACCCATAGCTTAATCCATACATCGTGTCGGTAACATCATGGCCGGACAGGATTGGAATAAAACCCACATTTCTGACAAAATCGAGTATCCAGATGAGCGGAAAGGCCAGCAAGACATACTCGAAAGCTCCAAGGTCATTATAGATCAATCGACCTGCGATCTGATCCTCCTCAGATACCATTGGCATTTGGGTGTTGGCATCGTGCAGTAACATACCTATGCTTAAAAATATCAGGTAGATGTTATAAACGATACACCCTTCATCCATAGAAATAAAGTAGGGATTGATGGCGAAATAGGTCAGGATTTTCAACTCACCCACATACAGCCAGGCAATCCAGACGAGTAGGAAAACTTTTGAATACCGGTTTTTTAGCAGAAATATGATTACAATCGGGATAATGAGCAGCGAGTGGCTCATTAGCGATGGGTATATATAGTATTCGCCGTATCCAAATATCGCCTGGTAGATCAATGGGGTTACCTGTGCCAATGCACAACAGACAAGCAGAAGAATGTTCTTACTCATAAACAGATTGCATCTGAAGGTGCCGGATAAACTGAGCGGGGTTACCGCCCCATATCTGATTGGGGGGTACATTTTTCGTAACGACCGAACCGGCCGCAATCACGGCGTTTTCGCCAATGGTCACGCCTTTAAGAATCGTTACGTGGGAGCCAATAAATACCCTGTTCTGAATATTGACAGGGGCTGTTTTGGCCAGACTATTATCCTGAAAATTAGCCCGTTGGTCGGTGTTTAACGTGTGAAAATCTGTATCATAGATGACTGTATTGCCGCCAATAGTAACGTCGTTGCCGATGGTAATGGCATTGTGACAAACCAGCGCGGTGCAGCTCATGCCTACGCGGTCACCAATCTGGATGTTACCACCAAGGTCAGCAATGAAAAAGCAGGGCTGTTGACGGCCAATACGGTTATGATTTCGGCCACTATTGAAGCTGAACGATGAACCTATACGCAGTGTGCAACCGTCATTAATATCGACTACCGGAATTCCACAGCTTTTCATATCCGACCCGTAGCTGACATTATTAAGGTAAAACACAAGCCGGGTAACCACAGACCCCGCAACCCGACGACTACGTCGCCACCCAAAGCGGATGGCTCTAAAACTGAGTCGAATAAAGGGGAAGGCCATACGTTTACGGGTGAATAGTGGAAATTATAAGTACTATTTTCAATAGGTCTCTTGATGTTCAGGGATCGTTGAAGGCATTCGACGCAGAATCATTTTGTATTCCCGCATACATATTCCCAGCAGCGCCAGGTTCCATATGGTGCCAGCGATGGCAACACTGGCCGGACCTGCTTCGGCCCAGCGAAAGAGTACGGTTGTCAGGAGTAAGTACAAGATGACACCAAGCAGCGATGCGTATACCAGTATGCGGATTTTGCCGGTTCCGTTGATAAAGGAATTGTAGTTACTCAAAAACATAAAGCTGATCACGTAGAGGAGTAATGAAACCGACAGGTCGAACGAAACAGTAACTTTCGAGCCGATCCATATTTTAAAGATGGTGTTTGCAGCTACAAGCATCAGCACCGCCAGCAATGCCATACCTGCACTGATTCGGTTTAACTGGCGCATGGTGTGTTGTATCCAGGCTTTGTCCTGTTTCACATACGCATCCGTGAAGGCCGACCAATAGGGCGTAATAACAATGCCATAGAGTACGGTTATTACGCTGAAATATTTATTGGCAATACTATAAGGCGCCACACTGTCGGAGCCAAGGAAGTAAGAAATGAATAATCCTCCCGATGTAAACACAAGTACACTAACGAGTTGAAGCACAAAAAACTGCCCGCCTATACTAAACAGTTCCTGACTCAATGATAGATCAATATGGGCAAAACCGGGCGCTATATTGGCATAGATTCGGGCAAAGAAATAAAGTGAAACCAGACCTAGTATGACAATAGGCACCAGATTGTAAATATGAGCGATAAGCAGCAGGGACTTGTCGAAGTAAGGAGCGCCGAAATAGATGATCCCAATAATAAGGGCATTGATCAGTAACAGAATCCACCCGACCAGAGCCGCTTTTTGATCGGCTAGTAAAATCGAATTTATTGGTTTTAACAGGAGTTGAACGCTGAAACCAACAAGTGTGTAAGTAATGATACCATTTACCTGTTCGGGATTATCACTGCGAATATTTAACAGGGCTGTCCAGCTTACATAGTGCCCAACGGCCATGAAGGTGATGGCCAGGAGCAGTGCCAGCCCACCCGATAAGAAATATAAGGTACTGACATACCGGCGTGCGGTTTGGGTATCGCCGGTAGTGAAAAACGACACTAAGCTATTTCGCAGTCCATTCCCGAAACTAACATCAACCAAACTGAACCAGGAGGTCAGGAATGTGATCGTCATCCAGATGCCAAAATCGCTTACGCTGATGTAAGTGAGGGTAAGCGGGATCGTCAGGAATCCAATCAATATACCAAATCCCTTCACAAAAACGGACTGAAAAACGTTTCGGTAAATAATCAGGCTGCGGGCATCAATACCGTCTGGCGAGCTGAGTTTAGCGAGGAATAAACGGAGGTTCGTTAGCATCAGAAAGCATCCGTATTTCCTTTGAGCATCGACAGCAGCGTATGCAAACAAATTGAGGTATCCAGGCCCAGCGTGGCTTTGCGAATATAAAACTGGTCGTACATCAACCGGTGTTTCATTTTAAGCGTGCTGCTTGTTTCGCCCCTGCACCCCTGCGCCTGTGCCAGCCCTGTAATGCCGGGCCTTACCTGATAGCGGTGTGAATAACCGGGCATACTATGCCAGAATTGGGCATCAAGCTGAATAGGATGCGGGCGTGGGCCAACGATGCTCATCTGACCCAGTAGAACATTTAGGAACTGAGGCATTTCATCGAGATTTGTACGACGCAGAAACCGACCTACCGGCGTTACCCGCGTATCGTTTTTCGATGCCTGATGGAATGGCCCCTGGCTGGATGACCAGTGCATTGTTCTGAATTTATAACACGCAAAATGCCGTCCATGAAGGCCGGATCGAGTCTGTATAAAAATAGCAGGACCCCGGGAGGTAAGCATGATCACGAGGCCCACCAGCGGGATAAGCCAGCTTAAGATAAACACCGTAACCAAACCGGCGATTACCAAATCGAATATACGTTTGCCGCTATAATGTATTGGCCCAACAAGAAAAGGTGGCTTGACGCGAGCCTTGACATGATGGGGGTCCAGGACATTGGAGACCATAAGGAAGACACGTTAATTGTTGGATGTTAAGCGGCTCAACAGCGTTTTTTTCTTGATATTATTATAGCCGTATGCATTACCTTTCTGTCCATAGCTATAATAATTCGGTTCCCCGTCGCCAACCCCGTTGAGTACAATGTTAAGTTTATTGAATCGCTTTTCACGATGCAGCATATCGATCATTTTAAGGTAATTTCTCGGTGTTACATCATGACGAACAATGTACAGGGTTGCATCCACATAAGGCGCAATTAGTTGAGCATCAGTAACTAGTCCAATCGGCGGTGCGTCGATAATTACATAGTTAAATCGATCTCTCAATTCAAGAATTAGTTTCTCCAGTCGCGTACTGCTTAATAACTCAGAGGGATTGGGTGGTAATGGGCCACTGCGGATGATGTAATAATTTTCGTTATCAAGGACCGGATGAATTATTTCGTCGACATTCGTTTCGCCGATCAGGTAGTTACTCAATCCGGGGCCATCATCCAGATTCAATGAGTTACGGAGCTGAGGTTTGCGTAGATCCATTTCCAGAATTACAGTTCGTGATCCAACCAGCGCAAGACTGGCGCCCAGATTTAGGGAAAGGAAGGATTTTCCTTCACCATTGATACTGGATGTGAATAACAATACCTGGCTACCGGTGCGGTTTTCGCGTAAGAAACTGAGGTTGGTACGAAGCGCCCGAATCTGCTCGGCAATGACCGAATGCGCTCTTGAGGATACAACCATAGCCTCTGGCGTTCTTTTGCGAACAATCTCGCCTAATATTGGTGTATTTGTTTGCTCTTCTACGTCGGCTCGCCGAATGACCCGGTTATTAACGACATCCCGAGTCGCCATGGCAGCAACAGGAATTATCAGGCCAACCAGCGTAAACAGCAAATAGGTAAGTGACTGGTTTGGTTTTGTAGGCTTCTCTTCACTACGCGCAACATCGACTACGCGCGAGTCGGAAATTGTTGCGGCAAAAGACACGGCGGTTTCTTCCCGTTTGCGCAGTAGATACGTATACAAGTCGTTTTTGATCGCCTGTTGCCGGGTAATATTTAGCAGAGCCCGCTCCTTGGCTGGAATGGTCCGAATAGTACCTTCCATCTTTTGGTTTGTTTGTGAAAACTGACGCTGCGCCGTAGTAAGCATAGCCCGCATCGTCGCTACGTTCTCGGATATCTCTGATTTTACCGCTCGGATCTGCGCATCGACAGTTCGCAATATCGGGTTTTTATCCGGAACAGTCTGAGCTAATTCATTGCGTTGGGCCTCTAACTTGGTCGCCGATTGAATTAAATTAACCAGCCTGGGGTCGCTTAACCCCAAGGTGGCCGGGGCACCATTCCTGTTGCCCGGCTGCTGGCGTATATAATCCTCTATTTCATGCAGAGCACCCAACTGAACCGAAACCTGACTCATTTCGGCGTCGTTACGTTGCACGGTCTCCAGAAAGCCTTGTGCTTGTGTGGTCAGATCTGTAATGCCTTGCGCCGATTTATACTGTTCAACCCCTTTCTCAACGGTTTGAAGTTCGCCGGACACCAGTTGCAGGCGTTCTTCGATAAAGTTCAGTGTGTTGGAGGCTACCCGGTTTTTATCCAACACAGCGGCTTCGTTATAAACGTCAATCAGCCGATTCAGAATAGCTTCCCCTTTATCGGATGAGGCTGTTTCGAGCGTAAGCATAATGACTGTTGAGGCTTTACTGGTTGGCTCAGCCTTTAGTACTTTCAAATACTCGTTAACGATTTTTGACTCCTTGAAAATCCGTATAAAAATGGGTTCGGTAGATGCCGAAATGACCTGAAGCGGGAAAATCCTTAACCGGCCATAGGGCGTGTCAACGCTGCTGTTTATCGGATATTGCTGCTCGTTCAGAAGAATGGTGGTCGCGTTGACGAAGGAGATCTTTAAGGGCTCTTCGGTTGAATAAAGAGTGGGCTTAGCCTGTTCGACAATCAGGCGAATGGGCGACTGGGTATACACTTCCCGCTTGCCAAAAGGGGTATCCTGAAAATAGACTACATCGAGGTGAAGCTGCTTCACAACCCGATCCATCAGGGTAAATGATTTTAAGACCTCAATTTCATTTTCAACGACTTTTTTTGGTGCAAAAATTTCCAGTTCTTTAAGCATGCTCTCTGAGTCCAGCCCCTTTTTTTCATCTTTCACTAATAAGCTTGCCTGGCTTTTATAAATGGGCTGCTGGTAACGTAAATAGATGAATGCAACCGCGAGTAGTAATCCAACCGATAAAACAAACCAATACCAATGCTGCAGATAGCGCAGCAGAATGGCACGTATGTTCGTTGTACCAACGTCCATAACCTGGTAAGGTGCGTAGGTATAATTTGAGGAGTTTGTTGCCATAGTCAATTTACTAGCGACGGGTTACAATGATGGCTACAAGTGATAAGGCGCTCAAAATCGCGGGAATAACCTGATAGAACTGGTTGGCTGTGGAAACACGAACTTTACCTGGTTCTACGTAAACTATATCGTTTGGGTGGAGATAATAATAAGGCGAGCGAAACAAATTACGCTTCGTAATATCTAACCGTGAAAACGTTTTTTGCCCATTCTCTTCTCTGACAACCAGTATGTTATCTCTACGTCCGTAGATAGTGGCGTCACCGGCTAAGCTTATGGCTTCAATGAGCGTGATCTGGTCATTGGGAACGGTGAAAAGCGAGGGTCTGACTACCTCGCCAAGTACCGAAATACGAAAATTTAGATTTCGGATGTTCACGGTCGGCTCTTTCAGATAGGTCTTTAGTTTGTCCCGAACCTGTTCTTTTGTTTGTGAGATCGTTAACCCACTCACTTTGATTGAGCCAATAAGCGGAAGTTCTATTTCGCCATCAGGGGAGACCAGATACCCTGACATTTCGGGCAGGCCACTGGTATTGGAAGGTTGTACGGTACGGCCATTTGCCACAAGCATAGGCGTATATGGATTGAAGAACGTAGCGGCTTCGGCATTAAGGCTGCTTACCTGAATAGATAATACGTCGCCTGTTTTGATGAGAGGTGTATACGCTTCGGGCATACGGACAGCGCTACCGGTTTCTGCCTCCCCCTGGAAATACACGATACTTTTAGGCGAAACGCAACCATTCCCCGAGAGTAGAACGCTCAGCAAGAGCAGGGTAATAAGGGGGCTTTTGCAACGGAAGCTTCGCCAGTATGGGTGACGTGACAAACTGGTACAATCGTAAGAGATATGATTCATAGTTGGATAAAAGAGGAATGTAGACTAAGTGCTTGATCAATAGTGTTTTTACTGGCAAACAGGCTGACCGGATTAGTAAGCAATAGCCCAGAATTACCCGCCTTATACAGTGAAATAGGTAGGTAATTATCTGCATTATGTAGAAGCCTGTTTTCTACTATGCCAGGTATTTTAACATAAAGATCATAGCCGATTTTCTTATATGTATTAATCAATTCGAGACGATGTTTAGACCATTTAGTAACGGAAAAGATATCTAATGTATAAAAATTAGTAAACTTTTCGTTTTAGATCTTGGTAATTTAATACAGTTAATGGGTTGAATTAAAAGAGATTAGCTTTAACTTTTGTTGAGGTTCTACTTACTTTGAAATGAAAAAGAATAGAGTGTATTGATTTGTATGTTTGATGTCGTCAATAGATATATATTAATGCATGATTCATGCCAAATCGTTTACTAGGCTATTTTTATTTTTTTGTAGAATCCAATTGAATAATAATTATGATTTTAATAGATAGAATATAAATTATATAGAATAGTAGACTATTAGGTATTGATAAAGTTGAGTAAGTAGAATTTTAAGATAGTCAGGGTTTTCCAGGCTGGATAGCTAACCAAACGTTCCAAAGGCCCAATACGGCTGTTACAAGCACGACTGAACCCATAGCTATATTTTGCCAGAATGAGTTGCAGTATTGATCCCCCAGCAAAGCCCGGTTATTAATGGCGAGGAACAAAAAGACTGTAACGAAGGGTAGAAGGATGCCATTGATTGCCTGCACAGCTACGATAACCGGAATAGGCGTTACGTTCAACAAGCCAAACGTTAAGCCCGTTGCAATAACAACGAGCCAGATGCCCCGGTAAGCAGGGGAGTTTTTGCGGATGCCTAGTAGGCTTTGGGCAGTTACTGCAGCGGCTAAGGGTGCCGTCAGCGAGGAGGCAAACCCAGCGGCAAACAAACCAAAAGCAAAGAGTGAACCTGCCCATGGGCCTAGCCGGTCGGTCATTACCTGCGCCATGTGCGCGTATGAGAAATCGCCGGGAATGAGTAGACCCACCAACAGTAAAACGACCGAAATTATACCTCCCAGAATCACCGCTACCCAGATGCCCAATTTCATCTCCCCTAGCGACTGCCCAACTGATTCTCCGGTTTCCGAGTTACCTGCAGGCACAATACTAGACCCAAAAAAGAGGTTATAGGGAACGATTGTTGTGCCGATGAGTCCATTTATAAGTAACAATGAACCAGAAGGGATAGAAGGCACAACAAGTGCTTCGGCCAAACTCGCGGGGGTAACGGGTGTACCAAAAGCGACATATAAAAAGGCACCGCCCATCGCGAATACAACCAGACCCAGCATATTGGCCAATCCCTGCGTAGAACCAATCCATAACAATAGAGTACAGACGGCACCAACACAAATTGTCAAGAGAGGTACGGGTAAGCCAGTTAGTAAAGCAAGCCCGGCTACAGCGCCGAGAATATTACCTGCCTGATAGGCGGCACAACCCAGAAAAATAGCCAGAAACAGAGCCCAGGCTATGCGACGGCCACGGGTCCCTGTATACGTTTGGGTGATAATCTGGCCTAAGTCGTTGCCGGTCGCAATGGTGATTCGGGCGGCTGCTTCCTGCAACCAGACGGTGCCAAGTGTAGCAAAGGTTAATACCCAAAGAAGATGTAATCCGTATTTTGAGCCGGCAATAGCGCAGGCAGTAACTGAACCGGGACCAATAAACGCAGCCGAAATAACCGACCAGAATAGTACACTGCCAAGACCAGAGCGAATAGAAAGCGATTTGGGCACAAAAGTAAATGGTGAGTTGTAAATGATGAATGTAGGCGAAAACTAGCACAATTCATCATTTACAACTCACCAGACACCATTATCGTTTAGGATAAGTATTTGCGGAGCATCCAGGCCATGGCTTCGTGAGCTTCCATCAGGCCGGTAAGAAAATCGGCGGTGCCGGCATCTTTCAGTTCATCGTCACACTTTTCTACGTCTTCGCGTAGTTCACGAACGATCTGTTCGTGATCTGACAGGAGATTTTTGAACATTTCGGCCGTATCTTTTGGGGTGCCGGTATCTTCTTTCAGGCTGGTGTTATGCAAGAACTCACCCATTGTAGCCAGGGGTTTGCCACCTAATTGCCGAATGCGCTCAGCAACGGCATCAATTTCTTCCTCAATGGCATTGTACTGCTTCTCGAAGAATTTATGGTACTCCATGAAGTTTGGACCCGCTACGTTCCAATGGTATTTACGGGTTTTAATATAGAGTACATGAAGGTCGGACAGGAAATCGTTTAAAAGTATGTTGTCCTGTTTGAGGACGTCTTTCTCGAGGCCAATGTTGGGTTGCATGATACTAACGTGAGTTTATAAGGTTGTGAAAAGCACTGCGCCAATCACAGATAATAACCCACAAGCATGGTGTTTGTTTTATGAACCTATCAACCCGGCAAACATACGTTTAACACTTGCCAAATCCTGTTTATGAGCTTCTATCGGTCCCATCGTATTGGGTGTTTCCTTTTCCAGACACTGTTCCAGTACCAGATTTGGACGGATACCTAGTGTGCTTAATTCGCTGGAAAGATGTTGATAATCAATATCCCCTTCGCCGAACGTTTCCTGCCAGATCTTATTTTTTGATTGTCGGATATGCACCTCAACGATTCGCTTACCGTATAATTTTACGACGTCGAACAGGGCAATTTGTGAATTTCCAGAGCCCCGGTACACCCAATGAGCATCCAGGCAAAGGGACACATTTTTGGGATCGGTGGCGAGTAGCATATGGTGAAACTCGCGGGCTGCCTGTCGGTGCTCAGGGGTGTGGGTGTGGTAGGCGAGGGTAATGCCACGTTTGCGTAGCTCACCACCCAGTCGGTCGAGGTTGCGGGCTTGCTCCGCGAGTTCAGCATCGGTTTTGTCGTCGTTGGTTCCCCAACTGATGGGGCTGGGATTGGTTACGAAAATAGATGTTCCGGCAGGACGGGAAGCCTCGGCAATTGCCAATACCGAATCAATAGATTTCTGCGCTTCATCGGCTTTATGCAGCGTACTGTTTACGTACAACGAGTGCATAGCCAGTTTGTGCTTTGTCAGTAGAGGTAGCAATTTAGTCACTTCATCTACCGAGCTAAGGCCCGGTTCGTATGCCGTCATACCTGACTGTACCAGTTCTGCCAGCGACGCATCGGGGTCGGCCATCCAGGTTTTTCCCTGACGGGCATAAAAGGTTAACCAAGAATAGGAATTACAGGCAATCGGGAACGATTTGAGCGCGGGTTTCGCCTGAACAGGTTGATCATCCTGAAGAAATGCAGCTCCGGCAAGCGCCGTGGCAGACGTTAAAAAACGGCGTCGGGTTGATGACATGGCGTTTAAATAATAAGTATATACTTAAGTAATCACGCAGAATTAAACTTCACTTTATTTCGATTCACTAACCCGTCAAAACAGATCCGATATTCTTGACCAAATAAACGAATGATAGCAAAAACGGCCTTTTTCAGACGACTCCATGAACTGTAATGGAGCTTCTGCAACCACCGATACTTTAGGAACCGCCACAGAATTTCGATCGGATTCAGGTGCGGACTGTAAGTCGGCAAAAAGAATAGGTACATGTCCTGCTCTTCCCAGTTGGCCTGTTGGTCGTAAACAGCCTGACAGCGATGAATTGGACCATTATCCAATACAATGACAATCGGTTTTGAACTAGCTAGCTAGTCGAGCAAGATTTCAGTACTGACAACCCACGTGAACTGATTGGCCGCAAACGCATCATAAAGCCAGCGGTACGATCCGTCCCGGGGAATCGACCGGAGTAGACCATTGGTATCGATAACTACTTTCACTGAGCAGCTCGAATTTGGTCAAGCCGTTCCGTACGGTTCTCAAAGTTCATTTGCTCTTCGAGTTGAGCAGTGGTCAGTCCTTTTAGCTGAGTGGCCTTTTGGACCTCTTCTTCGAGCCGTGTACGGAAATGCTGCATAAGCGTTTGTCGCATGGCCAACACTTCGGCTTCGCTCATCTCGAAGCTGAACATTTCTAGTAAGGCCAATTGAGCATTGGTTAATCGTGGCGAGACAACCATAACGATAGCGAGAATAGATAAACTGATATACAAACTTAACCAAAACAGCCGATTAGTGAGTTTGGTGCGGCTTTGATACTTGTGATATTGCTAGAAGTGCAACAAGTTTAGATCTGAACGTATGCAACTGATTGCGTTAGACAGATAATAAAAAATAACCGTCTCTTTATACGCTCATTCGTGAGACGAAGGAACTGTCATAGATCTGCTTTGTAAATGGGGCGATTTGTGAAATGGCCTGTTTTAATAACTGTCAAGTGGCCCGCCACCGCGGTACTACCCCTAGCATACGTTTTATATAATAGTCTAACTACTAGACAAAAAGAGGAGAGAAGTCAGCTTATCAAAAGGCGAAGTCATTCATTTCTGGTAATCCTACTTCGGGCTATAACTCAGTCATCAGACGAACGTTTCAAAATAGCCCTGTTCAGGAAAATACGATTCGTATCGACATTGAACTGTCCTGAGCCCTTAAAAATGAGCCAGTGAAAAGTAGAGTAAAAAAACTTAAATTTCACTAGCAATTGGAAAGGGAAATGAAGGCAACACGATTCACCGAATCGCAAATCGTAGCGATTCTCAAACAACAGGATAGCGGCCAAACCGTCGCCCAAATTACCCGCGAACACGGTGTCAGCGAAGCCACATTTTACAACTGGAAGGCAAAATATGGTGGTATGCAACTAGCCGAGGTAAAACGGTTGAAAGAGTTAGAAGAAGAAAATCGGCGGTTGAAAAAGATGTACGCCGAGCTAAGTTTACAAAACGACATTTTCAAAGAAGCCCTCACAAAAAAGTGACGGTCCGCCGTTCATATCTTTGTTTTCAGTTGATCTTATCAGAAAAAGTACAATTTTTGAGTAAGGTCTGACAAAGCTAGCCAGCACCCTGAGTTCCGCCGATAGTACGTCACAACGATACTGCACCGCTGGTTGCTCTGGCTAGCTTGTCTTTTCCCTGTAGCTCCAACAGTACCCATAGTCGTAACCTCTGGTTATGATCTGGCATCCGTGTGCAACAGCGGGAGAAGGCCGTCGGTCAACCAACGTATTCATTCTTTATCCCCTTTTCTATGCCACTGCTACGCTATTGTGTCGGATTGGACATTAGTAAAGAGTCGCTTCAAGTCTGTCTGTCAGTGATCGACACTGATGGCCGAGTCGTCGTCAAAGGGTCGACTAAAGTGGCCAACAAACCGCCTGCTTTTGCTCAGTTAGAGCACTGAGTTAGTAAGCATTGTAAAAAAACGGACGGCTTGCCACTCCGCTATGTGATGGAGTCGACAGGCGTCTACCATGAGGCTGTAGCCTGGCACCTCTATCAAACGGATCAGTCGGTCTGTATTCTATTGCCTAACAAGGCAAAGCATTACCTGAAAAGCTTAGGCTACAAGTCCAAGAATGATAAAATTGATGCCCAGGGGTTGGCTCGAATGGGTCTGGAACAACAACTTACTCTGTGGAAACCCTTATCCAAGAACATCTACAATTTACGCTTGCTAACCCGACAGCATCAGCGGCTTCAGGAATGGAAAACCCAGTGTCGTAACCAGCAACATGCCCTGGATTACAGCGCAATAGGCGATGATTTTATCACAAAACAGAACGCCAAATTATTAGCCGTCTATGATCAACAGCTAGACTCTTTAGAGACAGCCATTCACCAACTCATTGAGCAGGATGCTACTCTGAAAGAACAGGTCGAACGCTTGACCGCCATCAAGGGGTTAGCCCTTCTATCGGTAGCAGTTTTGATTGCTGAAACCAACGGATTTGAGGGCTTCGCTAACCAACGACAATTAGTGAGTTATGCGGGCTATGATGTGATTGAGAATCAATCGGGTAATCGTTCTGGTAAAACTCGGATCTCTAAAAAAGGGAACACGGGGCCGCCCGAGCGGTCGTATTCGCCGTATTCTGCATTTACCCGCCTTCAATGCGGTTCGCTTTGGGGAGCCAACTTGTCAAGCACTTTACGAACGAGTCTATCAAAAGACTAATACCAAAATGAAAGCCTATGTAGCTGTTCAGAAAAAGTTACTCCTACTAGCTTACGCATTATGGCGTCATCAGACTAAGTATGTCCCAAAACAGTCGACTCCGGCGGAAATGGAAGCTCCGTTAACTAGCCAGCCAGATCAGAGTGACAAAAAAATAGTCCCGACTAGCGGGACTACACGGGATCAATCCACCGTAGCGGAGTTGTCCTTTGGATGAGTCAAATATATTAAAAAAATCCTAATCAAAAATTTGGTTTTCACGACAGTACCAGCGGTAGGGCCTGTCGAGCGCAGAGCGTTGACCAAGTGGATGATTTCAGAAAAGAAGCTAAGTCAGCGCAAAGCCTGCCGTTGGACAGGTCTTAGCCGTAATGCCATGACTGCCCCAGTAGCCGTTAAAGATAAAGATAAGGGCTTACAGGAGCGTATCAGGCAGGTAGCTAAACGCTACAAACATTGGGGCCTTTTGAAAATTCATTATAAACTGCGCAAGCAAGGAGAAACAGCTAATCATAAGCGTATCAGGCGCTTGTATAGGCTAGCTGGTCTGACACTACCTCGTAAGGTGAAGAAGCGATTGCCCGAAGCGGTTCGCCAGCCCCTGCCCAAAGCAACGGCTTGTAATAACTGCTGGTCCCTGGATTTTACGTCAGATAGCCTAGCGGATGGTCGTAAGTTTCGGACGTTGAATGTACTGGATGATTACAATGGCACCGGCCACCCGGCGGGAAGCATTGGGTATCGAAATCGATTACTCCTTACCTAGTCAACGGGTGATTCGGCTACTGGATCGGTTGATGGAACAACAGGGTAAACCCGAGCGATTACGAAGCGATAACGGGCCTGAGTTTATTAGCCAGGCGTTGCAGGAGTGGTGTGCAGATCAGAAAGTTATCTTGCATTGGATTGAGCCGGGTAAGCCGACGCAGAATGCTTATATTGAGCGATTCAATGGCACCTTTCGCCGGGAAGTACTGAATGCCAATGTATTTAGGAGTCTGGCGCAGGTGCGCCGAACGGTGGATGTGTGGTTAGGCGAATATAATACCGAGCGACCTCATCAAGCATTGGCGTTTTGGACACCAGCCGAATACCGGCAAGTGGCTTAGACTCCAGTTAAAACTGGCTCACCAAAGGGGGTAAGGATACAATGGCTCAGCGGAATGACCTAAGTCTGAGAGTGGACTGGCTACCTTTACTAGACATTACATTAAGATCGTTCTTTGTAGAGTCCATTAAAGGGTGGTAAGTCCATTCTTAGTAATTTATTATTTTGTTTGAAAAAATCTTGATAATTAATTCAGCTTTGTTTATTGCTTTAATGCAAATAGCCGTTCATCTATATTCGTCCAAGAAAAGGCTTCGATTAGAGAACGACAATTCCAGCTTACTGACCAGCTAAGTCAATTTAATTCCAATCCTAAAAGCTTTCTGTAAGGGGATGCTTACTGTTATATCGGTCCAACTAACTTAGTCACATACAATTGGCTTGAACTCCTTCTTCTATAAGTCCACTCGCATACCGATGGACTTCCTTGGTAAGTTAAAAGTCTTGATTGATAACGACGGATTCTGTCTTCTGCCAGTGCCGGGTACCATCGGCATCCAACAAATTTCCGGCCATGGCTTCCCCCAGTTCATGAGTCAGCATGGGGAACCCTGGATTCCAGCTCACGTCTAGTGTAGCTTCCCGGAGCGCTTCGAACTTAGCCCACCACAGGGTGGGCGGGTGGCAGTCGGGGCGGTAAATGTTGGCCGTTTCTGCGACAACGACTTTCTTCCCGGGAAACAAATCCCGAGCCGCTCGCAACATGTGGGCAATATCGTTATCAAAATAGATGTTTAGCCCAATAACGTCAAGAAGCTGCGTCTGGCCTTGCTGGAAGGTTAAACAGTTGTTTTGCCGAGCAACTTCATCGGCTTGCCCTAAGACCGTCGCAAAGGGCCGGGCCTGATCGGGGTATGGCATAGCGCCCCAGCCCCAGGGTTCGCTCATGGACGTCAGACAAGCGGGATCTGCAGCTTTGAGCCCTTTCGCAATCGCAATAGTAATGGCACTGGTCTGCTGGTAGACCTCCCACCAGGGCCGTCCGCCGAATGGCCATTGCCGGTTGTTGGGCGCCGCGATCCAATCGGTCCAGATACCCAGTTCCACGCCGATGTTGTAACTGCGAAAAGCGCCCCGATAGTGGTGAGCAATCTGGTAAGCCAGCTCGAACATGGCCTCAGCGGCTTGCCCATTCCAGAACATGGCCGCATCGATCCATTCAGGTAAGCCGTAGTGATTCAGGGCTACTTCAATCTGACCGTGGCTGATGGTTTGCAGGCGGTCTAGCCAGGCATAATCCGGACAGCGTTTTGTATCGTCCCAGAGCACCGTATCGCGGAAAAGGGTAAGACCCATCTGCCGGGCCCGCCGGTAGTTGTCCTCCATCTGGTCTTTATGGCCGGTGGCCCACGTGTTGGAAAAATGGAGCCAGCGCCCGTCATTCCCCCATCCCCGCACGACGCTGCCGTCGAAGCACATGCCATAGTTCATAGACGTGTCAATTGGTAAGGTTAATTATAGGGATACCGTTTAGTTGATGGTTGGCATTTAATCGTCTATTAAGGCAGCAGAGCCATTGGCTTTTTGGTTGCGTTGGAAAGTCAGTAAACGGAATCGATTGCAAGAGCGGGCCTTTACAGGGATAAAAAATGCGTTCATCGGTTTTAGCGAGCAATGCTATGCGCGTTCGTTACGGCTTGACATGACCACTGGTCACGGTCAAATCTCGTTTAAACCGTTCCAGTTGGCTATAGCTGTCCTAGCTTAAATAAATCATAATCAGGCAACAAGTAGTATAACCTACCGGCTAAAGTCTCGGGGTAACCATCAATTAAGATTTATGCCGAAGGACCCAACCAAGGCTTATGCTGGTAAATCCACCACTGTCGATTTCGGTCAGCAACTTGGGCCGTTCGTTGGCCGTCAGCGTCAGTCTATGCTTAATAATGGGAAGATGAGTTAAAGCATCAAAAGTACTGAAAGCCGCCAAACTAACCTTTAAGAAACACTAGGAATCAACCCTGCTTTTATAAATATTGGCTCTTAGGCAAGTAGGTAGTAGGTTGTCAGACTAAATGAGCTGATTCTTAATTTTTTATAGTTTAGAATTTGCTTTATCATGAACAGTTATTTACTGGTAAACCCCTCTCTTCCTGCCTGCTTTTGGTCAGTCTACCGTCAACTAGATTTAAGGATAAAACGGGCGGTATCATCTGTTAATTAATTTGTATATGTTTAGCTTTTAAAGAATGATCAGTCGAAACTTGTTCTGATCGGGTAGCTGCAACCCTAGTTGACTACTTGCCAAGCTGACCCAGTAGTGTATACATAAATTAGCCAACATCACCTTACCCAGCCTACCTCCCTATTAGTAAGTATAAATACGGCTCATATGTTTTAGCCAATATGGTATACTAGCTGTCAAAATAAGTCTCTACATAAGCTAAACAATCAACTAAAACAGGTAGTTAACCACAGAATTACACTACCGATTAAGTATTTTCCTTGTTTCTCAACCTGTTGTCGCTTTTAAGGGCTTATTTATCATGGATACTTACATGAAGGCATTCACTGATCTAACGACTTATTATACCAATGTTCGTAATATCATCAGGGACGACCATCGCCATACGTTTCAGGTGTCAACCGCGACCGCTACGCTGGATATTAAGATGATGCTGGATATCTTTAGTCATCACAATTTATTATTTGCTGCCTTCTTCGTACATGTTACGGCAGAGGGGCTAGCCTGCGCAGAAGCCACGCTGTCAATCCGGTGATAAAAAGACGTTCGCCATCGGCGTTTTTTGACGAAACTAAACGCCAATTTTGCGGAAGGCCAGGGTTAAACGAAACAGAATCGACAAAGGAGGCGAGTATATACTTTACCAACAAGCCGGTAGATTTGTCTGGTTTTAAGCCAACAAGTGATCACCCTGCGGTTTCCCAGCCGTCAGGTGGGATGCCCGGGTGGCAACCGCTCATCATTGCCTGACGTATTGGTTCCCACCGGTAAGGGCTGAACTGATCCTGGACAGGTCAAAAAAATTTATGGAGCCGGCTGGCCGGATGACATCCGCTCACGCAGGGGAAGAAAAACGGTGAAGGTGGTGCCCTCCCCTTCAATACTGCCCACCTCTATTCGGCCCTGCAGTAACCTCACATAGTCCTGACAGATGGCCAGACCAAGGCCTGTCCCCTGAATATGTCTGGCGTTGCTGGCCCGATAAAATTTATCAAATAAATGAGCTTGTTCGCTGGCGGGTATGCCAATCCCCGTATCGCTGACCGCCATACTGACCACGCCTGGCTGAAACAGAATGGTCAACCGCGGAGGTTGGGTGGAAAATTTTAGCGCATTGCTCAGTAGATTGGCTATGACGTGACTCAGTAGCTTTCTGTCCACTGGCACCTCAGCTACGGGCCCCTTCACCACCAGGTGCACCGGTCGCTGAGCCGCCAGTTCGCCGCCGAAAGTAGACGCCATCAGGGCTTCACTCAACGAGACGACATTTGTCCATTCCAGCTGCAGCTGGAGGCGGCCCGCTTCGATTTGGCTCAGCGCCAGCGTATCCCCCAGCAAGCTATTGAGGGCCGATAGGCGCTCAAAAATAACCGCCAGGTGCCGGGCAATGTGAGCCGACGAAGGCGTAGCGGCCTCCCGATCCACATACTGTTGGATCAACTCAACACTGGACTGGATGACCGTCAGAGGCGTTAGAAACTCATGGGAGGCCGTCTCAATAAACTGGGACTTCAGCCGGTTGAGTCTGCGCTCGATGGCCAGTGACTCTTCCAGAATATGCTCTTTTTCAATGGCAGCGGTGATATCGGTGGCGACGCCGATTCGGCGGACTGGCGTGCCTGCCTGATCGAGGGCCAAAACGATCCGGGCGTGCAGCCAGAATAGACGTCCATCCAGATGGCGGATCCTGAAGCGAAAGCTCCGGTGGGGCTGGGGACTCATAAAGGCTTCCCGGACCAGGGGTCGGTCTTCCTCCTGGATACAGTCTAAAAACGAAAGTGGATCCTCATATAAGGCCTGTGGACTGCGGCCGCTATAGGTTTGATAGGCCGGATTCATGTACAGAAATGCTGGTTACTGCAAATCCCGAATCCAGAAGATTTCATCGACGGTTTCGGCAATGTCCCGAAACCGTCGTTCACTTTCCTGGAGTTGCTGTTGGGTCTGTCGATACGCGGTGATGTCCTGAACCGTACCATGAACACGAACCACCCGCCCGGCCGGGTCGGCCAGGCTTTCAAACTGGTGATTCACCCAGACGATCCCCCCATCCATGCGCTGACTGCGGTGAATCAAGCCATACGAGCCAGGACAACGAAAGCACTGCTGCTGGAGGTCCTCCAGCGCGAGCCGATCATCGGGGTGAAAAAACTGGCTGGTCATGTCGATGGTAATGGACATGGCCTGGGGCGAAAGGCCATGGATCCGGTACATCTCGTCCGACCAGTTGACACCCGTGTCGCCCAGATTCCACTCAAAGCTGCCCATCTGGCCAATGGTCTGGGCTTCCTTGAGCCGACGATTTTCCTCCAGTAGATCAGTTTGGACGCGATGACGGGCTGTAATGTCGGAGAAGAAACAAAGCAGGCTGTCGGGCTGGGGGTAGGTGATCAGCACCTCGAACCATCGGCCCTCCGCGGCCAGTTCATAATCTACCTGACAGGGCTGGCCCGTCCGGGCAACTTGCCGGTAGTGAGCCCGCAAGACCTCTCCCTGAGGAAAGACCAGCTGACAACTTTGACCGACGATGGCTTCGGGCCTGGCCCCCAGTAAGGTAGCGGCTGTTTGATTCACCAGTACATACTGAAAATCGATGGGCTCCTGGAAGGCATTGCGGACGACCTGGTAAAGGATTAGCCCGCTGGGTGACTTTTCCCATAAGGCCTGCAGCAGGTCAAGGGTAGGAATTACTAAAGAGGAGAACATAAGCTGAAAAGGCGTGAAGGTTTACTATACACGTTAAGCGGTAGCCTACCAAGCGGGATCAACCTAGGCGGCAAATCATCCCGATCCGTCCTGGGTAGCCATGGAAATGGTCCTTTATCGGTCATTTGTCCGTTAATCTCATCAGTTTAGCCCGTACTGGGTTTAGCCGATGCCACGAATGGCAGGCTCCTGTTACGATAAGAGGGTGACCCCTACTAATGATGATTATTATTTTGATTGCCTGCTAGTCATACAGCATCCCCGTCGGCTGGGTAACGGCTAGCACAGCCCCGTGCCCCTTAGCCGCTGATCGTATATATACAGAGCTCCAGATGCCATTGTTGCCGAAGATGGCTAACCAACTGGCCCAGTGAGATCAGGTTTAAAGGCTTGGTCAAAAACTCATTGGCCCCTAACGCATACGCCCGTTTCCGATCAGACGCCTCGTTTGAGGTAGTCAGAATGACCACGGGAACCGAAGCGTGTGCGAGTGAGTGACGTACCTGCTGAAGGGCCTCAAATCCGTTCAGGCGGGGCATATTCAAATCCAGGATAATCAAACAGGGCGCTGTCGATTCCTGAGCCAGGGCCTCCAGCAGGGTCAACCCGTCTTCGGCAAAAATCAGATTACATTCGGGACTGTGTTGCGCAAAGGCGAGTTTTAACAATAAGCGATCATCTTCATCGTCGTCGGCAATGAAAACGCTGTGTTTGATTTGGCTAGTCATCTCCTTAAGGATACGTAATTATAGAAACGAATATACAGGTATTCATATAAAGAGTACGTATTCTGCTTAAGTATATTTACGTATTTTCTGAATAATTGTACGCTGGAAGTTAAATAGAGAATTGTTTTTGTCCTAAACTCCGGTGCTAACCCCTCAAAAAATCGGGAACGTGAAGCTGGCTACCGTCTAGGTCGTTATGGGGCGAGTCGATTTGGGAACCTATCCTATGGACATGGTAAGAGGGGCTATCGCCTAGGCGGAAGGCTTGCCAAGCTGATTAGGCCGTAAGAAGGCCGAAGCCCAGCAACATTTCGACGCTTCGCTCCGAATTCATGCCAAAAGCCGGGAGCCAATTTGGCTGGTGACTGGTCAAGGCGTTGGTGATAGGGGGTGAAAAATATGACAAAGTTTATTCCCTTTGCATAGACCATAGAAATCGGAGCGATCTTACCTGGCATACGAGTTAAGGCATCTCGACGGGGCCTGCCGAGGCAGTGCGATAGCTCACATTTTTGAGTTATCTAAGATAGAACTTCGAATAACTGTATCTTAGAATAATATCATGGACTTGCAACAGTATAGTGGAGATTTTTTAGGCGGCCATTGAGGAAGTGTAAAAATAAGATTCCTGTTGACTGGGCGTGCGGTAATTCAATACTGAATGCTTCCGTCGGCGGTTGTACCATCCCTCGATATACTCGAAAGTAGCCAACCGAGCCGCTGCCCGCGTGGCAAAATAAGTATGATTGACCATCTCGCACTTGAGGGTCTTAAAAAAACTCTCAGCAACCGCATTATCCCAGCAATTTCCCTTGCGGCTCATACTTTGCGCCACCGGTAAGTCCTTTAGTTCATCCCTAAACTCAGTACAGGCATATTGGATACCCCGGTCCGAATGAAAGACAAGCTGGTTCGCTATAGGTCTGTTCTTGAGGGCCATACGCCAAGCGGTTATACTCGTCTCCAACGCTTTCATGTTATCGCTCATGGCCCAGCCAACCACTTTTCGATCGGCCAGATCCAAAATCACGGTTAGGTAAAGCCAACCCTGACCCGTGGCGATATAGGTGAGGTCTGAGACCCACTTTTGCCCTGGCTTATCGGCCGTGAACTCTCTATTCAGCACGTTTTTAGCCACGGGGTAGTCGTGATTTGACTCCGTAGTCTGTATCCGATACTTTTTATACATTATACTGCGAAGACCTGCCTTCTTCATCAGTCTGGCAATGCGGTTACGGGATGTGGTTCACCAACTGATCCTGGTTTCGTTGTCTGGCCCCGACGGGATGCTTACGCCAATAATAATAACCACTGCTGCTCACATTCAACACTTTACACATCTTCTCAACGGGAAATAGCTTGGCGTTTTCCTTTATAAATCGGAATATTTCCCGTCTCCCTTGGAGAAGATGCTGACCGCCTTTTTTAGAATATCGCGCTCCATCTGAGCTTCTCGAAGCTCTCGTTGCAACCTTCTGATCTGTTGCTGTTCGTCAGTAAGTGTGGTATTGGCAGGCAACGTTTGATCGTTTTTTTTGTGGCGTTGTCTCCATTTGCTGATTCGTCCTGGATCGATGTCCAATTCGCGGGCGGCTTCTTGAATTGATCCTTTTACATAAGACAGCTCGACAGCCATTTCCTTGAATGCTTCGTCAAACACACGTCGTTTAACCATGGTCAAATTGAAGTTTGGCCTCAAATCTGCCTAAAAAAAGTCTCCAGTCAAATGTAGCAAGTTCAGGTATTCTTCGCCAGGTCAAGCGAGCCGCTGCCGACCATTCGATAGTCACGCGAGCATCCATTGGAATAGAAGTAGGCTACCGTTTTTTAAAGTGTTATATTTGTTCGAATATAACGCTTTAGAATGGATCAACAAACGACTGCTATTGATGGGTATGCCCAATTGATCGGGCAGCGCATCGTTCGTCAACTGGCTTTGGAGTGGATTCAAAGTAAGCTGCCCAATGAAGAGCTTACCTTCGTGGATTGCTTGAACGTGCTCAACCATGTTCAGGTAATCACGCAGGATAGTCGTCAGACCGAAATCATTTTTGAGCAGCTCTTCGAGCAAGCTTGTCGATTGAACAAATCCTCGGCCTGGTTCGCCCAGGAATTGCAATTTGAAGCCTTGGTCCTTACGGCCCGGAATCGCCTCGAATTAGCCCGGCTCTATCTGACGCAAAGTCAACCCGTTGATGATGCCGCTCTGGATACCTATCTGGAACGACTTAGCCGCCGGATCGAGGATTCGCCACTCATCTTAAGTATGTAAATCCCCTAATCATTATTTCCTTATGAACGCGGATGTTCAATCGGCTCCTCCCCGCAATACCGTCTTCCTGAGTGAAGACTGGACCGTGGTGGTACTAGGCGCCTGCTTGATTGCGATCTCTCTGGCTGGCTTTATTATACCGGCCCCTTCGTTTGTTTGGCAACAACCGGCGGACATTACCACGTCCCTCTTGACGGCAAGTAATGGCTTCGCCATCCTTGCCCAATTTGGCCTCACGTATAGTATCGCTCTGGCCGGGACCCTCTTGGTGGGAAAGCCCATTCGCTTGACGCTTCTGGGCTTTCCTGTTGTATTTATGTCTACGCTGATTGCTCTATGGTTAGCCGGTAATAAAACCCTGAAAGACCTCAATCTAGAGGCCGTTATTTTCAGTCTTTCTATCGGGTTGCTCATTGGTAATTTAGTGGCCCTTCCTCAATGGCTTCGTCAATCGCTGGCTACTGAACTATTTGTTAAAATCGGACTCGTTTTGTTGGGCACTACCGTCATCTTCGGCGATATTCTCAAAGCGGGATCACTCGGCCTGTTGCAGGCATTAGCCGTGGTGGTATCGGTCTGGTATTTTGCCTACTGGATCAGTAAGCGCTTGAAGGTTGATGAGGAGCTAACCATGATGTTAGCCTCGGCGGTTTCCATTTGTGGCGTGTCGGCGGCTATCGCTACGTCGGGGGCCATTCATGGCGACAGCAAAAAGCTTTCCTACGTCATCTCACTGGTGCTGATAACGGCTATTCCCATGATGCTGCTCATGCCCTATGCCGCTCAAGCCATGCAGTTATCCCCGGAAGTAACCGGGGCTTGGCTCGGAGGGACCATTGATACCAGTGGGGCCGTGGTGGCGGCGGGTACGCTTGCCGGTGAACAGGCGCTCAAGATCAGTACGATTGTCAAGTTTTCTCAAAATGTTTTGTTAGGAATAGCGGCATTCGCCATCAGCGTCTATTGGACCTACCGCCCCAATCAAGCGGAGGGCGTCCAACACGATAAGCCAACCTTAGCCGTAATCTGGGAGCGATTCCCTAAGTTTGTGCTGGGCTTTCTGGGCGCTTCGCTGCTGTTTTCGTTTGTCCTGAGTCCATCGGTTACTGAGCCTATCAAAGGGAGCCTAAAAAGCCTACAGGGCCTTTGGTTTGCCCTGGCATTTACCAGCATTGGCTTAGAAACGCGATTTACCGATTTAATTAAGGTCGATAATCGTCGTCCGCTGTACGCCTTTTTGAGTGCACAGGTCTTCAATATCGCTATCACTTTAGTTATTGCTTACTGTTTATTTGGGTAAACCAGCTAGTGAAGCTATGTTTTTTTGCTTCCTACCGGATGAACCAGCCCTGCGACAGGCTACTTTTCACTGAACTACTATGGCAACGATTCCTCAACTCCAAGCGGTATTAGACACCCTAAAACTGGCCGAACGACTTAAATTTGAATTACGACATAGCTATACCTCCAGTGGGCGGCAGGAAAGCGTAGCCGAGCACACCTGGCGCATGGCGTTGATGGCCGTGTTGATCGAACCCTATTTAACGCAGACGGTCGATATGGCGAAGCTGCTGAAACTGATTATTATTCATGATCTGGTCGAAGCGGAAGCGGGTGATATTCCGGTGCTGGATGTGATTCGCAACCCTGATTTGAGGCTGGTCAAGCAGCAACGAGAAGGACAAGCCATTGATAACTTACGCCATCAGTTGGGTGATCCGCTTGGTCAGGAGGTTTATACGCTCTGGTATGAATTCGAAGAGAAAGATACGTATGAGGCTAAAGTAGCGAATGCGTTGGATAAACTGGAAGTTCAACTCCAACATAACCATGCGGATTTGAGCACTTGGGAAGAAATTGAATACGATTTATCCTATAAAATGGATCGACACGTGGGTTTTGATACCACGCTTCAACAGCTCAAACAGCTCATCGAGGATGAAGCGGATCAAAAACTTAAATTGGCGGGTATTGATACCGACGAGGTTAAACAACGAGCGTTGAGCCTATAGATCACCGCATAACTTTACGAATGAACGCTCATCAGGCGTTCATTTTTTGTAGCCGCCCTGTAGCCAATCTTGCTTACGGCAGTTTCGTCAAATAGCGGTGAAGCGACTACACCGTTTCGGTGGCGGTGAAGACCTGGTAACTGTTTAGGTCAAATCGATAAAGCTGAGCCGGTCGATGCGAGACATTCGATTCCACCTCATTGATAGCCGTTATGTAGGGTAAGCCTTTAACTCCCTTACGGAAATTGCGGGTGTCTACTAAGTAACCATAGATTAACTCGTAGACCTGTTGGAGCTGCTTGAGCGAGAATTTGATCGGTAGCAAATAAAACGCGACGGGCGAGGTTTTAATGGTCTGCTTGAGTCGAGTCAGCGCATCGGCCACTTTCTGGGGATGGTCGAAGGGTAAGGCGGGCATCTGGTTCACCGGCACCCACTGATTGCGGTTGGTATCGACTAGCATGGGCGCATAATCCGCCCACTTCAGTAAGGCATAGAACGCTACCGAAGCGATCCGGTTGTGAATGGATGCATCGGTGAGGCTATACGCTTTAAGCTGTTCCAGATACAGATCGCGAACCCCGGTTTCTTCTTCGAGCTTGCGTTGGGCGGTGTGAATGAATTCTTCGGTTCGAGTCACAAAGCCACCCGGTAGTGCCCACCGGCCTAGTTGAGGCTCTTTGCTGCGCTTTGTCAATAAGACCAGTAGTCGATTCAGGGTATGGTCGTAAGCCAGCACAACGCAATCTACCGTCAGCTTAAATTGCATAAGGAGGTTAGTTATTGTATTTTATACAGTATCTTCGTGTAAAAAACACAATAACTATGGCTGTTAGTTCCTTCGAACCATCCCTGAATGAGTCCATTCTCTTTGACCATGATGGATCAGCGGATGATTTTTTGTCGCTCTTGCTCGTATTGTCGATGAAGCATGTTGAGCTGATTGGTATTTCCATTACGCCCGCTGACTGCTACGAAGAAAGTGCATTGGAGACGACGCGCAAACTCTTGAGCCTGACTAATCGGCCAACTATTCCCCTGGGCGTTGGTCAGTTTCACGGCATTAATGCGTTTCCGGCCCACTGGCGAGCAAAGCCCCAAATTCTTAATGCCCTTCCCGACTTAATCACGATCGAAACGGAACATAGTCCAGTGCCCGACAGTAAAGCTATGATTATTGAAAGCCTGCTGGCTAGCTCTCAACCGGTAACGGTATTAATGACGGGTCCTTGCAGCAATTTAGTGCAGGCTATTGAAGAGAATCCTCAAATTTGCTCTCGTATCAAGCAAGTGATCTGGATGGGTGGCGCGGTCGATGTAGGGGGTAATGTGCAGACCTACAACCACGACGGTAGTGCGGAATGGAACGTATTTTGGGACCCCATCTCATCGAGCAAATTGCTCACCTATGACCTCCCGCTTATTCTTATTCCCTTAGATGTGACCAATACCGTGGCGGTTGATCTAGCCTTTCTTGACCGATTAGCCCGGCAGAAAAGAACCCTCTATACCCAATTAGCGGGTCAATTTTGGGCGACCACCATCGATAGTATTCCGGCTTATGAATACACCTATTTCATGTGGGATGTATTAGCGACCAGTTACCTAGGCATTCCTCACGCGTTTACGCTGGAAAGCATTGAGCTGTCCATTGTGGCAAAAGGGGCAAGCGCTGGCCGCATCCATCGGCAAGCAGGCTCAGGCCAGTGGGTTCAAGTTGCTAAAGCCGTCGATCAACACGCCTTTTATGACTATCTCTTTGATCAATTAGTTGGGGTTGACTAGGCTCATTGAACACGTCTTTATCACTCAGCGGAAGAGTTTACGTTGATCGCAATAAACACGAGTAAGTTCTTGCGCATTATAAATTGATCTCACGTTCGATAGGCACCTGGCCTAAAGGCTTATTCATGCGACAATAAGCGTTGATGTGACACTTCTCAAACAGAACCTTCTTATTAATAACCGACGTTTGTCAAGAGTAGACCGCTAGGTTCATTGCCTTGATTCGTTACCGGCATTAGGCAATCCTCTACGAAAACTACCCCCTTAGAATCCGTGAATCGTGATCGAGAAATTCCTAGATTTCCGTTGCCGCCTTTACTGAATCAGCCCCTGATTGACGAGTTGACCAACTTATGTTTTTATCAGCAAGACCGAGTGGCGTTAGTAGACCTGCTGTTTGTGTTCGGTTCCAACATCTTGCACAACGAGCTAGGACAGCTTATTAGTCAAGCAATCGATCAGACGGAAGTCAAGCGTATTCTGATCACTGGTGGCGTGGCTCGCTATACTGATCTACGAATAGATTCTGTGGCCGAATCGGAACGGATCTTAGCCGCCATCCGGTATAGAGATCGGACCGATCTACGCTTCATGTTGGAGACTAATTCGACCAACACGCTAGAAAACGTAGTAGAAGCCCGAAAGGCGTATGATTTTCAAACCTCTACTCAACTGCTGTTCATTGCCCATTCCTATGCCACCATGCGTTCTTATCTAACGCTGCGAAAGTTTCACACCCAGGGTGAGATCACGGGTTGGCCTTTGATACTACCCTCAGAGATTGAAGGCTACAGCGTTAGTCAGGCAGACTGGTATAAATCAGAAAAGGGCCGAGCCTTAGTCTGGGGCGAGTACTTACGCTTTGAGACCTACGGTCGGCGGGGTGATTTTCCCATTCAAGCGGTTGAGCATACGCTCCACAAGATTCAGATGCTACTTTCCTAAACGGAATTCGCGACGAGGTATTGAGAGAGTTATCCACTCAGGCCCAAGGTGATTCTATGTCTCACAAAAACGCTCCTGCGTGAGACGAGGAGACGTTCTTGAATAAGCTCCCGCCATAGACGACAAAGTATCCATGCATCTGCTCCTTAAATGGGGCGTTTCATGAAGCACGTAGCGTGAACGGATTGGATTTTGTGGCAAAATTTTTAGCGGTCCCTTATTCAGTTGGATTAAACAGGTTTACTAGTTTCTCCAAGCCCCCAGGAGAATGCATCCAGTCGGTGTTGTCTAACGTTTCTTGACCTATTTCGGCAAATCGCACAAACATCTGTTTTTCATAATGAGCATTAGCCAATTTTATATCCACGAACTGGTCGCTAGTTAAACTCTCACTCAACTCTAAAGCATCCAGCATCGCCATGTTGACGCCTTCACCCGCATAGGGTGGCATCACGTGGGCCGCATCGCCAATCACCGTTATATTGGATTGTGCTTCCCAAGATTGGTCCAAAGGCATGCAATATTGCGGACGAGCGATAAGCGGCAAACTGGCTCCTTCAACCAATTCAAGCCATAGGGTGTCCCAGTCCGCATACTTGCTTTTAAACCAGGCCTGCACCTGTTGACTGTCGTTAAAATCAATACCGCTGTCTTTAGCCCAGTTGGCTGCTGCTTTCCAACCGGTGTAAAAATCTAAACTTCCATCGCCTTTCGCACTGATGGTTATTGTTTTTGAATCGCCAAGGGCCATAATCTTGCCCCCTTTCAGTAAGGCGTGAATTTGGGGGGCATTCCTGGCTGAATCATACACTTGGCCTTCGACAATGGTAACCCCACAATAAACCGGTTTGATGGGCGTAACAAAGGAACGAATTTTAGAATTGGCCCCATCAGCCCCAATAATTAGGTCAGCGACACTAGTGGTACCGTTTTGAAATAGTAGTTTCCAACGGTTGCCAACCGATTCCAGGGAGATCACATGACTATCCCAAACAACTGTGTTAGGCTGTAACGAATCTAATAAGATCGCTCTTAATGCGCCCCGGTCAATTTCAGGTCTGTGGTAATCGTCTCCGAAAGTTGTTGTTACATTTTTAGTGTGGTCGTCATCCAAAATGTGGGTCTGCTTATCGACAACGCGCACTTTATCGGCACCAGGCCGATAATTGGCTTTAAAGGCATCCAGCAAGCCCGCTTTAGCCAAAGCCGCTAACCCCGATTCGGTGTGCAGGTCTAAGGTACCGCCTTGCATTCGTTTTGTTCGGTCGCCGTCCCGCTCATACACGGTTACCGCAACGCCTTTTTTTTGTAAAAGAGTGGCTAAGGTTAAGCCTCCTGGTCCACCGCCTATGATGGCTACTTGTTTACTTTCTACTAACATATCTTTTTGTGTCAATGAATAGTGCTCATTTACTGCTACAAAATTAGGGCTACCTTTAGGCATAAAATAGCCTCATTTGCTCTTATAATAGTCATAAATGAAAATTTCCATTACGGACAAAAATGGCTCGGGGATCATCCGAGCATTCGCTCAGGCTATTGGTGCGACCACCAGTGGACGTTTTGTTCATATCCCCGAGAGCAAGGGCGAAGGCTACCTTACAGGCTTCACTTGGGGAAGTGATCTGCGGATGATGGTGCGTCATTACTACCTCAAAGAAGATATAGTTATTGAGCGTACCAATGAACTGGCAGACGGGCAGGACGACGTTATTTTTTTGCTGAGTGGTGTTTATTCGTTCTTGCAAGCCGAAAAGCACTTAGCACCGGAACGGGCTTATGTATTTATCTGTGTACAGGCACTTTCTTCGCTGATGGAAATGCCATCAAACACGCTCTTCGGCAGTGTGACCATCGCCGTTTCCCGGGCGTATCTGGGTCACCTATTTGGGGAAATCGACCATCCCGTAGTGGCCAGTCTTCTGCAAGCCAAGGGCAATTTTGCGTTCGAAACCGACCTCTCACCCGATCTGGTTAAAACCGCTGGCGACATGTTGCATCAGCCCGTTCCCGAACAGTTGGAAAACCGCTACTATAGACTAAAATGTGAAGAACTACTGTGTTACGTATTCGCCTTATTAATGCAGCGGGAAGCTACACCACTGAGCAAAATGCACATCAACGATTTTAAATCGATTTATGCCATCAAACAGCATTTACAAGCGCATTTGGATGAAGCGCCGGATATCGCTTCGTTGGCCCGCCGAGCGCACATGAGCCAACCGAAGCTTCGGAAGCTTTTCAAGCAAACCTTTGGGAAAGGGGTCTTCGAGTACTATCAGAGTATGCGGATGCAGGAAGCCGCCCGGTTGCTGAAAGAAAAAGGGTTAACGGTCTCGGAGGTAGGGTATCAGTTAGGCTTTATGAACCTGAGCCACTTTTCCAGAGTATTTGCGGAGCATATAGGCAGCAAGCCTAAGAAATTTTCAGCCCTGCATGTTGGATAGCGAAATGTAGTTGGAACGAGCGTAACCTTCTATCCGCTAGATCCCGCTCATAACGCTACGAACTGCTTATTCTCATCAAAGGCTCAATTACTAACACAATTGACATGGTACGTACTACATACGATCCGGAACGGAAATGCCTAGTAACCCCACGCAAGTCTCGATGCACTTTAGACTTAAAGACATGATACTAACCAACGAACGCTGAATCGCCTGATCTACTTCGTTCAGCACATGACTCTCGTGATAAAACGAGTTATAGAGGTTCGCCAGAGCATACACATACTCGGCCAACACATTCGGCATTCGCTTCTCAAACGTGCTGTGAATGACATCGTAGAGTTCCGTTATCTTCAGCAGCAACGCTCGTTCGTGGGCTGAGTTCACCTGGATCGCTTCGCTTAGCGGTATCTGCTTGGCGACGGCCTTGGCTAAAATTGACTTAATGCGTACCGCACTATACAACAGATAAGGGCCCGTTTTACCTTCGAAAGCGGTGAATTTATCGATATCAAACATATAGTCTGATTCGCGGGCGTTAATCAAATCGCCAAATTTTAAAGCCGAAATGCCTACCACCTGAGCAATAGCTGCTTGTTCACTTCCCGCGCTAATGGTGGAGGTGCTGACAGTTTGTAGGCGACTTTGGGATTCGGCCACGATCAAATCAATCAGCAGACTTAACTTCATGACCCCGCCGTCGCGGGTTTTGAAGGGTTTGCCATCCTTGCCATTCATGGTACCAAAGGCAATGAATTCAAGCCTTAAGTCCGGCTGGGTAAGACCTACCTTATCCGCACAGCGGAAGACTTGCTGAAAATGAGTGTCTTGCCGCTTGTCCACCACATACAGGATATAGTCTGGGTCGTGCTGGTTCTTTCGTTGAATAATTGTGGCTAAGTCGGTCGTACTGTAAAGCGAAGCGCCGTCTGACTTTGACAGGATGAGGGGCGGAATCGGGGAGGTGTCCGTCGGTAAAGCGACATCAACTACCAACGCCCCCTCACTCAGGTAGGCATAACCCCGCTGTCTCAAATCGTCGACCATCGATGGGATGACGGGTTGGCTATCACTTTCCCCTTTCCACTCCTCGAAGTCGACATTCAGTTTGGCGTAATTTTTCTTTAGATCGGCCACTGACGTACGGACAATGTTACGCCACAGAGCCGTATAGGTCTCATTTCCTTTTTGTAGTCCCGCCGTAATCCATCGACATTCCGCCAAAAACAAGTTGTCTTGTTTAGCTAACGCACTGGCTTGGGGGTAAATCGTCTCCAGATCTTGGATAGCGATTGGATAAGCGGCTAGGGCCTCTGTCCGATTCTGATTGATTAGCGAAGCCAAGTGCTCATCGCTTTTGATGAACATGGCCATGACCATGCCCATTTGTAAGCCCCAATCCCCCAGATGAACGTCGCCAACGACGGTATGGCCCATAAAGCGCGCCGTGTTTTTGATGGCTTGGCCGATAATGGCGGATCGTAAGTGGCCCACGTGTAGGGGTTTGGCAATGTTGGGTCCCCCGTAATCAATAATAATGGTAAGCGGATTGAGACTCGGTTCAAACCCCAACTGGTCGAGTTGGAGCATCTGGGAACAATAGTTGGCTAGAAAATCATCGGCTAGGTTTAGATTGATGAATCCTGGGCTAACGACATCAACGGTAAAAAACGCTTGTTGCCCTACCGTTGCGTTAACCTCATGGGCGATGTCTAATGGATTACGCTTATGCCGTTTGGCGGCTGCCAGTGCGCCATTACACTGAAATTGACAAAAAGCAGTTTTGGAAAAGACAACAGTGCCATACTCTTTGTCATACCCACAGGCAAGAAAAGCGTTGGCTATTTTTTGGGTCAATAGGGCAGTAATGGATTGCATAGGTAAATAGGTTCTTGAAAAGCATCCTTCTAATGGGGCTTTCCAGTAAGGGCAAAACTACTCATAAAGCGTCAATGCCGAAGCCATTAAGTGGATGGTGACCAGTTGGGTTGGTACACTAGATCGGGATGAGCTACAGAAAGAGACTGTGTTTCAGCATCTCGCCAACCGCTCCTAAACGAGACTTCTGATTTATCTGGTTAAATGAGGCAATTTAAGGGAATGTTTCGGCGATACTGACTGCATCACAGTGGCCAATGGATACCGCAAGGAGCGATTCAATCTTTCCCTACTAAACTGACCGCGCCACGGTGGCTATCACCAGGTGACCCCACTTAATTCCCGTTCCATCATACGGCAATGGCTACCGGGCGATTCCCGTTAGAACGCGGTTTATGCCTCCGAAATCGCCAGTACAGCGTCTGGATCCAGCTCCAGTGCCCCCGGCTTATTGACTCATCAGCGTACGTAACACTCCTTGATAAGCATCCGGCGAGACACTGACCTCACCCCAGTAGGGGTGATCCAGGGCCACTAATAGAAACACTAATAGTCCCACCATGCCTGCTAATATTCCCGTCAATAAGGCATGGAGCCGGTAACTGGTTACCACAAAACAGTAAGAGAAGCCAATGGTGGCCACAGCACCTAACAGGACGACTAGCCACAGCACCGCTGGTACCCCAGCGGTGAGCGCTTCTTGGCGTTGGCGTCGTAAATCGATCAGACCATTGAAAGCCCGAATGGTTTCGCTATGTACCACAAGTTGTTCTGGGGTTAGCCCCCGTTGGTTGAGTAAGCGTTTTTGGAACTGATTCAAGACCACCGTTTCGGAGTCGGGCAATAGGCCCCGGCGCTGGGCGGGCCAGGTTTGGCTGATAATAACTGTTACATAAGCCTTGATTTGTTTACGCATAGCATCCCGGGTGGTGTCGGGGTAAGCAGCCAAGTCCCGGTAGAGCTCGGCTGAAGCGGAGGCCTCCTGGGAAGCAATGATGGTGGCCTGATTATAACTTCCCCAGGCGGCCACGGTTAGCAGACCCAGCAGCAGCCCGTAGAGTAGTGAGACGGCCGAGAAGAACCAACCTACGGTCCCATTATCAATCGAGTCGGCGGCACCGCTTTGATGCAGACGTTGGTGGGTAAAGGTGAGTCCCAGCAGGGCCAGGACCACAAAGAAAGTTACGATCAGTAAAGCGAGGCCCCAGGTGGGCAAGTTGTACATCCAGTACATAGGGGCTGTAGTTATGGGTTGCAACGAAAATTGGCGGTCAGTCCAGTTATCAAAGCTACTATTAACCAAATATAGGGGTAGTCACCTGAGTAAATTGGTGTTGAAGCCATAAAGGTGAGTCCGTGGAAGGTAGGGCAAACAGAGCGTATGACTGTTAGCTATTCCATATCAATTTTAGATTCTCTTGAAACGCTGGTTTTAATATTTGTCCAACGCTATCCGTAGCATACGGACCCGTGAATGGCCCTGTTAATACGAAGAAACAATCAATACCCACGAATTGTACTGGCCGTCTTCGAGCCTATTCTCGATTGACATCGTTGGTGTCTCTTTTGCATAGGGTTTGCCCCGCCTCAACGCAGTCGTCAGGTCATCCGGTATGGGTTCGCCTATAGCCTTAAATACCTTCTCTACCGTTGATGCATACTGGGTAAAGGCTCTCGATTTTTGGTTCATATTTGGTATGCTAACCTTTACTCTCAGGGTCTGCACCTCATTTTGCCTCGACGATTCAAGATATAAAGTGAGGTTATTGCGGAGCTGGCCAATGCCAGGGGAACCAAACTCGTAAAGACTTGAAGCCGACCAGCCTAACCCATCGTAATGCCAGTTTCTCATGTCCCCCCTGCTAATTGTAGCAAGTTTTTTTTGGGTCCTAGCCACATCATTGAATAGCGGAATTTTCAGGGGTTCTGTAGCAGGCGAGGACTTGGCTTTAGCGACTGATGCTGAATCTGCCTTGCTGGAATCAGGGCTTTGGGTTGCCCTTCCCTGGTTGGGTGACGAACAGGCAACGGATAGGAGTAGGACCAGGTAAGTGAGGGTAGCTTTCATTGGAACACGAATCGTCGAGCAATATAAGTTTGCGTAAACGTAACAATTCCCAAGATGGTAAGCTCTTTGAAGTAGTTAATAAGTGGATACCTATAGGTGGGTTTCGTTTTTGAGGGGGACAATAACCAAAACGATTTCCTACTCCAGGCTTATCAACAGACCAGTCCTCAACGGGCGTTTAACTGGACGGCTTGTTTTAATACCTGTCAAGTGGGGTCGCACCGACGGACGGCCCCGCGTTGCGGGACCACTTGACAGGTATTAAAAAATATGCGTCGCACAAAAACGCTCATAAAATAACATAAAGTGAACAGAAGTAGTATTAGCGATGATCTATCGTCCACTCGTTAAGGCCTATTTGGCCAATCGTCGCAGTAGATCATCCCGGTAGCTGGCCGAGACCGGAAGCCGCTTGTCCCCCAGGCTCACTTGATGCCGCTCCACTTTATCGACTTTAGTCAGCGCAATGACATACGACTTATGAATGCGGAGGTACTCGCCGACCGGTAGCTTGGCCAGCACCTCCGATAGGCTCATGCGGCTCAACGTTTGCTTACCCAACTCAACAAAGGTTAGATAATTGTCATCGGCTTCAATGTACAGCAGATCGGCTAGATTAACCCGGCTCCAGTCGTACCCAGTTTTGACAAACAACTCAGCCGCAGCCACACCCTGAACCGATTCATTGACCCGCTTCTGGGCGGTGACTTTCTCTAAGGCCCGGCTGCTCACTTGCAAAAAGCGGCTTAGACTGATGGGCTTCAATAAATAATCCAGGGCTGCTACCTCGAAACCTTCTAGTGCATAACCCGCATGAGCCGTGGTAAATATGACGACCACTGGCTCGGGCAATAAGCGGACCAGTTCCAGGCCCGACAAGTCCGGCATCTGAATGTCGATAAATAAAAGATCAACAGGATGACCCTGCATATATGCCAAGGCTTCAGTTGCGCTCAGGAAACTACCCACTAACGCTAAATAGGGTACTTTGGCCCCATGGGATTCGATGATACGCAGCCCAATCGGCTCATCATCGACCGCGATACAACGGAGGGAATGGACGGCAGCTGTATTCACAACAACGATTCGATTTGGTGATATAACGCCTCTTTCTGGGAGGGGCGGTTGGCTTCTACCGTCGTGATTCGGCCCAAGGCATCCACTAAGATATACGAGGGGAAGCGGAGATTATCCTGCTCGGGATACAGACCACGAAGATAGGCTTCCAAGTCGGAACCCGCTAACACATGCTGGCCCGTTATCCCATAAAAATGAATCGCCTCCCGCCACCGCTTTTCGGGTTGAGCCCCGTGTTCAACGGCCACATAGACAAAGTCAACCGGCTTGTTCTTGAAGCGTTCTTTCAAGGCGCGGTTGTAGGTAAACTCTTGTCGGCAGGGGCCACACCAACTGCCCCAAATATCCACGTACACCACGCGGCCCCGATGGGTGGCCAGCAATGAATCCAGGTTTACGAATCGCGCCGAATTGGCCAGTAATTGAATATCGGCTTGCGGATTAGCAGCCGGGTCAATACTGGCCAGGTAGGGCTTCATGTACTGCTGCACATCGGGCAGGTAAGGACTTTGAGGGAAGCGCTGTTTGAAATCGGTGTAGGCTTCCAGCTGGTAGGCTAAGTCACCCTGCTCAATGCCATTAATTAAGAACGAAGCCAGCGCCCGTTCTAAAGCCCGTCCTTGCAACCCATACTGGAGGGCGCTGTACACCCAGTAGCGCTCCCCTTTTTGTTTCATCTCTTGATTAATTTGGGCAAAGGGTTTGCCAAAAACGCGTTCGGCAATGGGAACAAATTCGTCTTTGGTGCTGGCTTGATGTTGCAGGTAGCGGGGATAATAGGTGATGATTTGTTGATAAGCATAACTGCTCAAGGCAAGTGGATTCGACAGATCGACCCGTTGGTAGGCCGTGATCAAGGTTTGCTGCCAGGCGCTACGGTCATACACCGACTTATTTTTTTGGGTCCACACGCCATTTTGCCAAATCAAGTCCCAGAGTTTACTGACGGCAAAGTAGGTAATGTCGGCTTGAGTCATTTGTTGAAAGGCGAGCGACCCCTTCTTCGGTTGTTGTTTCAACAAGGAAAGTCCGGTTTGCTGCTGGGTTTGCAAGGCCCGAAGAATCAGTTGTGGATCGGACAGTGAATCATTCCAGGTTGGTTTTCCGAGTTGATTCATCGTCAGGCCCAATCGCTGACGGAACGCATTTTCAGCCCCGAGTTCACCGCTAAATCGCACGGTCCCAGGCCAGCTCTGCGCGTGAGCCGTCAGCGAAACCGATCGACCTGGCTGGGCGTAGAGGTAAAGACGCTTCCCCGCATAGTCTAAGAAGATAATCTGCGCTTTGGTCAGGGTGAGCCGAGTTGAAAAATGACCCTTCGCGTCAAGCGAAACCGGGACTGAGTTCTGCGGATAATAGTAGCAGTCGTAGGGAACATTGACTGATACCGAAGCACCGGGTTTGGTTCCCTCAATCTGGCCGGAGAGGGTCAGCTGGGCGTGAAGGGAGTGGCTAGCTAGCCAAGCGGAAAACAAGATCATTCGGAAAAACATAGTCGATTCGATTTAGTGAAGATTCATCTGTAAGTGTACCCGGAAGCGGTCAGCCTGGGGTCCAGCCGTCAGGTTGTATTTCCCGGCATAAAGCAGGTCGAGTCGTTTCCGCGCATTATGGATCCCCGTTCCCAGGCCATAGGCCGTTCGCTGGGGAAATAGTCGGTTCTCCACCACCAAGTCAAGCTGTCCTTTTTCAATGGTTAATTGAATGGCAATGAAGTAATCCAGGTCGGTACTGATCCCGTAGAGAAAGGCATTTTCGACGAAGGCGATGAGCAGCAACGGAGCGATTTGAGCGGGCAATTGGTCATACACCAAATGTGTCTGCAAGCGGGTGGCGTCGGTCTGGGCCAACCGTAATCCCTGCAACTGGATATAGTCCTGTAAGAAGCCCAGCTCACTGGCCACTGGGGTAAAGTCGCGCTGGGCTTCACTGAGGGTATAGCGCATGATATTGGCTAGCTGCTCGATACTTTGGGCAGTGTTGGTGGCCTGCTCGAGCAGCGCGGTTCCGTAGAGGCTGTTCAGGGTATTAAAGAAAAAATGGGGATTCAGTTGGGCTTTCAGGGCGGCTAGCTCGGCTTGCGATTGTTGCACCTGGCGCTGCGTCTGCTGGATCCGTTGGTTGAAAAAACTACGGACTAAGGCATACGCGATGCCGTAGCCGAAGACCGTGAGGGTAGGCTCCCAGAAGCGATCTGTACTGCCTTCGAATCGCCACTGATTAAACGCTAGTAGCAACCGGACGAACACCGCTGAAGCCACGAAGGAAACCAGCAGGAAGGTGGGCAACGAACGAGCCCTAAATAGCCGATGATAATTTAGCTCAATCAGTAAGGTGCCCCCTAAGATCACCAGCCAAAGCAGTTGAACCCCATTGTGATTGGCAAACCGTTGCCAAACGCTGACGGGGGAGCCGTCCGAATTGATCAAATAACTGCCGTGCGTATAGACTTCATACCAGAACGTCATGGCATCGGCTAGATTCATACTCAGCCAGAGTAGGAAGGCGTGCACTAGCCACTGTTGCCAGATTGTCAAGCGGGGGAAAGCCATACGGTTGCGATTCATGGGACAAATCACGGCAAGGTATGGGCCTCTGGCAACAAAATGGGGTGAAGTAGCTTAAGTTTGGGGTGATGGCTGACATGTGGCTGATGAGTGCCGACCCGCTCCTTGTTCGAGACTAGGCCACCGCTTGACCAGGCACAGAATTATACCTCCAAGACGCTGGATAGTCGTATATCTAATTTAATGTGGTGTAATCTTATAAAACCCTCACAAGTGAGACGAAGTGTTCTTCATGTATCTGCTTCATAAATGGGGCGTGGCTGTTGCACAACTCAATTTAGGTCCTGCCTGTGGTCTATAAAGGTTCGATCTGCCAAAATCATGTGTTTTTTAGGGGTCAAGGTGGCGCTGATAAGGAGCTAGTAGTAACCGATTGCCGTCCGGTTGGAGTTGTGCAACAGCCACGGGCGTTTTACGCGACGCTTCTGTCATTAGTCATCCTTTAAAGTCGGCATTGGAACAGCCTTCAAGTTTCTTGTTCCTCCCCCATAAGCCCTCATAAATCTGAACTTTCTAAGACAATATCTTTGGCCTTTTCAAGATAACTCCTGGAAGGACCAAACGGTAATTTTGCCTCAACAAAATTTACTTGGAATGGAAAGTTCAACTACAGTTCTGGTGACCGGGGGTACAGGTGCCCTTGGCGTACATTGCATCCTGCAATTGTTGGATAAAGGCTACAGGGTAAAAACAACGATACGCTCAATCAACAACAAAAATGTCGTCATTGAGATGCTTAAGACAGGTGGTATTACCTCAGCTGACAACCTGACTTTTGTTGAAGCAGACCTGACGAAAGACACTAACTGGGACCAGGCGATGAACGGTTGCCAGTATGTTTTACACATCGCTTCCCCAACGCACGCTGACGCAAAGGTATCAGAAGACGAAATGATACGCCCGGCTGTAGAAGGCACACTACGGGTCTTAAAAGCAGCCAGAAAGGCAGGTGTAAAACGGGTCATCATGACGTCCAGTTTTGGAGCGGTCGGTTTTAGCAACAAAAAACACAATTCGGAAACGACCGAAGCCGATTGGACTGACCCCCATGAAAAGGGCTTATCGGCTTACGAAAAATCAAAAACATTAGCCGAACAAGCGGCCTGGAATTTCATCAGGCAGGAAGGGGGAGGGCTGGAATTAGCGACGATCAATCCCGTGGCGATTTTTGGTCCGTCATTAGGGGCCAGTAAATCACCTAGTCTAGGCATACTGACTTTTTTATTGGCAGGCTCCATGAAAGCCATTCCCAATATTGAGCTAAACGTCGTTGATATTCGGGATGTAGCGGATTTACACATTCGAGCGATGACCAATCCTGACGCGAAAGGCCAACGGTTTATTGCCACCGCCGATGGGAAGATTTCGATGCCCGAAATTGCTTTATTACTTAAAAACAAACGGCCTGATGTAGCGCAAAAAGTCCCAACGGGTATTTTACCCAACTGGCTACTATCCATAGCGGCTCTATTCAATTCGCAGGCTAAGCAGTCGGTTGCCTTGTTGACAATCAACCGGAACGTGAGCAATGCCAAAGCGAGAAACGTATTGGGTTGGTCGCCCATTGCAACGAAGGAAGAAGCTATTCTGGCCTCATTGGACAGTATGAGTCGCCATCGCATTCTACCATGAGCCATACAAGTGATATGGCGCAACCATCGATTTTGGCGAAGATAAACCCTGATGAAGTAATTGGGACATGGGTGAGTGAGGGCCAGGACTCTAAAATGGAAATCTATAAATCCGGCAACACCTATTGTGATAGATTACTAGCGGGTTGGGGTAATAAGCTATACGAAAAAGATGGAAAAACGCTCAAAAAAGACACCAAAAACCCAGATAATAAGTTACGTAACCGCCCCCTTTTAAACATGGAATTCATAACGGATCTGAGGTATGAGGGGGGAGAATACACGGGTTGCAACTTATATGTTGCCCAACTTGGCCGCACGGTTAGCTGCAAAATGAAATTCAACCAGCGTACCTTAGTGATGCGGGCGTACGTGGGGTTTCCTTTGCTTGGGATGATTAAAAAGTGGACCAGGGTCATTTAAATTCTAGTGTGTACAATGCCCTCAATTGAATCAAACACCACGCTTAGTGAACCTAAAATCTTTCCGGAGCAGTATGTTCCCGATCATGTCTTTGTCTATATCGAGACGGGAAGTATCCACTGCTATGATGGCAGCAAAAACCAAGTGTTAAACCCCGGTGAGTATTACCTGTTCCGTAAGTATCAGTTGATCCGATATTTCTTACCAAAAGGAAGCGATGGAACCGGGTTCATCCGTCTCTGTTTAGAGGAGGCGTTACTGAAAAAATTCTGGGAAGCGCATCGCCCACCGGTCATGGAGTTTACCTCGCCGGATGCCTTTATTAAGCTTAAAAAAAATAAGCTGATTCCTAATTTTATTCGTTCGTTAAAACATATTTACTATCAGGGAGACATTGAGGAAGCCTTCACGGCTGTCAAACAGGAAGAGTTACTGATTATTTTATTGCAGCAACAGCCCGAACTGGCCGGGATCCTGTTTGATTTTGGTAAGCCCCAGAAAATAGATCTGGAAGAATTTATGCTGCGTCACTATAAGTTCAATGTGAGCATCGACCAATTTGCCTATCTGACGGGGCGTAGTTTATCCGCCTTCAAACGGGATTTCAACCGCCTATTTAATCAAACGCCCAGCCGATGGTTAGTCCAAAAACGATTGCAGGAGGCCTATTTTCTGCTTCATGAAACGCACAAAAAGCCCTCAGAGATCTATCTGGGTTTGGGCTTTGAATCTTTCTCGCACTTTTCGTTTGCGTTCAAAAAGCAATTTGGGTTAACGCCAACCAAACTAACTGAGCGGAAGTAGACTGTCAGCCGTTAAAGCCCAGGCTTCAATTCGTTTTCTATTTCGTAAAACGCTGGTTTTAATAGCTGTCCAACTCAATCAATAGCCTACGTACTGGACATTTCAATATTCATTATACAACATCTGAAGTCGTCTTATTTAAGTATCTTTCAAATTAATAAATAACCTTTATCACGTTAATCGCTTCAGCTATGTCTGCCTCCCTTCGCAACACGATTGCTTGGATTCTACAAGTAGTATTAGGGTTATTTTTCATTTTTGCAGGCTTTAACAAACTACGCGACATGTCGTCCACGGCAGCTATGTTTGGTAACCTAGGACTACCTGGCGTATTGGCTTATGTCGTGGGGGGAGCCGAATTATTGGGCGGCATTGGCCTTCTAGTACCGCGCTTGACCCGTTTTATCGCAATGAGTTTACTGATCATCATGATTGGAGCGGTCTTCATGCATGCCACCAAGATTCCGGGCGGTCTCGCTGGTGGCATACCGGCCCTAGTCTGCTTAATTCTGTTAGGCGTACTGGTATGGCTGCGGCAACCCATAATACCTACGACAACCTAAACAAAAAAAGTAAAATAATCTTCTCTCCAAACGCTGGTCAAACAAGCCGTTACACTAGCCATCACTTCGTACTTTTTGCAGTTGAGTCTAATCAAGTAAAATGTGCTTCTGCTTCGCGGGCAACGAATAGCTTTCTTTCCTGCTGTCAAGACCAGCGATTGGTTTATGGCCACTCATCCCATCATACGATCCGGTATCATGATAAAAAAAATAATCACCTTAGCCCCAGCATTGCTTTTTGTCTTTACGGGCATGGCCCAGACTACCCCTTCGGCCAGGAGGGTAACGCCGGTCAATGTAGAAGTCAAGCAGAACGGCAATCAGTTTCAACTCCTGAGAGCCGGGCAGCCCTATTTTGTCCAAGGCGCAGGCGGTAGCCAGTACCCCGACCGCATTGCCGCCTACGGAGGCAACTCCATCCGCACTTGGGGCAGCACCAACGGACAAGCCGTGTTGGATACCGCCCAGAAATACGGCCTTACCGTCTTGATGGGACTGGACGTAGCCCGGGAGCGGCATGGGTTTAACTATGAGGATTCGGCTGCGGTAAAAAAGCAGCTGGAAAAACTACGGGCGGAAGTCATGACGTACAGAAACCATCCCGCTTTGCTGGCCTGGGGCATTGGCAATGAGCTAAATCTGCAATACAAAAATCCCAAGGTTTGGGATGCCGTCAATCAGATTTCCCAAATGATTCATACCCTGGACCCCAACCATCCGACCTGTACGGTGCTGGCGGGCATCAACAAAGTCCTGGTGGACAACATCCGCGAGCGATGTCCCGATATCGACTTTCTGTCGGTTAATACTTATGGCGGGTTGGCTACGCTGCCCAAAGCCATTGCCGGTGCTGGCTGGGCAGGGGCTTATATGGTCACCGAGTGGGGGCCTACCGGCCACTGGGAGGGTCTGTCTACTACCTGGCACTCGCCGATTGAAGAAACTAGCAGTGAAAAAGCGGCTGTCTACAAAAGCCGGTACGAAGCCTCCATCGACCAAGACCGGGATAAATGCTTAGGGTCCTATGTTTTCCTGTGGGGCCAAAAACAGGAACGCACCCCCACCTGGTATGGCCTGTTTACCGAGAAGGGAGAAGAGACCGAAGTGGTGGATGTTCTGCACTATTTATGGAGCGGTCATTGGCCAGCCAACCAAGCGCCCCATCTCTACTCCTTGCAACTAGACGGTAAAAAGGCGGTGCAAAATGTTTCGGTCAAGATGGGGGCCACTTATCCGGTTTTAGCCGTTGTCACGGACCCCGATCAGGATCCGCTTAGCTACTGCTGGGAGGTGTTGCCCGAGCCCACGAAGGTGGGTGAAGGGGGTGATTATGAAGCCAAGCCAAAGCCGGTAGCGAACGCCTTCTTCCATGCCAACAACCAGGGCCAAGCGTCGTTGAAAGCTCCGGCGAAACCAGGGGCCTATCGGTTGTTCGTTTATGTGAGTGATGGCCACAATAAGGTGGCTACGGCGAATCTGCCCTTTTATGTGAACCAGTAAGCTAGCTGGATGAAAACGTAGTCGCTACCGGCCGTGGTAGTCGGAAATTTGCCTACAGAGTCCAGCCACCTCTTTTTTTTAGTTATGCCCAACAGTTTCAAAAAAACGCTCCCTAAAGTGAGACGGAGTAACCTTCGTTAGAAAGAAATGTACCTTAATAGCTCCCTATCCTGGAGGAACAGTGACATGGTGAGGATGTATCCGGGCCCCGCCACGGTGGCCGCCGGGCGGTACGATTCGGCATTGCGCCCCCCAATAGTAGTTATCCGTTTATTTCCAGTTAGAGTTGATAACGTGCTGAACGCCAGCGTTCATCCGGCACTTCATAACCCAACGCTTGATGGGGCCGGTCGCTGTTGTAATGCATCAGCCAGTCCGCCACAACCTGACGAAAACTTGGCTCATCAGGTAGCTCACGCCAGCTTAGCCCTTCCCACTCCAGATTACGCCATAAGCTTCGGATGAAAATACTGACCGATGCTTTGCCTTGCCGCAGATTAACGGGCCACACCTCGGCCTGGGCGTAGATAGCTTGAACGTCCGGACTTTTGAAAACCGGATCAATCCCAACTACCAGGGCCGGTGGCTTTCCGTACGTGCTCATGGCTGAAGTGAGTACGGCCGCCGTGGGCTTAGGTTTAAGGGGCCGCAATAAATCCCAAGTCAGCAATTTGCGGCTTCGCAGATCCATCACACCCACAATCACGTAGGTCTTGCGCTGCCATTTGAAAAGCGCTCGGTCGAAGATCCAGCAATCCGGCAGATTAGTTTGGGATAGGTTGGCCATGAGTTATTCTTGTTCAGCGGATCAACTTTCCGGTGCTAGTTGCTCATGCAACCACTCGATGGTCTGGCTTTGTCGGAACGAAAACCATTGCTGCCGGTATTCTGACTCGTCAATGAGTTGTTTGAAGCGCCGGAAGGGCTTTGTCTGATCCAGCGCGTACAGGAGCCGATGCCGGAAGGCCGGGGAGTCTATTGTATCAATAAATTGTTCCATAACTCGAAACGATTCCCGGCTACTCATCGGAGTAATTTCCCGGTAGTCATTGGGATCGGCTTCGACCTGGTCTATCTCTTGTTGCCAAGCATCGGTATCAGGAAACTGATCGGGATCGGGAAAGGCAAATAGTTCACCGGTCTGTCGGTTCAGATAGCACTTCATTCCCGTTTCCAGCTCGTCTGCCACTTTTTTCAGTTGCTCATCAGTCCAAGGCTTCATATTTACAATTTGGGTGCATCAGCAAAAAGTTACAGAAATTTTCACAATTTGTGTTGTCCTGAAAAATATACGGACGTTTTCCTGAACGATTTTATTTAGCGATTAACATAATGTAAGACTTTCATTAATAATTAGTTACGAGTCCAATAAATAGCAATTATTGACCGCAAAGGTGGCTCGGCTTTCTATTGGACGAATGGCTGTGACCCAGACTAACCTGAACAGTAGAGTTTCTTACCCGGCATCATGTCTTCTCTAGTTTTAATCAGGCCAAAATATATTCCCTAACATTCCAAATGAAGGTGATCAATTATCCATATCCTCGGCGGGCCCCAACGCCAGTTCGCTAATTGGACGATTGAGCCATGTAGCCAGCACCTCGACAATAATATTGTGATCATCACGCATGGGCAGGCCCGATATCACAATAGTGCCAATGCAGCCCGTACCACGTAGCACAATGGGAAAACCACCACCCGCCGTGGCATGATCGCGCAAAACCAGGCCCGATTGATCCAGAAGGTTGGTTTGTTTTTTCCTAAGCTCCAGCCGCATAGCGTAGGAACTGCGGTGGAAACGCTGCACTACGTTTCGCTTGCGTCGAATCCAGTCAACGTTGTCAGGGGTCGTGCCCGGCATGGCATAAAAGAACAGGGGGTGCCCCTTCAACTGAATGTCAATGGCGGCGGCTTTACCACGGGCCTCAACGGCCACTTTCAAGCGCGTACCTAGTTGCCAGGCGGTATCGGGGCTAAACGAGTCAAATTGCAACTGCTCTTCCTGAAGCGTCAGTAGCGCCAGATCGGTATCAAGGGGTGAATTCATCCGATAAACATACTAAAACTCTGGCCAAATGATGGTCGACTACCCGCCGGTTTCTCAAGAAACCGGTGTGATTGGACAAATCGATAAACACTGCATTTTCTGGTAGTACGGTTTACATGGTATAAAGTAACTGGACCTGCTATCTTTTACTGGACGCGGTCGACGGGACAAAAAACTAGGAAACATTGTCCCGGGGACCGCGTCCTAAGAAAGATAGTACAAGTAGATAATAGCCAAACCATATGTGTGTAATAATCTCTTAATACGCTCATTTCTGAGACGTATCCTTCTTATGTATAGATCTTGGATATAGATAAATTTATTGAAACGCCCGCCTAAATTCAAGCGGGGACTGGTTGGTTTTATTCTTGAACAACTTGCTAAAGGATGGTAAGTGTTCGAAGCCTAACTCGTAAGCAATTTAGCTTACCGTTAGGTCAGTTGTCGAAAGCTTCTGTTTGGCGATGGCGATCAGTTTTTCATGAATGTGTTGTTGCGTGTTTAGACCGGTCAGTGTTTTGAGCAACCCGCTTAAATAGTTGGGGGACATATTGAGTTGTTCGGCAACGAATTGAACCGACGGAGCGCCAGTAAACGGCTGTTCATTTTTATTGAAATAGCCCTCCAGTAAGGTCTCCAGTTGCGAAAGCACACGATGAGAGTTGATCCGTCGAGTCATAAATTGACGATTGTAAAACCGGTCAGCATAGCCAAGAAGCCCTTCTAGTTGGGTAATAATGATTTGGTGAGAGAACTGATCGATATTGTCCTGGATCTCCCGGCTAATATTTTGACTGATTCCATGGATGATTTCCTCTTCTTTTTCCGACAAAAAAAGGGCCTCATGACAAGCATAGCCGAAAAAATCGTGGCCACTTATGCTTTTTGACAAGCTGGTGTGCCAAAGAAAATCGGGATGGATCAGCAGCAGCCAACCCGATGGCTCGGCGGTCGTATCTTCGACCGTTTCTACACGCAGTACTTGCCCGGGAGCCAGAAAGTACATAACCCCTTCATCAAAATCATAAGGCTGCTGACCATACATGAGCTTTGCATTCAAGTCGCGCTTTACCGAAATCGAATAAAAATCAAAGACGGCGCTGGTTGGATTGTTGGCCTGCACCTTCCAGATGAGGGAATAGTCAACCAGACTGATCAGCGGGTGAAGTGGGGAAGGCAAACCGGTCACTCGGTGGAAATCGGTGATCGACTTTACTCGAAGCGGTGTTGTAGTCGCCATTGGGGATTCAGTTTCTAGCTTTTGCTTTTTGGATACTTGCATCAAGCATTTTTAAGGTGAAATTGGGGGCAATCCGGCTCATCGCTTTTAGCACTTTGGCCAAACCGGGCTTGATTTCGCTGGTACCATTCCTAATGCCCTTGATGGCAAGCCTAACTAGTTTATCCGTTTTCATCGTTTGGCTGCTGTCGACCAATCCGATGAAAGGATCTCCCAGGGGTGTGTCGGTGGCGGGTGGCGCCAGTTCAATAACCTTTACATTGGTTTCTTTTAATTGCAGCCGTAACACCTGGGTGTAGGCGTGAACGCCTGCCTTGGCAGCACTATAAATCGGCGATACCGGAAAAGGAATGAACGCCAAACCTGAAGAGACATTCACGATCGCGGCCGCCGGCTTGGTCAGGAGATGGGGAAGGAATTGATGCACCATTCGAATGGTACCGGAAAGATTTATGTCGGTTTCAGTTGTGATATTCTCCAAACTCAGACTCTGGTCGCTCACATCAAGGTTGCGCATAATACCCGCATTGTTAATGATGATATTAAGTTTAGGGAACTGCCTGGTAACTAAGACATATAAGTTTCTTATGTCATCCGGTTTACTTACATCGCTTTGATAAGTATGGATCTGAGGAATCTCTAGTTTAATCTGGCTGAGCCTGTCGGCGTCCCGGCCGGTAATAATGATGTCAGAAGCACCGAGGGCTAACAACTGTTTTTTCATTTCTAAACCAATGCCGCTGGTTCCGCCTGTGATTAGGATCGTACTGTTTTTGATGTCCATTTTTAGTTAACGTTTACCTGGACAAAGGTCGGAAGTCAAGACAGGACAGGTTTATCCAAATCTATGTATGGTTTAGTCAAATATGGGGTAGGAGAGGCGATGAATTCAATCGGTTGCCATGGAACTTCCATTTACTTGCAAACGGGACAAGGATCACGGTTACTTACCCTTTATAACTGCGTGTAATCGTCTCGTGAAAACCCTCCATTTTTGCCACATTGACTAGTCGAAGCGACATATAATGCGCCCCGGCCCGATAACTATCGATGAGTACATGTACCGCAAGGGACGACAAATACACCTCAAGCAGATAAAGGATTAAGTATGGAACAGATGATCCCACAACCTACGCCAGAATGAACGGTTACGGGTAGGGGATGTGTCTGGCTCAGGAAAGATACGGGATGGCTTGTCAACTTGCTCAAAACCCATATACTCGTCTTGTAGCTCGACCTCATATCGGTAAGGTAGGTCCAGCAGTCTAGCCCACTCATTGAGCCGACTAAATACATCCATATAAAACGCAGCCATCGAGGATTCCGGTAAGCCAAAGCGGTGGCCGTACTCTAATAGATTAACCGCCGGACCCGTAAAATTAGTGATGCGGTACAGACGATAACCACTGTCCCCTACCTTGAGGAAGTAGGTAAACCAGTAGAGTATCATCTCTTCGTCATAACCGACCACAATGTAATGTACTTCGGCATCGGTAGCCATTTTTTCCATCACACTGGGATGGGGGTTGCTAGCGGGATTAAGCTGGTTAAGCCGGACTAACACATTCTCAATGACGGTGTCATCCGATGTGTAGACCATGTTTTCATCGAAGGGGTAAGGCTGCCAGCGTACGGACTGCCAAACACGCCGGTATACACTGATTAATTGGTTAAGATCCTTATTCATGGTTGATGTTATCGAGAGCCAAGGACTGTCGCCAGTACGCTACTAAACGTTAGTCAACGTTTTTCTAACTGCCGCTTCAGTCCAACTCGTTAAAAAACTTGGTTGAGTGGGTTTGAAAGGGAATATAAACTGGCTGACTGATTAACTTGCCTGTATTTAGTCCGCTACGCCATGCATGACCATATCGCTTTTCTAGATGAGTGGGGAAACAATGGCCTTGACTTTACTAAGCCAGGCCGCGCCGGCGTACCGGTTTCCACTCACTTTATCGTTACCGCCATCATCTTGCGCAAAGAACAGCTAAGTGAGGCTGAAGCTCAAGTAGAAGCCGTGCGTAAACGCTTCTTCCAAACAGGACCTATCCAATCAGCTAAAGTAGGCAGCGACGATAAGCGCCGTATCTTGATTCTAAAACAACTGCTACCGGTGCCCTTTCAACTAGTACTCTTCCAATTTAATTAATAGATTCTAGTGGCTTATTGGCCGGATTTACCTGCTCATACCACCGTTTGAGTTTATCCTCAGCTGTAGCCACAGTAAAACTCCAATGTACTTTGACCAACCGCTCATTACGTTCAGCCGTCCACAGTTCAACTTGGCGACCTAACTCGTCCAGACTACCAATACGCCGATTCAGACATTGACGAGCCATAGCCGAAAACTCAATCTCCGCTATGTTCAACCAGGAGCCGTGTTTGAGCGTATAGTGAAAGACTAGTTTTCGACTTAAAACACGGGCTTGGGCCAATGGTAGATGTTCATAAAAAGAGCCATACTTATGCGTGTTTAGATTATCCTGAACCAAATCAATGTACTCAACGTGAGAATAGTACGTGGTCACGATGTGATCCATAAACTGAGCATAACCCGCTTTGGTACGTTGCTTTCGCGTCTGGGTGTACCGGACGCCCTTGTCCAGATCGTAAGCCAGCAGCACAACTCCTGTCCCTTGTCGGATATATTCATTGTCTTCTTTGGCTATTTTCCCGGGCTTGACTGGTAACGGAGCAACCACATCATCAAGCAACTGACAAGGGCGTTCATCAAAGCATAATCGCGCTCTGCCCGGTGAGGGTTCTTGGTTGTAAAGGGCCAAAACATTCTCCATTTTGGCCAGATACTCCCCATCTACCTGCCCAATGCACCATTGCTTTTTGAGCCAAGGTTTGAGCTTACTTTTTTTAATACTAAACGCACCGATTCGTCATCAATATGAATCTCAAGCTTAATCAGTTTCTCATTGATCAGGCTCGCCGTCCAGCGCGTTCGCCCATCAGGAGCCTCACTACAAGCGATTTGAGTGATATGTGCTTCAACCTGTTGAGTGACTTTACGGGGCTGGCCAGGACGGGCTTTTTCGCCAATGGCCCCTTGTATTCCCTGGTCTCGGTAGCGTTTTCGCAAATTGTATACCGTCGCTACACTGATGCCTAATAAGGTGCTGATCTGCTCAGGCGACTGGCCCTGATGCGAAAACTGTAAGGTTCTGATTCGGTTCAGTTTACGAACGGACTCTTTACCTTTACTCACTAATTGATCAAGCGTTGTCAGGTCAACCTCGGACAAGACGAACGGTGTAGCGATTGGGCCCATGCTATAAAGCTAATCACCTTTATTCTAATATCTAAATTGGAAGAGCACTAGTTGCCCTCGTTGTCGATAAACGAGAATTGTGCGGGGAGGGTTTTTATTACCAAGGGTCCTTCTACAAGTTTCTGCATGGGCTAGCGGATCGAGAACTCTACCGGAACTTCCCCAATCTGGAATTAGTGGCGGATCGACACGGCGATGAGAGTTTCATGCAAGGCTTTACCCAGTACATTTATAATGGGCACGTACCCACCCTATTTAACCAGGCTAGTTTTCGCTTTGTCAATAGCCAAGCTAGTTTGCTCGTCCAGACGGCTGATTTTGTAGCGGGTACCGTAGCCCGGTGTTATGATGAAACAGTTCTATCATCCGAACGAGCGAGCTTCGTACAATTATTAAAACCTAAATTACTTACTCTAAAATATTGGCCAGACGTATTTGCCCCCGTGGTGGCTCAGGGCGTGCCCGATCAAGCCAATTACAATGCTGGTTTAGCTGAACTGTGTGTGGGCCTAGGCCAAGACTTTTTGCATCGTAAACTGGCTAGTCGTTCCCCTCAAGAAATTGACCAGGTTACCTGCTTAAACTATTTGTTGTTTCACTTCCGCCATGTTGATCCCGCTCGTTACATCTCGAGCCGGGAATTAATAGCGCACATTGAGGAACGGCGCGGCAGTTTGCCCAGCCTGCACTACTTTCAAACGCGAGTGATTGCTCCGCTCCGGGATGCCGGTGTCATCATTGCCAGTAGCACCAAAGGCTACAAAATTCCCTCCTGTGAGGGAGACCTTTATGATTTCATCAATCACAGCAACACGATCATTCAGCCGCTGCTATCTCGGATCAGTAAATGCCGGGATCGAATTCGTTTAGCCACTGGAGGAACGATTGACCTTTTAGAACGGGAGGAGTATGCAAATCTAAAACACTTGTTAGCCGATCCAGCGCTAACTGGATTTGGCGGTAATAGGTAGGGGTTACAAACCAGGAACGACCGTTGCAGGTTTGTAACCGTAATCTTTTCTTTAATAACCTTTGTGTTTCAATGTTTTACAAGCCAGTCGTTAGACGTAGCAATCAAAGCTTGCGCCATTATCATCACAATCATTTGAATTAGCATTGGTGATGTTTTTTATTTAGTTTGAGCTTTGCAGGCATACAGCACAGCGGCTACCAGTACAATTAGCGCTGCGATGGCGTACAGCACACCGGGGCTGTAGATATAGATGGCAGCGGCACAGAGCGGGACAAGCACGTTATTGGCCGACTGCAAGCTTTGGTTGACGCCCTGAAGTTTGCCCTGACTGCTTTGATCGACGGAATGTGATAGCTTTCCATTGTAGGTAGGCTCAAAAAGACCGGCTCCTGAAATAATGAAGCTCAATGTTACAGAAACCGTCATCACGGATGGTTGTATGGCACTAGCTACAACCAACGCCAGGCCGGTTGCCAAACAAATCAATCCGGCTATCCCGATACTTTTTTCACTAAAACGCTTCAGGAGCCAAGGCAATAGCAATATCCGTGTCGCAATATCGCAAACGCCGACAAGCGTTAGTATCGTGCCAATAAATGCAGGTCCCCAGTTATAAACGTCTTTTAGAAAAATAATAAAGTTGAATTGAAAAACACCCAGGCCAGCGTAAAAACAGATACCTGTAATAAGTAGTAAGGTAATCGCTCGAAGGCCAAATATATCCTTCATGTGGGAGAAAGCGTTAAAGCTTTGTAGCGTTAGCTGCCGGGTCCGTTTTTCGGGTGCCAACGATTCCGGTAGCAGGAAATATACCCCCAGACCTGACAATAATATCAATCCCGCAGTGACGTAGAAAGGGAGCGAAATAGCGACGCTGCCTAACAGACCCCCTAAAGCAGGCCCGCCCAGTTTTCCGATGCTCATGGCTGAGCCAAGATAACCGAACCATTTCACCCGCTCATTGGGTTCAGTGGTGTCGGATATATAAGCAAACAGGGTACTGATATTACCAGCAGTAAGGCCGTCAATGATGCGGCCAAGAAAAAGTATCCAGAGCGCTCCACCAATCCCAAACAATACATAGCCGACAACAGAACCCAGCAGGCTGACCAGGAGGATAATTTTGCGCCCGTAATGATCGCTCAATGCGCCCAATGCGGGAGCGGCAAAGAAGGTACAGCCAGCAAATACTGACATGAGCGCACTCATGCCCACAACTACTTGTGAATCAAGAAGGTATTTGCCGACTATAAACGGTAAAAGCGGCAGCACGATTGACATACCGATGGAGTTCAGCGCGACGATGCCTATGACGATCCACAGTTGTTTTTTCGATTTCATTTTGCTGGATAAATTATTTTGCGCCAAAAACAGCCAGCATTTTTTCGAGCGCACCGGCTGAATGCATCCGCTCGCCATTTTCAAGCGACTGTTTTGCCGCCAGTGCAGCTCTTTTGCGCATACGTACTTCGTAATCAGCAATGGCTTCGGGCAATGTGTTGTATTGATCAGACGTTAAACAGTCGCTCAATTCCAAAGCGTCAAACATAGATGTGTTCGCGCCTTCTCCTGCAAAAGGAGGCATTACGTGCGCGGCATCACCAAGCAATGTTACGTTAGGCAGGGTTTCCCAGGTTTGATCTAAAGGCATGCAATAGATCGGGCGCGGAATAACAGGCATTGCGGCATTCTCGAACAGTTCATACCAGATACTGTTCCATCCGCTGTATTCTTTCTTAAACCAGCCCAGCACTTGCGATCTATCGGAAAAATCTAAACCACTGTTTGTTGCCCAACTAGCATCGGGTTTAAAGCTTGCGTAAAACCCCAGACCGCCAATGCCTTTCTGACCACCCAATATGTTTTTTCCATTTCCGAAAGCCATAATCTTTCCGCCATTCAGCAGGGCATATATATGAGGTGTTGCTTTTGCGGCATCGTCAACATTGACTTCGACCATGGTAAATCCAGAGTAAAAAGCTTTGATGTTGGTGACGTATGGACGGATTTTAGAATTAGCTCCATCCGCGGCAATTACCAGATCGGCGTAAGCCGATGAGCCGTTTTTAAAGTGTAACATCCAGCCTTCATTTTGGCCTTCCATTGATATAAAATGACTGTCCCACACAACGGTTTCTGGTTGTAAAGACGCCAAAAAGATTTTCCTCAATGCACCGCGATCTATTTCAGGACGAGCAGATTCATTGCCCAGACCTCCACTGAGTTTGGTTTCATGGTCACTGAAAATGATTTCTGCCTGTTCATTTACGATGACCTTTTTATCGGCACCTTGACGGACATTGTTTTTAAACTCGTCTATCAAATTTGCCTGGCGCAAAGCCGCCCATCCAGATTCTTCGTGCATATCGAGGGGTGAACCCTGCACACGAGAATCTTTATTAAGATCCCTTTCATACACGGTTACGTTTGCCTCCTTGATCTGTAAAAGCTTGGCTAAGGTTAACCCTCCCGGACCAGCCCCAATGATGGCTACTTGCTTCTTGTTCACTACCATGATTTTGCTCAGTTTGATTTCAATGCAAAATTAACGGGTCTTTTAAAGGTAAAATAGCTATATTTGACCAAAAAACAGTCGTAAAAGACTTTATATGGATAGCGACAAACAAGCAACCGTTCCGAAGGTCCTAATCAATCTTGCTTATCTATTAGGGACAGAAGTCAATAACCAACGGATAGAAATCCCCGAAAGATTCGGTAGGGGTTATTGTGCCGGATTTGTGTTTAATGAACATATCCGCCTGCTGATCCTAAATTATGAACTCAGGGAAAAATGGGAGGTTGACAACCCGGATGTCAATGCTACGGCGAGAATGATCCTTTTTAAGTTTCAGAACGTGATCCCTAAACCCAACACCGTATCAAGGGGCAAGGAAATACCTTCCGTTTTAATTGCGACCAGCCGTATGAATACCGACGCCGTTATTCCGATTCATACCAATACGGAGACGATTAATATTGAGGTGGATGCCAGTTACCTGAAGGGACTCGTTGACTTGTCTGAAAAATCGCCGGTGTTGCAAAGCCTGTTAGCCAATACGCAGCCCTTGTTATTTGAAGAAATAATCTTTCCGTCTTTACAAACCATTGTCGATGAAATGGTGAACGAGTCGGTTGGTGAACCGTTTGAACTGTTTTTTATGCGGATAAAGGCAGAAGAATTGATTTGCCGCTTGTTAATGGCATTGGAAAAGCGGGCTGAAAAACAGCTTTATGCGTTAAATACTCATGATCTACAAACTATTTACCGAGTAAAAGAGCAACTGCTTAACCGGCTGGATACACCACCGGTGATTACTGAATTAGCCAGTAGTGCTCACATGAGTCCAACCAAACTGAAACGTTTATTCAAGCAAATTTTCGGCAACAGTATATTCAGTTATTATCAATCATTCAGGATGAAAGAAGCGGCCCGTTTGTTGACAACGGAGAAGCGGTCTATTTCAGAGGTAGGTTATCAACTTGGATTTACTAACCTGAGTCATTTCTCAAGAGTGTTCGAGGAGCATATGGGCCTCAAACCGAAGAAATATTCGGCCATGTAACTGCTTAATAAAGTATTTGTTACGAATACTTTAAGGTAGTAGTAGGCTGTAGTTGTTGCATAATCTGCTCTTATCGTAAGAAGCCTTGAGCTAGCCAGATACAATGTAAATGACCACAATGGCGACCGTGTTTTGTACGAAACGGCAAAATTTCCGTTTTACAAATCTACTACCAGCGTCATACGTTTATAAATCGCTATCCGATGCGTTAACAGAACTCTTATGCCGAAGATTTTATAATTCTATATTCTTTATACTACTAGAACGAGCGGAATAAATTAGTTTAACCAATTCATCGCCAGTTTCTTCACTTTCCCAGCTTCCAAATAAACTGCTAAAAAGTCTTTCTCTTTCTTTTTCGGGTGTAATATATTCATAGTGAATATAACCTCCATTGTAGCCGATCTTACGGCTAAATCTAACCTTTACACCAAGTAAGCGGCCAGTTGGAACTTGGGTTGATCGACCCGCATTGTAAGCGATCTCTGCATTAGAAGGAATAACCTGTACACCTAATCGGCTTAATGCTTCTTTGGCTACTGTTGTTAATGGGGCTGCTAGTACGGTTTCCCCTGTCAGAGATGATATTTTAGTTTTGCAATAAAGGCCGTAACCTAGCCTAACTATCTTTCCTTTGAAGATTAGGAGTTTCAATGCCCTGCCCACCTGGTCATACCCGCCCAGATCCAAGAAATCTTCCCGCAGTAGGATCATAGACTTCTTGCGAATCACTCGGGCAAGGATCTTACTTTCTAACGTTCTATTTCTTTGCACTGGTTATCATCCGGTTAAGTTCTGGTCTAGCATAACCACACCCTGTTCAAGCCAGACTGTAAAGCTTACACGATTGGGTTATGCTGGTTGTAAGCCATGTTTAGCTACCGGCCAAAAATGTTCAATGTTAGAACGATTCACTTTTTTCTCAGCATGCCAGAGTTCAAAATCACGCTGCAACTTTAGCCAAAAGTCAGGGTTACTACCAAAGGCTTCTGAAAGCCTGATAGCCATTTCTGAGCTAATTCCTTGATGCTCATTTAATATATTTGACAGCGTTTTCGGGGTCGTGCCTAACCCTTTAGCAACCTGACGGATAGTCAAAGCATCGCCCGTTTCCTCTTTTATTCCTTCCAGAATGTCTTTTATCATCGAGCCTGGATGTGGTGGCCTCATTCCTCTTTTCATGGTTGTTTCTCCTTTTTAATGATAATCTACATAGTCAACGTCATAGGCATCACCTTCTTCAAAACGGAAAATGATGCGGTAATTACCGTTTACCTTCACTGACCAGAACCCTTTCAATGTACCGGAGAGTTGATGCAATGCCCAGCCCACCACATTCATATCATCAATGGTTTTAGCTTCATCTAGTCGGTACAGGATACGTCGGATCTTCTCAACATGATGCGGTTGTAACTTGGAAGCATCATCCTGTTCAAAGAATAACCGTAATCCTTTATGCTTGAAACTCTGAATCATAACAACGAACGTAACACATAACGTTATGTGTTACTAGATTTATTTTATTTTTTTCAGCAGCCGGAACACTGCTTTCCCTTCAAACTGCTTATTACGCCTAGTTTGATAATGGGTCTGGTTCAGCTTATCGGCAATCTCAGCATAGGTCATTCCTTTACTTCGGTAAAGCGTAGCCAGCTCGGTAGCTTGGACATTGGCCTTATGAGTGGCCGCGTTATCAACCCGTATAGCTTCTCCCTTCTGAATAGCCTTTAAGGTCAGGTTTTCAGGCTTACCTAACTTGAAACCTTGTGCCTTCTTTTGCGCTAGGGCTGCACGGGTGCGTTCGGAAGTACGTTCGGCTTCATACTGAGCAAACGTAACCATCATGCCTACGGTAAGAGTATTGGCATCGGGCAGATCACAAGCTATGAAATCAACGCCTGAATCCCGTAGTGTCATCACAAAGGCCACGTTCCGGCTTAACCGGTCGAGCTTTGCAATCAGTAGCTTTGCCCCTAGTCGCTGACAGGCTCGAATATCTTCCTGGAGCTTTGGCCGATCCCCCTTCCTTCCGGACTCTACTTCCGTAAATTCCTGAAGCAGTTTATCATCATCCCGGAGATACCGATTCACGATAGACCGCTGATCCCCCAGGCCAAGCCCGGAGCGGCCCTGTGATTTAGTGGATACTCGGTAGTAACAGATGTAGTGCATACTATAACCTATATCACGTAGAAAACAGATGTTCCACGGCCTGAATTATCAAATATAGGGTCTTATGGCATTTTACGAACGGACGTTCTGAAAAAGAGACAATTGTTGATGCAACACGATTGCGCCATTTCTAAAACCCTAATGCTAGGTAGCAAGTAAAATGGGTTTGAGAGGCTTCAGCTAACTTATAGAGCTTCCATCTCTTGAACAACACGCGTTATTTTTTGGCCATTAACGGTACAATTACCTGATCTCCTTTTACACTAAATTGATAAACATTGACTTTTTTATCCCATTGTTTGACGACCGGTACAATACGTGTCCGGCGGGGGCTTACTTTGTCGGATGAGTTGTGAATGTGGTATACGTAATACAATTGCTTGTCGGTTCCTTCAAACAAGTCACCATGGCCTGATCCGTTTTCGCCAACGATCGATCGATGAATGATCGGATTATTTTTATATTTTACCCAAGGCCCGTAGGGCGAATCGGCCACGGCATAGCCAATCGCATAATCGATGTTCTGAAAATGGTTGGCCGAATAAAACAGGTAATATTTATTATTCAATTTAATCACGGTAGGGCCTTCCATGATAGGTGCTGATTGATAATTAGGCGTTGCCTCCCAAGGCTCTGTCTGGTCAAAACATCGTTTCAAGGTTTGGGGGTTTATGGTTCCGGTTTTCAGGTCAAATTCGGCTACATACAAATAATTGCCTTTGTTAAAGCGTACACAATAGAGGTAGTATTTACCATTGGTATCCTTGAAAATATAGGAATCTATATTTTTTTCAGAGCCATCAATAGGCCCAACTTCTTTTTGTTGGTAGGGCCCCAATAACGATGTTGACTTAGCTAATACGGTTTGTTCATCGGCGGTATAGGTAAGGTAATAGGCACCCTTATCGTTGAAAATTTGGGGTGCCCAGAAGCCCTTGGTGCCGAACGTATGGTCGCCTTTAGTGAGGATCATACCCAGCGAATCGTTTGCTTGCGCTGGCACTACCCATGTTTTGAGGTCCTTTGACTCTAGCAAGGCAAATCCCTGCGGCCCTTCGCTCCCCCCTCTTGAGCCGGTTAGGTAATACTTTCCTGCCTCCGTATAGATAGTTACATCAGCAAAAAATATTTCCTGTTTTGCCTGTGCTGAAGCCTGCAGAGCAGCCAGTAAAAGAATCGAATAAATAAAAAATGATTTCATTTTTGGTGATTATAGTATACTAACTGCAATTTGGGTCGTTTTAAGGAAAACTGACTATTCAATTTCTCGCACCAGCGGATCGGTACAAAACCCAAATGAGTCCATAAAGTGTGAGAAAATTGATCTTCATGCCAATTCACCAACTAACCAAACCCGGTTTGAGTTATTGACGCAAATTGATGTTGGCCAGTTGTATTTGACCAATAAACGTATCCTAATCGTGGGTCGGCTCAAAACTACTTCAATTAAGCTCCATACCATTAGCAGGGTGATTGCTCATAAGCAAGGGATTGAAGTCGGAAAGCTTACGGGTAAAAGTCCATTACTGTTGCTAAAGCGTGACGCTGATGTTGCTGCCATTATCTGTCGGCGCTTGCTTAAGGAAGCTTGATTTATAGTCAACTTGTCCTCGTTAATAAGTGCCACCCATCGAGGAGTTACTAAGCGTCTACATAACAGGTCAACTAAATACGCAAAATTTGCGTTTCTTTGCTGGGTCGTTACGATACTGAAAAGTAATTACAAAGAATCTGAAGTGCCCATAGACTACATAAACAGGGGGAATTGCTATGGCAACCAAAACAAAACGTCTGGTGGATCTGGCTCAGAAGCTGATGCAAGACAAAAAGCAGTTAGAGGCCTATTATCAAAGTGGCGATGAGTCTAGAAAACCCGTCGGCATTAAGTTCGTCAAACCCTTCTCCTTACCCGCTAAGCGAGACTGAAACAGGCTTTGCTTTTACAACCGAACGAGGGGCTGTTTACCATTTAGACTTTACATCCGATTCCGATTATCTGCCTGACACCCCTTTTGCGGATTCGGTTTATTCATTCTCCATCCTACCAGTAGCCGGATCTGGCTCCTTTGACCGAAAAGATCCTCGTATTGAGCCTACCGTCATTCAGGCATTACAGGTATTCTTTGCCTCCTTTCCAAAAGCGGTGTTGCTATACGTGTGTAGTACCGAAAATGATCAGGAGCGGGTCAGAAGCCGCTTGTTTGGACAATGGTTCTCCCGCCATCAAAAAGGCTTTGAAAAGTTTGATTTCCATTATCCTAGCCAACACTTATATATGTCGGCTATCGTTCGGCGAGATTTCCCCGAGAGTTGGCGCGTGGAGTTAGCGATTTTACAGGCCGTCGAACAACATAAATAACTTACCTATACAGGACCTTTCTATGAGTCAAACCACGTTGTTTTGTCTGATTGGCCCCTCTGGAGCGGGCAAAGATGCGTTGCTGGCGTATGCTCGTGAGCACTTGACAGGTTCAGAAAACATTGTATTTAGTCATCGATATATCACTCGACCCAGCCAAGAGGAAGGAGAGAATCATATTGCTTTGACGCAAGCTGAGTTTGACCAACGACAGCAATTGGGTTTGTTCGCCCTAAGTTGGCAAAGTCATCAGTTTGCTTATGGGATTGGGGTTGAAATTGACGCCTGGCTACAGGCAGGCGCTCACGTCGTGATCAACGGATCACGGGAGTACTTACCCCAAGCCAGTCAGCGGTATCCGCAAATGCGGGTCATCTTACTAGAAGTAAATTCAGATGCTATACGCCAACGCTTAGTGGAACGAGGTCGGGAAACGGCCCAAGAAATTGACGCGCGTATCGCCCATAATCAGCAACTTCCACCCGTTGAGCATCCCCACCTGTATGTGCTCAATAATGACTCCTCTCTAGCTGAAGCAGGCGTTAAACTGATGGCTTTACTCAAAGGGGGAGATTGATTAATAGGGATCCCGTAGCTTATGTAATCTGGTAGCCAAAATCGTCCAAGTAAACGGTATAAAGGTTCAAAACGCTGAACGACTAAACTGAACGGGATTATTGAACGCAAAAAGAGCCGTTTTTATCCCCTTCCCTCCTACCCGACCATCGTTCAGAAAAACGTCCGAATAATATCCGGACAATACAACTGAAAATTAGTACTAGGACACGATATCGTCCCAGGTTTTCTGGTTATAAAAAGTCAGATTGTTCGCCGGTTGTCCCTTAATCGTACCACTAATGGTGCCCGTTTGTGGATCAACTCGCCATAATTCGGTTACAATGGGCGATATGTTGTCACAGTAGCCAATCGACAAATCAGCGCCATTGAGATCGACAACTGCATACGCATTGAATCCTAATGGTGTGTTTTCAAGAGTTTTTTGGGTACGTCTATCGGCAGCAATCAAATAGGGAAACCCTTTTTTTTGCGGACCAAGCTTAAAGTTTTTACCGTAATCACTGGTATCAACCGGCGTTCCACCATTCCCGATACATCGACCGTGGATAGTTAGCCCCTTGTCTAACTGCAATTTTTCGTAAAAAGCCAACTTGTGCTCGTGCCCCCATAGCCAGATAACTGATTTTTCAGACCCTAAAATACTGGTTAACTGCTGGTGGGGTCGAGGGTATTCGGTTTCTTTCGCAAAGGCCGTAATAGGTTGATGGTGCGTAAGAATCATCAGGCCCCGTTTATCAGAAGGATCGTCCAACCGTACAACATTGGTCAACCAATCCAACTGTGATTGGTCGAGCCGACAATCAGGACCAAATCCAGGAATAAATTCAACGATAGGCGTCCCCGATGAATGATATCCTGTATCCAGTCCCAGTATACGCCAGTTTTCATTTTGCAGACAAAAATATCCCGCATACTGACCCAGATATATGCCGTTCGCATCGCGAACTCCCAGCGTAGGCAGCAAACTTGTAAAAAATGCTGTGCCACGCGCGTACATCTCATGGTTCCCCAAAACGGCGAAACTTCCTGCATTTCCCCGTACCCAAGGAGCACCGTCTACGGTGAAGTTACTGCGAATTTCGGAGGGTGCACCTACATAGTAGGTATCGCCCACATGAATAGTATAATCAGGATCATGCTCCCTCATTTTTCGGGCAATCGCAAATGAATCAGGCGTATCAGTTGCCCAGTCACTGGTTATGGCAATACTAACTGACTGTTTCGGAACGACATTATAAATGCCCGTTTCGCCTGGTGGATAAGAAGGATAGGGGTATTTTCTCCCAAAGCGGCTTTTTACGTAATGAATGAGCCAGGGCCAAAATGACTTGGCTAGAAAATCCGTGATGAAATGGCCGGGCTTATTAGGTTCTTTCGTTTTGGTAAGCTCTGTTTTATAATGATTATAGACCTCCCAGCGGGATGAATCCAAGTAATCCCTACCCGTGCGTTCCGGACTCTTAGTAATTTCTGATTGTTTACGGTATGTCATTGACTATAGTCGAGTTGAGGGTGTACAGAACAAAACTAATTTAATTAATTCCCTGATCTTTTAGCACATCTCGCAGCAGCGGTTCTAAATTTTCCAACTGTGCCTGTCGCTGAATATGACCGACTACTCGGTCGTATTCAGATTTCTGCGGTATCTGGTGGATCTGATTGGTTAACACTTGTACCAGTCGCAGATACCGGCGCCGTTGGTACCATACCAGTGCAATAATGGCACTCATAATAAGTCCTAAAGCAATTAAAAATTGGGTAGCGTATTTTTGCACCGTCGGTAAATCCTCATGAACAATCCGCGCAATCCGGTTGGTCAATGTATCTATAGTGGGCTGAAGAGACAAGCGAACAGTTTCTTGGAGCTTATGCTGCGTTGCCGGGTTGAGTAAACTGTCTCGCACCGATGCTAATTTCTGGCGCGTATCATCAGTATTCAGCCGGTCCACGGCGCTTCCGATCATATTGGCAAGCAGATTACGGGTTTTCCTGTCAAGGGTTGTGCCAGCTTTAGTAATGGCATCCAGAAAAAATTGCTTTAATTGATCATCTTTTATTTCTCCTTTCAACTTCACCACTTTCGCAATAACGGTTTCGGCGATGCTGTCAACCTGCGTGTTGGTCAAGTGACCTAAGCTATCAATCTGACGTTTAATTTTTCGGGTCAATGGATCAAGTGGATCAAGTGTGTCAGCGGCATTTTTCAAGCTCTTTATGAGCTGATAAGTGATAGCAGGCACGTCATGATTAATTCCAGCCATAGCGCTTCGACCCAAGTCGTAAACGGCCGTATCGATCGTCGCTTTGCTGGCTGAACCGCGCCCAAACTTGCCATCAATCCATTTTTGAACGGAGCAACTGGTGAGCATAGCCATTAACATGAATATGTAGGCAAGGCGTTTCATGGGTGGAGAATTGAGTATTAGAGGTGAATTAAGATACTCAATCGATACGCCTACGGTCCATTCTTTAGTTGATGAACCGAACTGGGTTTAATCGATTGCACTTCAGATAGACCCTGACAGAAATGTAGAATAGATAAAGCTCCGGCATGGGTAGACCCGCAAAACAGTAGCGAATTAGCGACCGGATACGGTCAAGCCAACAACATCCGGTTACGATCTCCCTACTACTACCATTAGTTTTTCCAGGAGCGTATGCAATTCCCCCGTGTATAATCTCGGCTTGTCAGCCTTATATACACCTTTCAGTAACAGCAGCTAATTAGTAGCTTCCATAAAAGAGAGAGATCAACCACCAGGTGCTTTAATAAAATCAGTGAGTTTATTTAAAGTGAAGACTTTTGATAACGTTACCCCAACAGTTGGTGCATAATTAGGCATGTACCCACGTACTTCAACGCCAAAGGTTAGCCCTAATACCTTGTTCTCGGTAATACTCCCTTCACAATAATAGTATACTTTGGAACTGCCCGGTGCTCCCTGGAGAAACTCTAAGCTGTGGCCTGTATACCCCACTAATACCTGGCCCCGTATCCAAAAATCGTCATTTTTGTAGATAGCGTATAGACCAGCTCCAAAATACCCGTCTAATGAGGTCTGCTGTATCCCTTTAGCCGAAGACAAGGGTGAGGTTGTGTATTGGCGAGCAGGTATCTTCAGCGTATCCTGTTCTAAAATATTGACTTTATATTCGGTTGTAATCTTACGTCGCAATACCTCACCTCGACCTTGCCAGTACACTTTAAAGTTATCATTCGATACCTTCTTCCATAAATACGTAAATCCTAAATATGCACTTGTATTATCAATTTGTGAATTATTAAGCACTTGCCGATACTGCCGTACTGCCCATACCGAGTCTTTCCCAATCGGTCTATCCGTAGTATATTTTAAGTAATTTAGCCCAACGGGTACATTGGCATTCAGGTTACCTGCCGAGTCCGATTGAAAGGAAAAGCTTCGATTTTGATTAAACCCAAATGTCAATCCAAATCGACCATTTAGTTGGGGCAAAAAAGCATTAGCCCCAAAATTTAGGCTCTTTAGAGTAATGGTCTGATCCAAGTAGTCAAAATTGGTACCCACCGATAACAAAAAACGGGGAATTAAACTGGTTAGCTGACTGGCATCTTTAATTGTTACTGTGTGCGTAGCGACGCCAGCCGTAGCACCACCTACTACTGTGAGACCTAGCTTAATTGTTTCGTCGGGTTCAAGGTCCGCATCTGGCTTAATCGTAATCAGGACGGCCTGAGTGAGCTGAGACGAGGAGGTAAAAACCAAATTAGCAGGCGAGGTGATCGTATAGTCTAGAGCACTTGCGGAGCCTGTATGTAAATCCGTTATGGTCACCGTAAACGTATTGCCTACTGCGGGTAAGGCAGCAGCGGATACCTCCACAAAAAACGTTTTAGGAACATTTGCCTGTTCCTGTGCATCACTTGTTGCTATACTAAACCCTACAGTTTGTGCGTACATTCGGCTGCAGATTTGAAATAGAATAAGAACGAAGACGGTCTGTTTCATGGTTTTTGGTTGTTATTTTAAATTTATGGTATTGACTTTTCCTATGTTCCCACAAGACTCGCTCCCATACTCGTGAGTTAAGCGATCAATTAAATTTCAAAAACGAGACTGGGCACGTAACTCATAGGCTTAGTTCTGCTATGGTCCCTACGAGATTAGTCCAATAGAGTTACACTCAACAACAGTAGTATTCACGGTTAGAAAAACGGTGTGGATAGAGGTATGGAAATAGGATTAATAACCTGCTTTTGATACGCCCCACTGAATACTAGGGATATAGTGGGGCCACCGTGAATGGTTGATACAAAATTGGGACTACCTAGATCGCCCTTCAATCCCTTGCCGATTGTAGTTTCTCTACCCTTAAGAAGGTATTTTTCGGGATACGCTTAAAAAAGGATTCTTATTGAGGACCGACCGATTGATGTCGAGTCGGATTTAACCGAAAATTGCCATAACAGTAACGAATCATAGCTGTGGCCTTCAACTATCGTTCGTTACTGGCGAATCTCTTCCTGGTAATTATCAGTAACCTAAGAGGCTGAATTTTGATCATTAATTAGACGATATTGATTCTTTTTTTGTCCCTTATGCTATCACGAACGGTGCTCTGCCAGATGATACCACATCAGTTTCTACCTCCCTCAGGGTAGATAAATACAGTTAATTATACTGTCCTGACAGTATTTCTCACCAGTAAGATTAGCCAGAAATTTGTGAGGCTGCACGTTCAGTTAAAGGAATGAAAATTAATAAATGAGGTCTGACAAGCACGTATTGTTTTTACTTTTAACTAATTGCTAGTTAGGTTCAAATAGCTTATACTTCCAGCCAATTTGCGACCCTGAACAAGTAAAAATTATCTATAAATCTTCTGATTATGGAAATGATAAGGGTATTGCTTGCCGATGATCATGATTTGCTACTGGAAAGCTTGGCGCTTCTATTAAGTCAAATTGAACAGGTTGCCATTGTTGGGACTGTAAGTGACGGGAAGCAGGCCTTACAATTTCTGGAGCAATATGAAGTAGACATTGTCCTTGCTGACTTAAATATGCCTGTTCTTAATGGCTTAGGTCTTGTTAGTGAAATTCGACAACACCATCCGAAAGTACGTGTTATTCTACTGACAATGGTGGAAGAAGCAGCCCAGATTCGGGAAGCAATTCAGATAGGTGTAGATGGGTATTTACTGAAGAAGTCGAATCGGGTCGAAGTTGAACGGGCTATTCGTGCAGTTGCTGAAGGACAGACCTATTTCAGTGTTGCTATCACACGTCAATTAGCTCAACTTCCCAACGAGAAATCAACGACAGGTCATTTAGAGACCAATCAGATCGAGACTCTAACTCATCGTGAACGCGAAATACTGGTTCTGATTATTCAGGATTTAACTAATCAGCAAATTGCAGAGCAACTTTTCATTAGTCCTCTTACTGTCGAAACCCACCGGCGTAATTTGTTTCGCAAACTGAACGTTAGTAGCGCACTCGGGCTTATGCGCTATGCCCTGAGAAACGGAATAGCGATTAGCTGAACCAACACATTCTGAAATTGCTACGAATGATCGACAAGTTTACACTCGTAAATAAAGAAAATCCTGCAATAAATTATGATTATCTAATTCCTGACCGCCCTCTGAATCTATAGTCAGGAACAAGATAAACCGTTGCCCATTGCATCTATTAATGAATTATATTTCGTTCGGGGTGAAGTTTTGGATATGCGCCAGGTTCATACGATTTGCCGCTACACTTCATAGTGTGGCCTACTATCTTAGCTTTTGAAAAATGTAGACAGATACAATATTAGTCTTGATAGTACCTAGTAGCAGAATAACTATCAAAGCAACTCCCGGCTTTTTCAGATTGATCGCGTTACTTATATATTATGCGTGTATTTTTGTGATATATCCACTTGAAATTCATGCAGATACGTATTGGTTTGCTGCTAGCATTGTTGCTGTCTGGGTTAACGCTAAAAGCTCAGAAAGTGATTGATAGCCTGAGACGTGAATTGGCTCATGTGGAGCGTTTACGTTCAGATTTTTCGCACGATACCACTCGCTTTCGCCTGTTAGTTAAGCTGACCCAGAATACCAAAAATTGGGAACAAGCTCGCAACTACTGGCAGCAGGCTATCGACCTAGCTGAAAAACGTAATTGGGTAGCTGGTCAATTGGAAGGATACCAAGGAATGGGACTACATTATCGATATAAAGGAGGGTTTGCTGAAGCCGCTTATTATTTCCAACAGGGTCTGCACCTTTCAGAACAAGTCAATGACCTCCGATATCAGGTTTTCAGTTATCAGTCACTAGGCGTTGCTTATAGCCAAGCAGGCGATACTACAAAAAGCCTTGAAGCCCACCATATGGCGATCAAATTGGCTAGAAGTGTGGATCGCAACCTTTATTTATCATCCATCAATGACATTGGGAACGTTTATTTTCAGACTAAAAACTACGACAAAGCACTTCCGTATTATCAACAATGCCTGCGAGAGAACCAACCGGTTGATTCAGTCCGGCAGAGTTGGTTTTTATTTAATACGGCAGCTACCTATCAGGAATTAAATCAATTAGAAGTCTCTCTGAAAACGTATAAAGAGCTATTCCAATTTGGCAAATATTTTACAAGCGAAGACAGTACCGAAATCTACGCAAGACTTGGTCAGCTATACCTCAAGTTAGGTAAAGTAGACCTGGGTTTACAGTACGGGTTAAAGGCTAACCAGATTATGTTCCGTGCTCGAAGTCACTACTCGCGTTCGCTGGTAGGTCAGACACTTTCAGATGCTTATCAAGCTAAAAAAGATTGGAAACGAGCTTTTTTTTATGAGCGTCAGTATCGTTCCTGGCGCGACAGTATTCTTTCTCAAGAGCAGCGACAGCGTCTTGAGGGAATTAAAGTGGGATATGAAAGTGAAAAACGAAGAATTGAGCTTCAGACAGAACAAAGAAATAACCAGCTTTTATGGGTAGGCTTGATGCTCTTTGGTATCTTGGTAGGCATACTTTTCTTTTTCAATTACCTGCTACGGAAACGACGACAAGAGATAGAATTACAAAAAAATGAAATTACCCAAATTAATAACTCACTCGAACTTCGGGTTGAACAACGAACAGCTGAATTACAATATGCCAATGATGAGTTAGTACGAACAAACCGTGAGATAAAGGAAGCGTTACTAAAGGGGCAAACCCTTGAACGAAAGCGCATTGCTTCAGAGTTGCATGACAATTTAGGGGGAACGCTCACTGCTATTCAATGGTATATGGAGTCACTATTACTTGACAAGGATATGAACAGTCAGCTGGATCAGAATTATGATGATTTATATAATATGATTTCCCGCGCCTATGGAGAAGTTAGATTATTAGCACACCATATGATGCCAGAGGTCTTGGAAAAAGAGGGGCTAGAGGTTGCTCTCCAAGAACTTGCGACTCCAATAAATAAATCGAAACGCCTGCATCTTAATGTTGATACACAACAGGTCAGCCCTTATCTAACTACCCAACAAAAATTTGAACTCTATAGCATCGCGCTGGAATTATGTACAAATATTCTAAAACACGCGCAGGCTTCAGAAGCTTATTTATTGCTAAATCGAACTGAGCAAGAGATAATCATGAGTGTTAGTGATAATGGCGTTGGTATGACTTCCGACGCGAAAAAAGGAAGTATGGGTCTAAAAAACATTCAGAGTCGCTTAGAAGCAATTGGCGGGCGCTATAACATACGTTCCATCGAAAACGAGGGGACTATAATTATTATTTACATTCCTTACTCAAATTCCCCGTCGGAATCGGTGGAAGCAGTGGATCATAAGCCAGTAAATAGCTGAATCCAACCAACGTAAGGCCATTCATACCCGGGAAAAAGTCACCCCATCCCCATTCATTTGTGAGAAACTCACGTGATTTTATATGAATTTCTTTTAATTTTTGATAGAATTCCTTTGGCCGCCAGTGAGGTTTCTGAGCATTTTCAACTAAAATTGAGAGAAGACAACAATAAATTTTGTAGTCTGGTCCCTTAGTTCTACTATCTGCTGTTACTCCTCCTTCGGTTAATAATTTGTCCTGACAAAATTCTTTATCCTTTGTTAAAATACAGTTAGCAAAAAATATTTTTACTTTATAAAAAATAAATAAAAACGAAAAATTCTTTTGATAATCATAAACCCTCAGCAAATCTGGACGAATAGATGGTTCTGCTTTAGATAATACATCTTTTAAATTGGGCACATCGGTATGTTCTATTATATAGTTATAAAGAGGGTCATCAATATATTTCATCAAGATATAAAGAAATAATACCGGCCCAAGAATACCTCTTTCCCAATCCTTTTCTAGAGGTTTATATATTGGCACTTCATCATCATCTGGTCCAGCCCCAATCCAAGTACATCGATAAGTACATTGATCATATTTTATCCAAACTGCTTCCCTACATAGAAAATTGGCGATATCAATAGCTCCCTGAAGCCAAAAGGATACTTTTTTGTGTTTTAATATTATAGAAACATTAGATTGAAATAACTCAAAATCATATGGATAAAAAGAACCGGGATTTAGAAACATTGTTTCTAAATTATTGATTTTCTGGTTTTTCAATATATCGTTAATCAACTTTTTAGGAGGAGGTTGAGCTGAAGACCCTGTGGGTAGGCTACTGACCCATTGAACTACAGCATCTGCAATCCAGGTACAACGACTTTCACCAAAGCTTTCATCAGAAAAAGCTGAAAATGGATCTTCTGCAAAACCTATCCCCGGGAGCAATCGTTTAACAAATAAAGGCAAATGATCCTGCAAGTGACCCTTATGAATAGTATAAGTGTGTATAATTACCCAGCTCGCAATTACAAATTGGCGTTGAGGTACATAAAGAACAATGCGGTCGCAACGGTTAGTCTCCAAAACTGGATTAAAATATTTTACCCGAAATGGTATTTTGTAGGAATCCAGATAAGTGATTAGTGTGTGAGTTACTGCCGGAGCTTGGTCGGGGTAAGGATGTATATAAAAACGGATATGTTGATTTTCGCTATCATAGCCAGGCTGGACGCTATATGACCAATAAAAAGTATCCTTGAATTCTTCACCTCCCGCACATTCCTTAGTTCTTACAAGAATATCTATTTGGGGATTAGGAAGCCCATTGAAAATTTTGACCATTTCTGGTTTAGAGCCTGCTATATATACGTAATCCCCTGCCTTTGTAGTAAATCGAGTAGTATCCTGTTCTATAATTACTGTACCGTCATCTAGTTGAGCCTGAAGAATGGCTTCATTATTTACTTTAGGCCTATTACTTAATTTTGAATCAGTAAGAGATAGATTCGATAAAAGGGTGGGCTTTGGAGCTTGATTTATAACGAATCGCCCATTTACGTAAAAATTGCAATAAAAATATCTACTGAGTTGATTTATTTGCTCGGTGTAATTTATAGAATTTAAACGATAAGTAGAAAATCGTGCCCCTTGAGTGCTCCAATCGGCGAGTGCAACCCAGCTTCCTGAAGCAGTTAATACTTGTAAAATGCCATTATAATAACGTACATGCTTCAGCAGTTCACAAATAATTTTATCATTAGTCATTTTGTCAAAATGATTTAAGAAGATGTGGGTTTGTTAGGACGCGGGTAAGCAGAAATTCTACTCTGTCATCTAATCTTCTGCTTTGATCAGTATTCGTAATTATTTTCATACTGCTACCTAATAGTCTTTCTAAGAAGTTGACAGCAGAGAGCCTCAAAATCTTGACGAACCAATTGTCAAAAGAATCAAATTTAATGAATTGATTTATGCTTATATAAGTGTTGTAATATCTTCTACCGGCCTCTAACAATATAGCATGATTAATACGCATATCCATATAAGCCTGTAACAAACCCTGAAAAAAGCCGGCAGCATCCCAATCAACATCTCCCCACCCAGCAAACTCCCAATCACATAGTTTTATTTTCTCTATGGATTTGCCGTTCAAATGGACTAAAATATTATCAAATGTAGCATCACCGTGAATAATAAAATCAGGTCTCCAGGATTGATTTAGTTCAAGAAGAGTATCGCTAACTTGAGATTGTAAAATTAATGAAGCTAGCCATTTTCGTTTAATGAACGAAATATGCTCATTTTTTAGAAAAGGATTTAAAAAGGCAATGTTATCAACTAGAAAAGGAGGTTTAAAAAAATAAAAATGAGAATCATTAACCGAGACTTTTGCTGCTTTGGTTAAATGAACGTGAAAGCTCGCTATTATTTTTGCAGTTTTTTCTACTAGATTACTGCTTGTTAGAAGTTGGGAAAGAGGGATACTGCTCTTCTGAGACAAATTGATACTATCTGGAAAATAGTCTGTTATCAGGATTTTATTAACAGGATCAGAGTAGATATATCCAGGTGCATAGCAACGTATTAAAGCTATTTGATTTATCTGATTAGTTACATTAGCTTCATTTACAATGCTAACCCGTTCATTAATCCGAAACTGCAGCGGTTGCTTAATAAACCATTTTTTTCCGTCTGGCCACTCGGCACTAAAAATCATATATGGATCACTGTTAATATTACGCATTGTCGTTGGAATAACGCCAACACCGTTTTGGCCAAGTAAATGATGAGATAGGCCAATTAAATAATGAGATAGGTGATAAGTGTTAAGCAGAAACATCATTATTTCTGAGAAGGAAATATGCGAATTTTTTGATGAAATGTATTATGACTAGATGATGGAGACGACGAATTTGCGAAAGGGCCTTCGTCAAACACTATATTCGTAAGGTTGCTAAAAAAATTATAACTGAATTCTTGACTTCCTGCTTTTTTATAAAAAAAAGGAACACTTGGTAAAATTCCAAGTTTAGTTTGATCATTAATACCTCCATCTGTATCTTTTTTATGGTATACAAAATATACACACTGCCCACTAACAGTGATCTCTTTTGATCCGTTTTCATATAGTTCGATATCTTTTAAGTATAGGTTAAGTATCTCATCATTTTGAAGATTTATAGGTGGTATTTCTTTTGGATTTTTATCAGCTAAATCTTTTATCTTTTGCTTGTTGTCGGTGGTTGTTCCTGTCATCCGGCAACTATGAATTTGAATAAAATCACCAACCTTTTCCCAATAAGCATTAAATCCTATTTGGTGAAACTCATTTCCGTTTTGATCTACTGGTTTTAGTTTAGACATGGTTTGATTAGTTAATGTGAACGTTTGACTTTATTTTATTAACGATTTCTTTATTAAGCGTGCTGCCTTTGTTATTTTAATTATTTTCCGCTTCTAAAGGAGGTAACTAATAGTTTTCAATTACCGCCAGACTGATTTTAAGATTTTATTGAAATTTATGAATAATCAAAAAATTAACAACATATTTTATCAACTACTTCAGCCTGATAATTTTTCAATATAAGTATTAATAATGAAAAAGCTTACCTAATCACATTCAATAGATGCACTTATCAATGCTCTAAAAACGCACCACCACAAAATTCCGTTATCTGCTATTTAGATAAAATACCTTGTAGACAGTATTTATCCGTTTTACAAAATCTCCTTAGTTTGGGCTCGTTAATCCACTATGCAAGTATTTAATTGATAATAAAACGATACTTAGGATAAATCTACTCTCGTAATATGACTATTGAAGAATATGATCAACTGGATGAAGACGAAAAGATAGAAATATTGTGGAAAAATGGTCAGTATCTAATTCATGTAGAGATACTGGAACAGACATTTATAGTATTTAAGCTTTGGCGTTTTTATGCTGAAATTTGGTATGATCCTGCCTCAGAAGTTATTTGCCAACTGCGCACCTTCAATGACCATAAAGGGCTGACTCCATACCTCAATGGGTTTCAGTCAACCTCTTCTATATAAACATCCTGTTAATCACGATCTGTCTTACCTCCTTTCATTGCTGTCAATACGTACTGTTCGATGAGTGTAACGGGTTCGTAGAAAGGTAGAGAATTAATATTAATTCCAGACTGACGCCTACTCCATCAAAAAACCTATAATCACCATCCAGTTGATATCAGCAATTTGTATTGTCCCCATAAAATACCTGCAATCAGGTAGACAAACTACCTGATTTAGGCGATTGAAGAGCCTGTGATTCCTCCTGAATTTTGTATCGATCTTACTTCTTTACGAAATGGGATCTTCTATCCACACCTTAAACAAATAAACTCATGAAAAAAATAGTCTTCTCTTCATTACTTGTTGCTGCCTCATGGCAGGTTAAAGGGCAGGCGGCCGTATATGTATGTTCTGAAAACGGAGCCTGGGGGAGTTGTTATGGCTACTCCAATGTAACGACTTGCGCTTATAACAAATGTATTAATGAGGGTGGCCGTTATCCACAACTTATTGTGAGCACTAATGGAAAAGGGTATGGGGCTGTAGCTATTGGTCGTGGTTCTGATGGCCGACAGATTGTTGGAGCAGCTGTTGGATATAGTAATCTGGAAGATGCCAAAGAACGCGCAATGGCCGAATGTCGCAATCGAGGAGGCCAATATCCCTCTATTAACTCGACTTGGTACGACCGTTAATTTCTGAAGAAAGATCGTAAATAACTAACTCCACTTTTATAGGCTCGTATTTCTCTAAGCGGTCATAACCCAATATTCCGCTAATTATGGGAAAGAGCGGTAATCCTGTTTCGATAACGCATTGTAAACTCCACATCGACAATAATTTATGAAACACCATTTAATTCGGCGCTACCTGACAATTTCTTTGTCTGTGTGTTCACTAACGTTCATAGCAGGATTATGCACCACTGATCCTGATCCTGCACCGCAAAATAAAACGCCTTCTACGCCCTCTACACCATCAACTCCTTCAACACCGTCTACGCCCTCCACAACACAGCGAACGACAACCAATCCGGATACGCATTTTATTGACCTCCGCAAAACGTATTCTAAGAATGGAGAATGGACTGTTCAGGAATTTACACTGAGTCAGACAACAAACTTTGTTTTCAGAGCGGCCAGTCAGTATAAAGCTCAGACGGCAATTATTGGTGAGAGTGAATTGAACAACTTTAAAACGAACAATTCTTTTCGGGCATTTGCCCTGTTCGATAATCAGTACGGTACGAAGAGCGCTACTCTTGGGGCTGGTAAGTATTACATAGGAATCCGCAATACCTCCACGGCGGGTAACATTGTATCGCTTGAACTGGACTTTACTATTTCACTGCCAGCTTCTGATCGGTGTCAGTTTAACGATTACTACATTAATGATTTGAAGGCTCTGAACAAAGGCGGTAAACTCTGGCAGCCTTTTACTATACAGACTGGGTTTCGTTACTTTTTTGATGGATGTAATACTGGCTTCGATACATATATCATCCCGGAAAATCAACTGGATAACTATAAAAACGGACGCCAGTTCACAACATTCTCGGATTATACCGATGGAACCGGTGCCGCCCCCGGTCTATACGAAATCAAATTGCCGACTGGCACCTACTATTTCGTAGCCGCCAACAGTACAAATGATTCGCAGGCCATTGTGTACACAATGGAACGGTGGCAATTGTACTAATCTAATAATTACGATCTACACCAAAGATTTTTCTTTACTTATGAATAGAGCAATTTCTACAATTGTCCTGCCTGTCCTATTAGCATGTAACCTACGGACAAACGCTCAGGTACTGGTACAGCAAAATGGAATTTCGCTTTCGTATCAGGAGAAGTACGTCAATACCATTCAATGCGGAGACCAAAAATTCGATCAGTATGAAGTGACGGCTTTTCTGGAAAACCGTAGTAGTCACACCATTGACATTAAGGGATACTGTAGCGTCGATCATATCTTTTACTCGAACGGATTGGATTATTCGCCCTGTAGAGCCCCTTTTCCGGGTGGCGTTACATTCGATCCGAAATCGAACTGGCCCAACAATTCAACCGAACGGGGATCTTACAATGTATTAGTACCAGCCGGTATTAGGCTACCTGCACCCGATTGGAATTTGGCTTCGTTTCAATTCAAGGATGTTACGAATATACCACCTAATAATACCCAGCCACCATCTGGTGGTTCTCCTCCGGTTAATTCGGGGGGTAACTACACGTATCGACCACCAAATAATTCTGGAAATAATTATAATGGTAAACCAGCTGGCTCCCAACCTCGCGGCATTCCTTATGGCAACGATATGCAGTGCTTGAACTGCGGCAATGAAAAACGTGTGCCATTACCACCGCTATCTAATAAACCAAAAGGAATCCCTTATGGAAACGCAAAGACCTACGGCAACCTGACCATGATTGCATCAACCGCAGGCCCCGGTCCGGCACGTCAGCAATTTCAGCATGATAATAATGAAAAAGCTGAAGATGATGATATCAGCAAAATAGACAGTTCTAACCCTGAGGAGGTTTTAAAATGGACTACACGCCAAGCGGAGAAAGCGATAAATGAATTAGAGGAACTGGCTCGCCTGACCAAATGTCCTGCTACGGCTGCTGCTTATCGAAAGCTGGCGACTTACAGCCGGTGCACCCTCAAAGGCGGGAATTGCGGACTGCCGCCAGCAGATGAGATACCCGATTGCCCAGCAGATTTGTGATGTAAATAGTATTGTACACTAAAAACCTGTTATCCCCTAATATCTTACTTGCCATTGCTTATTATAACGTTCTATTTTTTCCACACTTTACTAATCAAGATAATGAAAGCTTTACACGCCAGTACACCTAAAAATGCCTCGACGACAGATTTATTAAATGGCCAGCAGGGCGTTTATAAGTTTAGCCGGTCCACCCATTATTTGGGCTGGATATTTCTCACACTTCTATGCTTCGCTAATCAGGCGATTTGCCAGGATGCCGGTAATCGATTTAAAGATTTATCAGGTACCTATTTTATTGAAAGTGAGGGTCAGATTATAGGTAATATCAAGCGGCGACTTCAGATTGAAGAGGATCACATTAATGACAATGAGTCAAACGTGTCGATTCTGAGCGATGGTCAGGAGGTATTTTCCGGACGAAGGCATGGACAATCTTCCGAAATATCGGGTACGTGGAATTATGTCCATTCTTCAGGAGAGGCTAAATATAACGGGCTTCAAGCCGACCGCAACTGTACCATCACATTTGGATCTGATGGTGAAGATTTCATTGTAACAATGCGCAGTATAAAAGTTAGACCTAAAGGTGGATTATTTCTTGGCATGCTGCAAGCCTATAATCAAACTTCGCAAGGTGTAAATCCCAACACAGCTGCCGACAGTGTACAATGGGAAATTGCCTTTGAAAAGAGCGGGACGGATACAATCAAGTATCTGAGAAGGAAATCGAATTGAGTAAGATATTTTCCCCAAAATGTTCAGCCGTCAGCCTACTCCCTATACAATGTCATTAGCTTCACCAGATTGTGCAAGCGATTATCTAAGCATTGGCGAGCTAGTAAATGCGTTTTTAACTACTATCCAAAACGCTTAGAGTATATCTACGAAAAGTTGTAGGAGATGGGGAGAAATAGAGAGGTTCTGGCGGGATAAAAAAGTCTGACCATCTATTACCAATAGCGCCCATTAGTTATCTTCTAACAAACCACTAAATCTTAATTTCTATGAAAGCGTCTGATCAACTCATTGAGCAAGTTAGCGGATTAAGCACAGTCGAACGAACTGATCTCTTAAGTAAACTACCCCAAAAATTAGATTCCGACGACCAAAACCATTTAACAACCTCATCTCTCAATGCCACAAAGGATGGTGCAAAGGTTGATATATTAACCAAAAGCATTAAAGGTCTGTCTGTTGATGATAGAAAAACAGTTGCGCAAAACATCGCTCTGGCTCCACCTTCTGGCCAAATACGAGACCGAATTTGGATGGTAGTGATTTGGGCATTTGTAATTCTGATTGTTGGTTCATTTATAGCGTTGTCTATTAGCTTATTTACACCTGAGAAAACTCCCGATGAAGCAAGGGTTCAAATAATGGTTACCGTATTTACTACAGCCGCTGCATTCCTGACGGGATTACTGGCCCCCAGTCCTATGACGATACAGAAAGATACCTAATCATTATTTTCGTTGTCGATTTACTATTAAGCAGTTTGATTTGTACGGAGTATTCAATGAGCCCCGCATAATCATTCGATTTCTGGACGGGTCAAGCCATTCCCGTTCAATTAAATGGCAAATAGTGTTATTTATTGAACGGATAAGGTGCTATTAATGAATAGTTAGACTTAAGTTTAACTGGAGACAAAATCGTCCACGAAAACCTCCGATTGTTCTCAGCACCAGCAAACGTTGTGACACTGCTTTTAAAGGAGCCCATTGGTTTTGCTGCTCTCCGATTGGCCAATAGACTTCTCCCTGGTTCAGCAAAACCTCGATTATACTCGGGGGTAGCCAACATTCGTTCTAAGTGTTTCATCAGATCACTCTGAACACTAAAAAGTGCCGAATCGTCAGACAAACAACGAAACCTTCTAAGGACCAAAATCTAGAGGAGTCGAAGAGATTGGCCAATAGTTCAGTTTAGTACCCTACCATGTTTTATTGGGTGGAGGGCCTACGGAGATAATAGTCAAGGGAAAATCTATCCCATTCTTCTGGGAGAAGAAGCAGGCAAACTAACAAAATAGCGCGAAACATCACATGGGACAAGTTCCAAATTGGTGTGGCTAAACCGTGTCCAAAGGTCACTATAATAAGATCTGAGGCCAGCCCATAAAGAGCATAATTCTTCTTTAGACCTAAAACAAGCAAAAAACCCCCAATTAACTCAATATAAGACGTGTAATAGGCTGTTCCTCGGGTGATGAATTCTGGTAATATATTTTTATAGGTCTCCTGGAAGAAGTCCATATGGTACAACTTTTCTATTCCCCAGGTAAAGACCTTGCCATACCCTTGCATTAAAAATATAAATCCTAATAATAATCGGGTCGTTAATACGGCTACAATCCTGTTTACACGCATAGTCATTTTAATTGCTGCCAACGTTATCGGCTTGTCGGAGGGTGAGTAGTTAAAAATCATCTGCTCTACAGTATCGCTGTATAAAAATACAAAAGATTAAGTCGACTTCGGTAGTTTAGCCAGTCAAGCCAAAGCTGGCTAAGCAGAGTAAACCGTTCCCGCCCCTTGATGTAGAGCAAAATGGCCAACACTAGTGGCGTTTGGTAAGATATAAACAGTTGATTTTTGTCTTACCGATTCCTCCCCAACCGAACGGGTGATCATTTAAACGTCCTATTATTTTAGGATAATCACCCCTACATTTTGCCCTTTCACCACAAACCGCAGCCTAAACTATACTTCTGATTGTGATTGATTTACCTTCGTTTGGACAAACATTAACTAAAAGCTATTTTTTATATCGTCTGATCAATCGTAGGCCAAAATCTGGGTCGAATGACTTACGATACGATTGGGATAGCTGAGATGAAAAATGAGGGTTAATCGACTTCACCCCTACACGTATGACCTTTAAATTCACTTCGTTCATCGGCTTGCTCCTGCTGGTATTCACTCCGGTCATTCCCGCTCAGGGGCAGCTTGTGGGGCACTGGAAACCCATTGAGACTAAGACCAAGCTGGCCGCACGTAGTGAATGTGGACTGGCTACCGTAAATGGGAAGCTATACCTGCTGGGTGGAGATGGACCACTGGCTGGGGTCGAAGAGTTTGATCCTACGACCCTAAGCTGGACACCCAAAGCGAGCCCTTCTTTAGCGTTTCACCACGTTCAGCCCGTCAGCGAGAACGGCAAAATTTACCTGCTTGGGGCTTTCGCGAAGGGCAATTTTCCCACGCAGCTTCCCATGACCAATGTATATAGCTACGACCCAAAAACTGACCGGTGGGAAAAAGGAGCCGAAATACCCGTTGACCGTCGCCGGGCCAGTGGCGGCTCAGCCGCCTATAAGGGGAAGCTGTATCTGGTTAATGGCATTCAGTATGGGCATTCGAGTGGCACAACGAACCAATTTGATGAGTATGACCCGGTAACCCGTCAGTGGAAACAATTACCCGATGCCCCCCACATCCGGGATCACTCGATGGCCGCTGTCGCCGGCGATAAATTATATGCCGTGGGTGGACGCAACACGAGTTATCATGAGCCAGATAATTTTATGGCCTTCATGAGCAAAACGGTGCTGGAAGTGGACTGTTACGATTTTAAAACCGGCCGTTGGTCAACCTTAGCGGCTAAGCTACCGATGGGTAGTGGCGGGGGCAACCTGGTGAATCTGGATGGCAAGCTGGTGTATATGGGGGGAGAACGCGCTACCGCCACTTCGCCCAATGGGGCCCAAAAAGAGACTTATTACCTGGATTTGGCCAACCCAACCCAGTGGATACAGGCGGGTGATTTGACCAAAGCGCGCAATGGAGTGGGTGCGACGGTCTTTAACCATCAAATCTATGTGGCGGGGGGAGCTGGCGGGGGGCCGGGTGGGCCTCCGCCCAATGGTGCTCAACCCGGTCCACCAGGACCACCACCGGGTTCGAATGGAAGGCCACCTGGGCCACCGCCCGGCAACAGACCACCGGGCGAGGGCGGGGATATTTCCCTGGAGGTGTTCTCCTTTGATGTCCCTTAAGCCGGTCAATGAGAAACCGTAGCAAGCTTGTCAATCCGTAGGTATATCGGGGCGTGGTCGCTTGGATGGCCAGCCAATCGCCAAATCCTCATGTTGGAGGAGCTGCTCATACCGCTCCTTGTGGAAGCGGTACAGATAAGGCGCTTTACTCGAGGGAATCGTGGGGCGCTTCTCCAATTGTTCCAGTAGCTCGTAGTTCATCATCTGCTTATAGAAATTCCCTCGGTCCAGGCTGCGGCCCAAAATTGTTTCATACAAGCCTCGCAATTCATTCATAGTGAACTTTTCGGGCAATAGATTATAGCCCACGGGCTGATAACTCAGTTGCAGCCGAAGGGTCCTGAGGGCCAAACGGATCATGTCGTTGTGGTCAAACAGCAATGGGGGAATCTGGTCAATCGTCCACCAGCGTTTTTTCATTTAACCAATTTATATTCCATGCGATTAAACTATCTGGTAGCTTGCCTTGGCTTACAAGTGCTACCCTTCCTGGCTTTCAGTGCCAAAGTTGATACGCTCGACGTGCCGAGTGCGGCCATGAAAAAAAATTTGCGGGCAGCCGTGGTGCTTCCTGAATCCTATCAACCCACAACCCAAAGCAAGACGGTCTATCCGGTTCTGTATCTGCTCCACGGGGGCAGTGGCAAATTCAGCGACTGGCTGAAGGAAACACCCGATAAAAGGCTGGTTCAAAAGCTGGCTGACCAATACAACCTCATTGTGGTCATGCCCGAGGGTGAACCGGGGGGCTTCTATCTGGACAGTCCCCTTAAGCCCGATAATCAATTCGAGACGTATATTGCTAAAGAGGTTATCGAAAAAATTGACAACACCTACCGTACGATCCGTGACCGTAAGGGCCGGGTCATCACGGGGTTGAGCATGGGCGGTCATGGGGCCATGTATCTGGCCGCGCGCCATCCTGACTTGTACTGTGCAGCGGGCAGCATGAGCGGTGCGATCGATCTGAATCCTGTGAACTGGACTGTGCCGCCCGAATTTAAGAAACAGGTTGATGGCACCCTCACAGGGCTTATAGGCGCTACTGGCTCAACGCCCAATTATGCGGCTTATTCAGTCATACAGATGACGGATAAACTGAAAGCGAATGGGCTCAAACTCATCATTGATTGTGGCGTTGATGACTTTTTGATCGAGCCCAACCGGGAACTTCATCGTCGGCTGGTGTATAACAAAACGGAGCATGAGTATAGCGAACGACCCGGTGGTCATACCTGGGATTACTGGCAGACTTCACTACCCCATCACCTGCTGTTCTTTCACAAGGTTTTAAAAGCCAATGGCAGCGTTCCTCAATAAAGGCTGTTAAGCCGTAATCTTGCAAAAACGAATGACGAGTCATGCAAAACAAAAAAAGCATCCTATCGATGCTTTTTTTGTAGGCCCTAGAGCGTAAGATAGGCAGTTATTTACCGTGAACCGCCACATCGCCCATTAGGAACTAAACAGATCGAAATTCCTGTCTATGAATTAGTTAGATAGAAATAAATCTGCGAACATTGACAGTCCCGTACCGACCTATGCCACTACCCCTCAATCTACAGCACCTACTTTATTACCTGGCCTACTCAACCAGAAGCAGGCTGCCCTTTGCCCAGCCAGGCATCAAGAACCAGACTACCCGTCGCACCATCAGCTAATTTACGATTCGTATGCAGCACTATCTGATGGGGGCAGTACATAGCCTGATGACAGACTGAGGCTCCCTCTCTGCGTAGCCCGCACGGTCAACTTTACCCCAACATGTACGCCATTGACCACATGGTGAACTGGGTTGACAGAAGAGCGAGTAATTTTACTGGCTTACCCACTTCGACCCATGAATAAGCGGATGAAAGCAAACACCCTGACGCTACTGGCGGTGATAACCCTGCTGGTTTTGCCGGGGCTCTATCTGGTGAGTATTGATTCGGATCTGGCTCGACCCGATCCGTTCAACCATGAGATTCAAAATCTGCTAACCTACTTTTTACTACTGCTCTTCGCGTATCTGAATTATACGGTATTGATACCCCGATGGTATTTTTCCCGTCGGTATGGCAAATACACGTTTCTGGTGCTGGTCTGTCTACTGGGTGTTTTGGTAATCCCGCAGCGAGTCGAACAATGGGTATTTCTTAAACCCCCGGCTAACCCAACGACGATGGGTTGGATTCGGCAGATTTTTTGGGCCGAAAATCTACTCCCACCTAATCGTGGGGGAAGCCATCGCCCTCCGCCCCCGTTCGATCAGCAAGGGCCCCCTATAACTGATCGGTCGCCATATCCTTCCCGGCTGCCTGAGCAGAAACACCATGAACCGGGTGAATCAGCAGGCTGGTTCGCGTCTCCCCCACTGTCCATAAAATTCAGCCTTATCTTTTTGCTGGGTGTCGTTAGCACGCTTGCCTCGCTTGCCGTACAGGCTGATCGGCGCTTGCGACGGATGGAAAACGATAAACTGCAAACGGAGCTCCTCCACCTGAAAGCGCAGATTCACCCGCATTTTCTATTCAATACGCTCAATAGCATTTATGCCCTGGCCATCCGCAAGGATGACCGCACCGCCGAGACGATCGTGAAGCTGGCCGAATTTATGCGCTACATCATTAGTGAGGCACACAACCACCAGGTTTCCCTGACCAAAGAAGTAGGCTATATTCAAAACTATCTGGATTTGCAACGCGCCCGGCTGCGCGATACCGTTCAGGTGACGTATGTGGTGCAGGGAGAATTGGCCGGAAAACAGATTGCCCCGCTGGTGTTGTTCACCTTTATTGAGAATGCGTTTAAGCACGGGGTCAATCCCGATGAGGAGTCGAGTATTCGCATTCGTCTAACGATTGAGCAGGACCACCTGGAATTAGTCGTCTTCAATAAAAAAGTGCACAACAATTCACGGGAACTATCGACTGGCATTGGCCTGCAGAATGTCAAAGAGCGCCTTCGGCTACTCTATGAGAATAAGCACCAACTGCGTGTCACGGATGCTGCTGACCACTTTTTAATTCACCTTAACCTGACGTTGCCATGATGCGTGCGATTGCCCTGGATAATGAAGAGTCTGCCCTAGAGATTATTGACGCGTTTTGTAATCAGCTTGATTCTATAGACTTGTGTCAACGGTTTACGCGTACCATCAAAGCCCGCGATTACCTGGCGACCCATTCCATTGATTTGCTTATTTCGGATATCAATATGCCCACTCAGACGGGCATTGATTTTTATCGCTCCATCGATTCGTTGGCGCCATCCCAAAAGCCACTCGTCATCTTTACGACCGCCTATAGTGCGTATGCCGTGGAAAGCTATGAGGTAGCTGCGGTGGATTATTTACTAAAACCCTTTTCCTTCGAGCGGTTTTCCCAGGCCGTCCAGAAAGCAGCCGACTATCACCGATTACTTATCCCATCAGTCGGAGAGTCTTCTAAAAGCGAGTACGCTCCCTACCTGTTCTTACGGGTTGAGTATAGTATCGTCAAAGTGGCTGTGGCGGATATTCTTTTTATTAAAGGGCTGGATAACTATCTAAAAATTCATCTGGTTTCACAACGACCGATCGTTGTCCGGCTAACCATGAAAGCGATGCTGGAGCAGCTATCGCCTGCGGAGTTTATCCGGGTGCACAAGTCCTACATTGTGGCCCTTCATAAAGTGGAGTCGGTGCGCCATAAGCTCATTCGCATGGGTGAAGAAGAAATCCCCATTAGCAGCCTATATGAGGAGTCCTTCTTCCGGCGCTTCAGTAAGTCGCCGAATGGGTAATAAGCAGGCCAGGGAAAACTACCGATCAAAACCAATTTTGTGTTGCCCGCGTCAAACCGAGCTTACCGTTTAGTGGTCTGTTTCGAGTCCATTCACCCCACCATTGATCCAATTGACCACAAACACTGACCTAATTGCAACACAAGGGGTTGTCCCAACGTAGGATTAAAAAAAGTAAATCAGGTAACTACCAAACTATAGCGCTACGCAAGACTTCTACTCTTATTCGAAATCTTACAAGCGTTAATCTATCGAATTGAATGAAAAACAGAATCAACAATTTAGTTGTGCTCGTCGGTTGCTTCCTACTGCTGGTGGTCTCCTGTAAAAAAACGGATGACTCGGTTACGACCATTGCGCCGACCATCAGCAGTTTCTCGCCGACTACGGGGGTTGTTGGTGCCACGGTCACGATCATTGGCACTAATTTCAGTACCACGGCCGCCAGTAATACGGTCAAATTTAATGGCGTAGCGGCCACCGTTACGGCGGCAACGGCGACTGCCTTGACGGTCACCGTTCCCACTGGGGCAACTACCGGAACCATAATCGTAACCGTCGATGGGCAGACGGCGACCTCATCGACCAGCTTTACGGTGACCACCACCAGTACGACCACCTCCCCAACGATTACCACCTTCAGCCCCACCAGTGGAGCCGTCGGCACCGCCGTCGTTATTACCGGCACTAATTTTAGTACCACCCCAGCCAGCAATACGGTCACCTTTAATGGCGTTGCCGCTACGGTTTCTACTGCCACCGGTACATCACTGACCGTAGCCGTTCCCGCCGGGGCGACAACGGGTAAGCTCGTGGTCACCGTTGGCACCAATACGGTTGCCTCGACCAGCGATTTTACGGTTAGTACGACCGGAACCACAGCCACACCCGCTCAAGTGGTTGCCCTGGCAAATGCGTTTTTGGCCACCTTATCGACCACTCAGCAAGCTACGGTCGTTCTGGCGTTAAATCTGACCAATGCCAAAAAATGGTCGAACCTTCCCTGTGGGGTGTCGTGTCGAAATGGTCTTGCCTTTAGCACCCTTAGTGCCACGCAGTTAGCCGCGGCTAAAGCGGTCATTCAAGCCGCCAGTGGCACGGTAGCCAATGAAGGCTACAGTGAATTTATCCAGATCGATGCCGCGGATGATGTGCTTGCCACCACGGGTGGATCGGGCTATTCATCCGGCAATTACATCATTGCTTTTTTTGGGAACGCCCAGTTCAACGGGCAAATGGATGCTACAATTTGGCGGGCACCACTATGCCCAAAGTGTTACTTATGAGGCCGGTGCGGTCGTCAGTACAACGCCTTCGCACCAGGGTATAGAACCTAAATCCTGGACGTCGGGTGGGGTAACCTATGCACCACTAGCCCAGGAAGTAGCCGGTATGGCCGCTATGCTGGCTTTGTTTACGACGGCCGAGCTCGCTTCGGCGAAGATTTCGTCTACATTCTCGGATGTCACGATGGTACCGGGTTCAACGACCAACACCTTTCCGACGACGAAACTGGGCGTTAAAGTGAGTACGCTGAGTGCCACCGCCCAGGCCAATGTCATCGCGGCCATGGCTCCCTGGCTGAACGATTTGGATGATGCCACCGCAGCTACATTTAAAGCGCTTTACGCCAACGAATTAGCGAATACCTATGTGACCTACGCTAGCAATACCAGTGGAAAATCGGGCGACGCCAGTTCCTTCTTTACCACCAATACGGATTACGTACGGATCGATGGGCCCAGTGTCTGGATCGAGTTTATCTGTCAAACGGGGGTCGTTTACCGGGATCAGATTCACTACCACAGCGTCTACCGGGATCATACCCGGGATTATATCGGATTATAATGGGTAAGGGTGCCGATCTCGCTTTAGCGAAAAATCTAGGCGAACTGTAGGCTCATTCATTATTCTTTGCCACCAATGATCAATACATTTTTTCCAAACAGCCGCCTATTCTCCAGATGGCGGCTGTTTTTATTCTTTATCATGGGCGCCATGGTCGCTTTAGGGCCCGATGTCTTTGCCCATCAAACCCCCAGTACCATCGTCATATTGGATGTAAGTCCAACGAAGGTGGCGGTTGAATTACAGCTGCCTTTGGGCGAACTGGAACTAGCCTTTGGGCACGATGTCTATAAAAACCCGGATAATCTGGTTGCCCGGGTAGGGCCTCAGCTAGCCGAATACCTGCTGGCCCATATTCACCCCATGGTGGCTAAAGACCAACCCTGGTTGGTAGACGTTACGGATATGCACGTTGAAGCGGCCGAACAAACCTACAGTGGCCCTTATCAGGAAATTACCGTCCATTTAATCATGACTCCGCCCACGGGTGCCAGCACACGGAAGTTTATCTTTGATTACGATGTGATTATGCATCAACTCGTTACCCATAGCGCGCTGGTGTCGATCCGAAACGATTGGGAACGGGGAAAAACGGATGATCAGCCCGCTGAGGTCGGCGTTATTCGGGTCGATACCAAAACGACGCTGATTTATCCCTTGCTGATTAATTTAGATCAGGGAAGTCTTTGGCAGGGTTTTCGGGGAATGGTTTCGCTGGGTATTGAGCACATCGCCGAAGGGACTGACCACTTACTATTTCTCTTGGTACTCCTATTACCTGCTCCTTTATTAGCCGAGAAAAAACGATGGACTGGATTTGGGGGATGGCGGTATAGCCTGATTCGCTTACTTAAAGTCGTCACGGCCTTCACCCTGGGCCACTCGCTGACCTTACTTTTAGGGGCACTGGGTTGGGTGAATGTTCCCGTCCAACCCGTCGAAATTCTCATTGCTTTTTCGATTCTGGTATCGGCCATCCATGCCTGGCGACCGCTGTTTCCGGGTCGGGAGACTTACATAGCCGCCAGTTTTGGGCTTGTGCATGGACTAGCGTTCGCTAGTACGCTGGCCAATCTCAATCTGGCCCCTGGCCAAATGGCGCTTAGCATCCTGGGTTTCAATATCGGCATCGAATTGATGCAGCTACTGGTTGTAGCCCTAACGGTTCCCTGGCTAATGTTACTAAGCCAAACGAGGGTTTATCCGTTCGTGCGAACGGCGGGTGCCGTTTTAGCCGGTGTAGCGGCTCTAGCCTGGTTGAGTGAACGCACGTTTGGCCAATCGAATTTTCTGACCGCATTAATTACGAAAGGAGCCGGGTATGCTCCCTGGCTTATTATCGTATTGGTAAGTGCGTCCTTACTGCTTTTTTGGCGAGAAAGGCGGCAAAGAAAGATGATAACAGAATGATTGTAATTTAAACCTGTCTCAACCTGAGAAATCACTGATTCGTGTAGCAAAAGTCCACTTGTTGACATTTTATGAACTTGTTATCCGTTTGTAAGATAACGACTTGCCTTTTGTTTTAACATCCTCAAAAATCGTTTACGAAAACGTCGGTTTATTTCCAGGAAAAGACACAAAAAATTGGCTTTTAGTTGTTTAGCGATCAGTCACTATCGGACACTATCAGGTAGGCTCAACCTAGTTTGCCGGGCAGAACGATTGAAATCCTCTCCCACAGACTGCCCAAGCCCGTACTTTAGCGCTTTGCCCACGGGCTAAAGCCTGTATCGATTCACGGAAGTCCTCAATTGGATCCGACAATGCTGTCAATAGGAACCAATTAGTATCCCCCTCAGCCAGTTAAACCAGAAAAAGACAAAGCGATTGGCAGGAGGCCACCTTGTTTTCCAAACCGGTTATTGATACTATGCCTGTTTGTAATATTGAATTCCGACCGGTTTGGAAACAGTTGATTATCGCTGTATTTGTGCCATTTCCAGGTGTTACACTTGTTTTCATAAGTGGAAGTTAGTAGTTTTATGCTAAACTAGAATCCATAAAGTAATGGCAACTAACGCTACCAAAACAATCGCTGTTCGCATACCCTATGATGAATATTTAAGACGACTTAGAGACGCTACGGAGGCCAAACTCTCGATGAGCGAGTACCTACACTTAAAATTGTCTGATGGGGACCGGGTGGTTCAGGCTGAAGCCCAGCTTGTGGCTCTTAGTCAGCTAGTGAAGCAACTCAAACTGGAAGCCCAGGAGCAGGCTAACCTGGCCCATGAGCAGGCCTGCCAGGCCGATCAGCAGCGGATCGATCTCCGATGAGAAATGACACAGCTTCAGCAGGACCAGCAATTGGCTCTCGAAAAGGAGCGAGTTCAGCGGGAAAAACTAATGAAGACCGCTGGCGAATGGCAAAGGCATTCAACTATTTTGCAGGAGGCGAAAACCGATCTGGAGCAGACGATTAAAACCCAGCAGCAGACGCTGGCCCGACAGCAAGTTGATCTGGCCCAGCTAAAGGCAAAAAATGACGTTCAGACCATTGAAAATCAGAAACTACAGCGTGAGTCCAATGCGATCAAGGCCGAGTTGGCCGCCCTCAGGCAGCAAGCCCTCGACGTATTGGAGAAGCTTACCGCCTTGCACGATGAAAGCCCAATCAATTACATTCCCCGCCAGTTTTGGCCCCTTCTGGATGAGTTTAAAGCGAGTGTGGAGGCCAAGCTCTAAGGGTCTCTGAAGTTGTTAGGCGATGGGCCACAACCAGTCCGGAATCCATTGGCAGTTTTAGGGTGCCCTTTCGAGGTTGTTGTCTCGAATGAACGACGCGAAGGGGGCTGCTCGGGTTAGCCTCTAGCGCGTTCCTATTAGGGTTGTTATCAAATTGGATTTAGTTAAATCCGGCCTGACGGCTGCTGATCTGCGCCAGTGGGTGATAAGGTGAAGTCGAGGAGGTAGGTGGACCGGGTATGGAATACAGTTTGGTTTGATTAGTAAGGAGTAAGTTGTCGATAAAAGTAGGGCTTTTCTCGTTTATGACAAGGCTTAAGCGGTCGTAAAAGGTAGGTAAACCTATCGAAAAGTAGCTGGCTTACCTGCTGGCAACCGGTTAAGCCAGCCCAAAGGCGTCGGGCGATTGGGCGCCGTTTCGCTGGTATTGGCCAACGGGCCCAGGCATACCGCTTGTTGAGATCTCCCTCCCCATTGATCCGATCCACTTGCAAGCCGCTCAGCCACCCGGCGGCATAGATGGATACCGATGGCCTTTAGTAATTCCTTACCCAAGGATCGCCAGACTATGCGGACTCAACATTTGGCTGCGCTGGCCAGGCCCAGGTCCTCCCCTTCGTCGATGCCGCAACGGCTGATGAGGAACGCCCGGCTCCAGACCATGTCCTGCCTCCACCAATACATCATCTCCATTCGCCTGATCAGCCCGCCTAGCCGGGAAGATTCAGGCCTTCCGCGATAAACCCAGAAGGCAGCTTGGCCTCCCCTCTATTCATGACCTGGTTGAGCGGGTGCAACCCGGTGAGGGGGAGTGAGCCGGTGGAGGTGTGTCCGGCTTAGCTGACCGTTCATGGGAGACGTATCACAGACGTGATACGTCCGGGTGTCATACGTTTCCGAGACGGGATCAGTTGCTGCAATTCTTGTTGCTAATCCTTCGCATGCCCTCTTTTAAGGGATACTTTCCTGTTAATGGTCGGGTAAGTGTCTTTTCTGGTTAATTCGCCCGTTGACTGGTTTTTTGTGGCTTACCCTTGGGGGTCCCGCCAGCGGGGACGAGGCGTAGGCTTTTTCGACCCGGCACGCGGGTTTAACCCCATCGAGCCGCCCAAACCGGTATCGGTGTCCATGCAACCTGACTGGAATTCGTTGGAGTCGGGCTGGAATTGATTGGAACCCGCTGGCATCGGGCTAAATCGATTGGGCTTTTAAGGGTAGCTTTGCAGAATCGTACGGCACGGGCTGCCCGGATAATTCGTCACTTGGCCCAAGAGGAAGTTCAATTACGAGCTCTGGATTTGGGCGTGGTCAGCGCAACACCGCAACACCGTCTGGTAAACTTGTTCGCCAAATATTTTTCCTCTCTGACTGAATAAGATTGAGTGAGTTGTCTTTTGAAGAAAACGCGTATCAAGCAACATTCACTATCATGCTTTTGTAAATGCCTGGTAACAAGTAAATTTGATCTATTTTTTTTACCTCTTATGGATACATCCTCTACTACCCATCTGGAATTGTTTCGTTACCTGCGGACTTTGGTTGATACGGTTAATCAGGGGCGTGAGACTTACCCCAAGTTTGCTTTAGTGGAAGCCTACTGGCATATCGGTCGGATCGTGGTAGAAACCGAACAAGCGGGCACCGAGCGTGCTGATTATGGAATTCATTTGATTGAACAACTCTCTGAACGGTTAACGGTGACTTTCGGGCCGGGTTATAGTTTACCGAATATATGGCGCTTTAAGCAGTTTTATTTGGCCTTTCCAATTCTCTCCACAAACGGGAGAGAATTGCCTAACCTTCAGCAACATCTCCGCATTGAACTCTGTTGGTCGCACTACCGAACCCTGATGAAATTGAAAAATTTACAGGAACGCGCTTTTTATCTCAACCAAGCCGCCGATCAGGGATGGACCGTCAAACTCACCCAAAAACTCATCCGAGCACGGTACTATTTTCAAACAGCCCTCGGACAGGACCAACTCCTAGAAAATCCCAAGAAAATAAGTGCCGCCCCTCCTCCACTCAAGGAAGTTGCCACGCTCTCATTACGAACCCGGCTGGCCAGTATCAAAAAAACACTACTCGAACGACACGTCGGATATGCCTTCGTGGCTCAACGGCAGTTCATCTCTTTAGACGGAAAAGACAACTGGATTGAGCTGGTTTTTTTTCACATCATTCTCCAGCGGTTTGTTCTGGTTCAACCCGGCGAGGTTGGACCTACTTCCAGCGCAGCCATGACCCGGCTGCTGGATGCATACTTTACAAAACAACCATCAGCAATTACTAAGCCTCCCGTTGGCTTAGTAATTGATTTACAGGGGCGAGTTAATCTGCACACTGCCAGCTTTGAAACTGGTTTAGCACTTGAAGAACAAGTTTTGATACCATTAGTAATCAGTTATATATAGTTCCTTCAATTTGAATTACAAGTAAATACGTCTATTTTAGACGTTATTGTATGATCTGCTTTTTGGTAGCAAGTACTGTAATTCTCTAGCTAAACTATCATTTCTGTATTAGATCTGATTAGCAGTTGATTATAACACGCAAACCTCCAAGTATAACTTAAATCACGTACTGCTATAACTCATAGCACATCGAACTATAACCTATAACACGTATTTGTTACACTATTTTCTTCTTTAACTTTCTTCCGTATTATAGGAATTTGTACAGTTCTTTTAAGAAAAAAGGAAAAAAAAGAAACACACACAAATAAGTTCGTCTTGTGTGTGTTTCTTTTTATATGTTTTATTTAGTTTCTTTTTAGGCCTCACTAACTAATTGATTAATAGATATTTAAAGTAGTTATCTATAACCTATAACACGTCTAAATATAACCTATAACACGTTTATCTATAACCTATAACACGTCTAAATATAACCTATAACACGTCTAGATATAACTCATAACACGTATGTCTATAACCTACAACACGTATCTATAACCTATAACACGTTTAGATATAACCTGTATCACGTAGATTGTCTGACTATACATTCGATAGCTTTTTAGCCCTGTTTAACCAGATAATGTGTATTTGTATACAAATTTGCGTTCCATAGTGGTCAGGTAAGGAGATTTGTACCCTGTTTACAAGGTAAGAATAGTGTATCCTAGGGTACTTACAGCCGTGCTGCAAGAGAAATGGTTTATTTTATTGATCGTACTATAACTTCAAACACGTAAGTAAATCCTCTCTAAATAATGTAAATTTATCAGGGTGAAGAGCTTAGTAAAAGGCAGTGGTTATTGTAAGTTGACTATCTTATTTGGTTTAAAATGGCGAAGGAAACTAAAGTTCGTAAACGTTCAGATATTGGCGAGCGAACTATTGCTCGCATGAAAGCGGGGCGAAATGGGATCATTGAAGCTACTTATCGTATGGATGTGGTAGAATTTCGGGTTTTTTTTACAATGCTAACCATGATCAGCCCGGATGATGTCACGTTTTGTGAATATGAACTACGGGTAGCTGATATAATTCGATTGTTCAGCTTGAACCGGGATGGACGTAGCTACGAAACAATTAAGGAAGCTGCGGAAAGGTTGGTCAACAAAACGATGATTATTTACCATACAAAAGAAGATGGAAACCGCTACAGAACTGTCATTCCATTTTTAACTAGTGCCAGCTCTCAGATTGGGGATGTTAAGATGGAATCAATTCGTGTTACATTTCATCCTGAACTAAAACCCTTCCTACTTCAGCTTCGTTCTGAATATTTGGAGTTTGATGTCCGAAATCTTGCCCGAGTGCAAAGTCAGTACTCAATTCGATTATATATGATGTTACGGCATCAAATGAATCTTAAAAAGTCATCTATACGCTATACCGTAGAGCGCTTAAGAGAGGTTTTTGAAATTGGGGATAAGGATTATCCACTGTATGGTAATTTCAAACAAAAGGTTTTAGTTAGAGCCTGTATCGATTTAAATACTACTACAAATATTCGTATTGACAAAATGGAGGAAGAACGCAGCAACCGCAAAGTTGTTGCTGTTGTATTCCACATGTCATCTCAGGATCTACCACTAGCAGATCAGGACAATGCTATTCCGACGGCCAAAATAACTTCTCCTGAAATATCTACAAGCAAAAAAACTAGCACAATAGTTGAAGTTGATGATTCGACAACAAGCTTATTGATTGATGATATTCATAAATTAGTCGAAAAATATGTAGGGCGCGAAGCCGTTCGTAAATGGTTGCATCAATCTTCAGAGGCTCAAGTTCGCGTAGCTATTGACTATACTCTAAAGCAACTTAAACAGGGAGTATCAATAAAAAATGTCGGTGGTTACCTTCAAAAGATGGTGAATACATCACTGCCTCTGTCTTTTGAAAAGCAGACTTCAACTGGAACTTCTGTCAAGAATACAACTGAACAGAAGGCTAAGGCAGAAGCGGAGCAGTTTTCCGAAGAGACACGACTGAAAGCATTGACAGACCATAAATACCAAACTGCCTTACAGGAGTTGTCAATGCACCCTGAGTGGAAAGAATCCGTAACAGCCCATATGCAGTCAGGTTTATTTGGAAAGTTTTACAATCAAAATATCAGCTTACTGGAGAATATAAAAAACCCAGTTATGTATGGCCCCTTTTTTCAGAGTATTGAACGACTAAAACCCGACGTGTTTGCTGGTATTGAGTGAATAGACGATACAGCAAAAAAGAAAATTGATTCATTCGCATGTTTCTCATTTTTAATGTTTTAGATAAAAAAAGTTATTTATATATTTACGAAAGATAAAATTTTATCCTAAACATTATGATCACTCAGGAAAAACTAGTGCGGTTCTTACGCGCCAAGCCTGCCTTAAACCTGTCCCAAATTGAGAAAGAAGCCGGAATACCATCTAAGACACTGCATAAAGCACTTTCTGAACAGAAAGGTATTCCGGCCAAACATCTTCCTGCTTTAGATGAGGCTGTTCGTCGATATGGTTATTCTGAAACCTTATTTGATAAGGCAAAAGTTATTTCTGTTGTGAATCATAAAGGCGGAGTTGGTAAAACAACAACGACCATCAACGTTGGTAAAGCCTTAAGCTTATTAGGTAATCGCGTGTTATTGGTCGATATGGATTCACAAGGTAATCTTTCCCAATGCTTTGGTATTCATGTTCCTGATGAACAAGTAATCGATGCATTGCTGGGCGGAACTCCCCTTCCAATGATTGAAATAGCCAATAACTTATTTCTAACGCCATCAGATATTCGGATGGCGTATAGGGAGTCAGAGTTGGCAAATGCAGTTGGGGCAGATCGACGGTTGTCGCTTAAATTAGAGGAAGCTCGCGATAAATTCGACTATATACTTATTGACTGTCCCCCAAGCCTGGGTATCTGTACTACATGTTCATTAGTTGCCTCTAATTATTGCGTCGTACCAATTCAGCCAGAAGCCAGTGCCTATCATGGAGTTGAAAGTCTTTTTAACCGCATAGCTGAAGTTCGAACGTATATCAACCCTACGTTAACGGTAAAAGGTATTGTATTTACAATGGTGCATAAGAACCAAAGTGTTCATAAAAGTATGATGGCACACATTCGAGATACGTTTCATAATTTCCATATCTACGAAGCAATCATTGAGGTGTCTACAGTTATCAAGCAATCACAAGTGGCCAAAGAAGACTTATTTACCTACTCGGCCAAATCCCCCTCATGGCAACAATATCATCACTTGGCAACCGAAATAATGACGATCTGATATGAAAAAGGATTTCATGAACTCAATGAAAGAGAAGACGTCTACTTTACGTCCTTCTCTTCTGTCAACTGAAGAAAATATAAAAGGTCAAATTCTGGTATTGGACAATTTACGTGAACTGATTCCGCCTTTGAAAGTTGACGAATACGATCAATTGCAGCAAAATATTTTAAAATATGGAGTAAAGGATCCACTTATGGTTTGGGAGACTACGTCTACTATAGCCCAGATTAATGGAGATAATAACCCAGTTTTCGTCCTGATTGACGGCCATAACCGTTATAAAATATGCCAAAAGTTTAATCTAGATTATCGTATCAATATTATACGATTTTCGACCCTAGACGAGGTTAAAGATTATATGATCGACTATCAGTTGGGTCGAAGAAATCTATCAGCTGAACAAACTTCATACCTTCGAGGATTACGTTACTTGCAGCAGAAATCGATGAGGGGGGGTAATAAAATCTCTGATCATTCACAAGCGGATGTTTCAGTTGCCTTAGGAAAAGAGTATGGTGTTAGTAGTCGTACAATCAAACGCGATGGAGACTATGCAGCAAGTCTGGATAAACTTTCTCCAGACTTGAAAAAAGAGATACTATCTGGAAAACAGAAACTGCCAAAATCAACGATTAAAGCTGTTGCTAAATCAGATAAACCCGTTGAAAATATTGAGGAGTTAGCCGAAGAAAGAGTTGGAAATACAACGGTTTCTGAAAGTCTAGTAAAGCCAAAAGCCAAGAAGGGGAGGGCTACAACACTTGAAAACGAAATTAGGAAGCTAATTTCTGTGGATCTTACATATGAAGCCTGTGAGGTGCTCATAAAGAAAGCAAATCAGTTAATAGAACTGCTTAGACCAAAGTGACACGATGTCACTTTGGTCTAAGCAGTTCTATTAAGCGCTCGGGGCGGAGCAAAGTGACACGATGTCACTTTGCTCCGCCCCGAGCGCTTAATAGAACTGCTTACTTAAGATTAGCCTACTCTTTATATGTGATATTGCTAAAAAGGGGTAAATCAAATCCAAATAGGTCAACTATAAGCACTTCTAAATGCTTGGTAACTAAAAAAAATACTTAGCCTTTTGTTGGTAGTGCCTCGGTCAATATTGGTAATTTGGTTTTATTACATGGTTTTTCTTCCTCTTTCAGACCGCCCTTTGATTGAAATCCTCTACCAGAAACGGAAAGTAAAATAACTGGATTAAGAAAAATATACACTGTTAACTGGTTCTGACTATAAGGTATGCTGTTGGCTAACTGGCCAACTGAATTGGGTAGTCGTAAAAAAATAGTAAAAAAAAATATAATTGACTGGTCTATCGCTTTTGTGACTGTCTACCCATTAAAGCCAAGAGAATAGGCAGGCTTACCGCTAAAAGGAATGGCATGCAGATAAAAGTTTGGTTGCAAAAATGTAACCAAATCGTCCTCAATCCGGCATTTGCTGAAAGTAGGTCTTTAGCGTTTTTTTCTTAGTGTAAAACTGGGTGGTTTCGAGTGTCTCGTGCCGAAGGTGTTGTTGGACATGCTCCAGACTGACCCCTTCGTCCAGCAGCAGCTGGCCAGCCGTGTGCCGCAGGCTGTGGGCCGACATACCCGTGCGTTTGAGTCCATGTTTTTTTAACTGTTTATCAACGATATACCGAATTTGGTACGTCTTTAAGGTTTCAAACAGGTACTCGCTCCGTTGATCATTGGCAATGGGCCAGCGGCTTGTTTCTTCCAGATACGTTTGGAGAATATGACGACAGGAAGCAAAGAATTTAATGGCTTTTTTGGTGCCCTTGCCTTTTCCCAGTACCAGAAGCTGCTGGCGGTTAAAGTCTAAATCTCCCAGTTTCAGCCGCGTCACCTCCACGGTTCGTAGACCCTCCAAGCCCAGTAAGGCCAAAACCGCCCTATCACGACTGGATTCTACATCCCCTAAAACCAGTTGTCGCTCGTCAACCTCCAGGCTATCTTTATAGAATGTGCGTTCAATCGCCAGACCCCGTACGTCGTGGATATCACGCAACGCATTGAGCTGGTCTTCATTGAGTTGAAGGTCCGTGCGTCGACGAATACTCCAGGCGGCTAATTGCTTGACGGCGGACAGGTAGAGGTTGATGGTAAAGGCTGAGTACTGCTGGTCTTTCAGCTGTTGTACAAAGTCGGACACGGTCAGGCCACCCAGCGAAGCGGGTTGTCCCAGAGCGAGTTGCTGATCCAAGTACACGAAAAAAGCATTGAGGGCTTTGGTATAGGTTTCTTTGGAGCGATCTCCGCGCAGGCTTTTGGCTTCCCGAATGAAGCGCAGTACTAACTCATTGGCCGCCGGAGGGATTTTCGTGGTCTTCGGATCCACCAGAATGACCGGACTGCCAATTGTTTGATAGAACAGCAGAAATTTGCGAATGGGTGACACCCGGTTCGGCGGCAGCTCCGCCGTGTAGCGGGTGAAGCTGAACCCGTCGATCCCAAACTGGTGCTTGAGACAAAACTCGACATATGACCGGGCATGGCGAGGATAGTTACTTGACTTGGGCAGATTAGCGGCAAAATAACGGATCAGTTGGCTCAGGGTGTAACGGGTAATCGTTTTTCCAATCGCCTGCTGCCTGTTGTCCGGGTCAGGGGTTTGAGCCATTTGTAATGAATCATCCATTGGGCTAAAAATTTGTTCAAAGGTGCAAAAAATAAGTCTTTCACCAATTCATGCAAAGACTAATTTACAAGACGGTGAAAAATTGTAATTATTTTTTGAAATCGATCGTTCCCTAGAATTTATAACGAAGGTAAACCAGCAATGGGAATTCCTCGTAAGCGAAGGTATTTATATAAGGTTGTTTTGGAGATATTTAATTCGGCTGCTATCTGCTCGACCGAATACGTGGCTTCTTTGTACAAGCTTTCGGCAATGCGGGCTTTCTGTTCGGCGGACTTAGAAAGCCCTTTAGGCCGACCTAACAATTTGCCGCGTCGCCGGGCGGAGGCTAAGCCTGCCAGCGTACGTTCCCGGATGACCTCCCGTTCGAACTCTGCTAAGCTGGCAAAAATGCGAAAGACTAACCGACCCTGTGCCGTCGTGGTATCGACCGGATCATTTATACTCAGCAGGCCTATATGCCGCTGCTCTAGATCCGTTACTAAGTCAATAAGATGAGTCAATGATCGACCTAATCGATCCAGTTTCCAAATTACGAGCGTATCGCCCTCCCGAATCAGGGCCAAAAGTTTATTTAACTCAGGCCGTTCCACCCGCGAGCCGCTAGTTTTTTCTTGATACACTTTTTCACAGCCTGCCAGCTTCAGGGCATCTAGCTGAAGGAATAGATTTTGGTCTGTAGTGGAAACTCGAGCGTAACCTAGTTTCATGGCCTGAAGGGACAAGTAGATCGACTGACTGTATACGGTTGATGAATTAAGTCGCTACCTACTAACTGCCTGTTCATCAGCCTTGAAGGTACAAAAATAGCATCAACTTAAGTAAAAATTTGTTGATTGACAGCGCTAATCTCTTTTGTTTAATTAGGTAGACGAACCAAACGTACTCAGGTTGTATGATTGCTGTTAATGGAGTACTTTTAAATGTCTTTAACTGTGGATCGCTGGCTTCACTAAAATAATTTATATAGTTGAACTCGTCGGGGAGTACTATCTATTTCAGGACTATAATTAGGCATAAAGGATGATGAAGAAGAAAGACACGATTGGAAGTCGTGCCTTTTTTGCGTTCTTAAAGGTGTAGTGCGTGTTTTAAGTGGATAACTTAATTGCTAAAGTTGCCCATAAACGTCTATATGCAAAGGGTTTATCGTAAGTGATTGCCGATTGAAATGACTATACTGAAAAGAAAAGGAGGTTTTCGTGGACGATTTTGCTAACACATAACCTTAGCACAAGTTACTCACTATTAGTATCTTGTCTAGTTCATTAAATAATAGTAGTTCCTATTTATTGGACGGAAATGATTCTACGCTCGTGCTACTCGGTCACCGCGTCCCATTAAACTTCACGCTCGGATCATTGATTACTACTCAGATACGTCTTATTGCCGTTCGAATTGATGTAGAATTTCCCGCCCCGTTGCATCAGTGAACTGGCCGGATTAAGTTTATTAAACGCATGTAACTCGGAGCGGAGTCGTTCCATTCGTTCATCAGTCATAAATATTGCCTTTTCTACCGAAAACCAGCCATGTCTTTACTGGCGTGAATTCTTAATTCAGGGCTGAGAGCGTGCGTTCGTGTTGCTTTCGAAGTTCATTCAACTGATTGCTCAACCGTTTCTCACTGTTTGTCAGCTTTATCTTATCCTTCACTAACTGATCAATTAACTGATTTTGTTTTTGGATGCTGGCCTGCTGCTCCAGCTGCTGTTTGTACAACTCGCCTAGGTTATCTTCCCCCTTAGCCCCAAGTTGAGCGTCTAAACTGGCCAGAACCAGGCACAATAAATAGCCGAGAAGAAAAGCAATCAATCCCCCACAGATCGCATCCATTATTCGTTAGAGTAAAGTTTGTATTACTATAATCACCGGTCAATAAGCAATTAATTAATACACTATCCTATGTCCATCTGAATTACTTTTTCACTTAACTTATCGTCAGTAAAAGTAAGCACCTATTGAATGGATACACCCCTCACAGACACCCATATTAACCATGATGGTGAACTCGACCCCAGTCGGGTACTAACCCGCTGGTGTGAAGCCATCACGGGGTTATTCATGTATTTCAATGCTTTACATGTTCGGTTGACTACTCATTCAACGACTGATGCCTACATAGGTCAATGTCCCGTTTACCAACTGGTGCAACTAGCTAAAACCATGCACGAAGAGTTAGCAAGACTAGAGCAAGACTTGGACCAACCTCCGAGAGACACCCCAGCCACCAGCCAGCCAGCTTTCAACAGATTAGCGGCTCAACCGCAATCATAAATCAACTCAATCAACAGGCCAGAATCAGCCTTAAACTGGCCGAAATGCCTGCTTGTTAGCCAGTTCATACCGATTGAGCAAGCTTAACCCCTATTCAGCAACGGAACATATATGGACTTGCAACAGTATAGTGGAGATTTTTTAGGCGGCCATTGAGGAAGTGTAAAAATAAGATTCCTGTTGACTGGGCGTGCGGTAATTCAATACTGAATGCTTCCGTCGGCGGTTGTACCATCCCTCGATATACTCGAAAGTAGCCAACCGAGCCGCTGCCCGCGTGGCAAAATAAGTATGATTGACCATCTCGCACTTGAGGGTCTTAAAAAAACTCTCAGCAACCGCATTATCCCAGCAATTTCCCTTGCGGCTCATACTTTGCGCCACCGGTAAGTCCTTTAGTTCATCCCTAACTAGCTAGCTAGTCTTTGAGCTCGCGTTGCAACCTTCTGATCTGTTGCTGTTCGTCAGTGAGTGTGGTATTGGCAGGCAACATTTGATCGTTCTTTTTATGCCGCTGTCTCCATTTGCGAATTCGTCCTGGATCAATATCCAATTCGCGGGCGGCATCTTGAATTGATCCTTTTGCATACGATAATTCGATGGCCATTTCCTTGAAGGCTTCGTCAAATACACGTCGTTTAACCATAGTCAAATTGAAGTTTGTCCTCAAATCTGCCTAAAAAAAGTCTCCAGTCAAATGTAGCAAGTTCATAACCGATTCAAACTAGATTAGAATGTAGGTGTTGTTTTCCTAAACAGGCTTAACAACTAATAGGGCTATGAGGTATGGCATGTGCTTCGACGGTAGCGTCGTCAGGGGGCGGGGTGACGACGGACGCCCGCTCCATTTTTCCAACACCTGGGCCACCGGCCATAAAGATCAGATGGAGGACAACTACCGGTGGGGCCGCCAGATGGGGCTTACTCTCTTCCGCGATACGGTGCTCTGGGACGAATCGAAGCACTGCCCGGATTATGCCTGGCTGGACCGCTTACAAAATACTAGCAACGGCCAGATTGAATTAGCCCTGAATCATTACGGACTACCCGAGTGGATCAACGAGGCCATGTTTTGGGATGGGCAAGCTGCTGAGCTTATGTACCAACAAGCTTACCAGATTGCTCATCGATACCAAGGCGCTTTTCGCAGCTACAACATTGGTGTGGAACTGGGCATCTGGACCGATTGGATTGCCGCGCCCAATAACCGGCAATGGCCTTTCGGCGGTCGGCCTTGGTGGGAGGTCTACCGGCAGACCAGCGCCATCACCATTGCGATTGCCAGGGGGCTCAAAGCCGGAGACCCGGCTTGTCTGACCGCCATGAGCGAACCCTGGGGCTGGGGCGATATGCCTTATCCTGATCAGGCCCGGCCTTTTGCTACCGTGTTGGGGCAAGTCGATGAGGTAGCCAGGCAAAACAATTGTTTAACTTGGCAGCAAGGCCAGATGGGACTTCTTGACATTATCGGGTTAAATATCTATTTCGAGCATGATATTGCCCATATGCTGGTGGCCGCCCGGCATCTGTTTGCGGGCAAGAAAATTGTGGTAGCTGAGACGGCCAATATCTACCGCCCCGACTGTCACCCGCCCGCCTTATGGTGGGCTAAATTTGAAGCTCTCCAGGAGGCTGATCTGGAAGTGAGTTGGAATCCAGGCTTCAGCATGCTGACCCACGAATTGGGCGAAGCGATGGCGGGTAATTTGCTGAGTGCAGACGGCACCCAGCACTGGCAGAAACGGTAGTCCATCGCTACTGATTATGTATAATCTGTTTTTAAGGTAGTCACAAAAATGGTTTGCTTAATAGCTAGTTGTTCATAAAAACAAGCGTGGCTGTTGCACAACTCGCCATGAAGGGCAGTTCGGCGTTATAGATGTATTGAAAAATCCGTTTTAGGCTTCCATAAACGCGGAATGTTGACCAGCTAGAGGCCTTCCCAACCAAAATCCTGACTACCCCTAAGTTGTGCAACAGCCACAAGCCTTTTTTGAGAAAGCTGCTTTTCGCCGTATAGTCGAGTAGTTTAGTGGCCTGCAACCGTGGATTTATTGCCGGTAGGTTAAGCAAGGCCATCCCAGAACGATTGCTAGGCTATACCGACTTTGGTCCCACCAGGCTAGCAACACTTCAGCGACGGAAATAAGAAGAAGCACCTGGCCCCATACACCGCTTAGCTCATTAGCTTAGAGACCATCAACGGCTTACCTTAATGACCACTCAGGTAAGGTACTAAGTTTGTCCATTGTGGCTGATCACTATAATAGGCCCAGCCCATAAGCGCAATAGCGCTATTGCCAGACCTACTGGTTGGCGTCCTTGTTCTGATCGATCAGCAACGCCATCGTTTGGTTGAAGCCAGTGAGCGCAGTCTCAGGTAATAAAAAAAAAGCGACGTCTGCCTGCTCGATCTCCCGAAGGGCTTGCTGTAAAACCACCGCGCCGCTATCGGTCAGCGTAATCGTCTTGGCGCGGGTGTCGGTAGGGTGCTCTTTCCGGTGGATGAAGCCTTTGTCTTCCAAGGTGCGTAAGACTTTAGAGACCATCATGCGGTCTGCATTGCTTTGGGTGGCAATATCAACCTGAGTCACCGCATCGCTGGTTCGGGAAAGCCAGCCTAGAGCGGCCAGTAACACCAACTGGGTTTGGGTCAAGTCTAAGGGGTCAAGTACCCGCTTCTGCTTGCGTTGCCAAAGCATGGTTAGTTGGCCAAGCTGATAGCCTGGGCTATCAGCGGGACTCTTAAAATGGAAATCAATTTCTAGGTGCATACCGATCTTAAAGATAGTGGTGTTTATAGCAAGCCCAAATGGTAGTGATTTATTCTAGCTAAATCACTACCATTTGACACCAATCAATCAAGCTAACGTACCTTCCAACAGGCGTTAGTCGGTTTAAGGCCCTCTTCATCGGGGCTTAAACGAAGTGAATAGCTAGACGCTGGTTTATGCCCCTCATGGCCCAAGCTAAGTTAATAAGCACGCGTGGGTTGCTTTTGGGTAAGCATCGCGTCTTTGTCCAGCCTTGAACTTCTCCTATCCACTACCGATACGCTTCGGCGAGAAAGTCGGCTAGTGGGCGTGTCGGCCGACCTAAGACGGTGGCCAGATCCGTCGACTGTTGGTCAAACTCACCTTGCGCAATGGCGATACTAAAGGTCTTCAGTAGCTCAATAACTGGATGGGGTAAACCAAGCTGACTCATCTGGTTTTCAAAGGTAGCCACATCCGGCGAACTGTAGGCAATAGGTTCGTTGAGAATCGCCCCCACTTGTTGGGCAATGGCAGCAAACGTTAGGGCTTCACTGCCATCAAACGCTAAGGTTCGGTTTGCGTACTGCTGATGATTCAGCAGAATCGTAGTTTCAGCCTCGGCTAAATCGTCTTTGGCAACGAACGAGGTCACGCCATTGGCCGTAGGCAAATAAATAGTTTTTGTTTTCAGGAGTTGACTTCTGTCGCCGATGAGCATTTGGATGACCTCCGCATACAAATTATGTTTCAGTAGAGTGTAGGGGAGGCCTGATGCTTTAATGGTATTCTCCGTCTGTCGATGCGAATCAACCAGCGTTGCCAAGGGGGATGAATCGGTTTCGTTCTTCCATACGGCACTCGTATAGATGATGTGCTTGATGCGGGCTTGTTTGGCTGCCTTCACGACGTTTTGATGGAGTTGAGCCCGCTGGTCATCGTCGCCTGCCGACACAAAATACAACACATCAATGCCTTCAAAAGCGTTCAGCAAGCTGGCTGGCTTGGCGTAATCACCCATCTTCACCTCAATACCTGCGTGCTGATACTGTTGTGCTAATTCACTGTTTTCGTCCCGTACCAGAACCGTTAGGTTTTCAAGGGCTATTTTCCCTTTTAGCCGATTAACCACTCGCCGGCCTAAGTCGCCGCTGGCTCCGGTGATTAGTAGTTTGTCGTTCATGTTTTTAACTGGATTTGTAGTGAAGAAGTGATCCCGTTTAGTTGGCCTCTAAAAACGTGAGCTTATAGCCGTCCGGATCAATGACGTGGAAGGCTCTGCCAAAAGGGGTTTGGATCACAGGCCCTGCGGTGGTGACGCCGTTGCCTATGAACTCCTGTTTCAATTGGTCTATGTTTTTGTCAACGGCAAACCAGATCGCCACCCCAATGCCCAACTCGCGTCCTTCCAGAGCTTCGAGCGGGGTGCGAATGGCGAAACTGGCTTGGCCCTGATTGTACTTGAATACACAGGCTTGTGGGCTGAGGTCGCCCACGTCAAAGCTTAATTTTTGTTGGTAGAAGTCAACCGCGGCGGGTAAGTCCTGGACCTGCAATGACGCAAAGGTTAATTGGTTCATCGTTTGCTTATTTATTGTTGTCACAAATATAATATACTCGACAACAATAAATAACTATTTTTTTGTTCGCCTGCTCTTCTGCTCAAAAACAGCGCGTTAACCTGTTATAATAGAGTCACTTAACTATTATATAGTTAAACTAACTAGTTTTTAGAGCAGCAGATTTGCCCAGGCTGAATGGGTTTTGTTAAGGATGCCCTGCGCGCTAAATCATGGAGTGCGCCTAAGGTAGCTTACTTCGGCTGCGCTATTCTAACTACGGCTTACTACGTTCGAGTTCATTAGTTATGGACGTATCCTATGCGACTATAATCCATTTACAATCATGGCAAAGAGACCGTTTCGTCTCTGAATCAACCTTAACAGTTTAGGGAGAATTAGCAAAATAGTGGTTACTAACGAGTGCTTCTTCAACAGTAGTAGGTAGAAGAAACTAGATAAATAACGTTACTATATCAATTGAGCCAGATTGATACGTCCATTTACCTGTTAACAAAGCATAACAGAGCAACCTTACGTTAAGATGGTAAATCAGTTCATTCTTAAGCTGACCAGTAACCGAGCCGAGAAAAATCTTATATGGAAATCAACCCCAATTCGTTTACGGAAAGACTCTTAATTGACGCCGGTATTGTTCCAGGTATGCGCATCTTAGATGTAGGATGTGGAAACGGCGAAGTGACGTTGTTAGTCGCAAAAATAGTCGGTGAAACCGGGAACGTAGTCGGCATTGATCAGCATGAATCCGCCTTAACTTCGGCTCGTGAACGCGCGCATAAAATGGCACTCACCAATGTTACATTTCAGGTAGGCGATCTAACGAATGACCCACTCGACCTTCAGTTCGTTGATGCCATCGTAGGTAGGCGGGTGCTGATGTATTTACCAGATCCCGACGCGACAATCCGTCGGCTGATGCCGAACTTACGACCCGGTGGGATCATGGTTTTTCAAGAAAGCGATTCAACGATGATTCCCGGTCGCGTGGAGTCCTGGCCCTTGCATGAGCAAGTAAATCAGTGGATTTGGCAGACAGTTGAACGCGAAGGGGCAAACATTCACATGGGCTTCCATCTGCCTAATGTTCTAACCCAAGCTGGGCTTGCGGTAGAACATATTCGGGCTGAAGCCATCATTCAGGGACAGAACACCGCCTATCCATTAGCAACCATTGTCCGATCCGTACTTCCCCGCATGGTCGAACATGCTGTAGTGAGTGAGGCTGAAGTCAACATTGGAACACTCGAACAACGGCTGTTGACTGAGCGAGAAAACACTAAATCGGTTTACATCAGTGATATTGCCTTTGGTGTCTGGGGACGAAAACCTCATTAATTCCTGTTTGTCTTGACCCCGGGTCTCTTTGCAGAATCTTACCGCCCAGCCTTTAGGTTTGTCGGAGGAGACTATTCCAGGAATAGACTGGGCCGCCAGTGCGGTAGCTTGCTGGCGTGTAAAACGGACCGCTCCAGCGGCCTGGTGGCACATCCTACCGCCCGGCTGGGAGTTAGACCATTGAGCCGATCGTGAGAGGCCCAAGCCATCTCAAAAAAACTGGGTAAGTATTACCGGGCTGCCTGATTTTTTCAATCCAGCTGAATGCATTAAACCCGCAACAGATTCCGTTTCACATCCACTTTTTGGCCGTCTGTTCTTGCTCAATGATCAGGCCATACGTAGCCGTCAGGCAACACGCTGGCTGGTATTTCCAAGTTCCGTAGACATTCTGCTTATCAAGTTGCTGCCTCACCGGTTTGCGTAATGTTGGTCTCCCTTAACCCGGCTTGTCGTTGATCCTCCAGGATCTGGGCATGGATGGTCTCTGGATGAATCGGGCAAACGGATAAACCGATCAGTCCAATTCAAACCAGCTACCCGGCTCCTGAAGCAGAGCCCGGATGCCCAGACCGCTCAACTTGGCGCCAAGACGCTCGGCGGGGTGCGGTGTTTCACTGTACATCGGCGGTTTGTGGAGTGAGCCGTAGTGAATCGGCACCACCGACCCTGCCTGTAGAATATGCGCGGCAATGGCCGCCTGCTCGGGCGTCATCACGGCTTCGAGCGGGCTTGGTGGTTGAAGGAAAGGGAACTCGACCACGGGGCCGTTAATGGGCAGAAACGCCACGTCGAAAGGCGCAAACCGATGGGCGATCCGCCACCAATAGCCATGAAACAGCGTGTCTCCGGCATGGATGATTCGACGTCCACCGCACTCAACGATCCAACTGTGCTGCGGGTCGCCAAACCCATCCACCGCCGGGGCCGTGAACAGCCGGAATGGGCCAACGCTGCGTTCTTCCCACACGCCAACCACTTCAGTGGCGAGGTTGTGCCCGGCGAACTGGGCCTCGGCGTGAGCAGTCAGGGCGAGATCGGACTCTGTTCCGGTTGCCGGTGCGGGGCGAAACACCGACGCGCCCTGGCGAAGGGCCCCGGCTAATGCACCCGGATCGGCATGGTCGGCATGGAGATGCGTTAGCAGGGCTACGGCTGCGGTGCCCGGACGCGACGATGGCGGAAAGGGTTCGTGGGGGCTGCGAAGCGGCAAGAGGGGTGAGGTGTCCTGGATGTAATCAATGACCAGCGTCTGGTCGTCGCATTCGATCTCGACGCCCGCCCAACCCAATCGTCGCATTTTTACCAAAGTCTTTTTCATTATTTTTTTATTAAGTAGGATACAAGGGGTGATAGCCCATTTTTGAAACCCGGACCAATAGTGATTACTGGGCCAGCCGGTCGGCCATATCAGGCCGCGACGCCGGTGTGGACAGATTCGGGGGGTACTGCCCAACCCGCCAGCGGTAGGGCCCGCAGGTTGGGTTTGCGCCCGTACTGATCGGCTAAGGGACCATAGAGCAGTTGCTCCAGTGACAGCCCGCCCACGTAAGCCCCCAGCGTGTACTGCACCAACGCGATGGTAACGCCAAACTCCTGGGCGATGGCCGGAAAGGCGGGTAGGTACAGGTCGATACGCATCGGTCCGAAGGCCGTTAGCAGGCCCAGCAACCGAATAATCCCGCCGTGGTTGGTGGTTTTGGTTATGAGGTTAATAAGCCGCGGTGAAGCGCTGACGGCTGAACTGGTGCCTTTCGACCTCATCCAGTACGGCCACGGCCAGATCCTGCACCGAGTGGAAACTGCGGCCATCAGCATCGAAAACCGGACTTTCGGTGCCCAGCCGATACTGGCCGGTGCGGCCCGTGTCGATGCCCGGATGCATCTCCAGGGCGGGACTGAAAAAGGTCCAGTCCAGGTGCGTATGGTTTCTCAACTCGTTCAGGTAGTCGCGGGCAGCGGTAGATCCCGGCTTGTACACAGCCGGAAACTGCGGACTATCCACGACCTGGTGACCGTCGATGAAAAGACTACCGCCCCCCCAATCACCAACAGACGTGGCACACCGGCCTGAGCGGTGGCTTGCTCAATAGTCCGGGAGCCGGTTAGGAAGGCATTGTACAGGTCGGGGGGAGTCCAGCCTGGGTTGAACGCACTTAGCACGAGGTCATGGCCCACCAGTTGGCGGGCGAGCTGCGCGGGATGGTTCACGTCGCCTGCCACAACGATCAGCCGGTCATTGTACGTGGTCAGTTTGGTCGGGTCGCGCACAATGGCCGTGAGATGGTGGCCCCGCGTGAGGGCTTCGGACAACAGGGCGGTACCAACAAAGCCGGTGGCACCCAGGATCGCAATGGTCATCGTTTTGAAAAAATAATGAAATGAGTGGGCCGCCCCGTAGCGGACGACCTGACAAAGGTACACTCATTTTCTTGATTGTAACTAACTTGGTTACAGTACACGGTAAATAAATTTAGTCTGCCGGTTGGCGGACACTGGCGACTACCTGGGCCAGCGTAGTCGCCGCCAGTTCCCCCTCTAAGGCGGCCTGGGCGCGCCCCAGCGTAGTATCTAAGGCGGCCTGGATGGTGCGGCCCACTACGCAGTGGGGATTAGGTTTCTGGTGGATACTAAACAGGTGGGTCTCCACGACATCCACGGCCCGATACACCTCGAGCAGCGTAATGGTGGCCGGGTCACGAAGCAGGTACGTACCGCCGGCCGCTGCCCGCACTTCCACCAGGCCCGCTTTCTTGAGCTGCCCCAAAATGCGTCGGATGACTACCGGGTTGGTGTTGACGCTGTCGGCCATGCGATCAGACGTCAGCAATTCGCCGGGCGGGTTGGTGGCCAGCAGGGTAAGGACGTGTACGGCCACGGAAAATCGACTACTGATCTGCATCGTATAGGGCTGAGAAGGAAGTAGTTCGGATGAGGTAACTCAAGCATTTTGATTCGAACTGAATCATCCCACTACGGGTTAGTAGTGGCTCCAAGTTAGGCAAGTTTGGGATGATTACTGGTATTTCGCATAATGGCCCGTGCCTGGCGGCACGAGTAACCACGAAGTAACACCGAATCCGGTAGTTTTGGTCGTGCAATAGTTGACCAAAAAAAGCCGCGTTCAAATTTGACTGGCTCAGCTTCTACCCGGAATGGTTTTTTAGGTACACTCCGTTGAAAAGAGAACAAAAAATTTCTCTATTCCTCATTTTCATCCTAACTAGTATCACCGGCAATCGGAGGATTAGTTGAACAATTTCGCTTAACGTCTACTCGCTGCCTGAGCGATTCATCCGCAACACTAGTTAGTACCAGCTTACGAAAAGTCGCGTCACCGGGGTACTAGTTAAGTGTGTAGTTTACTGGTAGAGGCGGTTAAAACTGGCGTGATACCGCACCGCTAAGCGGCTAGCGGCTGAACCGGCCATCGCAGGGTCGAAGCCAGGGAATGAAAACGCAGTTTCATTCTCCGTTTGAGAGCTGTCTTAACCGGATACCGGTTGGCGTTCGTCGGTTTCTGAATCGTCATGATGGAAGGTTAGGAACCAACGGGTCCTGCCTATTTCTTCAAGATTCCTTTTTCGACGCTTTCATTGAGTAGCTGCTCGGCGTAGTTCCAGATTGTCGCCGATCCGTGTTGGATAACTTGTTTTTTGGCATATACGGTTTCGTAGTTAACACCGAACTCGTTCCAGGTACCTCCGTTATTGGACGTATTCTGAAGCAGGGGCTCGAGTCGATCCATGGCCCGGGCAAACTGAGCTTCGGGCGTTTTCCCCGCTTCAAACTCCTCCCAAATGGCGATTAATTCACGAGCTTGCGGCAAGGGCAACAGCCCAAAGATCCGATGGGCAGCGGCTCGCTCTTCAACCGTATTCTGGTGGCTTTTTTGCGTATTATAGATAAAGGTGTCCCCAGCGTCTATTTCGACAATATCGTGTATCAGCAGCATCTTTAGCACCTTGAGCAAGTCCAGCTCCGCATTCGCATGTTCGACTAATATAAGCGCCATTAAGGCCAGATGCCAGCTGTGTTCGGCGTCATTCTCGGCCCGATCACTGTTAAATAGCTTGGTTTTGCGAAGAATATATTTGAGTTTATCGACCTCCTTGATAAACTCAATTTGTTGTAAAAGAGGGGAAGGTTCCATCGGTTTATAGTTGGTGAGCAGGCAAAATTGGGCAATCGGCTTGTAACCGCCATGGTCAACTGGCCAGAAATATAGTAGCTTTTTTTCGTATCCGACTGAGCGGGGATGGGACTGTCCCCGAAAACGAAGCCAATCCTTGGAGCGGAATACGATTCGCCAGCCTAAGGTACTGGTTAAGAAAATTCAGCATTAAACAACCGCCTGAATGCTCCTGGCGACAGGTTGGTCTTCGTTTTAAAGAGTTTACTGAACGATTGCGAGTGCTCAAAGCCCAAATCATAAGCCACTTCACTGACCGATAAATGGGTGGTGGACAGTTGTTCTTTAGCGGTTGCGATCAGTTTATCGTGAATATACTGCTGGGTATTTTGCCCCGTTAAGGACCGCAGCATATCACTTAAATAACTCGGCGACAGGTTTACGTGTTGGGCCAGACAGCCGACGGTCGGTAACCCCCGCTTGAGCACCGTTTTATCCGTAAAGTAGCGTTCAGTCAAGTGCTCCAGTCGTTGTAGCAGATCGTGGCTTACGGCTTGGCGGGTGATAAATTGCCGGTTGTAATACCGATGGGCGTAGGTCAGGAGCAACTCGAGTTGGGCGACAATCACCGGCTGGCTGGAGTCATCGATTCGGTTGGATAATTCCGTCTCGATCATCGTAAAGATCGCCAGGATAATTGCCTGCTCGGCTTCCGACAGATGCAACGATTCATGGGTGGCATACGAGAAGAAGCCATACTGCTGAATGGTTTTGGCCAGGGGGTAGCCTAACAGGAAATCCGGATGAATCAGCAACGTATACGCCGAACCCACGCTACCCTCGTTGCTATGACTGTGACTAAGTTGACCGGGCGACGCGAATAACAACCCCCCTTCCTCAAAATCGCAATACGGCTGGCCGTAGATTGATTGGCCACGAAGGGCTGGTATGTAGGCTATTTTATAAAAGCCCAGCCCTTGGTTTGGAGGTATTCTATCCGGTTCAACCGGCGAATGGGAACCCTTGATCAGACTGACCAATGGATGCTGAGGGGTGGGCCAACCAAAGACGCGGTGCGCATCGGTCAGCGAGTCAATTTTAGCCGGCCTGAACTCTTCTTTTTTCATTGCACAGTCGAAAAATGGATAACCGAACGAAAAACCAATATCGGTTATCCTGGCTTCCTGGGTAAGCTATTTTCCGGTTTGAGAGTTCCGCCACTCGATTACCCTTGAGCCGCGTTGGAAACGTCTTCCCAGGCTTCCCAGGTCGCCAGACGCTCCGCATAGGTTGTGCGCACCCACGGCAAACTATAGCGGCCCAGAAAGAATCGCAACGGCGGGTTTTTAGCATCTACAAGGGCAAACAGGGCCTCGGGGGTGGCCGCCGGGTTGCCCTTTGCCATCCTGCCTGAACCGGCGAAAAACTGGGCCTTAAACTCAGCGTAAACGTCCAGGCCCGGGGCGAATTTCATCGATTCGGGGCTGTCGGACTCGGTGGCATAGCTCCCCGGTTCAAGGATGGTTACGTGGATACCAAAGGGCTTGACCTCGGCGGCCAGGCTTTCGTGGATGGCCTCGAAGGCCCATTTTGACGAACAGTAGTAGCCAATTACCGGTAAGGTGACCTGACCCAGACCACTGGATGTGCCCAGGATATGACCGCCCCCCTGCTTTCTGAGGAACGGCAGGGCCGCCTGAATCACCGAAACCGGGCCAAGGATGTTGGTTTCGTACAGGGCCCGAATAGCCTCCGGGCTGGCTTCCTCAATGGTGCCGACTAGTGAATAACCGGCATTGTTACACACAATGTCGAGCCGGCCAAAATGGGCGTGTGCCTGCTCGACGGCCGTTTTTACCTGCTCGGGCCGGGTCACGTCAAGGGCCAGGGTGAGCACATTCTCACCATACTTTTGGGTCAAATCAGCAATGCTTTCCACTTGGCGGGCGGTAGCCGCTACCTGATCACCCCGCTTCAGGGCGGCCTCGGCCCAGACGCGGCCAAAACCGCGCGAGCAACCCGTGATGAACCAGACTTTAGGAACGGTTACAGGCGTTGGCGCAGGCTGTAGGCCCGCATTCTCATTTTGATCGCTCATGATAGGTTGCCATTTTTTTCTGCGTCAAAGGTCAGCCTAAACGATTCGGTTGCTGTAGTCTAAATCCGGATAGTTGTAGTCAAAACGAGACGGGTAACCTCTTCCCTGATGCCGGCAACCGACTTGGTTGATGGCTTACTGGATGAACCAGGATCGGGTTACCAGCATGCGAGCTTATAGGGGTATATATGGCAAACGCGGGGCCGCCCGTGCAGGCGAGACTTATCGCCGGGCCGCGTCCCGGCGGGGAACCGCACGGTGGCCGCCGGAGCGGTTTCAAGCTGGGATTTTAGTTTGTACGACTGGCTTACTTCAGCTGTACGAAAATGAGGATTAATATAGCCGGTAGGGTCACAACAATCCTGAATGTACGGTAACTATACGGTTTGACAGGCGCTACGAAAAAGCTTGGGCGTAGTCACGCGCGAACTCGGCGAAGGAATGGGGCGACTGGCCCGTCGACGTCTCCACATCCGGGGTAATGGCCGAGGCTTCATTCCGGCTGTAATGAGCGTAGTCTTCAAGGAGGCCGTCCGCCTGCCAGACCGGAAAACCCGCTTGGGCCAGCGCACCCCGCATGGCCTCCGGCGTAACGTTGGTAAAAGTGATCGTTCGACCCAGCGCCGTCGAGAGTTCAGTGGCCAGTTCAGTATGAGTCAGCGCCTGAGGACCCGTGAGGGTATAAATCTTACCCGCGTGTCCCGATTCCGTCAGCGCGGCAGCCCCAGCGGCCGCAATGTCCCGCACATCGACGAGGCTAACCTTGGCGGCACCAATAGCGGCAAAGAACTGGTTCTGTCCCACAATGGAGTCCCGAAAGCCCAGCAGGCCCTGCATAAACAGATTCGGCCGCAGGAAGGTGTAGTCCATACCGGTCTCCTGAATCGCTTTTTCCACCACGGCGTGGTAGCGCAGAAAACGAACGGGTGAGGCCGGATCGGCCCCTAACTGAGAAAGCTTAACCAGGTGTTTGATACCCGCTCGTTTGGCTTCGGCCACGAAACGCAGTTGCTGCTGCTGGGTGTGTTCCGAGGAATTAGTTACTAGAAAAGCCTTTTCCATGCCCGCCAATGCCCGGCTCAGCGAGGCTGCCTCATCGAAATTACCCTCAACGATATCTATTCCGGGCAGATCGGCCAGTTTATACCGGTCTTTTGCCGAGCGGATCATGGCTCGAAACGGAATATTCCGTTCGGCGAGTCGTTTGATTAATTCGCCACCGATGTTGCCCGTAGCCCCAGTAATCAGCATCGTGGGTGAACTTGCCTTTGTGTTCATGCTTTAATTGGTTTTGAGACGAATAAACCAATACCGTAAACCAAGCGTACTATCGCCGGGTTGATCGCTTATCGGTTGACCATGGCGACGACAAAGTTCGCTAGCCCTGGTCGCAAAAACTTGTAAGAAAACGAATATGGAGTCGACCATCAGCCAGCAACTCGTTGAGGCGGATCCACGATTCGATCAGGTGTACAGTCATGTTTACTGCGTGCAACAATCGGCTCATGCGCTCCCAACTCAACATCTACTAGTGCCTAACTACGAGATGCTGCTGGTGGTCAACTTTGGCCCTGACATACCGATTTCACTAGGCCGTGAACCGCATGTGATTCAACAAACGGCCCTTATCGGTCCGTTGCAAAAGTTGTTGCGCTATGAGTTGCCCCCCGGAGCCGATCTACTCATCGTGAACTTTACCCTCAATGGCTTCTATCGGCTGCTGGGGATGCCCATGCACCAACTTCGGGGAACGGATTTTTTTGATCCTGATGTACTCCTGAAAGACGGCTGTTTTCAAACGCTCAGGGTGCAACTAGCATCGATGAACCTACTCAACGACCGTCTGCAACGGATTAACGAATTTATCTCAGTTTATCTAACACCAACCGACGAGGCTACTCGCTCGCTGATAACCAGTATCCCTCATTTTAGACAAACGGCCATCGACCCCGTCAAAGCAGTGGCGCAAACCCATCAACTCTCACCCCGGGGTGTTCAGCTTCGTTTCCAAACCCAGCTGGGCTATTCGGCCAAAGCACTGACTCGCTTTCTGCGTTTCAGGAACGTAGTGGCGTTGGTAGTGCAACAGTTTCCAATGGCTCCGGACTGGACCGATCTGGTGCTGAAGTATGGGTATTATGATCAAAGTCATTTGATCAAAGATTTTCTGCAGTTTATGGCCATCACACCAACCGAGTTTATCCGGCAACTCGCCCGTCAGGATGTCTGCATCCCTCAAACCGGGAAGCATTATTAATGTTACTTGATATACTAACCCGAATCTAAACCTTCTAAACGTCCTTTTAAAGAAGCTTACTCTCGAACCCTACTTCGTCTCTTTGGGGAGCGTAATTTGAGATGGAAAACGGATTGATCCCTGGCTTTAATGACTGCTCGTTTGCTTCCGCTCGGCTAATTCGCTTGGCGTCAATCCAAATTGCTTTTTGAAAGTATACGAAAAGTGTGGAAAGGCTTCAAAGCCCAAATCCAGATAGATCTCCGAGGGCTTTTTGTGCTTCTCATTGAGCAGGAAATAAGCCTCCTGCAATCGTTTTTGAACCAACCATCGACTGGGTGTTTCGTTAAACAGGCATTTGAAATCCCGTTTGAAGGCGGATAAACTACGTCCCGTCAAATAGGCAAATTGGGCCAGGCCTACATTGAATTTATAATTACGAAGCATAAATTCTTCCAGGTTTATTTTCTCCGGTTTGGCAAAATCAAACAGGATACCGGCCAGTTCAGGCTGATGTTGCAATAAAATAATCAGTAATTCTTCCTGTTTGACATCGGTGAAGGCTTCGTCAATTTCACCTTGATGGTAAATCCGCCTTAACGAACGAATGAAATCAGGGATCAGCTTGTTCTTTTTTAGCTTAATAAAGGCATCTGGCGAGGTAAACTTGACGACGGATGGGCGATGCAGTTCCCGGAATTTTTTCAGAAACGTCTCTTCTAAACAGAGGCGGATGAACCCGGTTCCATCGCTTTTATTGACAGCGTATCGGATCAACTGGTTTTTACGGAACAGGTAATACTGACCGGGGATTAAAAGATGGTTTTTGCTGCCATCATAGCAGTGTATACCTCCCGTCTCGATATAGACAAAGACATGATCGGGAACAAATTGCTCCGGAAAGAATTCTGGCTCACTAAACGCGGGTTTTGGTCCAGTTGAGGTCATGGTACACGTCCGAATTTAATTAATTCTAGTCCACTTCTTGGTCATCCCCAGGAAAGGAAGACCCACATACACGCGCATCACTAATACACGATGGTTCATTTTCATCTGGCAGCTAACCGTGCGGCCTAGTTGGGCAACGTACAATTTACCATTCCTGAATTGACCATCCGCATAGGTCAGGTCCGTTATAAATTCCATGTTGAGAAGGGGGCGGTTTCGTCCCTTCCTATCCGGGTTTTTCGTGTCTTTTTTGAGCGTTTTTCCATCTTTTTCGTATAGCTTATTCCCCCAACCCGCTAGTAATTTACCACAATAGGTGTTACCGCATGGGTAGATTTCCATTTTGGAGTCCTGGGCCTCACTAACCCAGATCCCAATCACGTCATCTGCGTCAGTCTTCCCAAAAGGCGATGGTTGTGCCATATCCGTAGTCGTTATCAGAAATATAGCCAGGGCTATAAAACTTAGTAAGAATAAATGAGTGCTGTTTACCCATATGCGATCGCTCATTGACCAACTCCCTGTTGAATGATACTGTCCATTGAAGCCAGAATAGCGTCTTCCTGGGTAGCCCTGGGCGTCCAGCCTAATACGTTTCTGGCTTTCGCGTTGCTTACGTTCCGGTTTATGGCCAACAAGGCAACCGACTGCTTAGCCTGCGCATTAAATAGGGCCACTATGGATAATACCCAGTTGGGTAAAATACCCGTTGGGACTTTTTGCGCTACATCAGACCGTTTGTTTTTAAGTAATAAAGCAATTTCGGGCATCGAAATCTTGCCATCGGCTGTGGCAATAAACCGTTGGCCTTTCGCGTCAGGATTGGTCATCGCTCGAATGTGTAAATCCGCTACATCCCGAATATCAACCACATTAAGCTCAATATCCGGAATCGCTTTCATGGAGCCTGCCAATAAAAAAGTTAGTATGCCTAGACTAGGTGATTTACTAGCCCCCAATGACGGACCAAAAATCGCCACGGGATTGATCGTCGCTAATTCCAGTCCTCCCCCTTCCTGCCTGATGAAATTCCAGGCCGCTTGTTCGGCTAATGTTTTTGATTTTTCGTAAGCCGATAAGCCCTTTTCATGGGGGTCAGTCCAATCGGCTTCGGTCGTTTCCGAATTTTGTTTTTTGTTGCTAAAACCGACCGCTCCAAAACTGGACGTCATGATAACCCGTTTTATACCTGCCTTTCTGGCTGCTTTTAGGACCCGTAGTGTGCCTTCTACAGCCGGGCGTATCATTTGGTCTTCTGATACCTTTGCGTCAGCGTGCGTTGGGGAAGCGATGTGTAAAACATACTGGCAACCGTTCATCGCCTGGTCCCAGTTAGTGTCTTTTGTCAGGTCTGCTTCAATAAATGTCAGGTTGTCAGCGGAGGTGATACCACCTGTCTTAAGCATCTCAATGACGACATTTTTCTTGTTGATTGAGCGTATCGTTGTTTTTACCCTGTAGCCTTTATCCAACAATTGCAGGATGCAATGTACGCCAAGGGCACCTGTACCCCCGGTCACCAGAACTGTAGTTGAACTTTCCATTCCAAGTAAATTTTGTTGAGGCAAAATTACCGTTTGGTCCTTCCAGGAGTTATCTTGAAAAGGCCAAAGATACTGTCTTAGAAAGTTCAGATTTATGAGGGCTTATGGGGAGTAACAAGAAACTTGAAGGCTGTTCCAATGCCGACTTTAAAGGATGACTAATGACAGAAGCGTCGCGTAAAACGCCCGTGGCTGTTGCACAACTCTGCTTTCCATATCGATTTTTCAGCGTCTGAATTGGCGAATAGGATTTTCTACCATCGTCTGCCCTTCTTAGTTGAGAAAAAGCAAGCCAAAGCCCCAAAACGTACTTTGAGAAGCGAATCACCACTCCACTTTCAGCCCTATGGACTGGCTGACGGTAGATTTAGTCGTAAACTTCATATATTTTTTCAAATTGAAGGCAATAGCTGCCATCAGCATCACCTTGTGAGCCCCAGCTTTGCCCCGTACATTGATCTTTCGCAACCCATAATAATCAACTAGACTGCCTAAGACCGGTTCCACAGTCCGTTGGCGAAGCTTTTTCATGCGCTGGCCCCGCCGACTCTGCTGGCGCTCCAGGGCTCGCCGGTAGAAGGGATCATAGGCCGTCCGGATAATTTGTCGGCATTGCCGCGGTGGCGGACCACCTCTTAGGAACGCAACTGGGTTTAAGTGGGCATTGTTGGCAGTCTTGATAATCCGCCCGGTAAACTTTCAGCCAGCCGCCATCAGCGTTCTTGTCAAATGTCTTAAAGGGTAAACGCTTACCCTGCGAGCAGGTAAAGTGATCGGCTTCAGGATCATAGGGAAAGCCTTCGATTTGGGGCTTATATTGACCAAAGACGGGTATCCAGCCTGTGATTTTCCACTGCTCTAGCAAAGCGTAGTTGCTACCGTTGGAGTAGCCGGTATCCGCTAATATCTCTTCTAAACGCAGCTCGTTTGAGGCTAGCCGCTGTTGAAGCTTCAGCGTAATATCGCCGGGCCGCCGGAGCGGGTAGACACTGGCTGTCGCGGCCATCGGCAGAATCAGCCTGCACATGACTAATGACACCTTCGGCGGTATCGACCGCCAAGCTACAATGGTAGTTGAGTTTGCGAGCTTTACCCGGCTTAATCGAGATACGGGCATCGGGATCAGTGGGGCTGTAGTGCGTCTTGTTGCTCAGCAACTGGGCTTTTTCGTTACCAGCTCCCAGCGTAGTAGGAGCACTCTTTAAGTTTTGCTGATGCTTTTTCAACCGTCTTAATTGGTGATCGGCTGCGGTAATCACCGACGCAACCTGACGGGGGTTGAGTTTGGGGATCGAGTCTACTGGCCCATTTTGATCCTCAGCCTGAGGTAGCAACTTGGGTTCAGGTCGATGGGGCTGTTTTTCTAAGAGCGTTTCCATAGAAGCATTCGCTTTGACCGGGGCTGAGTCAATGGCAACCCGCCGACCAGCCACCGCAGCCGCGGACGGTCATATTGTTGGCCACGCACAAGCTGAATATCTTGTCAAATAGTAGCTCAAAAAGTGCTTCCGGGTAAAGTTGGCGGGTACGGCTCAGCGTGGAGTGCCAGGGCAATGGTCCATCAAGGTTGTAGCCCAAGAAATATAACATATCCAACGGTACGCCGTCGCGGGCGCATGGAGCAATGCTCAATTAGCTTTCTGTCAGAAGTAATATTCTCCAAATAGCCGATGAGCATGAACTTGAACCGGGCCGATTTCTATGGTTCAAACAAGGGTGAGCGTATGATTTTTGTCATATTTTTTACCCCGCTTGACCACCGCATAGACCCGATGGATGAGTTTATTTCTTAATGCATTGATGACCAGCATCTTATTTTTGCCTTGAGCTACCTTTCGCTGATAATACTCCTGTAATTCACCGGGTATCTGAAGAGCCGACATAGCTGCCATATGAAGTAATGTTTTAAGTGATTTTCGGGCATGGTGATTCACGCGGGTTTTGCCCCGCACACTACTGCCTGAAGAGTGTTCAAAAGGAGCTACACCAGCATGGCAAGCTAGTTTTTTGGGATCATTAATGGCTTTGAACTCATCACTGGCCAGGATTAATTCCGTGGCCACGACTTGACCAACACCGGGGATAGAAGTCACTAACTCAAAGAGTGCTTTCAAAGTAGGATCGTCAGTAATAAGCTGTTTGATCGCCTTTTCAACCCCTTTTAGATCACTCAGTAACGCCTTCAGTGAGTTGCTGCAATGCTGACCTAGTTGGGTTGTCAGGGCTTTGTCGCCAAATCGTTTTTGCTCATTCAGGGGCACTTTCAACTGGCTGACCATAACTTGCAGACGCTGACGAAGTCGAGTAAATTCAGCCGCATGGGCGGTCCCACAGCTTTTTCATGACTGGTCGAGCTGGCTTCCAGAGCCGAGTCCGGTCTTGAAAGCGATAAGCATACTCAGCAATACGCTGAGCATCAATACTATCTGACTTGCCTCGTTGCAGGCCACCAGCTTGTTTAATATGTAGGGAAGCTTCTAGCCAGATCGGTAACTGAGCCTGAAAAAACACCTCCAAGGCGTGTGCATTGTAAAGACCCGTATGCTCCATGCACACCACGCAGTTTGAGCGATCAAAGTCAGGGAGTGCCTGGAGTTGTTTGATCACCGCTCGGATAGCCGTTGGTGAGTTTTCAGATTGGGTCTGCCAGACGATACCTTTATTAGCATAAACAGCCCAATCCAGCGTGTTCTTCGAAACATCAATCCCAATGCAGTGGCGAATGTCCATTAGAGTACTTAATTTTTAGGGTTAGACAATCAGACTGCTTACTCATCACTCGCTACCTTGCTAATGGGACTGCTATCCCTAATTTCTATTCGAGGTTAAGTAAGAAAGACCGAGCGGGTCCTGAATCGGCCCGCACGGGCGGCCCCGCATAGGGCGCAAACCTGGCCGGAGACGTTAGGGAAGCCCGCTCGGTTGTCTGTCTGGCAAGCTACCCAAATCTTGGTTTCTTACCAGCCCTCAAACCTAAAGGCCGGAGCGGAATACCACTGGATCAGTCGAGGGATTACCAGCTGAGCCATAGCATTCTTTGGTATGTTTATACAGGAAAGTAAGGTCAAGCGTCTCCTTCAGCCGACGGTAGAACCAGGCCGCTGGAGCGGTTATGCTTGGGTATACAACTGGAAAGCTGAAACGAGTCGCACCGGCGTACCGGTGATGAGTTTTTCGCGGTCGTCTTTTCTGCCTTGCATAGCGGAAGATACAAAAAATCAATCTATCCCCAGGTTTTAGGCACTGACAGAGTTGTGAAACAGCCACGGGCGTTTTACTATACAATAAATTAGGCAGATAACGTATTAGGCTAGGTCAGATCAGTCGCACGGTTAGCAGGTTTCATAAGGGGGTAAGACAGCCAGAGAGGGACAGCTATTCCAAGGGCTCAGCAATTCTCTTTTTGTGGCCTTTTCCCCACTCTTCCATGGGCCCGGCGACACTCTCTATGCTTAAACAATGATCAGTCACCGTATACTCAATGCGAACCGGATAGTCGTCCACGATTGTCCGCTTAATCATCAAATTCTCTTCTAAATGCTTCAGTACTTTGGAGAGTACCCGATTAGTGATGTGCGGGATGGAATGAGCAATATCATTGAAACGCCTGTTTCCGCTATAAATCGACAAGATGATGGGGATTTTCCATTTGCCCCCAATGACAAACATAGTGTCCTGTATGGCTCTTATTTTTTCCTGAAATGATTCGTCGTTTTCCACCCTTCTAAGTATCCTTTAGTATACAAGTATCAAATGTATACGTTTTCGATTTACGTTTGGGGCAGTAAACTAAAATCAAATTCAAATGAAAACGATCTTCATTACCGGTACCTCGTCGGGCATTGGCAAAGCCACCACAAAATTATTTCAGTCAAGAGGTTGGCAGGTCATTGCCACCATGCGCAATCCTGAACAGGAAACCGAATTAACCCAACTCGAAAATGTAATGATCTTGCCGTTGGACGTGACAAATAGGGATCAAATAAAATCTACGGTCGAGAAAGCGATTTCAGTAAGTAACATTGACATCGTCCTCAACAATGCAGGGCATGGTTTGTTTGGCCCGGTGGAAGCGGTGAGCGACGAACAGATTCAGCGGCAATTCGATACGAATGTTTTGGGTCCAGTGCATATCATTCAAGCCTTTATTCCTTATTTCAGAGAAAAGGAAAAGGCTTATTTATTAACACCACTTCGATGGCAGGACTTACTGGCTTCCCCTTGAGCAGTATTTATAACGCCACTAAGTGGGCGCTGGAAGGCTTCAGCGAATGTTTATCCATTGAGTTGTCCCTGTTTGGCATTGGCGTTAAGACCGTTTCTCCTGATGCTACAAATACCAATTTATTCCCCTCGGCGGATGTTGTTTCCAACCCCTTGTATGAGGGGGCCATCCAAAAAATGTTGGGCGGGATTGCGGCCTCTATTCCGCCCGAAGAGATTGCCGAAGTTATTTATCAGGCGGCCACTGATAATAAAGACCAATTGCGTTACCCGGCTGGCGGTGCTGCTCAACAGACCTATGCAAGACGGTTAGAAATTGGACCAGAAGCGTCACGACAAGAAACAACTCAGTGGTTTTTGAGCTTACAAAACGGTTAATTACTAACTGACAACCTATTTTTGAGTATGATATAGGGCCGCAAATATAAGCGGATCTAATACACCCTGCTGTTTGCGGCCCTATCTGTTTGCCTTTGGCATTATCTCACAAATACGCTCCAACTCGAGACGAAGGAGCTTCAATTATAAATGATCGAAATCAACCCCATTTTAAGGTCAACTAGGACTAAAAAGTGGCTTCAATAGATGAAGGGAATCAAGCCCTTGGTCGCTTTCTTGTAGGCTAAGTATTCTGCTCCGAAATGATCGATCAATACCGCTTCTTCCACTCGAATTCGGTTGATAAACACCACCAGCACGGCCGTCACCAGTAACCAAAGCGAGAGCCAATTATTAAACGTAATGCCCATACCAATAAAGGAAAGTAGGGAAGCCGCGTAGGAAGGGTGGCGTAGATACTTATATAAGCCGTCTTTCTTGATACTATGATTCGGTCGAATCGTTACATCAACGGTGAAGAACTGGCCTAACGAGTATATCGCTAGCAGCCGGAGCACCACGCCCAGGGCTATGACACCTACGCCGATGTATTGACCCGAGGGATCATTATAAATTGGGAAGCGCACATAGCTGGCTAAGGAGATAGCGAGGAAAATTGCGATTGGAATGGTAATCCAGATGAGGGTAATCGAATGCCGATCAACGGCCTGTTTATCGGTTGATTTAGACCCCAGCGCCCGCTTTAGTACGACCTCAGCGAGTATAAGTACCGCATAAGCAATCAGAGTAGAGACGTAGAGGACCATAGTGTGACAGAAAGCGAGTTAACAACTAACTATTTGGTATTTTGTCATCTCACTTCTGTTAGCTAAAGTACAACTTTTGTGCAAACACTCGTGTATGTTCCGTCTCAGTAATTACTCCTAAATGAGACGATAAAACCTTCATTCATCTGCATCTTAAACTGGGCATTATATTAAACAATAATTATACTAGAACCATCTTACTGAGCAGTGAGCGGTCGTACCGGTGCCAAGGGAAGTTACTTAAAAGTATATCATCTCATACTCCCTCACTAGCTGTCGCGTTGGGCTACAGCATCAAGATTGCCTCGGCATATTAGCTTGTTTTTTGAGTATTTTCAGTAATAAGCCAGCTTCCTAGTAAACAGCAAAACAGGAATGGCTAATTAAACCAATGAAATGTTCACCAATATGGGCTTTGCTCCTGATTGCTTTGGTAGCTTGCCTGGCGTTCATACCCTTCGACAAGCCCTGGCCCTATCCGCTTAAAGCGCAAATACTAGCTTCCCTTCAGCAGGATTCTTCGCGCCGTAACACTGATGAGGCCGCCTTTGCTTTTTCCTGCATTGGCGACTACGGGCAAGCCTTGCGCTTTAATGACAAAAATACGATTCCCCAGTGGACCCTAAAAGGCTTCATAAAACATGCCGATACGTTAGCCATCCAGCATAGTAAGCCCGTTCCCGCCCAGGAGTACATTATCCAACGGGCTCAGAGCGAACAGCTTGTCATTATCAATGAGGCCCATCACAACCCGCCACACCGGGTATTTACGGCCTCCTTGCTCAAAGGACTCTATCAAGCGGGCTTTCGGTATTTGGCCGCCGAAACGCTCTATGCAAGCGACTCCACCCTAAATCAGCGGGGTTATCCCTTGATCGGTTCGGGGTATTATACGCGCGAACCAACGAGGAGTTTGCCAGTGGTAAAAACCGGGAAATTGCCCAAGCCCGCCACCTGGAAGAGATCCTGAAGAAAGACCCCAAGGCCAAAATTCTGATTCACTGTGGGTACGACCACGTGGTAGAAGTGCCCATGACCAACAGTTGGCAAAAAGCAATGGCGGGTCGGCTGAAAGAATTCACCGGCATCGACCCCTTGACGATTGATCAACAACAATGGACCGAGCAGAGCCAGATTGCCCAGGAACACCCCCTGTACCGCTCGATGACGCTGTCACAAGCGTCGGTGTTTACGGATGCGACTGGCCAAGTGTATCCGGGTCTGAGCGTAGGGCGCACCGATATTCAAGTGGCTCATCCCCGCACTCAATACCAGCATGGCCGTCCAAGTTGGTTGTTACAGGCGGGGCGTCGGAAGCCTTATTTTCTTGACCCTACTCAATGTCAGCTTAAGCTGCCCTGCTTAGTACAGGCTTATGCGCGAGAAGAACCCGCAGACCCCATGCAGCCTACTCACCAAGGTGTTCCCCTCGACATCCTAGAAATAACGAATTGGGGGGATAAAAAGGCCCTCATCTTACCCCCTGGTAACTACCGGCTTGTTTTGCGAAATGGAGAAGGTCAGCAGCAGGAACTGTTAGCAAGGCTGAAGTAAGTTGGTATATGCTACGGATTGCCTTGGACAGATAATGAAAAAGGCACGTTCTCAATAAACCCTCCTTTTTGTCAGATCGAGCGAAGAGATACGACAAACTAGAACGCTCACCGGCCGTGGCCGCGCCGCTGTGGCGCTTTGCAACCCAGTAGCCGGCCGCCGGGCCACGTTAGCAGCCAATCCCCCATCTATGGCCTGAAAATAGCCTTCTTCTGAATAAAATAGACGGCGCTAAGCAGGTAAAGGCTGGTAAATAGGGTTGACAGAACGGTCATTTTTTTAAAGTGATTTAAAGCCGCAAGTAGACCAAAACATAAGCTAAAAAGGTAACTAGCTATGCATCTAGTTGACGCGCGTTTAGGGGTAGTAACTAAGGTATACACAGTAGTGATAAGCAGGGGCCTGGCTCAGCGATCGGCCAAACCAGGGCCCGCTCAGAATAAGGTAGCCGGTTAAAGCGCCTTACACATGCCCATAAATTGGTCCAGCCCACCCACAACACAAACTCGCTGGCCAGTCCTGATCTTGGTTTGTATCACCGGTTCTTATTAGCCCGCTCTAAGCCATTCTGAATGTTGCTGCCCTGGTTGACCGTTTCCACTAAGGCGGGGCCGCTAACGGTAAATTGCTTGCCGTCAGGACTGATGCGAACGGATATATCCTTGACCGACGGGCTGGCGATGACCCTGAAATGCGCTTCGCCGCTCTTGGACGACCAATAAGGCGAGCGCTCACCAATGCGGTCTAGTACCTCGTAGGGGTAGCCCATCATCAGTTCGTAGCCCTTTGTAGTGCAGTTGGTGGGGGCTTCCACCGTCAGCGAAAACTTCTCGCGCAGCGTTTTGATGATCTCGTCCATCTGCGGGCGGTTGTCCTTTTCTTCTTCCTTGCTGTTTCCCTTCAGGGCCTCCAGATCCCCCAAGCCTTCGCGCTTGGCGTACGCCGTCACGAAACGGCACCAGTAGCGCATGGCCCCGAAACCACTCTGGTTACTGGTGTTGGCCGGGTCACTAAACTTAGCCCAGCAGGCTGGCGAGAGTTTAAAGGTAAAGCACTTCTCGATCAGCTGACTGTAAAGGTAGGACTGCTCGGTAAACACCCGTTCGACCAGTTCGGCCTTGCCCGCCTTGTCGGCTTCGCTTTCCGTAGCGGTCGACACGGCGGGGGCAGCCGCTTTGGGGGTGGCCTGGGCCGAGGTGGGCGTTTTGATGGCTTGGGCGTAGGCGTGGGTGAGGCAGGCGGTGAAGGCCAAACTGATGAGGGCTCTTCTCATGGGCAAGGACAGGTTGTTGGGGTGAGTGTGGCTCAAAATTAGGACAATTTGGGTTGAGAGGTTACCATAGGCTATAGTTTTATTTTTGGTTACTTCGGGTCTATTCTCCCTGAAAGCCCCTATACTGGGTTGGCCAAGTCACAGTTAAAGTGGCTAACGACTGTTAACTAGTAGACACCCAGCCTGACAACCGTATGTATACTGATGATGACACCCGCACGCTTTTTAAGCAAATTAACGTCAGGTTCCGTTTCAGTGCACCAAGTTTTTTCGCGAACCGATTAGTTCACTCGCTCTTGCTTCGCTTAAACTACCCGATTAACTTTTCCGACACGAACGGTCCCTTTCCGCTATATGGGTTATGGTGACCGTCCCCGGCTGGGCCGGGCCGCCGAAGCGGTCAGAAATTTGATCTATCAGCCGCCTCTTTTTTTGGTTATGCCTGCTAGTTTTATAAAAGCGCTCCTAACCTAGACGAAGGAGCGTTATGGAATATCCCCTTTATAATACCATTCCAGGCCAACCGCACCGCTTCGGCGATGATCCGCCGGCGGTGCGACGGCGGGCTCGTTATCAGTCGCCTACGCATCAGGTACGCCTAATAATAGTGGCTCCGTGGCCAGATCGCATAGGGCAAATAGGTGTATCGAATTGTAGGCTTTATGGGCAATTTGATTGGCCTAATAAACAAAACTATAGGGCGTGCCGGTTAGGTTAGTAGTACCATCTTCTCCCCTTATGGCTATCTTAAAAGTTCCAGGCTTGCAAAAACCTTGCTCGACTGACTTGATCATATGGATTGAAGGCGATGGTAACTATGTGTGGATTCACTTTGTTGACCGTCCCAAGTTCCTCTCCGCTCAAACTCTCAAGTGGTTTGCTCGTCAACTACCCGGCTTCCTACGAGTACATAAGTCAAGTTTAGTCAATTCCGATCATCTGGTGCAGTTCAAGCGGACACATGTCCGGCAGGCCAAGGTAATTTTAAGTAATGGGGTAACCTTGCTGGTGTCCCGGCGACGGGTACAACCGATTGCCGATCAGTTAGGTATTTGAGTCCGTAAAACTCATCGCTCGTGCTCCAACTGAAGATCCCCTGCTGGATAAGTAAGACGAGATAAATCCGTTGTAAAGCAAGCGTTTAGTTCGTGAGTATCGTTATCTATTGATGTTAATTTGTCCCAATCTATGGGTGCCATCCATTAATGTAGCCGCCTAAGCAGGCGACGGGCTAAACCAGGGAACTGATCAATTGATGTTAAAGGCGCTGTCTGCTTCTTTGGTAGTATGAAACGGGCGTTCTGGCTCCAGCCGTTTAGTTACTATATCTAGCTTGGTGTTTATTAACTAATTCAAGTTGCATGAAGGGTCCCTAATCTGACCTAAAAAAAGAAATAGCCGACTCAGATTACCGTTGAAGTGCGAAAACAGAAGTAAACCGGACCAACTATGCCGGAGAAAATGGTGGTAATTTATTGCTTTTTGACGGGCCGCCCTTTAGGTTTGCGGGCTGGTAAGAAACCAAGATTTGACGGTCCGCGGTAGCTTGCCAGCCCGCAAACCTAAAGGGCGGCCCGGAGCCACATCAGTTATACAACGAGTCTTACTAAAATATACTCGTATAACCTCAATCTAAACATGATTGTACTTTTTCAACATGACTTTATTGACTGTTTGTCGTCTTAAGTGAGTTAACCGACCGACTTGTATAATGAAATCATTAGCTACTGAATGCGTCTTCTTAGTCGATGACGACGAAGACGACCGCTTCTTAGTTGAAGAAGTCTTCAAGCAGTATAGCTCTGGGTGCAGACTGAAACCGCTTCATAACGGAGAAGAACTCCTGCTAGCGCTAAAAACGGGCGTTGACTTACCCACCTTGATCTTGCTCGATCTGAACATGCCGCTCATGGGCGGTTTTGAGGTGCTTCGTTTGCTGCGGCAACAGGTAAGGTATGACTCCATACCCGTTATCATATTGACGACCTCCGATCAAGCGGCTGATCATCAAGAGGCGATGGCCTTGAAAGCCGACGGGTTTATCACCAAACCTGCTACAATAGAGGGGTTAAACTAACTAGTGCTTCACTTGCGCCAGACGTGGTTAGAAGGGAAGTGTAACTATTCAGAGCTGTAAGAGCTAAGTGAATCTAAAGGTAAAGTAGCTTTAAGCGACGTTGTGTAACTAGAAAATATGGTATTCAACTAAAACCATAGTAGAGTTAACTAATCAATAGATTACTTCTTTGCAAAGTATACTTCCTACCTCCTTTGCAAGCAGTTACGAATAAATTATCAATAGCAGCCTTTGCTTTATAATAGGGGTGGCTTATGCTTAAAAAAAGGGTAGCTAATACATTCAGGGTATATCCGCCAGATTACTGGACATCAGGGGTAAATAGCCCTGGCTTTGATTTGCTGAGTAAACTAGCCGATAAAGGCCATATCCTGGTTAAAGCACGCCTCTTTGAGGAGAGTAGCTGGACTCAGCTTCCGCTCGAAGCCTTTGATGAACACCCTGTCTTGCCCGCCATCAGACAGTTAGAAGAAGATTGGCAACGAATTTTGACCAAACCGTTTAACGGCAGTTAATCTTTACTTAGCTTCGCTTCCCGTAACAAATCCCTAACTAAAGCAACTCGACCAGTGGCCCATTGTATCGTTTATTTCAGTACGTCGGTGCGGCTCTTCGACCAGGAAGATATCCTGAACATCCTTCAACAAAGTCACCAGCATAATGCTCAAGCCGGCATTACCGGTATTCTGCTCTACATGCATGGCCATATCATCCAAGTAGTAGAGGGCGAGCAACAAGCCGTAGTGGCTTTATTTAAGCGGATTGAGATGGATCCACGGCATAAGAATGTTGCTTGTGTGCTGAATCAGTCCATAGCGGAGCGTCTTTTCGCTCAATGGCGTATGGGTTACGAGACGCTCACCACGCAACAGTTCGGCCAGATTAGAACGATGATTGATGTAGACCAGCGATTGGAAATACCAGCCGAGGAAAATGAGCCTGCCATCCTAAAAACGCTGAAAGCATTCTACAAAATTAACCATCAAGGTTAGGGTCTTATCTGCTTATATGGATTAGATAGACTAAGAAACAGCCTACAGAAATGGTATTCTTAACCAGTACATTACCCTAATTACTCCCCATAGAACAGCCAATGAGCGCCTTTCAAATTGCTCGCCTGCTTCGCTATACAGCGGCTCCTTTTAGTATTCTTGTTTTGTGGAGTGGGTTAACCCCGACCCAATTTCCTGGTGGGTTCTTTACGACGGCTTTACGACTAAATGCTTGTCTACTAATCATCAGCCTTATTTTTCATATACCTGGTTCTAAACGCTAGGAAAAAAGACCAAGTCCATAACTCGTATTCCTATAGCATAGCTATTAAACGGTCTTATTTGAAAAATATCTTCACTATTTTTCAAATAAGACCGTTTAATAGCTATTTTTTTTTACAAAGTGGTCTGCATGTTAAACAGGGCCGAACGTTGTATTTTAGCAATATTTAGTGGTTATGTAGACCGCTGAACAGCTTTGCATACTATGTATTCCGGCCAAAGTGGTTCAGCGTCACTTTAGGTGAAGTCTGGTACTTTCTTTTGTTGAGTGGGTATGGACCTGACCCCACTTTTGCCCCCTGGATTCCTGTTCTGCAACCAACAAGTTACCAACGACTCGCTCACCATTGAGCTGCTTGCCAGCGATGCGATGGGCATTTGTCCGCTCTGTCAGACGACCACCAACCGGGTGCATAGTTTCTACCAACCCACTTTCGCTGACCTATCTATGAGTGGTAAACGCATCAAGCTCCAGGTGCGGCTGCGCAAATTTTTCTGCCTACTAGCCGACTGCCCCCGTAAAGTATTTGCCCAATCATGTAACTCCGTATACAAGCCCTATGCCCGTCGACTCATCAGAGCGGATCAACAGATCCAGGCCATTGGATTACAGGCCGGAGCCAAGCCGGGGGCTCGTTTATGCCATATTGTAGGCCAGTCGGTCAGTGCCTCGACCGTCCTGCGGGTCATCCGCAAAACTCCACCACCGGTAGTGGAAACCCCCAAGCGATTAGGCGTGGATGATTTCGCTTTCAAGAGGGGACGCAATTATGGCACGATTCTGATTGACTTGGATCAACACAAACCTATCGATCTATTGCCGGACCGAGAGGGCAAGACACTGGAAGATTGGCTTCGCGCCCATCCGGGAGTTGAGTTGGTCACTCGCGACCGGTCCAGTATTTATGCGAACGCCGTCACTTCGGCCTGTCCCGATGTTACTCAAGTGGTTGATCGCTGGCATCTGCTGAAGAATTTGTCCGAAGACATCGAACGCTTTTTAGACAGCCAACGTCCAGCCATTCGAGAAACCCTTCAACTCTTTAGCCAACAATCGACGGTTCAACTGACTAGCCCTCCAGTTCCGGTACCAAAAATGGATTTGCCCAAACCAGTTAGCATGCAATTGATTGATGATCAGCAGATAGGACAGCCGATCTTTACGGAAAAACGGTATGCGCTATATCAACGTGCCAAAGAATTACAGCAACAAGGGCATAGTATTCGAGCTATTGCGGTTCATTTGGGCAGCTCACGCAACACGGTTAAAAAGTATTGCAAACAGGCTTGTTTTGTGCCTAAAACCAGAAGGAAGCATTCGAACTTACTCACTTATGAACCCTATTAACGAGAGCGCTGGCAATCCGGTGAAACTTGTATTAAAACGCTGTTTGAAGAAATCAAGGCATAGGGTTATAATGGACGCTATACTATCTTGGCTGTCTTCTTAGCTCATTACCCGCGGTCTATGCATGAACCGACTTTGCCGCCCGCCCAAAAGGAGCTTCGTTATTCGAGTCGTCAGCTCAGTCGCCTCCTAGGCCAGCCAGAAGTTGATTGGCCCGAAACAGATCGGCCATTTTTGGAATACTTACTTAATTGTAATGAGTCGATCACTCAAGTCCATCGATTAAGTTTGCACTTCAGGCTGCTTATGCAAACTAAACAAGCCAATGAGTTAGCGGGTTGGTGTGCCGATGCCGAAAAACTCCCCATCTTAAGTGGTTTTGTGCGAGGTATGCGTCAGGATTTTGCCGCTGTTGAAGAAGCATTCCGTTCTGAGTGGAGCAATGGGCAGACAGAGGGCCAGGTAAATCGGCTAAAGACCATCAAGCGGCAGATGTATGGCAAAGCTAACTTTGACCTACTACGGCTTCGGGTGTTGGCCCGACATTGGACTGTTCCCCCAAAGTGACGCTGAACCAGTTTACTCCGAAATACTCAAATAGGGCCTTGAAAGGTGTAGTTTCACCCCAAAACGTTATATAGTGAGTATATTATCGATGTGCTGGCACAATCACTAAATTCATCGACACGACGATTGCGCCAACCAATTTCAAAAACGAGTCAGGCTCCCCGTGTGAGGAGCCGAGGAGCCTGACTAATCGTTTACTTGGCCTGCAATTGTTGCATCAGTGATGCCCATTCGACGTTGTCCCAGTGTTCGACCAGTTTACCATCTTCAATGCGCCACCAGTCCGTGCCCGACCAGGACACGCGCTTGTGCGTGGCAGGGATGCCCATGAACGGCCCAACCTGCGTACCCGTCCAGGTGAAACGACCGACTACTTTGTCGTCCTCGACTACCAAATCATCAATGGTTACCGTAACGTCGGCGAAAACGGATTCGAGCTGTTTCGTTTGCTCCTGAATGCTGGCCAGCCCGTCCTTGCTATCGGGTTTATGCTGGTGATAATTTTCGGCCAATACCTGTTCGAACTGGTCTGATTGACCAGTGGTCATCAAGTCGAGGAACGTAATGACTAATTGTTTTTTCTCCTGCGTTGTCATGGGAATTGTTGTTTTAATTGATTAGAAACTATACTGGTTTGACTAAACTTGTTGAATGAATTGCCAATACCGGCTCACGCGCTGGCTACCGGCTTCTCGACGGGTCCCGCCACCAACTTGTTAAAGGTGTTCAGGGGCAATAGCCAGCGCAGGAAGAACGCCAGTTTGGGCTGACGGCCAGCCGCGTAGCGTAGTCTGAAATCGGTGCTGGTGGCCGCTTTGTAGACGACTTGGGCTACCTCCACTGGTTCGGCGGCATCGTTGTAGCTGGCCAGCGTATTCTGATGCACGCGCTGGGCATACGGATCATAAGCTGGGGCGGGTACGTACTCGATGGCGTTCTCAAAATCACTTTTGACCGTACCCGGCTCGATGTTCTTGATGCGGATGTTGAAGGGTTTCAACTCGTACTGCAACGATTCCATAAAGCCTTCCACGGCCCATTTGGTGCTGTTATACACACTGTAGAGGGGAAAGGTAATGCGGCCACCACTGGAGGTGGTATTGATGATGAGTCCGCTTCGTTTTTGGCGGAAGTACGGCAAAATAGCTCGTGTGGTGTTCATTACCCCGAATACGTTGGTGGCAAACTGCTTCTCGATGCGTTCCGGGCTGATGGCTTCAAAGGCTCCGGCAATGGCGAAACCTGCGTTGTTGAACAGCACGTCGATGCCGCCGAACTGATCGAGTGTGGCCTGGATAGCTGCGTCAATACTGGCCACGTCCAGCACGTCTAATGGGAAGATTTTTACGTTTTTCATCGCCAGCAAATCAGCCCCTTTTTGGGGCGTTCGCATGGTGGCGGCCACATTCCAGCCCTGCCCGGCAAAGTAACGGGCGGTTTCCCGGCCGATGCCAGTGGAGGCACCCGTAATCAAAATAGTTTTTACCTGAGAGGACGTTTTCATACTTAGTTAATTATATGTGAGTAATCACTTTTCATTGGGTCAAATTTTTTAGACCTTGTATTTATCGAGCAGAAATTCTTTAATGGCTTTTTGGGCCGTCGGGGTGGGCGTATGCTGGACGAAATCGCTGCTGATGCCATCCATAGAATGCATCAGCAGGAGAGCTTCTAACTCGGGTTGCGGGTACGCTAACTGGGCAAAGGCGTTGATCAACGCCTGTTTGACAGGGGCTGCCTTGGCGGAGGAATCGTAGTTGACCTCCCACTTTAGGGTGAATTGCAACCTCCAGAATGTGTAGTCTGATTCGGGAACAGAAAAAGGTAGCTCGATGTACTGGCGGATTACCTTCGCTGGCTCCGTCTCAAAAAGTAAAGTAGCGTACAGTTGGTTAAACCGTTGCTCCCCCATTTCAAGAACAGCCGTCAACAGACCTTCCTTATTAGTGAAGTGGCGAAAGATAAGCCCTTCGGATACGCCCGCTGCCCTGGCTACCCGGCTGGTGGAAGTAGCATGGTAGCTCTCGGTAGCAAATAAGGTCAAAGCTGCCTGTAGAATGTCTTCCTGTTTAGTTGTCATGTTTGTGAGTAATCACTTACAACGCTAACGGGGATCATCAGTTATTTGTTCCTTCTGGTTGAAAAGTTGTTGAGTTAACCCGCCTAAAACGAAGGTTTACAACGGTTTTTCTGCACGACTTGGGGCGCAGGGCGAGTAATTAGCCGGGGCGAAACTTGCTGTCAGGCCTTTTGGCGGATTGATTACCGCCGATTTAATCGGTACTACATTCATGTTGAGAACTTTACCGCCCGACACCCTTTTCCATGCCAGCCAAAGTTATTGCGCGAAAAGTCAGTCGATTTTCGCAATTGGTCAGTGAGCAACTACTAAAGAGTCGGCACCTTTGCTCAAAGCACTGTACCCGTGCAGCGTACCACCATTTATTCGATAACTCTTATGTATTTAGGTCATTTTGGGGTTGGACTGGCGGCGAAACCCCTGCAACCACGCGTGTCGCTGGGCACGCTGTTCTTAGCCGCCCAGCTGGCTGATCTGCTCTGGCCCACGCTACTCTTACTGAATATAGAGCGCGTTGCCATCCGCCCCGGCCTGATGGCTGCCTCGCCCTTCGATTTCGTTTATTATCCCTTTTCGCATAGCCTGCTGATGCAGGTCGCTCTCGGCCTGGCACTCGGGCTACTGTATGGCCTGGTGAAAAAGAACTGGCGCGGGGCACTACTGGTGGGCCTGCTGGTACCCAGCCACTGGCTGCTTGATCTGGTCATGCACCGTCCTGACCTGCCCCTCTACCCCGGTCTCTCCCCAAAAGAGGGCCTGGGTCTGTGGCATAGTCTGCCCGGAACACTACTCGTTGAGTTTGGCCTGCTGGCGTTTGGCCTGTGGGCGTACGTGCGTTCCACCCGGCCGCGCAACCGCACCGGACGCTTTGTTTTGTGGGGCCTGATTGCCTTTCTGGTACTCTCTTACTTAGGTTCTGAATTGGGCCCGGCCCCGGCCAGCGTTTCGGCTCTTGCCTGGGGTGGTCAGCTATTTTGGCTGCCGGTAGTCCTGGCTTACTGGGCTGATGCCAACCGGGAGATGGTGTAAGAACGCGCAGGCGACGCGCTTATAAAATCGGGCCGCCGTTGCCACACCCTAAAAAGCCGGACGGGGGTAAAGTTGAATCTTTACCCCCGTCCGGCTTTTTAAGTATATCTTTCCCCGTGTAGTTCAGATCATCAACGTAAATAGCTAAAGTCAAGCGTAGGTAGTACACTATAAATTGAGAGCTGTTGGTGCGACCGGCCAGCGGACGCGCACTTTTGCCCACACAGATCATTCATACGATGAACCGGATTGACCGCCTTTTCGGCATGGTAACCCTGCTACAGTCCCGAAAATATGTAACGACGGAGCAACTGGCCGAAAAATTCGGTATCAGCGTTCGTACAGTTTATCGGGATGTGAAGACCTTGGGCGAACAGGGAATTCCCGTTAGCTACGAACCCAACCGGGGGTACTTCTTGGTGCAAGGCTATTTTTTACCGCCTGTATCCTTCTCTCCCGAGGAAGCGGATACGTTACTGCTGCTGGAGAAACTAATCTATGGCTTAGCCGATAAATCCATTATGGCGCATTACACCAGCGTCCTCAACAAAATTAAAACCGTGCTCCGCAGTGCGGAGAAAAACCGGCTGGAGCAACTCACCGATCGCATTAAAATTGAGGTGTCGGCGCAATTTCAGCAGCCTGCTCAATACCTGGCTCCCTTACAAGCGGCTCTATCAGGTCAGCAGATCCTGAACATCGATTACCAGAACAAAGACGGTCTAACCAGTACACGCCAAATAGAGCCAGTAGGTCTGGCGTATTACGGGGCGGCCTGGCACGTGATTGCTTGGTGTCATCTCCGAAATGCGTATCGCGATTTCAACGTCGTGCGTATCAGTCGGCTGTCACCAACGGGTGTAGCCTTTCGAAAAGGACCTCACATTACCCTGAATGAATACATCGCTAGCCTGCACTTAGTCGATACACAAATAGCCTGAATTTTTATTCCCGGAAATCAGACTGCCATAGGGTTGTCAGTGGGCGTACCTTTCTTTGCGTTCGTTCAAACAAACTCCATTGACTTATGCAGTTTTCCTCCATCCGGATCATTACGGCGGATAATCATCGCCTGGTCCAATTCTACGAGTTAGTAACCGGTATGACTCTGACGCAGCATACCGATGATTTTGCGGAATTACGTACGCCTTCGGTCACCCTGGCCATCGCCAGTACACGCACCTCGCCCTTGTTCGGCAATAATCAGGTGGTCACAGCCGCCAGTAATCGCTCGGTCATTATCGAATTCCGGGTTAACGACGTGGATGCCGACTACGAAAAGTTAGTCGACATCCTCGGTGAGTCAGTCATTCAGAAGCCAACGACCATGCCCTGGGGGAACCGTTCGTTCCTGTTCCGGGACCCGGATGGCAATCTGGTTAATTTCTTCACGCCGGTTACCGCAGAATCCCTTAAAAGAGCCGATGAATAGGGCCACGGCAGGTGTATTTCACAAATACCTTGGCCCTTTAATCGGTAGCTGATGTCCGGGCCGGGTCAATCGGAATGCCGCACCACGCGCGATTGGCCCGGACAAAAAACCAGGTAACATGGCTCTAAAAATCAAATTGGGCACCTAATCGTGTCCGGCTCAAAGCCCGCCCCCTTACATGCTGGCCATAACTAATGAATCTAACTTTGCTTACAATGGGAATTAACTCTCTTTTACCCAATGCCGGATAAGAAATTCGACCGAATTGAGCCCATAAGCTCATAGCGACGGGCAGCTTAGCTTTGTCCTTACCCAGTTTTGACTGGAGTTTAAGCATAAATTGAATGCGCTCTCTTGTATGAGCGGGATCAGCAAGCTGGAGCTCACGAACAGTGCTACGGTTTTACCAATACTATTCGATTCAGAAGGAATGCCAAACGGATCAAATAGAAAGGTAAGTAAGCCTGCTATTGACCCAAAGACAATGAGTGGATGCAGCCGGATGAGCCTTGATTTGAACCAGTCAATTAGCTTCCTTACACTGATTGTCATCAGTGTTTGTGGTGATTACGTGTCCGGTCAACCGGATGATGGGCCAACCAGGTATTTAATCCCACAATTGATTGGCCGCCGTTAGAATGATGGGTTCCCTATCCGTAACGACAATGGTGTGTTCATGCTGCGCGGAAAAACCCTTCCTGGCGATTAGTGTCCAGCCATCCCCCTTGTTCTCAGCGTAAGAGGCTTTCGTTGATATAAACGTCTCGATGGCTACCACCGAATTCTTCCGGAAATGCGCTTTGTTAGACTGATCATAATAACAGGCAATCTCGTGGGGTTCCTCATGCAGGCTCCGACCTACACCATGTCCGGCCAGGTTCCTGATGACCCGGTACCCACTGCGCCTGGCTTCGGTCTCGATGAAGCTCCCAATCTTAGCAATCTGTACCCCAACCCGGATATGACTGATCGCCCGGGCCAGAATTCGCTTCGAGGCTTCCACCAACGTGCCGTGCCGGTGAATATCCTGTCCTTAAACAAAGGACCCGCCGTTGTCTGACCAGTAGCCGTTTAGTTCGGCTGACACGTCGATGTTGATAAGATCGCCTTCTTTGAGAAACCGTTTGGTGGAGGGTATACCGTGACAGACTTCTTCGTTCAGGCTGATGCAGGTCCAGCCCGGAAAGTTGTAGGTAAGTTTGGGGGCTGATCGGGCACCGTCCAGTTCCAGCAGGGTTCGTCCGTACTGGTCCAGCTCGTAAGTTGACATGCCCGGCCGGGCGTACGCCTGCATGCGCTTGAGCGTCAAGCCAACCACCTGGCTAACCTGCTGCATACCGATCAATTCTTCATTCGACTTTAATGACATGACGGAGTAATGCTTATGTTGATAATTATTGATACAATGTTCACGAACAGTTTTGGTTCGATATGGCTGCCCGGCAGGCCCGAAAAGATGCGTATTATTCGTTTATAAGTGACTGACTAACCGCCCATAGCTTTTCGCCAATAGCTACGTCAAATCGTTGGTGAAGCGGTACGATCTGCCTGTTTTCGTTAAAGAAAACCCCCGTCGTGGACTCAATGTCGGGTGAGGTCGCTAGATAGCCGCCGACTTCGCAAACTTCCCTGGCAAAAGGTTCATACATAGCACCAATCAGTTTCATGTACCAGGGTGTCTGCCTCATCAGGTTTGATTTGATCACGCCCGGATTAAAAACAACGGAGGTTACGTTGGTTCCCCGAAGTTTTCTGGCTAACTCAAAGGCAAAAAAGACGCGGGCATACATGGCCTGAGCAGTGGCATTCATCCCACTAAATCGATCCAGGCTCTGTAAATCGCCAAAGTTAATGGTCGGATGCTTTAGAAACGAAGGGTTTCCCCCAACCGTAATTACTCTTGCGGGAGCACTCTCTTTCAGCATGTCCAGCAGTTGATTAGTCAGTAGGAAATGGCTCAGATAATTCACCGCAAACGATCGCTCGATTCCATCGGGCGTTAGCTGCTGTTCAAAGAAAATACCCCCTGCCAGATTAGCCAGCACATGCAGGTTGCTATAGCGCTGTTTAAACTCATTCGCTACTTTTCGTATGGAAGCCTGTACGGCCAAGTCAGCCACTAAATAGTCGCCCTGGTCATTGCCGGTTTTCTGGGCAATTTCACGGAGGGCTTCCTCGGCATTTTTAGCCTGGCGACTAATGATGACGATTTTTGCCCCTTTTTGAGCCAAGCTTAGTGCCGTGGCTTTTCCAACGCCCGATGATCCCCCGGTAAGCAGAAATACTTTACCCGCTAAGGTTTTGTCGATAGCCTTCATTAGTTGCTTGTTTTTTAACACCACAAAGTTCTGGACTGACAAGAAAAGGCTATTCACCAAAATCCATCTACTTGATAACCAGATCTGATCCTTTCACTTAATCGGCAATTATCAACTGTAGCCGGTACGGGGTGACTACTCTAACAGCCCGGTATGGTCTTCATCAAGTCTGAATTAACTTAAAAGCTGTTCAACTTATTAGGAAGATCATAACTATTGGTGGTGTTTATTTCTTTTCAGCCAGTTCTTTCAACTTTGCATTCATCCCCTCAAAGCCCTTAGCGGTATTGTTCTCCAGCTGCTTTTTGAAAAACGGCACCAGTATTCCGCTGAATTTTTCGCTTTGCCGGAAGGTTGTAGTGCCGTCCCGGTTCTTCCTAAGTTCAAACTTGTGCTCGCCGTCAAAAATATTCGGCAGCAACAGCCGCCCCAACCAGCTTAGTTCTTTAGATGGTACTACTGTCAAAACTTTGGGCTTGAAAGTGGTGCCTTTGTCTCCCGATTGCATGATTGTTACGGTGAGCTTGTTTCCTACTTCGGCTTTGCCTTCCACTGATTTTATGAACGGATTCCAGGCTGGATAGCTCGTGAAATCAGTAAGGACAGCCCAGACTTTTTCCGGGGTTGCATTAATGAGTGTTTCTGCTTTGATTTCCATTGTTTTGTTTAAGAATTATGCAGTGAGGATATCGTGTAAATAGGGACGGCAGGTCTTGCATAGCCAACAATGCTCAACAGCCACCTTTTCGTCTGGCGTTTATTTCATAGCGGCCTGAATCACGTCAAAGTCGGCCTTTGAAAGTTCACGAAAACCACTGATGAGATATAAGCCCCAGCTTTTTGTATTTTTCATAAAATAAAGCTGCTCCAGTAAAGGGCGGATTTCTGTCTCCGTTGCTTCCTGGAATGCTACCGCCCGCCGGTATGGTTTGAAGTTTTCGGCCGCGTCCGGCTGATACGGCTCCTCATCGGTTACCTGCCCGAGGGCGGTGAATTTTTGTAGTGGCTTACCGCCCTCATACTCATCTTTTGCCGAATACAATACAATCCAGTCCCCTTTTGATAGCTTGCTTACCAAATCTCTCCGGCCATGCCCTGCCTGCACAAAGCCGCCTTCCACGCCCTTGAGTACATGGTCGCGGCTTGCAGAGATAAGAAAGTATTTAGTCGTCTTTGCCATCCGTCCAGATCGTATTGTAGGTAACCGGCTTAAATTCTAGAGCAAGGCCTGCTGCTTTTTTCAAGTGCTCCATTACTTCCGGCACCGTAAGCACTTTTTGATAATCCTGCAATGATGCCCATTGTGCATAGTTGGTTACCGTTTTGCCGTCGTCGCCCATGTGGATATTGGCAGAAATATAACCTTGCATTTTGCTCATTACTTGTTCGCTGGCCGCTACCAGGCTGTCAAATAGCTCCTTCTGCTTGGCAGGTTCTACCGTAAAAACGTTAATGAGTGTGCAGATTTTCTTGTTACCGTCAATGGTTGTCATAATTGTGATGCTTAATGTGAAATATTTGATGCTGAAATCTTCGGTTTGTTTTTTTATTGAGGAATAATGTTCTGTACCATAGACAGCTCATACCGGCGGATGATAAATTTATCGCCATCATGTTCAAGCTTCCAGTTGACACGGATAATCCGGTTAAAGGGGCGGCCGGGGCCGGTATCACTATCACTCAAGGGCTTATCGTGCCATTCACCAACGTGACGGATAAAGAACTCCGCCGTCCAACCCGTTTGAAAAGTTCCGGTCACGGTAGTATCCAAAATATCATGGTAATCCCAGGGAATATGCGTAAGGGCATCGTCAAACCAATCTCTGAATGATTGATGGTTATGCGCAAGTACCTGACCATCCATGTTGTAAGTCATATCAGCATCGTCGAAGTGGGCAAGAAAAAATTCGGCAGGCTCAATGTGGTCAAAGCTGGCAAACCAGGAATGAATGAACGATATAACGTCGTTGTGATTGGGTGCCTTGATGTCGGCGGGATGATAGCGGACTACCTGACGCAACGCAGCGCTAAATTCCGGACTGTCTGAAGCGACAGGGGCCGTTAGAAAAGACTTGTCCTGATTATTGGCTGAAGATGACTTATTATCGCCGGTTTGCTTGTTTGAACTTTTCTGTTTCATGATAGTCAATTTTCAATAACGAATGCATTCAGTCTGGCGATTTTACCATCGCGAAATTCCTATACATCGCAGTACGAAGATTTAGTCGTTTTCCCGGCCTTATTCTTCACGCTTATGCTGCCGGTGGCAATTAAAAAATTTCTTTCTGCAATCAGCGCATCCACCTCGTTTTGTGGCGGTTCTAAATAACTTTCTGCCATCCATTGGCGCACCGCTTCCTTGCCGTGCAACGTCTGGTCGCCTACAAACACCCATTCGGTATCCTCAGTGCAACGAACCAGAAAACCTTCATAATTGGCATTGCTGATGGCGGCATTTCCTGCGTTTAAGATTGCTCTGTTGTCTTCCATCGTGTGTAGTTTTGTCGTTAACGTCGGGACTGTATAGCCGAAAGGTTATTGTTTTTTAGCCGTGCCGCAAATTGAGACTAATTGAGTTATAAACTATCGGCTGTTCTTCCATACTGGCCTTGAGCCATTACCACGGTATTTCACCTGTTTCAGGATTGGTTTCTTCGCTGAAAAATTTGCCCGTTGGCCCGTCATTGTCAATTAAGGCATATTTTATAATGCGCCCTGCGGCTACATCCACCGTCACCGACCCCTGATGATTGGTAAAATCGGTTTTGGTGTAGCCCGGACAAACTGCGTTCACTTTAAAGGCTGTGTCGCGCAATTCGTAGGCCAAATGAACGGTGTACATATTCAAGGCTGCTTTTGACGCACCGTATATTGCATATTTTGCATAGTTGTAGGCAAACCAGTTGGGGTCGCTCTGCAACGTTAGCGAGCCTACGCTGCTGCTAACATTTACAATTCTTGGCTCGGCCGATTTTTGCAACAAGTCATTAAACGCATTCGTAACTCTTGCTACGCCAATGACATTGGTGTCCAGCACTGCCATAAACCGATCAGGCTCGGCACCAAGTGCGCTATGGGTTCCGCCCCCGCTGATACCTGCATTGTTGACAAGCACGTCCAGCACCTCTGTCTTTTTACCAATCTCCGTGCGGGCAGCTTTTACAGACTCGTCGACTGTTACATCCAGATGTACGGCTTCTACATTATCAAGCCCTTCGCTTTTCAAGCCTTCAACAGCCTGTATGCCATTTTGTAAATCACGACTGCCGATATATACATAAAACCCTTTTTGCAAGAGTTGTTTCGCAACTTCCAGACCAATGCCTTTGTTAGCGCCGGTAATTAATGCTTTTTTCATTTTTAATTGTTTACGTTAGAATCTCACCATGCAAGAAAAAATTATACCGAAGTTTATACGATACCTGTAGAAATTATGCCAACATGCCTCCAGCGGTAATTTACTTTGTTGGTGGCGGCCCCTGGCATCTAGCCACAAGGCTACTCTATCAGCGTTGATATTTGTTTTATATACAGAACCATCAATACAGAAATTAGTAAAAAATAGATGGCCATATACCAATACACGCCGGAAAGATTTACTATTGAATTGGCTAACACCAGCAGCACTAAACTACCCAATACAAAAATCAGTGAAAGAGCGAAACTTCTTATGGTCATTCCCTTTATCGTGTCATAGCTTTTTTGGTTGGTGCGAAGATTGCTTAGATCATACTCAAACTCGTTGGCTTTTTGGCCTACATTATTCTTTTTAATAACCTCATCTAACAGGTCAATGCCCGCGATATTACGGTCATAAATTTTTTCAAGTAAATGGTAACTTTCCCCCGTAATATATTCGTTAAGCGACGTATCTCCATCAAGCTTTCTGTTTAAAATAAGATCTTTCAAAAGACTTATTTCAACATTAATATTTTGCAGACGGAAAGTTGAAAAAACACCAATTAGCCCTGTTAAGGTTGCAATGATTGTTGCCGTTGCGGAAAAAAGAAAATATAAAATATCTGCGTTCGGCATATTTTGGATAGTTGAACGTATTGAATAAAAAAAATGATTTACGACTAAAATAACGAAAGTCATTTTAGTCGTAAATCATTGAAGAAACTTCATTCTGACGTAATGAATCAAGGAAGGTTCGATTTGAATCTTCCTTGATTCGTCTTCTCAGGAAGATTGTATCACGATTGTGGCATTAGTCAAGAATCTCGCCGATGAAGCCTGTTGGACCGTCCTTTAAAAGCTCCTTGGCGCGCTTAATCTTCGCGTCTTCATTATATTTTGTCAAAACTGCCTCAGCCTTTTGCTGGTCGGTCCAGTGCGTGTTTACCATTAGATGGTTGGCGTCGGTGGCATCCCGGATTACCTCGTGTCCAATATAGCCATCCAGTGGGGGCATGTCATTTCCGATAGACTGTGCAAGCGGGAGACCTTCCCCAATGGTATCGGCGGAAAATTTGAAATCAAAGAATGATTTTACGCTCATAATTTTAGTGTTTTTGAAAGGAAAGCAAAGCTATCCGGCCGGTTAAGCTATTACAATGGCAGAATCATGGCTATGATTGTACAATTCACTGTTTTTTATTTCGGAAGCTTAACGGGCTTACGCCTTCGTGCTTTTTAAATAATTTAGAAAAGTAAGCCGCGTCATTATAACCAACTGCGTATGCTATCTCTTTAACGGTTACTGTCGTATGAAACAGCAATCTTTTCGCTTCCATTAAAATTTCACTCGTAATCCAGTAACTTACCGGAAAGCCGGTATTTTTTTTAATGGTTTCATTCAGATAATTTTGCGTAACATTCAATCTTTTTGCATAGGAAGACGGGCTTTTCAGAGAGCGGAAATTCTCGGCAAGCATCAACTTAAATTGATGAGTTAAGTGGTTAGATCTTGACTCTTGCCGAACGAAATTACCCTGTTGGCTATAGCCGCCCGCAACAATGCCAATAAATGACTGTAAAAGTGTGTTCGTCACGTGGCTGTCAAATTTGGTGTTACCCTTATCGCCAATTCTGTTGTTGATTATACTCAGGATTGACTGGCATTGATTAAATAAATTTGGATTTAGTAGTAATGGCGTTTGTAATCCTAACTTACCCTCAAAAACAGTTCTAAATTCGGCAGACACTAACAGATTATCAATTGCCAGATACCAACCTGCTACGCATTGATCATACATGCGATGATGGATTTGCCCCGGCAATGCGTAATATATTGAACCGGTATCTAAACTGATATTTTCAAAATCAACCATAAGCTTGCCACTACCTTTTTCACAAAGAAGAAAAACATAGTGGTCATTGCGCTGAATATTAACTGCGTCGTAAGCATAAGGTATATCATCAATAGTAAAGCGCATGATGTCAATTTTTAACCCAGATAATTCGGATAAAAGATGAACAGGTACAACTTTCATATGGCTTACACCGTAATAGTTGATTTATTTTTCATTTTTAGCAAAGACAAAATTCTAAGATAGAGCATGTGAATTCGCATTTCCAATGCCTATCACGTTCTCTTCCCTGCGCAGCGGCCGCCTGGATGAAAAGTTAGTTAAAATTCTCCGCTGTGGCAGCCGCTACTTTTCACTGCCCTACTTTCAAAGGAAGCTTACACCGTTTGAAGGGAGGATTGGCTTATTTCTTTGCCTGAATAACCGTTTGAAATTTCAAGGTCCGCTTGGCTTCGTGCGCTCTGGATACGTCGTCGTTACCACGACCCGGCGTTCCACGGCCGATTGACGTTTCCCCGGTTGCATAGGCTAAGCCGTAACAGCCGACGGAAGCCGCCGAACTTACCCGTAGCACGTAGCGCTGTCCCGCCGAAACGCGCAGGTTAGGCTGGATAAATCGATTCCGGGCCGCCCAGCTAATGGAATCTGCCGGCAGGGATGTGCTGTAGAGGGGTCGCGCCGTTGAGCCCGATGCGTCTTTTTCGGAGAAAATGGCCAGCTCAAGAGCTGCGTCCGGATTGTCCTTCTTATAGGCCGTTACCGAAACGGCAGATAGTAGCCCCGTTTGGGAAGCCGTGAACGTCTGGCTTTGCGCGTGATTGTGGGCAATATCGCATCCGATAGTGTAGTCTAATGCCGACTGGTCCGAAACGGAGCGATTTGTTGGCCGGTTGGCCATCCGCTTATCGGGCTGGCCAACCCGGATCGACAGGGCGGGCGTCTGCTCGCAGGCAATGGGCTGGATCGAGCCGTCGTCATTAAAGGTCAGGGGTGCCCAGAAATAGTTGGCCAGAGCCTCATTGCGAGCCGCGTTGTTCCACAAATCGCTCCCGTAGAGAAACAGCGAATCGTTGGCGAGCTGGATGGTAAAAACAAAGGAAGGTTGCCCGCCACACGAATTATCACTGATTTTTCTACCTTCCGACCAGGGACCCAGGGGGGATGAGGCCGTGCGGTACGAGGTGCCGGTGCCCGAGCAATACCCGCAGTTCGGATCGGAGTAGGTAATATAATAAATTCCCCGGCGCTTGAAGAGGCCGGGTGCTTCCGTTTTTTCCTTTGTTACGTCTTTGACGAACCGGTTGGTGCCCGACAGGTAGTCCGGCGTTAACTGTTCAATTACAATCGCCCCTTTGGCCCGCCAGTCCGTGTAAGCCAGATAAGCCGTGCCATCTTCATCGACGAACGTATCGTGATCGCCGTTGTTCAACCCGGCCACGGGCGCATCGCGATTAACCGCGAGCGTGGGCTGGGCGACCTCGTTAAAGGGACCGGTCGGGGAGGAACTGGTAAAAACCCGAAAGCCAACTTTGTTATCATAGACATTGATCCACAGCACGTACTGATTGGTCTTTTGATTGAAGATCACGTGCGGGCGAAAGCAGCCGTAGGTATTCCCGTTACAACGGGTTTGCCATACGGGCGTTTTGGCATCGAACAAATACCCCTGATCCGTCCAGTTGACCAGATCAGGGGAGGAATATACTTTAAAACCACAGAAAGGGGCTTTTTTATTCTGCCAGGCAAAACCGCAGTCGTAGCTGGTGCCGTACAGGTAGTAAGTACCCCGAAAGTGGGCAATTTCCCCATCGTGGGCGTCGATGGCATCGCCAACGGCATCGAACCGGGTTAGTTGTTTGCCGTCTGCGGTGAAATTTCGTAACCGAACGGAAGGGGTTACCGACCCATTCGCGGCTTTTCGCGCCTTTGTGGCTTTGGGATGGTCTAGCTGCGCAACCGCTACCTGACTAACCGAGCTAAATAAGCCCATCAGCAGGAGCACCACACCCACTGGACGCACTGGAATATTGATTACCATACGAGTTTTTTTAGCGTTGTTCATGCCGGGTATACACCGGCGGGTCAGCCTGGCGGAGTGTCATCAGCAACAGGTCCTACTCAACCAGCCGAAAAGGTTAACTCCCGGCTAATAACCAGGGTTCTGAGTTAGTTTACTGTTTAGTAGAATCTCCGGAGCAGGCACGGGTAAATAATATTCATAATCGCTATAGACGTAATCCTGGGCGGTGAAGGAAATACCTCCCCTGGAAACGGTCGGATTCGCCTTCTCTTTAGCCCCATAGGCATTCATGAACGCGGCCAGTTCTGCCGGGGTCATGGTTCGCTTCAGATCAAACCAGCGCTGGTTTTCAAAGGCCAGCTCGACGCGCCGTTCCTTCAGTACCGCCGTTTTAAACGTGGCTTTGTCAAGACCGGACACCTCCTTCAAACCCGCCCGTCTCCGCACCTGATTCAGGTAGCCATACGCCTCCGGCGTCGGGCCGGACTGCTCGTTAATGGCTTCCGCCAGCATCAGCAGTACGTCGGCGTACCGAAGTACCGGCCAGTTGTCGTCCGTTCGTCCGCTAAGGGTATGCGGATGCGTGTACTTAATAATGTAGGGAATGTTGACGACCGTACCGTTTAGGGTATAACTCGTTTTTAGCGAGGCATCCTTCCGTAAATCACCGGGTTCATAGGCGGCAATCAGGTCGTTGGTCGGTATGTTTCGCCCGCCGGGCGGGGTGTTGGCAAAGCCGGTTATCGCGGCCGCCGACGCCCGGGGGGCAAACGTATAGGCAAAACTGCTCCACTCACCCAGATCGTTGCCTCCCTGGTACTGAACCTCGAAAATGGACTCGGGTCCGTTCTTTTTGGCCGGGTTGAAGTTGTCTGCGTAAACCGGGTTCAGTGCATAACCCGTCACCTGCTTCAGGGTCGATACGGCCTCGCTGTATTTTTTCTGCTTGAGATACACTTTACCCAATAAAGCCAGCGCAGCGCCCTTTGTCGCACTGCCCAGCTGAGCCGCCGGATAGGTTGCCGGTAAGCCCGTTATAGCCTCGTTGAGGTCTTTTTCAATCTGCGCCCAGACCTCAGCCTGCGGTGAGCGTACCAGGTCAAAGGCCTGGTCAGGATTGGCTAACGTCGAGGTAACCAGGACAACGTCGCCAAAGTACTGAACCAGATGAAAATAGAAGTAAGCACGTAGGAACTTCAACTGCCCCTCGATGGGCGCTTTTGCGGTCGCTTCGAGCCCACTGGCGGTTAGTTTCTCCAGGGTATAATTGGTATTATACAAGGCGGAGTAATACTGATACCAAAGACCGGAAATTTCCGTATTACCGGCATTGACGGTCGAGAATTCAAAGGCTTCCCAGCGCACCGCATCCCCCCGATCGGACGGATTGAGATCGACGGTGGTATTATCAGAAGGCAACTCCTCAAAGACGTAGGCCGAATTCGTGATCGTCTGTAACTGACCGTACACGCCGTTGAGAGCTTGGCGGAACTGCGCTTCGTTTTTATAAAATACCTCGGTACCAATCCGGGTTGGGTCAGTCGTTACCAGGAAATCCTCCTTACACGAGAATTGACCCATCCCCAGAACCAGTGCTATAACAATGAGTTTTTTGTTCATGATGGTTAAAAGTTAAGCTTGATACCGGTGGCAATTGTTCTGGGAACGGGATAGGCCTCGTCATCAATGTTCGGCTCGGTCGTGCTGCGGGTGCTTACATCGGGGTTACTACCCGGGTATTTTGTGAAGAGGAACAGGTTGTTGCCGGTGACAAAAATCCTCGCATTACTCAGCACCGACTTAAACTTGGGCAGATTGTAACCAATGGTGATGGTTTTGAGCCAAACGTAGCTGGCATCATAGACGTAGCGATTGCTGCTCTCCCGCGACCACTTAAAGTAGCTGGTGCCCCCCTGCGAATGCACATCGGATGGGTTTGGTCCCGGATTTTCGGGAGAACGCCACCGATCCTTTGCCTTCGTCTGCACGTTGAACACGCCGTCCATATTCATGGTCGACGACTCAATGTTGCGGTAGATAGCGAAGTTTTGAGCCCCCAGAAACAAGATATTAAAGTCGAATTTCTTGTAATCACCCGCCAGCGTCCAGGCCCAGGTAAAGGCCGGGTTCGGGTTACCAATTTCGACCATGTCCTTCGTATCGTAGGAGATGATGCCATCACCGTTCGTATCGGCGAACTTCATCGCTCCGGGAATGGCCCCATCCTGTTTTGGGGCGGCATCAATTTCGGCCTGGGTATTGAATATGCCTATTTTTTGGTACCCATAGATCATCCCAACCGGGCGTCCTACTTTTTGAACATTGTAGCCGCTGTAGAATTCGCCGTAGTACAGGGCATCGTTAATTCCCTTGATGGCCAGAATCCTGTTACGGTTGAAACTGATGTTGGCATTCGTCCGGAAATTGAATTGCCCAAAGCTCGTGCGGTATTCAGCCCCTACTTCAAACCCATGGTTTTCTACTTTACCAATGTTAGCCAGACTGGTGGTGAAGCCCGAAACCGAAGGGATCGAAACCGGCAACAGCATGTCGTTGGTGATCTTTTTGTAGTATTCGACGTTGAAAATCAGCTTGCTGTTAAACAGGGCCAGATCCATGCCAATATCGACCTGATTCGATATTTCCCATTTTAAATCCTGATTGGCGAATGAGCTGACGGTTTTGCCGGGGGCAAACGCATTGCCCTGAATGTAGTTGTTCGCCCCCACGAACGCCAGACTCGGGTAATTACCAATGTCATTATTGCCCGTTACCCCCCAGCTTGCCCGAAGTTTAAGGTCGGAAAGCCACGCCGTTTTCGGCATGAAGGATTCTTCGGTCAGGCGCCAGCCGATAGACGCTGCCGGAAAGTTGCCGTACTTGCTATTGGCCCCGAAACGCGAACTACCTTCCCGCCGGAACGTTGCCGACAGTAAGTACTTGTCATTGTAGGAGTAGTTAACCCGGCCCAGAAAAGCCAGCAGTGACCACCCGTATTCGTAGGAATTAGCCGAGCGGATTGATGCCGATCCCAGGAAGGGGACTAAATCATCGGGAAACGTATTACCCGTGCCCGTGAAGCCACGTACCCGTTCCTGCTGCGCCGTGTAACCCACTAATACGTCAAGGGTATGGTTAACCGGTAACTGTGGTTTAAACGTAAGCAGCTGATCAAGTGAATAATTGGTTAGCTCTTCCGTATTATCCGTTTCCGTGGCATTCCGGGGTGGTGCTCCCGATGAACCCGAGGCCACACCTAAACCGATGGTGGAGGGAACGTATTCTTTGAAGGTATTATTTTTTAGCCTGATATTGGCGGACGTTCTAAACTTAAAATACTTCAAAAACGAGAGTTCAATGAATCCATTGGTCAGCAGATCGGCGATGTTTCGTCGTCGCTGCACATTCTCCAGCACGAAGAGTGGATTAGGGAAACCAAAAACGCCATCTATCCCATTGATGTAGGGAACCAGCGAGCCATCGGCATTATAAGGCGTTGCCCGGGGGTCTATTACTAAAGCGCTACCCACAACGCCCCCCCGCCCAACGGTGTTAGCCAGGTTCTGACGGGTATAGGAACCGTTGATGTTCACGCCAAAATTGATCAATTTAGTCACCTGCCCGCCTAAGTTGGTCCGCAGGGAGAATCGATCATAATTCGTATTCTTGACAACCCCATTTTCTTTGTAGTAGCCCGCTGATACCAGGGCTTTGATGGGACCCGCCCCCGATGAAATGGTCAGGTTAGCGTCGGAATACGGCGCGTTATCGCGCGTAATTAAATCAAACCAGTTGGTCGAATACTTGGTCTGCTCCGGAAACCGGATGCCGATGGGGATTTCATTCTCTGTCGGCTCCCGTTTCTGAAGAATCCGGATCTGATCCTGGAAAATTTCTTTTTTGAACTGGGCGAATTCGAATCCATTCATCATCGACGTCCGTCTCGACCTGGGGACCGTCTGAATGCCATAGTCGAGGGCTAAATTGACGTTTACTTTTCCGTCCTTAGCCTGTTTGGTGGTAATGAGTACCACGCCGTTAGACCCTCGGGCCCCGTAAATGGCGGTAGAAGCGGCATCTTTTAAAACCGAGACGCTTTCAATATCGTTGGGATTTAAATTCTGCCCCACCGACGTGCCGACCACAAATCCGTCAATGACGTAGAGTGGATCACTGCCGGCACCCAGGGAGCCAATTCCCCGCACCCGCACCTGAAATTCCCCGCCGGGCGTACCGCTGGTCTGCTTAACCACAACGCCCGGTGCTCTACCCTGAAGAATCTGGTTCGGGTTGTTGGCGGGCTGCTCGCCAATATCGCGCATGTTAATGACCGACACGGCCGAGGTAATATCCTGTCGACGCTGCGAGCCGTAGCCCACCACGACCACTTCACTCAGGGTCTGGTTGCCGGGCAACAGGGCGACGGTCAGCGCGGTCTGACTACCCACCACAATCTCCTGGCTGACGTAGCCGACGAAACTAAATACGAGCACGGCTGACGGGTTAGGCACAGTAATGCGAAAACGGCCCGTGCCATCGGTGGTAGTGCCCTGGGTTGACCCCTTTACGGCCACGCTTACGCCGGGTAATTCGGCTCCTTTTTCATCGACTACTTTCCCCGACACGACTATATCGATTGCCCCTGAACGGGCGTCTGTCTGGGGCCGGGTAACGTATTTGACCAGTAGTTGCCGACTAGCCGGAGCGGCACCACTCCGCGTATCCATCGTCGATGGTTGCGCCAGCGTGCTGACGCTGACCGCCGTTAGACTAAGCAGCGTTAACAGATAAATTTTCTTCATAATCGGTAAGAGTTAATTAGCAAATGGGCTTAAACACATTGTGTTCCTTTCCGAAAAAGAGCGGGATTGGGGCTAAAAACACAAATTAGGCCTATCAAAAAGAACAAGTACCCCACATGACTTCAGCTAACCAGAATAAGCCAGTTGAGTGTTTTTCACTTGATAGGAATGCACTATTGAAGAATATTGCATAATTTGCTACAAAAATAAAACTTTGCCAATGCCCGGTTCAATGGACATTTTGGCTAAATGTTTAGCTATTTTGATATGGACCTATACCGGAAGTATTTTAATGAACAGCAGTTACACCTACTGTCGGCCCAGACACCGAGTTGGGGCGTCGACATGCTGACCATTGGGCATAATCTGCACCCGGCCAAAAAAGCGTATCCGGACCATAACCACCCTAATCAGTACTGTTTCGACTGGAGCGAAGGCCGGACGCTCAACGAGTTTCAGTTGGTGTACATCGCCAACGGGCAGGGTGTGTTCGAGTCGCAGACCATTCCGCCTACCTTAGTGGAGGGCGGCACCGCTTTTTTGCTCTACCCCGGTGTCTGGCACCGGTTTAAACCGTCCTACGAAACGGGTTGGGAAGAGTTTTGGGTGGGTTTCCAGGGGCATTACGCGGAGTATCTGATGCGGCAGGAGTGTTTCAGTCCGGAGAAGTCGCTGATATCCATTGGCTTCCGCTCGGAGCTGCTTAACGTGTTTACCCGACTGATCGACACGCTTAAATACGAAGGAACGGCTTACCGGCAGATTGCCACCTGTCAGGTCATTCAACTATTGGGACTGGTATACACCTCGGCCCTGATGAGCGATACCAGCCGCAATCGCCGGGAGCAGATCGTGCATCAGGTTCGGTACAGGATTCAGGGAATCTGGGCGCAACCCATTGATTTTGAAAAGCTGGCCGAAGAAAATAACGTCAGCTACGTATGGCTCCGAAAGGCGTTCAAGGAGGTGATGGGCGTGGCCCCGGGGCAGTATCACCTGAATCTAAAAATAGACAAGGCCATTCAGATGCTGGGGGAAACAAGCCTGTCTGTATCCGAAATTGCTTACCAGACGGGCTTCGAGTCGCTCTTTTACTTTTCGAGGATCTTTCGCAAAAAGACGGCCCTGTCCCCGTCGGAATACCGGGCTAAACGACCGGTTATAAACCTTGAAAAAACATGAGTTAAATTGGGCTTCAGACTGTTAACGCCGACGAACCTGTCTGACCCCTCAACCGACCTGGACAACGTCAATCCGGAGAAGCTGGCCCAGCTTTTTTAGTTTCGAGGCGATATGGCCAACCCCCACGGCGCAATGGTGTGCCGGTCCGTGGCTATTCCAGTCGTTGACAAACTGAGGGGCACCCATTGGAAAGCGGTAGCGGCTGTTGGTATTGCCAATTTCCAGAATGGGTCCCGCTACGGACTCGCCTTCGGCGACCAATAGCCGCAGTTTCCCCCCTCCATCCTCCACCACCGACAGCAAGGTAACGGGGCCGTTCCTGACCGACATTTCGACCGATAGCCCCGCCCCGACTTTACCGTGGTAGACCTGCAACGGGCGCACTTTTGTCTTTCCCTCAGCGATCCGGACGTGTCCCGGTCCGTCGTGGCCCATCAGCACGACGTCATCGGTAAAATCCAGGGCGTAGTATTCGGTGAAGGAGCCGCCCGCCCCGAACGTATCTATGATTTTCATGGCCTGCGCGTTCTTAATTTCGTACTCCCCAGCCACTGGAATTCCCCGCCCCGTCAGCAACGACGTACCCAGAATGATTGAACTCATGGTATCGGCATTGGTGGGGTTACCCGTGCCTTTGTGGTAGTAGGCCAGCGATCCCAACTGGTATTTGGCAACCAGTTGATCGAGCGCCACCGAGGTGCGGGCGGCCCGCTCAAGCTCCGCCGGGGCGCAGTCGGTCTGCACGTCAAATAGATCAAAAAACGTTTCTACACGCTCCCGAATGGCTTTTTGCGGAACGACCTCTTTCAGAGCTGACAGTTCATCCACCTCCAGAATAATCATCTGACCACCAAAGGTGATGGTCTGTAGGGTGGGGTCCGAATAGATGTCCAGCATCCCGCTGTAATAATTGCCCATCAGCCCTAAGCGATTGTGGGCCATCACCTGTACCACGTGCGCGGCCTCAATCCATTCGTCGACCTCGCGCCAGCAGGCGGAGTCCTTCTGCAACAGGCCGGTGATCTGGTGGACGGGAATGCCCGCCCGCCGAAATACGTTGGCGATTTCCGGCACGGGGCAGGCCGAGCAATACGCCAGCCACTCGCCCGTCATGCGCGTACGGTCGCCCAGTTGGTTAAACGCGCCGTAGTCGATGGCCGCTTCGGGCACCAGGTTGAGCAGAATGACCGGCACGTTAGCGCGTTGCACCACGGGCAGCACCGTCGCCGAAAGCGCGTAGGTAGTCACGTAGATAAATAAGATATCCACGTCGGCCTGCCGGAAATAGTGGCCCGCCTGCATGGCTTTATCGGGTGTGTCGACCAGGCCGATGTTGACGATTTGCGCGTAGGGACGCTGTAGGTTCTGGGCCACCTGCTGCAAATAGCCCAGCAACCGGCTTTCCAGACCCTCGAACTGAGGCCAGTAGGTGTCTAAGCCAATGCCGAATAAGCCCACTTTCAGGGCGGGCGTAATGGGTTGGGTACCGTTCGTATAAAGTGGAAAGGGTATTGTCTGGGATGTAGTCATGGAGTAGGCCAATGCCTGATTACTATTGATAAGAAACATGGCTGGGTAATCTCAAGCAAAGAAAGGGTTTATTACGCTGTAGTCCAATAGACGTTTTGGTCTATTCTTTAGCTGTTTTGATACCGAACTGAATAGGAAGTAATCCAGCGTAACAAACACCTGTAAGTGCCCAAATCAACCCATATCCAGTCCGTTTTATTCGCTCAGCAGGTTCTCATCGGTTTAGGCACTGGCGTAGGGTTATCGCATGCAACAGGATTTCTTCAGAAAGCCGCCCGTGAGCTGTCAACTGAATGCTTACTTTTTGTACTTGTATGCTACAGATTGAGCCGCGTTGGCCGGTACCGCTGGTACTGTCGTGGAAAGCAAGTTTTGCGTTAGGATTTTTTCAATATCTTTGCCTCATCCAAAAGACAACTCTGCCACGGTGGATTGATCCTGTGTAGTCCCGCTAGTCGGGACTATTTTTTTGTCACTCTGATCTGGCTGGCTAGTTAACGGAGCTTCCACTTCCGCCGGAGTCGACTGTTTTGGGACATACTTAGTTTGATGACGCCATAATGCATAAGCTAGTAGGAGTAATTTCTTTTGAAAAGCCACATAGGCTTTCATCGCTCCGGCGACCCGGTTTGGTATTGGTCTTTTGATAGACTCGTTCGTAAAGAGCTTGACAAGTTGGCTCCCCAGAGCGAACCGCATTGAAGGCGGGTAAATGAAGAATACGGCGGATACGGCTGTTGCCTTTTTTAGAGATCCGGGTTTTGCCTGACCGGTTGCCTGATTGATTTTCAATCACATCGTAGCCCGCATAACTCACCAATTGTCGTTGGTTAGCGAAGCCCTCAAACCCATTGGTTTCTGCAATCAAAACTGCCACCGATAAAAGTGCTAACCCCTTGATGGCCGTCAAGCGTTCAACCTGTTCTTTCAGAATAGCATCCTGCTCAATAAGTTGGTGAATGGCTGCCTCTAAAGACTCTAACTGTTGATCGTAGACGGCTAGTAGTTTTGCGTTCTGTTTTGTGATAAAATCATCGCCTATCACGCTGTAATCCAGGGCATGTTGCTGGTTACGGCACTTGGTTTTCCATCGCACCGGCGACCCGGTCCTGAAGCCGCTGATGCTGCCGGGTTAGCAAGCGTAAACTATAGATGCTTTTAGATAAAGGCTTCCATAGATTAAGTTGTTGTTCCAGACCCATTCGAGCCAATCCCTGGGCGTCAATTTTATCATTCTTGGACTTGTAGTCGCACCGGCGCCCCGGCTAAGCTTTTCAGGTAGTGTTTCGCCTTGTTAGGCAATAGAATACAAACCGACTGATCCCTTTGATGGAGGTGCCAGGCTACGGCCTCATGGTAGACGCCTGTCGACTCCATCACGTAGCGTAGCGGGAGGCCGTCCACTTTACGATGCTTGCTAACCCAGTGCTCTAAGTGAGCAAAAGCAAGCGGTTTGTTAGCCACTTTAGTCGACCCTTTGACGACGACTCGGCCATCAGTGTCGATCACCGACAGGCAGACTTGAAGCGACTCTTTACTGATGTCCAGTCCAACACAATAGCGTAGCTGTAGCATAGAAAAGGGGATAAAGAATGAATACGTTGGTTGACCGACGGCCTTCTCCCGCTGTTGCACATGAATGCCAGATCGTAACCAGAAGCTACGTCTATGGGTAATGTTGGAGCTACAGGGAAAAGACAAGCTAGCCAGAGCAACCAGCGGTGCAGTATCGTTGGGACGTACTATCGGCGGAACTCAGGGTGCTGGCTAGCTTTTTCAGACCTTACTCAAAAATTGTATTTTTTCTGATAAGATCAACTGAAAACAAAGATATGGACGGCGGACCGTGCCGAAGCGGGACCACTGGACCGCTATTTAAGTAGTAAGCAGCAATTGAAAAAGGAAAATTCTCACAAATCCCTCCTAAATGAGACTAGAAGATATAACCGGTCCGAAATTAGGGCGAAGAAACTGTAGAGTAAGTCCATGTGTCAGGGAACAGCGGGTAAACCTAAAAAGGTGATGACAATGGCCAGCCGTTAAATTTCCAAGCGGCCTTCGCCATCCCTTGGAAACGCTGCTTTCATAAACGATAAATTCAGTAAAAAGCACCTAAATTAGTTGTATAGCAGAATCCAGTTTTGTTTAACTTTTCGTTTAGGTGAACATAACGTAGGTGGCTGTTGCAAAAGTCCGTTAGCTGTTCAGGTTGTCAAGAAGCCAGCCAGACTAGGGACGATTTTGAGCTGGAAATCGCTGGTTGAAAACCAAAAAATAAGTCCTTATCTACTTTTGCAACAGCCACGTAGATTATATAACAAGTTTAGCGTAATGCCTGGCTAAGCGTCGAGCATCTGCACTAATGATATTCTTTACCTTGATCCTCG